>CAYLJJ010000022.1:0-70139 GCA_964384025.1 uncultured Nannocystaceae bacterium
CCCCCCCCCCCCCCCCCCCCCCCCCCCCCCCCCCCCCCCCCCCCCCCCACGAGGGCGATCTCGCTGCGCTTGGCCAGCTCAACGCCGGTGGCGCCGAGGGTCAGGATGTCGGCCAGGGCGCGACGATTGATGTTGAAGCGGCGATAGTCATGCTCTGTCTCTAGGACGATCAGGGCGGTGTAGGGGGAGAGGACGCGATGCCTGGTTGAGAGGGTGATGATCTGCTGCCTGAGCGCCCCCTTCATGTCGGGATCAGCGCTCCCTTGCATCTTCTGAAGGCGCTTGATGCGCGCGGCGACCCAGGCGCGCTTGAGGAGATGTTTTTCGGCCTCGCGAGCCTCGGGCGTAAAGCTCAGGGGCTTCGCTCCACCGCTGATCTCCACGCTGAGGGGGGCCTGGGTCGGAAGATCCGCAAAGAGCAGCACGGCGTCGCCGCCCTGCAAGCCCTTCTGCTTGGAGGGCCAGAGCCACTGGGCGCCAGGGACCTTAAAGTTCAACTCAGGGAGGGTCTTACGGTTCAGGCGGGTGTACTGCTCCTTGAGCGGGCTGCGCCCCTCGATGATCTTCCCTGAGCTGGGCAGCCCCGAGGTCACCAGCGCCTCCAAGATCAGGCTGTCGCGCGCCGTCGTGTCCACCACCACATCCACTCGCCCGATCCCCTGCGCGCCCAGGCCCGTCACCAGGGCCTTGAGCGCCTTGCCCTCACGCGCCCCCGCCGTGATCATGCCATCGGTGAAGATGATCAGCCGCCCAGTCGCCTGACTCTTCGAGATCGCTTGCAGCCCCGCGCTCAGTGAGGAGGCCCCCAACGCCCGGCGATCCTTGAGCCCTTGCAGGTTCACCTCAGCCGGAGCCCCTCTCCAGATCGGCGCCGCCTCCTGATCAAAGGCCAGCACCTCGACCGCCTCGATCCCAGTTAAACCTTTGATGAAGGTCTCAAGGGCGGTCACTCGCGCCTCATAGCCGATCGCCCGTGAGGCGGAGGTGTCAAAGAGGATCACCGCGCTCTTGAAGCTCTCCAGCTCCTCAGCGCCCGGCAACACAAAGCGCGCCGCCACCAAGTTCTCGGTCCGCAAGGCGTCGCCGCCCTCGGGGATCTCACCGCCATAGATCACCCAGTCTTGATCCGGGGCAAAGGCCCGCTTCTCGACCTTGGAGATCTGATAGCGGCTGCTGCTGCCACCCAGGGAGGTCTTGGGACCTTTGCCGGGTGTTGGGGTCATGGCTGTTAAGCTCAGGTGTTCGATCTTGGGCAGGCCCTTCAAAGGCAGGCGATAGGACTCGCCGTTGTCCTTCAGCTCATGTGACCAGGAGATGATCAGCTCTTTGCGGCCATTGGCGGGGATCGGGAAGATCCGCGCGCGGAAGCTGTTGCCCGAGTCCTGCTCCAAGAGCGCGGGGTCCTGCCGACGGTGCAGCGCATCCTCATAGGCTCGCCGCGCTGCCTGCTTCTCGACCACCTCGCCCTCCATCCATGCCCCCCGGATCTTCATCGCGAAGCGGCTGATCGCCGCCCCATCCGGCATCACCACCTTGAAGTGTCCCTCGATCTGGCGTGGCTGCGGGTTCTGGAATGTCAACCGCAGCTCGCTGAACGCCAGTGGTCCATCCACCACCGCACGCGCGTCAAGAGCCACCAGCGTCAGCCCGGTGCCGTCCGCCGCCGTCAGGCTGTAGGGGGCTTCAGAGAGCCCCACGATCTTCAGCTGAGCTGCCGCTGGGAGAGCCAGGAGCAGCGCGAAGAGAGTAGAGAGAGATCTCATGGCTTGAAGGGTCCTTTCTGGATGAGCTGATTGGTCTCTGTACAGAGAGTCTAGAGAGGTTTCGACTCTCTTCGAAGCTTCTTTCTGAGCAGGGCGCCCCAGGGGATGGATGCAAACAGATGAAACCTTTTTTCGGAGGGTCGCCTGAAGGGATTTCAGACAACTCTCCGGATCTCACTAAGCGTGGCTTTATGACAAAGTAGATCTCGTAAAATGAGGTTGATACTGTAATGTTATATATATGAGTGGAAGCCCTGAAGGCTTTGCCGACGAACAGCCAAGGTTTAATCGTAAATAGCCCAGATGGCCTAAGATCAAAGAAACAGCACCTAGATTTCAGGCTGAAAGATTGTTTGCATAGATATAGCAAAAACATCGCGGATAAGGAGCCCCATGAGGATCTGGCTATCCCTCTTTGCCCTATCCCTCTTCGCCTTGGGTTGTGATGACTGCGATAACAACCACGCCGAGCCTGTCACGGACACAGGCGAGGTGAGCGACGATGGGATCTCCTCGCCTGAGGACACCACCATTGAGATCCCCATAGATGCTGGCGCCGAGCTGGACGCCGCACCCATTGAGCCCGACGCCGATCCCATCCCCATCGCCATCTGCAGCGATCCCACCCCTGTCTCCTGCGAGGAGCAGATGATCCCCGAGATGGCGCTCCAACCTGGCGTCGCACCAGGACAGATCAGCAACGACGCCAGTGACAGGCAACAAGGCCTTTGGCTCTCTGAGATCGACGCCACTGCTGGTGGCGCGTTCTCCAACCCACCCCACGCCTACGTTTATGGACGCTTCACCGATAACGGGATGGAGAAGGTCGACTTAGGCGATGAGGCTGCCCTGGAATCCATGGACTGGGACATCGCCTTCCGCCGCCATATCATCCGCCTCAATGGTGGCGCCTCTGGCCCCTCCTGAGGGGGACGCCTTCGGCACGGATCAGCACTACGATGAGGACTGTGTCTTTGTTGATGGCGGCTCTGTCCTCAACTCTCCCCATACGGCGCTGTTGGGCTACTACAGCTATGAGGGCTGCGTGCAGATGACTGAGCGGGTCTTCGTGCTGCGTCTCGCCTCTGGCCGCATTCTCAAGCTCCAGGTGCTCGGCTACTACCCCCCCGAAATCCAAGCGATGTGCCAAGCTATAGCGCAGACCCCCATGCCCTCTAGAGCTGCCAACATGACCACCCGGTGGATGTTCCTGGATTGAGCCACGCCCCGCTCAGCTACTCAACAGCGGCCCCATGAAGATGGAGATCACCCGCCCCGCCTTTAGGCTGACGATGAGCCCTTCATACAAGCTGCCCGCGATAAAGGAGTCCTCCCGGAGCAGGGGGCTAAGCTTCATGGCTGAGCTCCAGAACAGGTCTGAGTTTGGGGCTCTAAAACCCTGAAAAGATAGGCCCCCCGAGCGTTCGTTCCGGAGAGTCGCTTGGAGGTGAAATCCCTTCAGGCGACTCTCCGCTCTTTGAAATCAATCGGATAAAAAAGATGCAGAAAAAAACGAGACCTTTTCAGCCTGGAAGGGTTTGAGCCTAATGAAGCGGATACAGAAGAGACCTCGATCTTCATAGGGAGTGATACCATGCCTTTACGCCATCTCAGTTGGATCCTCGTAGCTTTCGCCCTCAACGCCTGTGGTGGCGATACAGAGTCTGATGATCCTGTCTTGGGGGTTGATGAGGAGTACCTGGAGGCGATCCCCACAGAGGATCAGCTCAACCTGCTGCTCACCGATCAGGAGGGGCAGGCGCTCAGCTCAGAAGAGTATGCCCTGGAGGGCAGCCCAGCGCAGGTTCGGGCGCTGACTCAGGAGATCTTCCAGAGGATCAACAGCACCGTTCAGGACAGCTTGCAGCGTATGCGGCAAGCCGCCTCCAACGTAGAGCCTGAGACCTACGAAGAGGGCGCTATCAAGTGTAAGCGCTGGGTGGGCAGCCATGAGGGGGTTGAGTGGAGGCTGCGCTCCTGTCATCGGGATCTCCGCAACCGCCTCTATGGCTTCGTCCTTGAGGGGCGAGCTGAGGGGACCGAGGAGTATCTGTCTGTCTTCGCTGGTGAGGGTCGCGTGATGGCTCGCTTTGATGGCAAGCGTCGTGGCGCAGGCAAGATCGGCTACGACCTTGACAACCTGAACAGCCTCACAGGTCAAGGCCCCACCGGAAAGATCGGCATCGGCTATCGCGCGGTTCGCAAGGTCCGTCAGCTGCACATCGGCCTCAAGGAGTTCAGCCGGGATGGCAGCGAGCCCATCTCCGCACGCTATAACTATAAGCACCTCATCGGTGTGGGCGGCAAGGTCAGCCTCGCGACCCGAGCGGACTTCGTGACCACAGATGAAAACGGTGAGTTTGTCACGGGTCAGGATGATGTCGTCGAGCGCGGTCGCATCTCCCTGGGTTGGAAGCGAGGGCTCGGCGCTCGCGCCGCCCTGGTGGTCTGTGACGGCACCGTCGGCGAGGGGGAGTGTGTCCGCATCAGCCAGTGCTGGAAGAGGAACAGCAACATCGTGGCTGAGACCCTGAGCAGCGGTGAGGCGCAGCCTGCTTTTGAGTCCGCTGAGTGTCCCGAGGCGCCCTTCAGCGTCGAGGAGCCTCCCAGTGTTGAGGAGCTTGAGCTGCCGGGTGATGGTGAGTTGGCGCCCGAGGTCCCTGAGCCCACCGCAGATCCCAACGAGGAGGAGGAGGCCTGATCCTCAGCTCACCAAGGCTCTAAGATCAAGACCCGCCAAAGCAGCCATCCCGCCAAATACCCCCCAGCAGATAGCAGAACGGTGTCGACGCTGGAGCGCAGGAGATGCTCGGGGCTGTAGCGCTGCGCGACCACGCGCTCCACATGGGGCCTCAACTCAGCCACCAGAATGAGGCACCGAGTCTCGGCGCCTATCCTTAAACTTTTCAAAGCTTGGTTGAAGCGGCGCAAGGGTAGGCACCTTTCCAAGAGCCACCTCGGCAAAGCTGTCGGCTATCTCACCCGCCAGTGGATCTCTTCAAAATGGACTGTACTGATCCTATTTTTGTACAGGACAAGCTCAAGCTTAGTTGAGCTCAGCGACCATCAACTCTTCTTGAAGGAGAGGCTGGGTTTGGGTCTGGATGAAGTGGAAACTCCGCCCTCTGGTGAGGAGGATCACCCCCTCGACGATATCTCCCTTTCGCTCAGTCGCGATGGTCAAAACCTCCTGATGAGAGATCCCAGCTGGAAGAAGCGTGCTGAAATCAGGGAAACTGAACTCTACTTGAGGCTCCTCAGCCTGAGCCAAAAGGGGCATGGTGGAGAAGAGCAGAGCGATAAGAAGGCGCATATTCAATCCCCTTTGGTAGCTGGGCGATCCTTTACAGGACCCCTGGCTTTGCGTCCCACCCTCACAGATGGTTTGCCGTTGTCTTGGGCACTGGGCTTTAAACGACTTCTAAGATTTTTTTTCAAGTTAGGGGTCTCTTGAGACACAGTGCTGAATAAGAAAAAGAGAGGAGCTTGGGCCTGGATGAAATATCGAGGGGTTCGCCTCATCGTCCCAGAGGGAGAGAGCGTCGATCGACTTATGGAGCGTGTTGATCCAAGCGGTCTCTTACTGCGTTTGCTCCCTGGGCTCAGCCCTCCCGCTCGTGCGGGTCTACGTAAGCTGCTCAGCAACCTGTACCAAGTTGGTCTAAAGGATGGTGTTGATCGCGTAATTGAGTTGGGTATTGAAGAGGAGAGCGAAGAGCCCAGCGAAGAGCTATCCCAAGAGCTGAGCCCTCCTCCGCTGCGCTCTGCGGTCCAGGCGGTGATCGACCGCTATCGCCGCTCTGAGCTGCGCCTCCCCAACCTGAGCAGCAATCACTCAGGAATAATCCGCTGTCTCTTGGAGCCTGATCTGGACTTGGAGGAGCTTATCCTAAAGCTGAGAAGCTTCCCGAGCCTGAGCGTTAAGGTGGTGGCCCTGTCCGCCTCTCCTTTTTTCTCAGGAGGTGCCAAGCCACCTCGGAGCCTCAACCAAGCGATCGTCCGACTGGGCACCCGAGAGCTGAGTCGCTTTCTGATGGTAGAGTGCAACCGCTCACTCTTCGCCTTTAAGACCCGCAACGCTGAGATCATTCATCAGCTTTGGCAGCACAGCTTGATGACCGGGCTCTTGGCTGAGCAGCTCGCCTTTGGCTTGGAAGGCCTGCACCCCCAGAGCGCTTTTTTACATGGTCTGTTGCATGATATCGGCAAGGCGGTCCTGCTTCAGATCTTTGACGAACTTGAGGGGCAATACTCAGAGGAGGAGATAGAGCAAGTGATCGGAGGGCTCCATGCGCGCTTTGGGGCTACCCTCCTCAAGCGTTGGCGCTTTGATGATAGCTTCTGCCAAATCGTCCTAAAACATCATGAAAGTCAGGGCGTTCAAAGCTCAAAACTTTTGGATCTGCTCAAGCTCGCCAACCATCTAGCCCATCGCCAGGGCTTTGGCGAGGGAGAGGAGGAGATCGAGGAGTTCTGTCAGGCATTGGATCTCCAAGAAGAGCAGATCGAGAGCGCTGTTCAGGGAGCGATGAGCAGCTTTAAGGCGCTGAGGGGAGGCTAAGAGAAAAGGTAACGGAGCTGTTCTCTTGAAAACCAAGCCCTGCCCCTTAATCCTCAAGCGATGAAGGAGAAGCCCAACAGCATCCGTGGAGCCTATGAGCGCTATGGCGTCGCTGAGTTCTATGCGAGCCAGGGCGCAGAATACTCAAACCCGCATGAAGAGCCTCTCTCTGAGCTGTTGATCCAGCTCTCCCTGGAGTGGAATTGGTCCAAAGAGAGCAGAATTTTGGATCTGGCCTGTGGGAGTGGTGAGGTGACTCTGGCTCTGGAGAGTCAAGGTTTCAGCGACTTGAGTGGCCTCGACCCCTATACCGGCGCAGCTTACCTACGACGTACAGGGCGACGGGCAGAGCCGATCAGCTTTGAGCAGATCCAAGCAGGGACGCTCGTAGAGCGCGTCTACGATCTGATCATCTGCAGTTTTGCCCTTCACCTCCTGGAGATCTCTCGGCTCCCTGGCCTGCTCTATCAGTTGAGCCTCATCACTCCAGAGTTGATCATCATCAGCCCTCATAAGCGGCCCCAACTTGAGGAGCGCTGGGGCTGGAACCTGGTAGAGGAGGTGGTGCAGGAGAGGATCAGGGCTCGGCGTTATCTCTCCATCGTCTGAGAAGGAGCAGAGGGAGGCCGAGGAGCAGCAGCGGAAATGGACCATCACCGCTGCTTCGACAACCACAGTCACCTGGATCATGACCGGAAGGAGCTGACTCAGCGCCCAAATCTGGACTGAGGAAATCTGGAGCCGCTTGGAGATCTGGAGCTGAGAGCAGATCAAACTGTTGATCTTGCTCTATCTCAGCAGCATCCTCTGCATCGACGCCCAGATCGGCGAGATCCTCCTCAAAATTCCAATCGATGCCTCCCTGATCGACCTCTATTGGCGCCTCAGGCTCTCCCCCCAGGCACTCAGCGATGCCCTCCTGGATGATACAGTTGAGGTTTGGTGGGCAGCGGATATGCAAGCAGAGATCATCGACACAGAGGCCTCCCTCACAGCGTCGACCATCTCCACAGGGGATCCCCGCGCAGAGATCCCGCTGACACTCTCCAGCTTGGCAGATCTCGCCCGGCGCGCAGTCGGGTTGGAAGCAGGGATCGGGGAGACAGAGCCCTCCTTCGCAGCGGTGATCCAGGGGACAGGAGATCAGGGCGCAGAGTCCCACACACTCGGCGCTCCCCTCAGGGTTCAGGCGGCAGAATTGATCACCCTCACAATTTAAGCTCTGGCAGGGATCGACGATACAAGCGCCATTGAGGCAGAGCAGCTCTCCTTCACAGCCGCGCTCATAGCAGCTGTCACTTACACAGCGCCCGAGGTGACAAACCTGCCCTCCATCACAGATGACGCCACCGCAGGGATCTTGGCAGATCCCCGCGCGGCAGGGCCAACTCAAAGGACAGTCGGCGAGGAGACAGGGCTCGACACAGCCCCCTTCATGGCAAAGCAGACCATCGACACACTCTCCAGCATCGCAGAGAACAACACAGGCCCCTAAAAGACAGCGCTCCTCCTCTGGACAGCTCACCCCCTCATCTACAGCACCATCACAATCATCATCAACACCGTTACAGCTCTCTTCAGGTAGGGCTTCGCACTCTCCACAGGCGCTCCTCAGCCCCTCATCTACAGCACCATCACAGTCATCATCCTCCCAGTTGCACAGCTCCTCGATCGACTCTTGGTTGGCAACGCACTCTAGGGCGCCCTCCAAGCACTCAAGATGTCCCGCTGCGCAGCGTCCCAAACCCCCAGAAGCGCAGAGAAGCTCAAGACCAAAGTCACCCTCGTCGATCTCACCATCGCAGTCATTGTCCAAACCATCGCAGCTCTCTTCTGTAGGCTCTATCTGCAGCTCACAAAAGTGCCCCCCCGCGACGCAGCGCAGCAGCCCCGCCGCGCAGACACCCAAGAGGCCAGTGTCACAAGGCTCTCCGCCTCCAGGGTTCTCCTCGTCAATCTCACCATCACAGTCATTGTCCTGTCCATCACAGCGCTCCTCCTCAGGCTCTGCGCCATCCATACAGCGGATCTCCCCTTCGACACAGCGGCTCAGGCCGATGGAGCAGGCACCAAAATGGCCTCCAATCTCACAGGGCAGGCCCCAGCTTGGATCCTCCTCGTCCAGCTCGCCATCGCAGTCATCATCAACGCCGTTACAGCGCTCAGGGAGCGGTCCTTGGAGAGGCTCACAGCGCAATTCGCCTCCTCGACAATGAAAGATCCCCGATGAGCAGGGCCCAAATTCTCCCGTCTCACAGGCTGTTCCCTCCTGAGGATCTCGCTCATCGATAAAGCCATCACAGTTGTTGTCGAGGCCATCACAGCGCTCCTCTTCAGGGCTGTGTAGATGCACACAGTTGAGCTGTGCTCCCTGGCAACGCAGGATCCCCGCCGCGCAGATCCCCACCTGAGCGGTGTCACAGGAGACTCCTCCGCCAGGGTCCTCCTCATCTACAGCACCGTCACAGTCGTTGTCTCGACCATCACAGATCTCCTCTTGGGGGAAGGCGAGGGGCTCGCAGCGCAGCTCCCCTTGGTGACAACTAAGCAAGCCCGGTCTACAGATGCCCGGCTCAGGGGTTTCACAAGCTTCACCCCCCTCAGGGTTCTGTTCATCTACGAGACCGTTGCAGTTGTTATCTGCTCCATCGCAGCGCTCCTCCTCAGGCTCAAGATCGGGGATACAGCGAATGGTGCCGTTATAGCAGTGGCTTGTCCCCAACGCACAGAGTCCAGGCTGCCCTGTCTGGCAGGGGAAGCCTCCCCCGGGATCCTCCTCATCGATCTCGCCATTGCAATTATCATCGATGCGGTTGCAAGCCTCCTCCTCCTGACTCTGCTGCTCAAAATCCAGAACACCGACGCAGTGAACCCTCCCCTCAACACAGGCAGTGACTCCCTCTCGACAGAGCCCCAGCTGTTCGGTGACGCACTCCACGCCAAACCCCAAAAGCTCCTCGTCCACCAGACCATCACAGTCATCGTCCAGACCGTTACAGCTCTCATCAAAGCCGTTTTGAGGCCCATCGCAGATCATGCGACCCAGGGAGCAAACCCAAAGCCCTACGCCGCAGTCAGTCTGACAGGGAGAACCCGAATCTTCTGGCGCCCCTGAGGGCAGCTCTTCATCGATCTCACCATCACAGTCATCGTCCAGAGCGTTGCACTCCTCAACCAGACCTCCCGGTTGAGTGATGGGCAGACAACGCAGCCCTCCCGCTTCACAGAGGGTTTGTCCAACCGCGCAGAGCCCTACCTGATCTGGAACCACGCAAACCTGACCTGAGCCTGGAGCGCCCTCATCCACCGCACCATCACAGTCATTGTCTAGATTGTCGCAGAGCTCCTCACCAGGCTCGCTGTTTTGAATACAGACCCACTGCCCTCCCGCTTGGCACTGGCTGCTGCCCTCAGAGCAGATCCCTGAGAGTCCCGTGTTGCAGGGACGATCCCCCTCAGGGTTACCCTCATCGACGCTGCCGTCGCAGTTGTTATCCAGACCATCACAGCGCTCTGGAGAGGGCTCCTCACGGGAGAGGCAGCGTAGGGCGCCCTCCTCACAGATATAGTAGCCCTCAGCACAGACCCCAGAGCGCTCTGTCTCACAGCGCCGCAGCCCTGAGAAGCCCTCATCCAGCTCTCCATCGCAGTTGTCATCGACCCCATTGCACTCTTCAGTGCTGGGCGCCTGAAGGCGGCTACAGAAGAGGCGACCGTTGATGCAGAGCTGCTCCCCTTGGCTGCAGATCCCCAGCTCTCCTGTGTTACAGGGCTCTCCTTCACCCGGTCCATCCTCATCCACCATGCCATCACAGTTGTCATCTATGCCGTTGCAGATCTCCGGGCCGCTGGGGGTGCAGATATGATCATCGCAGAGATCTCCGATGCCATCCACGTCGATATCTTCCTGATCTTCATTGGGGAGATTGGGGCAGTTGTCGCAGAGATCTCCCACCATATCGCCATCGCTGTCTGTTTGATCTGGGTTAGACATCTCTGGGCAGTTGTCATCCCCCTGACAGATGCCATCCTGATCATTAAAGTCATCTCCGCAGACGCCCCCCAGAGAGCGCTCCAGGACCAGGAGGGCGTAGGGGGTCGCTGCCTTCGAGTTCCAACAACCCCGTCCAACGTCCTGATCACAGGGCCAGTTACCCACAGGGAGCTGACTCTCTGTGAGAAACCAAGCGTAGTCGTAATACCAACCCCGAGGCTCCTCGGGAAAGTTATCTGCAGCTGGATCTCTCTGACCACCAATCTGCTCAGAGTAGATTCCGGCTTCTCCATCGCTTGGGGTTACTTCTAGGGCCTTAGAGCTGGCCCAGAGATAGTAGTAGTAGGATTGAGGCCAACGGGTGGTGAAGTGCCCATCATAACGAAAATGCTCCTGTAGCCAGGCCATCGCTCTCTGAAGATCTGGATCGTTCGAGGGCACCCCCAAGAGGCGCAGAGACCAGAGCCCTGCGGCGGTCATTGAGCCGGTGGAGGCGTAGGCGTTGGAGCAGCCCCGATAGCGCATCCCTCCATCCGCCCTTTGGGTGTTCCTCACAAACTCTAGAGCCCTGGGGAGGGTGTCATCCGCGCTGGGATCGATGCCTGAAGCAGCGGAGAGAGCCGCGATGCTGTATTGGGTGGTGGAGAGATCCCCATCTTGGGTGGGGGTCTCGTAGCTCCAAGCCCCAGAGTTACACCAGTCTGGGTTGTTAGACTGGATGTTTTGGAGGCTCTCGACGCCGAAGCCGATCGCCTCATGAACCAAGAGCCCTCCCTCGACATCATTAGGCCCTCCAGTCTGTAAATAGAGGGAGAGATAGAGCAGGGCCACGGCGACATCATAGCGCAGGGGGCGAGCGTTGCCGGAGAGTGCAGGGTTCTGGATGAGGAGCTGTTGAGCGATCGCCTGAAAGCGCTGCTGTTCCTCTGGCTCAGCCCCCTGATATCCCAGCGTAGAAGCACCCCAATCGGCGCTGGCCCTCCGCTCTAAGAGCGCCAGACCCGCCAGCCCCACGCTGCGATAGTCATAGCGTCCCCCATCGATCTCCAAACGAAGCCAAGCTAAGCCACGCTCAACACTTTCGTTGACACGATCACCAAAAGGGGTTCGAAATGCTTGAGCCTGACCGGCCCAGAGCAGTAAGAGGATCAGGCCAAAACGATACATCAGGGGCTCTCCGTCGCTGAGGGCTGAAATTAGCGTTTTTGGGCCGGGGATGCAGCTCTATGAACGTGAAACTTTGGTCTGTTTTTTGCTAATGGCGCTCCGTTCAAGCCTTAAAGGGGGAAAAGAGATGCTCAACAAAGGATTGCTTTGGGGGATGGTAACCCTACTGGCCACTCTAATGGCCTGTAGTGAATCCAGCTCCGAGGCTCAAGGAGAGGGAGAGATCAGTCCCGCCATGAACGATGAGGAGCTGGGCAAGGCGCTGTTCAACCCCAGCCCCAGCTTAGGTAAGGAGGACTCGCCTTCCGGAATCCAAGGAATCTCCACCCAGTATGATGGTGGTGACACTCAGGTCTGGGAAGTTCTCAACGACTGGGCTGACACCAATACCAATGCGGCACGCAAAGCAGGGATTGTCTGGGGAGAGAACTCTGGATTGGACTGGAACGAGAAGTACGCGCTCTGGATTCGGGAGATGAAGAGAGTTGACTCTACCGAATACTTCAAGACCTATGAGTTGACCACCCCTTACGGCAAGAGCCTCCCTGCCCCTGCGGTGGAGTGCGCAGAGACCGCTATCTTTTTGCGAGCCACCTTTGCCAGTTGGTACCACCTGCCCTTCATCATGGAGGCTGTAGATGGACATGGGAAACGCATCTTCCTGGGGCACTTTGGTTTTAGGACTATGGATGGGCGTTATGTTAACAGCGCCAACTTTAAGACTGCCTATAGAGACTACAGTGACCGTGCTGACAGCCTGGAGAGTGAGGGTTGGCCTACAGACAGCCGCTTAAGCTCCCGCAAGCTTGGCGGAGCCCAGGATGATGAGCAGGAGATGCTGGGTACAGGCAAGCACGCTGGGGCCTACTTTGATGAGATCTTCCTCAACAAGCGGGTAGGCTACTTTATGATCATCGCCCTAAGTTACTACGGCTCCATCAACTTGGCGGACTCCCGTAACACCTTTAACTTGGAGCCTAAGGGAATCCGTGAGGGGGATGTTCTCTTAGAGCGTTGGAAGGCGACCGGCATCGGTCATACCCTGGTCGCCAAATATGTCGATCGGCATGCTGATGATGCCTACGAGGTACACTTGGTCAGCGGATCGATGCCTCGACGCCAGGGGAAATGGGAGGATGGCCCCACCAGTAAATCTTACTTTACCAATGATTACTGTGGAGGTGAGAGCTATGAGAAGTTTGGCGGTGGTCTAAAGCGCTGGCGTACTCCGATCAAGCAGGATGGTCGTTGGACCAGCGTGGTTCCTGAGAAAGATCGCGCCTATTTCATCTCTTCTGCCAACCACAGCGCCATCTCGGCGCGCTTAGAGACCTTTGAGACACTCCTCCAAGAGGTTCCCCCTGAAGAGCGTCGCGCGGTCTTCTTGGCGCAGATCGAAGATTCTCGCAGCCATCTCAAGAACTATCCCGCCAGCTGCGCTGCGCGCACCCGCAGAGAGGAGGCTTTTGAGCGCCTCTATGATTTGGAGAGTGAGCACTCTCACTCACCACGCAGCGTCGTTGATGCCAAATATCGAGAGCTGAGTGACTACAGCTTGCCTGAATTGGAGTATGACAGTTCCAAGACCTGTTGTTGGAACAGCAGCACCGCCGCTATGTATGAGATCATCATGCTCAAGGCAGCTCAGGAGGTTGAGGATCACAGCCAGCAGCTCTGTAAGATGCCGGAGCCCTTTATGAACGATGGCGGCTATGAAAGCTTCCGCGCCTTCGCAGAGTCGGTCGGCCGAGGTGGAGAGTGGGTCAGCTGGAGTGAGGATGAGAACTGCCCTCAGCGGAACGTAGTGAAGGATATCGAAAAGGAGCATGCCTGGACCCCTTGGTGTCGAGTTGGTCTCCATATCTTGGGGATCAACCAGTGTGAAGCTGACGCCTTCGCCTGTGGCAACGGCAACTGCATTCAAGCCTCCTGGGAGTGTGATGGTGAAGATGACTGTGAAGACAACTCCGATGAGGTTCACTGCAACTGAGAACGCTCATCAAGCTGAGCGATGATCTCAGCACGTTCCCCCTGCACAAGAGGATCAAGATCTGCGCGGCTCATTTTCAGGGCTTTAGGAACTCCTAGACTCCAGGCGCTCCAGAGCGCTGTCGCTCGGATCACGGGAGAGGGATCCTCTTCTAGCAAGCTGAGCAGCTCAGGCAGGGTCCCATAAGCCCTCATATTTGCTAGGACGATCAAGGCATTACGCCGCAAACCAACTCCAGTGCTCCGACGCAGAGGGCTGCCTAAGAGCTTCTGCTCTAGGGCCTTCGATGGGCTTCGCAGCCACTCCAAGAGATCGGGCCAGATATGCTCAGGCTGAGGCCGCCAAACGGTTACATCTCCCTCCGGAGTGTGATGGTTCCAGGGACAGATTTCCTGGCAGAGATCACAGCCAAAGACCCAATCTTTCATCAGGGGCCGGATCTTCTGAGGGATCAGGCCGCGGTGCTCAATGCTCCAGTAGGAGAGGCAGCGACGGCTGTCTAGACTCCCCCCGTTGAGGGCGCCTGTAGGGCAGATCTCCAGGCAGCTTTGACAGGAGCCGCAGCGCCCAGGCTCAGAGGGCACTGAGGCGAGGGGCTGATCCAGGAGCATCAACCCCAAGACCCCAAAGGAGCCCAGCTCGGGGTGAATCAGGAGGGTGGAGTGCCCCTGCCAAGCGGGGCCTGCCAGCTGCGCGAGGGCCTTCTCCATGATGGGGGCGGTGTCCACGGTGAGGAAGATCTTCAGCTCAGGTTCTAAGGTCGAGAGGCGACGGCGCAGCTTCTTGAGAGCCTTCTTCAGAATATTGTGATAGTCCCGCCCCCAGGCATAGCGAGCCACGCGACCTCGCCAGCCCGGAGGCTTAGGAGGGGCGTGTCGCATATATGAGATCCAAAATACTGCCACGCTCTGGATCGGAGGAAAGAGGAGTTGGGGATCAAGGCGGCTGGGGTGCTCCATCCAGGACATCCCAGCCTGAGATCCCTCCTCAAGCCAACGCTGAAGCCTCGGGACAGCTGAGATGGGGAGCTGCGGAGGTACGATCCCCAAGAGCCTCAACCCCAAGGCCTCTGCCTCTCTTTTGATCTGTTCAGAGGAGAGCATCTCCGATGAGACTCCTTGTACAACAACTCCAGAGTCTAGAGACTTACACAGGCCCATGAACAGAGAGGTTCTGGGATGCAGGTTGATCTCCTCTGTCGCCTAAGAGAGGTGGGAAGCCGGGGGCGCTAAACGAAGGTACCTGAGGAGAGAGCTACTGTTTCTTAGAGAGCCTCAAAATTTCAAAATCCTCAGGTCGCGTGATGACAACCCGAGCGCCTGTGTCCTAGATGATAAAGCAACTGTGCTGCGTTGGAGTAGAGGAGCCGATACAGCAGCCCCTCCCGCTTTTAAGACCGTCAACTGAGCGATATAGAGATCCAGGCTGCTGGGGCTTAGAGCGCTGATCCAGCTCTGCGTAACTCAAGTACCCACCCACCTCAGGATGCTCTAGAGCGATCCAGAGGTGGGTGATGAGCGCTGGTCTCTGCGGAGAGATCCTCAAGATGTTTCATATCTGCTCCTTAAAAAAACAAACGTTGTTTTGTTTTTTCCCTCTGCATATATTCCGGTGTTTGACAACTTAAATAGGAAGGCGATCATGCGCGCCTTGCTCCTCTCTCTGCTCCTCCCTCTCAGCGCTTACGCGACTCATGGAATGAACCCTCTGGCCTCCAGCGCTCGCTCTGGGGGGATGGGGGGAGTCGATCTGGCCCTCGCTTGGAACACTCAGGCGATGAACAGCAACCCGGCGGGGATCACCCGCTTGGGCTATCGTCTGGACTTCAGCACCGCTTTCCTCATGCCCAAGCTGACCCTGAGCGACAAGGTGATCATGGGTCCAGAGCAGATCCAAGATCTCAACTCGGATGCGGAGGGAGAGTCTCTAACCTTCCCGATAATGAGCATGGGCTTTGTCGCGCCCGTCTGGAAAAATCTGCACCTGGGTTTGGGCTTTGCGGTTCAGGGAGGGATGGGCTCCGATTTCCAGGGGCTCAGCACCATGACCGACCCAAACCCCATGGAGCCGATGGGTGCTACAGATCAGCCTCAGCCCTCCACCTATGGTCTCCAGAGTGAGGTGGCCTATATGAAGCTTACTCCCACCCTGGCTTACCGCTTTAAAAATCTGGGTGGGATGGATCTCTCGCTGGGTATGGCGGGAAATATTGGATTCGCCACGATGTCCTTTATGCATGATGGCTTCGCCTTCCCTGAGATGGATGGGGATCATGTTTACGCTCAACATAAAGTCGACTATGAATCAGATATGGCTCTGGGCTATGCCCTCAGGATGGGGATCTTGGCAGAGTGGTTTGGTGGAGACCTCTCAGCAGGCATCAGCTATCAGACGGAGGCCACGCTGCCCTTTAAAGGTTCTACGACTTTAGACAGCCAGCTTGAATATGACGCTGAGATTGAGTTTGGTTGGCCCCAAGAGCTAGGCATTGGTCTGGCCGGTCGTCCCCTACGAAATCTCACCCTGGCGGCAGACATCAAGTGGGTCAACTGGTCCAGCACCATGGATGAGATGCTCCTCAAGAACAGCATCAAAGATGAAGCTCAATTGGCCCAGATGCCTGAGCAGATGAAGGCCTCAATGAAGGCGATGGATATGCCCTTCAAGCTTGGCTGGAGCGATCAATGGGTCCTCAATTTGGGTACTGAGTATATCATCAAGGAGTATCTCAAGGCGCGTATGGGCTACAGTTGGGGACAGAACCCGGTCGATGGCGCAGGCATCAACCCTCTCTTCCCAGCAGTAACTCAACACCACATCACCTTTGGGCTGGGTAGCCAGTTTGGACCCCTGGAGATCGATCTTGCCTTGGAGGTTGTCCCTCAAAACAGCGTGGTCAGCGACGCCAATAACCAGATGAGCCATGAGCCGATGCCCGCTGGGATGCCAGAGGGGGCAGGCAACGGCTATGAGCTTGAGGCGGGGATGTCTCAGCTCAGCGCTCATATGGCCATGGGCTATAAATTCTGATGGAACGGTTTGAGGAGGTCCACTCAGAGGCGGAGTTAGAGCAGATCATCAAGGACTCAAAGATCTTGCTGCTCTACCACTCTGGAGCAAACTGCAACCTCTGTCGGAGCCTCAAGCCTAAGATCCTTCAACTCCTTGGAGCAGGGGTGCGGGGGGCCTATCTCGACGTTGAGGCTCACCCCAGCTTAGCCGCTCAGCGCCTCATCCTGAGCATCCCCACGATCTTACTCTTCGCCGAAGGGCGGGAGTGGCGCCGCTATGGTCGCCACCTCTCTATCCTGGAGTTGGAGGCGGAGTTAGAGCGCTTAAAGAGGCTTCTGAGCTGAGCTGGGATATCAACGGAGCCTGGAGTTGGTTCAGAAAAATGCGCTCTCTCAGATACTCTGAAGAAGCTCTTGACAAGCCCCAAAGAGATCAGATAGTTCAGGTCCTCAATCAGCCACTGGTATGGTTTCTTTGGCTCTCAGAGGGGAAGTCGGTGCTTCCCAACATAAAGGTGGCTGCTCGCTTGTTTTCTTCTCGGAATGCCCCACTTACAATCGGTGCACACGTCATTTACCCTAATCTATCGAATCAATCCGCGCGGCGTTATCCCGAGAGCACGGCGATCGAGAATGGTCCCTCTTCATTTTGTTCCACGATTCCATGAACCCATCTAATCCTCAAAGACAACGCAAACCTCGTCCCATCAAGGGCGAGCAAAGTTCTCTCCCCGAGATCGAGCGCTTTGAACAGCTCGATCTTATAGAAGCGCTCCAACGCGCGGTGCGTGAAGAGGGCTACACCCGCCCAACGCCCATCCAAGGCCGCAGCATTCCTCATGTACTTCAGGGTCGAGATCTCCTCGGTGTCGCTCAGACTGGGACCGGAAAAACAGCAGCCTTCTCGCTGCCTGTCCTTCAAGGTCTCAAGGAGCGCGCTCAACGACGCAAAGCTCGTTGCGCACGGAGCCTGATCCTCACCCCAACGCGAGAGCTGGCCATCCAGGTCGCTGAGAGCTTTAAAACCTACGGTCGCTTCCTTAAGCTGAGCACTGTAGTGATCTTCGGCGGGGTGGGACAAAACCCACAGGTTCAAGCGATGCGTCCTGGCTGTGATGTGCTCGTCGCTACTCCTGGACGCCTATTAGATCTGATGAACCAAGGGCATATTCGCCTCGATCAGGTCGAAGTTTTCATCCTCGATGAAGCTGATCGTATGCTCGACATGGGCTTTATCCATGATGTGCGCAAGGTGCTCACCGTCTTGCCGCGCGAACGTCAATCCCTGTTTTTCTCGGCGACGATGCCTAAGGCTGTTGCCAACCTCGCGCGCCAGATTCTACGAAATCCACTGCGAGTCGATGTTGATCCAGAGCGACCCACGGTAGAGGCGATTGAGCAGGGCATCATCTTTGCCGAGAAGGCGGAGAAGAGACATATTTTACGTCGGCTGCTGACCACCAACACCAATATCAAGCGGGCCTTGGTCTTTACACGCACCAAGCACGGCGCCAACCGGGTCGTAAAACAGCTCGGCGACGCCGTGATCGCTGAGGCGATCCACGGCAACAAGTCCCAGAGCGCACGTCAGCGAGCCCTGGGCAACTTTAAGACCGGTCAGACTCGAGTGTTGGTGGCGACAGATATCGCTGCTCGTGGCATCGATGTTGAGGGCGTTACTCACGTCTTCAATTATGATCTGCCCAATGAGCCAGAGAGTTATGTCCATCGCATCGGCCGCACCGCGCGTGCGGGCGCAAGCGGGCATGCGATCTCTCTGTGTCAGCCTGATGAACGGCCCTATCTCAAGGCGATCGAGCGTCTCATCTCGCGTCGCATCCCCAAGATTTCTGAGGAGAGTCTGTTGCAAACGCAACCCTTCTCCTCTCCCCAAAGCGAGCGCATCATTCTGCCTCGCATCCCCAAGATTTCTGAGGAGAGTGTGCTGCAGGTGCAGCCGCTCACCTCTCCCCTGAGCCCGAGCCAAGAGCTTCGGGCCACAGTGAAGCGGCGTCTGAAAGAACGACGTCAAGTTCGGAGTAATAAAATGTCCAAGAAGCTCTTTGTAGGCGGCCTCGCATGGGCGACTGATGACAATGGCCTTCACACCGCCTTTGAGCAGTTCGGTGAGGTTATTGACGCCAAAGTGATCACCGACCGTGAGACCGGTCGCTCCCGTGGCTTCGGCTTTGTCACCTTTGAGGATGATGCTGATGCAGATCGCGCAATTGAGGAGATGAACGGCAGTCAGCTCGACGGCCGCAGCCTCAATGTGAATGAAGCTCGCGACCGTGGCCCTCGTGGCGGCGGTGGCGGTGGCGGTGGTCGTGGTGGCCGTCGCTGGTAGCGCCTGCCCCGATAAGCTCCTTCCTCCCCGAGGCGCCCTGAGAGCCCCTCAACCCATCCCATAAAAGCGCTTGAGAAAGGCGGGGTTCTTTGCAGCCCAGAGCCGAGTCGCGGCGCGATCAGCCTCCTGAATACAAAGCTTCTCATAGAAGCAGTTGAAGTCACTGGCGCGATTGATCAAACCGGTGCTGGCGTAGTTGACGCAACCACACCAATTCATGCAGCGTTCCTTAAGACTGCAACGCGCACACTCTGGATCATCATTGCCCCGCTGCTGAAGAAACTGGAGACGTACAAGTTCATCAAAGCCTGTCTCCACATGACCCATCGCCATCTCCCCGGTATCATCGCCTACAAGACGCTCACAGGGATAGAGTCGCCCAGAAGGAGCTACTGCAACCTCATCAGCACCAAATTGGCACTGATCTCCGCAAGCATAACCCCCCTTCAGACGAGTGATGATCTTGCTCTGGATAAAGTCTAGATAGAAGGGCTCATCGTCTAGATAACGCTCTACAAAGAAGTCAGCCACCTCTCGCATCGCTCGACTCAGCAGAGCTTGGCTCTCAGGGGGCCAATCAACATAGAGGTTGGGGTTAAAGCTGATAAAGCGCGCTCCCTCTCTAAAGAGAAAGCGAAGGCCCTCAGCGACATAGGCGGCATTCTCCGGTGTGAGAACCATGATCACCTCCACCCGACTGATCGTGGGGAGGGCGATATGAAGTCCAGCGAGGGTCGCCTCAAAGGAGGAGCTGCCATCAGCCATGAGACGACCTAGATCCTGGCTGCGACGATCTCCATCCAGGCTGAGGCCGATCTCAAACTTCTCTTGAGCGAGCCAGCGCGCTCGCTCCTCGTTGAGCAATATCCCACTGGTGGTCAGGGTGAAGCGCAGGCGCGCTCCACTCTTCGCGGTTCGAATCTTGGTTGCCTCGACAACACCTTGGAGCAGAGGCCACTCAAGCAGTGGCTCACCTCCAAAGAAGGAGATATCCAGCAACTCAGGTTTCGAAGCGAGGGCCAACTCAACCCCCGCCATCGCGGTCTCAAAGCTCATCGCCTTGGAGATCTTCTTTCCCGCATAGCAATAGTGGCAGGAGAGAGGGCAGGCGTGGCTGAGGTTAAGGGTCAGGGCAAAGCGTTTCATGCTTGACCCTCTCTCAAGAACGCTGTGTCTCTATTCACTTCTTGAGTTGGGGAGGGAGCGTGATTTTGCGGCGACCCCGTACAGGCCGAGGGGGAGGCAGCTTCTCCTTCAAGGCTGGGAAGGGAGCGGGTGGCTTGGGGATCCCAGCATCTGGAGCTGGAGGCGGTGGCGGCTTCGAGGGGGCGATGATCCCAGGCAAGGGGGGATGAGGCTCAGGAACTGGAGGCTTGGGCGCTGGACGCTTCCCCCCCTTTCTGATCGGATGCTTTGGAGGCTTGGTTGGCGCTGAGGAGGGCTGTTGAGGGATGCGTGGCGCTCCTGGAGGAGGTAGAGGCGCGGGAGCTTCACCCCCCAGCGGACATGGAATCTCGGCTGGTGCAACATCACCTCCCAGCTGACGAGGAGGCTCTACTGGAGCGATCTTACCTCCGAGAGGCTGGCCTGGCTCTCCAGGTAGAGGCCGGGGAGGAGGGTTCTTGGGGAAGGGATTTGGCTTTTCAGCCCCAGCGTCAGCGGGCTTTGGAGGCATAGGCTTCCCCGCCAGATGAGGCTCCGCTTCAGCTTGGCAACCCAGGCTGCCTGCCGCCAGGGTGATCCCACCCAGGCCCATCAACTTGAGGAGCCCTCGGCGCTCTCGCTGGAAGCTCTCTAGGTCTGGATAATCGGGTGAGGGAGATTTTGGGACAAAGCGTGGCATTTAACTCCTCTCTCTCAGGAAGCCTCCTTGCTTCCCACATTTTGGATAATCTCTCGATGTACAAAGATATTGGTCAGAAAGCCTCGTTCGTAGCCAGAGCCTCGGATCCCTTTGAGTTGCTGTTCAAGCTCATTCCAAGCGGAGAGCAGCGCTTTGTCTGCACCCGCCTCATCTCCAGAAGCTTGCAGGAAGTGGAAACGGGCCATCTCTACTTTGTGGCGTAGACGCTCCAGGCGATGATCTCGCTGCAGTACGCCGTGGTAGATCTCATCTAGATCCTTCATTTGCTGTCGAGCATCACGCAGCCGTCCTAAGCTGACTAGACCTCTGACCTGAATCACTAGGGCGTGGATCAGGCCTGAATGGTGTGCGATCTCCGTAGCACGATCCGCCGCATCGCTGGCATAGCGCAGCCCGCCCAAAACCAACTTCTCAGCGGGAGCAAAGAGCGTAAAGTTCATCGCCAAAGCCACCAAAGCGTCTATATAGGCGGGCGTCTGAGCGGCTCGATGACCCAGCTTCTTGATGCACTGAGCCAAAACTGCCATCGCATCATCAAACTGTCCTCGATGAACAAGGATACTGCCATGCTCGATAATCGCCTCAATATAGGGCAGTAGATCTCTCTCTTGGTTGAGGAGGCGCTGCACTTGAGAGAAGTGGCGATCTGCCTCATCAAAATCCCCGATCATCGCGTGAAGTCGCCCCTTGTCCAGGAGGATACGCCCCTTCGCTTGAGGATCCTCGGCATCCTGGAGAAGCTCCTCAGCACGGCGAAGCAATCGAATGGAGTCCAGAAGACGCCCACTGGACTTAAAGAACTCAGCGAGTACTCGAACGCTCAGCGCTTCTCCCCAGAGATCACCCATCTCGCGATGAAGGCGCCAGGCCTCAAAGAGCGCGTGCAGAGCCTCTTTACTCTGTCCTTCAGCAGCGGCAAAGAGCCCTTGAGCAAAGAGGAAGCGTCTGTAAAGCTCCAGAGGCATCTCCTCTCCTGCCTCGTTTAAAGCCTCAGCGAGGATCTGTTGCCCCTTCTCTCGCTCTCCTTTCTGCCAGCAGTTGAGCGCCAGAGCCAGCCGAATGCGCGATTTCAGAGGGCATTTATCTTCTGCCAAGAGTGGATTCAGTCGCTCTTCTGCCTCCTCTGAGTGGCCCTCCAGGAGCGCTAAGATCCCCAGCCTGCGCTGAATATCAGGCTCAGGACCACAGAGTTTCTGTAGGCGCTTAAGGTCTTGACCCTGAAGATCTGGGCGGCCCATACGAGCATAGATGCTCTCTCTTCGCTCCAGGAGAGAGCGGGCGTAGTGCTTGTGTTCTTCGCCTGAGAGCTTCTTGAGGAGACCCAGAGCGTGACTGCTCAACTCCAAGGCGGCGTTGAGAGCCTGGGCAGAGAGGGCTCGATCGATACTCTCTAGAAGCTTCTTTAAGGCCTGTGTGGCTCTCCCCGCGAAGGCCAAATGTCCCGCCGCCAAAGAGGGAAAGTTACACACCCCAGGGAGGCGCTGAAGCACCTCTGCGGCGTCTTCATGGATGGAGCGCCGTCGCTCAGGGCTCATCTGTCGATAGATCTCATCCCGAACCAAGGCATGCCTGGAGAGGGCAGTGATGCTCTGAGGAGCTTGAGACCAATCCAGGAGCCCCGCTGCACGGAGACGCCCCAGCGCCGCCATCAACGCCTCAGGAAAGATGCTTCTCTGCCGAGCGACCTCCTCTAGAATGGAGCCTCCTGTGCTGTCTTCGATGACGGAGATGATCTCAATGAGCTGTGAGGCGATGGGATCGAGATGGCGGCGACGACGCTCGACAATGTTGCCCAGGTCTCCAACCACCCCTTCAGGGAGCGCATTGATCTCCAACCAGCTGTTTTGGATCCGGCCGATGATCCCATCCTCTACCAACTGCCGGATCGCTTCGTAGAGCAGCAGAGGAGAGCCTTGGGCCCCTGCATTGAGACGCAGCCGGGTCTGATCTTGTAGCTCATTGGGTTGTAACAGAGCATCGATGATGCTCTCCCCCTCTTTCATCTCATGAGCGCGCAGCTCCACCTCTGTAAACTCTGGCATCCGCGCCAAATTAGAGGGCAGGGAGAAGCGCCCATCATAGCTGAGGAGGATCATCATCGGAGCAGGGGGCTGAATATGCCTGAGGAGGTAATACAGCAGCTCCCAAGAACTGTTATCCATCCCCGAGACATCTTCTAGAACCAAAAAGAGCGGGATACCTGTGCGGGTGCGGGACTGAAGCGCCAGGCCCTTAAAGAGGGCGATGAGGCTACGACGCTTCCAGATCCCGATCGTCCGAGGGGGCAGCTCATTGAGATCGATCTCTTCACCGATAAAGTGCAGCAGGAAGGGCTCCGCACGATTGAGGGTCTCTACATCGATGGAGGTCTGTAGTGAAGAGGTCTCCACCAGCTCCTTGAGCCCCTTGCGGACACGCTCAGGGTTGTCACTCATCCCTGGGAGAGCTCCAAAGGCGTCACGAACCAAGGCTGCGATGGGCCAGGAGGGCAGGTTAAAGAGACGAGGTGCTTTGGCGAAGAGCACCGCTGGAGAGCGACCCAGTCGCTTCTCTACCCGCTCCAGGAAAGCCGCGATGAGGGTAGACTTGCCGATCCCATCCTGGCCCTTGATCCCCACGAGCTGCTGTGCTTCATGAGCGGCGACTTTACGGAGCGCTCCCCAGAGCCGACGCAGCTCCTCTGTACGGCCTACAGGATCCACCCGCCCCAGCTGTTGTACTAGGGGAGAGGGATCACTGGGGAGGCGACCTTCGATATGCTGAGCAGGTTGGGAATGAGGAGGGGGAACGCTGGCGAAGCGCTCTTGATCCCAACGAGAATAGCGCTGTTGGATGCGATCTGAAAAGACACAGAGGACCTCTTTTTGGCTCGCATGGTAGGCCCGTAAAGCATTTAAAAAGCCCTCTGTTGTAGAGAACAGCTTCTGCCCTCGGAAGCTCAGCAGCTCCTCCAAGCCAAGGAAGATGCGTAGGAGGGAGGAGAAGTAGAAGCGATCTCTAGGCCAGAGGCTCTCGATGGCCTGATAGGCTGAGTCCAGGTGCGAGAGATCCCGCCCTTCAAGAAAATCCCCAAAATGTTGGATGGCTTCATAAAGAGCGCGGTGCAGGCGCGTCGGATCACACTCTCGAAAAATCGCATCCGCCTCGCGAAGAGCAGGGAGGAGATCCTCCACCAGCTCATCGATATGCTCCTCACAGTACTTAACTAAATGCTCCACAGAGAAACTCTACAGTGAGTGTTGAAAGATTCCAAGGAAGCTCATCGGAGTTGAAACTCGCTCTCTAGACCCAAGGGGGAGTTAGAGAGAGGCAGTGAACTCCACTCTCCTCGCCAGTGACACTCTAAGGCTTCAACTATCGCAGGACCTTGAGGTCTGAGCTGGATCAGCAGGCGTCCACTCAGACAGAGGGGCAGCTCTAAGGTATAGGCACGAGAGCCGCCATCGGGGATCACCCAACGCATATCAGCGCAGGGGAGTCGTGCGGGGTCTTGAGGCTGAAGCTGGAGCCAGAGAGAGAGAGGCTCCTGAGCCTCACACTGAAGCCGCACCCTCCAAGAGAGCAGAGGACTCTTTAGGGGAGGAGGCTCGGGAAGCAGCCAAGCTCGCGCCTCTTCGCTCAGCTCTCGGAGAGCTTGAAGCAAGCCCGCCAAAGTACTGAGTTGAATCCTGGACATCTGAGCGCTCTGTTTGAGCAGAAGGGCGATGTTACGGAGGAAGCGATAGAGGCTCCCCAACAGGGACTCCAGCTCAGCCCAGCTTCGTTGCAAGGGCGCCTTTATCAGAGCCTGTGCCTCTAGAGGTTGAGCCTCTAGGCGAGCATGAAGGCGCTGAAGCTGGCTGGTCCAGCGCTCTAGATCCCCAGGCAGGCTCCTGATCAGCTCCAGGTCGATGTTTTGGGGATCTCCGGAGTAATAGCTGATCAGCGCATGGCCCTCACTGAGGTGCCCTTGCAAGACGCTCAGACCCCGCGCCAAGAGCTTGACTCGATCTAAGACTCTCAAAGCCCGCAGACGATCCCTGGAGGAGATAGCCGCTTGGCAGCTCATCAACCAGAGCTGCTCATCTCCTCGTGCTCTCCAGCACTTTAAAGCGATCTCCTGCTCCTCTGCTTTAAGCAGCTTTTCCTCCGGCAAACGCCTCCGCTGTTGACTGCGTTGCTTCTCCTCCCAGATGAGAGGTAGGTGCCACCAGAGATACTCGCCTGGATAACCCAGCTCAAGGCGGCGTTCATATCCTCGCTCTAAGCGCTGAAGCAGGGCACGCTCTTCCTGTACCTCTGGCTGAGGGATCAGTTTAGCGTTGAGGAGGGCACGTCCCAGACGCCGCGCGGCGATGCGGTGAGCCTCATCTGAGGGGTGCCCATCGACGACATTCACCTGAAGGGAGGAGATGGTGGTAGAGGCACAGGGGCCGATGAAGTCCTGGGAAAGATCAACAAAGGGCAGGTTCAGTTGCTCGCAGATCCCCCCCATCCGCTCCGCCACCATGCCACGGATCTTGGAGTCATGAATCTCATAGAAGGCCAACATCAGGGGCAGCTCTAGGGCTTGGCTGATGCGGGCCACTTCTCCCATACAGCGCAGAAAGTGAGGGAAGTGCAGCCCTTGCTGCTCCCAACAGCGCGTGGTGTGTTCGGCATAGCTGATCTCCTGCCCCTGAGCCTTAAGCACATTGACAGAGAAAAGCTCAGCGTCATTGCTACAGAGCAGGAGTACCAGCAGATCAGGGCGCCAGCTCAAGCCCTCGTGGAGGAAGCGTTGCCAAGCATCATAGAGAGATTCTCCTGAGAAGCCTCCATTGATCACCTCCAAATCCAGGCCCCAAGCGGCCCGACTGAGGAGCAGCTCTAGATGATGAGGTAGGGTTTCATGAGGGCCAACTCCAGAGCCATAGGTCATAGAGTCGCCCAGGCAGAGGAGCCGAAAGACCCCCTCGGGTTTGAGCCGGGGAATCCAGAGGTTACGATCATGATCGAGGAGCGTGTGCATCCCTGATTCTGCACCCAATTTGACAAGAGGGCTATGCCCACAAAATGCGCGATCATCAGATATCAACAACCACAGGCTGCACCCTCGCATTTTTCGCCCTGGGCATAAGTTTAGGTTTACCTTTGCCTATTGCTTGAGTCGAGCGATTCTCCAGCACATTCAACCTGTATTAGATGCCAGTGTTTAGATTGTCACCACAACATGCTCTTTTGGGGTGTTCAATGAGATAGCTATGGAATCTATTCTAGAGGCGCGCAAGATTGCTGGATATACTGAGTTTATCACCAAATTGGACATTCCACCCAAATCAATATTACCCCGACCCCAATAAACAGTTCCTCTTTTCGTCCCCATCTTACAACAATACGCCTAAATTTAAGTTGATACATAAAAATGGTCTTTCAATAATATAGTGCTTTGCATTATATGGTTACGAGCGATTTGGCATAAAAGGCGCCAGAAATTCTCATTGTTTATTAGTTAAACCTTCAAATCTACCAGTCATTAGTCCTCGCTATGAAATCACAACATAAACATGATCATATCATAAGTCGTTGTTTTTTGGGATAGGCTCACCGTTTTATCGAGCGCCCTGATATCACGGTTTATGGTTCTTCTGTCCCTGCGGGTACACGCTATGTACAAGAGACAGAGTGGTGAGCGAGGTAGGTGTTGCGCTCTTTGTCGAAGGCTGTACCTCATCCCCCCGAGACCAAGCTGCGTTGAAGCACATCTGGAACGAGCATATTGCTGACAATCCACAGATGATCTGCTTTGCAGCGATCTCTAAAAAACAGGCGTTGTTTATAGAGCAAGATACTGAGAAATTGAGCGACAGCGTGAACTCAAAGACCAAGTAGTCTTCTAACAAGCCCCAAGCAGAGGAACGGTCAGGGGCTCATCTCCTCGATTCTGAGTTGGTATAACTTTTGTAAAAGTCGCAACTCTCTCAAAAATAGAAGGAAGCAGATATGAGCCCTCCTCTTCGAAGCTTTTGCCTCCTCTCTCTCCTATTTATCCCTCTTCAAACTCAAGCAGGGAACCACTTCATCCTGGAGCTAAAAGGTGGCCTCTCTGAGCCGATGGGGATCAGCAGTGATCGCGTAGAGGCGGGCGGCTCTCTGGGCTTCAATTTTGGACTGGGAGGACGTATCCCAGGGTTTCGCCCAGCCTACTATCTGGTGGGCGGGTTGGCGGGAGGGGGAGGAAGCTATAGTGGGCCTCTTCGCTCCGGCTCCCCTTTGGTCTTACAGGATCGCCAAGAGTGGTTTTTGGGGGGTCGCTTCTACCTGCCCTTAGCGCGTCGCCTTCGTTTGATGCTTCAACTGGCCCTGGGCGAAACGGAGATCCTCTCCTGCGTCAAGCGAGAGGGTTTCCCCAACCTCCTGCTCCAAGATCAATTCTTCACCCTCTTTATGGAGCTGGGGTTACAGTTCCGCCTCAACAATCACTTCTCCCTGGGGGCTTCCATAGACACCGGAATCTATCCCAACTCAGACGCCTTAGATGCTGTCGCCCGAGCAGCCCAGCTTCAGGAGGGTGGTGACGCTCGCCTACAGGGCAGCCTAGCTCTCACTTTCCATTTTTGAGCCATGCCACTCTTGAAGGAGCCTTCTATGAAAAGTCTCGTTCTCCTCAGTCCCCTCCTCCTGGCTTGGACAGGCAGCGGAGAGGGAGTCGTTCAATGGACCGCAGGGGGAGCTGAAGGGGCTCAAGAGAGTCAACGTCTCCCCGTAGATGTGGTGGCGCGAGTAACACCAGATCAACAAACCCAGATGATCCTGAGCTTCGCCCTCCCTCAAGATGTCGGAGATGGGATCCTCTCTCTGCGGCTGGATGATCGTCTGCGTTACGCTGGTCCCGTTGAGCTGCCTGACTCTCGCGTTCAGCTGCGTTATCAAGAGTATGGTCTGGATGGAGAGGTTCGCTTTAGGGCTCAAGAGAGGCTTCAGGGACGAATCCTCTTTGATGGTACTGATGGTCGCTGGGCAGAGATGAAGGTGCTTTTAGGGGATGCTCAGAGCCCAACTTGGAGGAGCCTAGAGCGTCTAGAGATTAACCTACGCCCTGTAGATCCAGCCGAGGAGGATGAACCCGTTCCAGATGAAGCTCTCCAAGCTCCTGGAGATGGAGGCTGTGATCCAGGCTGGATTGAAGATGATGGGTATGAAGATAATGATTATGAAGATGATTATGAGGAGGGAGGCAGCGGCTGTGAGGGAGATGATCTGGATGATGGGAGCAGTGACTCCACCTCAGATTCAGGCGGTTGTGAAGGCAGCAGCGACAGCAGCACAGACTCCAGCGGCTGTGGGGGTGATGATATCGATACCGGCGGAGACTCAGGCTGCCGCGCCAGCCGAAGAGCGAGGCGCAATCCCTGGCTCCTTCGTGCCCTTAACTGGGTCCCCTGGCTGCTCTGCTTCCTCTCCCTACGTCTCCTCAGGCGCCGCTCCTCTTAAGACCTATCTGATCCAGAACTAAGGATCCTTCCCCTGATGGGTCATGTGCATGTCTATGTTTCCAGGTCCATCGCTTCCTGGCGCTGTGCCATAATTGGTCAAGCTCCAAGCCATCGCTTCGTTGTTGGAGGCATAGGTTCCATCTTCATCAGTATAGAGTCTCCAACGCAGAAGATCGTCACCGCTGCCCGCTTCGCAGTCGGACTCATTGAAGGAACTCTTAAGTTTTGGCGGATTCCGCCTCAGAATTCTCCTGAAGATGGCTCACTATCTATCTTCGGTCAGTCTCATTTCCGAGGTTCATCATAGTCTGCCCTATATAACCGCGCTGGATCTCCTGATATCGGTATAATTAAACACTCAGATTGGATATAGAGCTATCAAGGGAGGTCGCAAGCTTTGAAAGATTCTTTGCAGCGAGGCTAGAATCATTAGCTCGATTTGTAACACTATCAGCCATAACATTAAGGGTATCTGCAGCGGCAGAGACTTCTTGAATTTCATTGACCGTAGTGTGGATTGTACTCCGCATATTTTGCTCGATATAGTCATCGATTTTTGATGCTTGTAGATAAACTGTATTGATATGTATAACCATATCCTTGATCTGATCAGAAATTTCCTGAGTCGTCTTGGCAGATTGGTTTACATTCTCTGAAACCTCTGTTACAGCGGTGGACTGTTCAACCGCGGCAGATGCGATGCTTTGCATCACACCGTCAACCTCGAACGCTGAAGTGCTCAGCTCATCGATGAAGCCAGCACAGCGTTCTACAGAGGTTTGAACATGCGTCACCTGCCCCCCGATCCGCTCAATGGAAGTAAAGGTTGTCTTGGCAAACTCCTCAATCTCACGCGCGACCACTGCAAAGCCTTTACCAAACTCTCCAGCTCTCGCAGCTTCAATGGCGGCGTTGAAGGCGAGGATGTTAGTGCGTTCAGCTACGTCGCGGATCATTTCAATCACCTCGATCATCTCATCAGCTACGACCTTTAACTGCTCCATTTCAGCCTGAACAGCGGTAGATTGTTCAGTTGTACGTCCGCTGATTTCGGTGGCATTTACGCAATTACACGAGATTTCCTCGATCGAGAATGAGAGCTGCTCAGTCGCTGCAGCGACTGTGTTTGTGTTGTTCGCGAGGTCCTCGACGCCATCTACAACTCGCCGTGCGCCTGCGTTCAGATCACCTGCGATCTTTGCCAGCGTCGTGGCTCCCTCCAACATCTGATCACCGGTTTCACGCATCGTTTGCATCTGCACAACAATCCGCTCAGTGCCTGTTTGCATCTGCACAGCGCAAGCTGAGACCCCGTGAGCTTGCTCAGTCATCAGAGTCGAGGTCGCCTCTAACTCATCGCTCTGGACAGTCAACTCACCGCTGTTGTCTTGAATCTCACTTACTAAGGTCACCAGATTTAGGCGCATCTTTTCAAATGCACGTGCCAGCTCACCTAACTCATCAGCGCTGTTGGAGATGGTGGTTGTGTGGTTGAGCTGGCCTTCCGCGATAGCCAATGCGGCGTCGCGTGTGTTGCGTAGGGTTGTGGTGACTCGTCTCACGAAGATGCCAGCGATCAGCAGAGCCAAGACCGTCGTAATTGCAAATGCCAACAGGAGGGAGATCTGAGCTGAAGTTTGTGCAGCCTGACTGGCCTTGAGCTTCACCGTAAAGTGTGTGTCCGCGCGCTCCACGAGTTTATTGACCGAGGCGTTGATCTTCGCGGCGAATGGATCGAAGACCTCCATGAAAGGGTTACCCAAGTCTGGCCCCCCCTTGATGTAGGCGGCTGCCATCTTCTTGCCCATGGTGTAGTACTCGTCGAATTCAATCCTGAGGGCATTCAGCGCTGCAGCCTCCTGGGGAATAAGTATCTTGAGTTTGGCTAACATCGCCTCAAAGTCTTTGGCGTAGGTCTCAGCCTCTGCATAACCATCATCAAAGCCCTCTGCCCCGCGCGTCGCGCTGATGTCGGTGAGCCACTGTTGCACCTCCACCACATCGAACTTGAGTTGGGCTGCGAAGTGGCTGGCAGGGTAAGCTTGTTCGAGGGCCTCAGTCGTGAGTTCCTCAGCGATCCGAAGCTTCAGGTGTAAGACGCCCGCTCCAATCGCTGTGGTTCCGATGATCACAATGAGTATCAATGTCAGCTTTTGGGCAAAGTTTAGGCGCATGTTATTCCCAGCTCGGTCGAAAATTGTCGAGGGTTTATGAAGCACCACGACTTTAATTTAGCCAGATGAACAATCGTCGTAAAAAGGAAGATGGTTCGTGATGGATGGGTCTTAATTTACTTAACTTATTACGGTTGAGTTAGCTCAATACAACAATCCAGACTATCTGCTCCGTCAGCCCGCTCTCAAGCTTTCTAGTGCTTGGATGAGCTGATCAGTGAGCATCAGGTCATCTCTGCAAAGAAATCAGGAATGGGATTTGAACAGCTCTTCGGTCTGAGAGCAAGGTTCAATTCATGACGGAGGCTGTGATCCAGGCTGGAATGAGTATGAAGATAATGACCGTGAAGATGGTTATGAGGAGGGAGGCAGCAGCTGTGGGGGTGATGACATCGAGGCCCAATATACGTTTTGGGGTCGTGAAACATATATTAAACCTCGATAAAATCTGCGCCTGGACCTGAATTTTCGCCATCTATATCGTAGATGGAATCTGGAATACGGCCAGGGAACGTCGGCAGAGGGAACATTCAAAATAAGCTGTCTGGACTCAAGCTCAGGGCCAAGGCCCTGGAGATGAAAGGTTACAGCATAGCTGACATTGCAAAATCTACGCTTAGGGCTCGACAGGAACAATGTCGCCGATCACTCCAATACAAACTCCAAGGTGTTTGAGCCGGGGTGGAGGCGGTGGGTCTGAGCAGGAGCAACAGGCTCTCCCTCCTGAGGGAGCATCCCCCCAGGGATGCTGTTCTGATAGGACTGGAAGGTCACCTCACCCGCCTCCCAAGGGATCTCCTGTCCTGTAACCGTGGAGGAGCTGCTCAACTCCACCTCCAAAGGAAACTGGGGCTGCTCAAAGAGATGATAGTAGCTGGGCATACCGATGCTTGAGCCTCGGGTCCCATAAAAAAGAGCCGGTTCAGAACCACAGTGATCACAGCTGATCTTCAGGCTGATGCTGATGCTCTCCTCTTCAACATCAGCCCCCCCATCCTCTGTTGAGCCTATATCTTCTTCTACACCACCATCCTGAACACCCTCATCTACTCCTGCACCCTCCAGATGAAGCTCCACTTCTAAATCAACACGGCCTCCTTCAGGGAGAGTTATGGGCAGCGAAAGAGCGCCCTCGGGGAGACGATTGACTGGATCTAAGCCTGGCTTGGGCTGAAAACCATCGCTGTCGTCAACATCCATATAAACATAGAGGCAGATCTCTCCTGCAGGGAGCCCCTCAAGATCTCCCTCCACCGGAAAGCTGCTTACCGAAAACTGAGGAGGCTCCAACATCAGCGGGGGCATGGTGAAGGGACAGATCATCACCGCAGCGGTGATCACCGCGCCCTCTGGAACTGGACCGTCATAGTCAAGCTTTAGGTGGACGGTCCCGCTCCCAGAGGAGCGCTCTATTTCATCATCAACGCAGCCCAAGAGGCCAAGCGCTGCTAGGCAGAGCAGGATCTTCAAAACATCACCTTGAGTTCAGAGAAGAGGCGGCTTTGACCCTCTAAGCGGCCAAAAGTGGTCCCCGAGGGGCCTCGAAAGAGGATGGTTCCCAAGTAGATCCGAGTCGCTGGCAGAGGGTCCCAAGCCAGGAAGGTCAGGGCCAAGAGGTTGGTGTCGGGGAGGTTAACGAGGCTCATGAGCTGCCACTTTAGCTCCTCGCTGAAGGCGTAGCGGAGGCGGCCTACAAGGCGGTGCTGGAGGCTGCGCTCCACATAGGGATCGGGCTCTCCTAGAGCCTGACGAGCCTCGAACTCCGCTTGGCGATCATATCCCAACGGGAAGGTCTGACCATATTGTAGGTTGAGGCTGAGGCTGTTGCTGACTGTCCAATCTAAGCCCCCCACCCAAGAGAGCCTGCGGTTGTCTATGAAGGGATCTTCTCCAGAGTCATCTTCGGTATGAAGATAGCCCCCCTCCAACTTAAGAGAAAGGGGGCCTAAGAGAGCCTCCGCCTCCAAGCCCAGGACAGAGAGGCTGTGGTAAATGGGGGTGAAGCGGATCAGCTCGGTGTTAAAGCCCTCCCCTTCGGTCTCCATATGTAGGGAGAAGATCCGGTCATGTCCCCGATAGGCGCTCAAGCCCAGATAAAACAGGTGGCCCTCATAGCCCAGCCTGAGCGCGCTCTCCCAATCGCTGGGGCGCCTTGAAGGCAGCACAGCCTGAGCTTGCTCTACCTGGATCTCGGCCCCTGGAGGACCCATACTGTCTGGAAGATCCAGAGCCATCCGTGTGGGCTGAAAGAAGGGCAGGAGGGCCGCCTCCAAGATCAGCTCTCCTAGATAGAGTCGCAGGTCCAGAGCATCGACAGGCAGCCGAAAGTTTTCCTTCTCAGCAGACATGCTGTTGAAGTCCCAAGGGGCCAGCAGATCCAAAACCCCACCCCATTCAAATCGTCCCCAGAAGAGAAACTGGCGACCCAAGCGAAGATCCAGGGGACCCAAGCTGATCAAGTCGATATAGGCCTCTTTAGGAAAAACTCGAAAACCATCGTCTGGATCATCTGTGGGCTGCCGTGCTGCAGAGAGGCCCTCATATTCAAAGTTGAGGCTGGCCTCGTAGGCCACCCGCTCAGAGGGTCGCCCGTCCAGACGCAGTTGAAGCCGAAAGCCTCCTCGATCTTGAAGCAGAGCGGGACCCTCATGATGATCCATGAGCCCCAGCTGAGCGAGGCCCCCCGAGTGGTCCAGATAATCGTAGATGTTGAGGTATCCCCTCAACTCAGGTGCGCTGAGGAGGAGGCTCACGAGGAGAGTTGTCATCTGCGAGAGAGCGCTCGGCGGCTGAAGATCTCTTTAGAGAGCCCCTGATTGATCCTCCTCTTCAGGATCTTTATTTCAGTGATTTTTTTCTCTCCTCCCTCTTGGTGATCGATGGCGCGGATCTGGGTTGGGAGAAGACCTCCTGCGGTCTGTTCAAAGGCCAGGACCTCTTGAGTCCTTAGAACTTTGCCCCCCTTGATGAACTCCAACTGGCGAACGATGGGGGTCTTATCCAGGCAGAGACGAAAGGCTTCAAAACCGAACTGGCGCTCCACTTTTGAGTTGAGAGGGCGTCCCCTGAAGAGCTTACATCGCACCCCGTTGATCTCTCTCATCTCATCCAGAGCTTCAAACTGGAAGAGCTCTGGACGGAGCTTAAAGAATCCCAGGCTGAGCATATCCCTGATCATATAGTTGCTGGCATCAAGGGGCAGGGTCATTACTCGGCGAATCGCTTTGATATATATCGCCCAGGTGTCCTGAGCGTCGCGAGGGGCCAAGGCCAGAAACTTCATCCCTTTGAGCTTGATGGGCTTCTCAAAGTCTAGACGGAGCATCTGCCCCTCTTCATCTGCCCGTATCCTCAGCAGCATCTCCTTGGGCTTGTTTCCATCGGAACTGACCTGGAGTTGCAGGGTCGCGCTCCAGTCTTTCCAGCTCAGGGTCTTCTGAAACTGTTCTAGACCCGGAGGGAGAGAGGAGAGGATTATGAATAGGTTAAGCAGCACGATCTCTCCATTATTTGCGTTTTGCTAAATCCAACACCATTTTTTATCTATATTTTCGATGGCTGTAAATAAACGGGAAAGGAGAGCAATGAGGCGATCTTGAGTTAGAGCCTCAGTATTGATCCCGCTCTCTACGCGCGACTTTCTCTCTCTCTGCTTGACGCTTGTCGTACTGGCGACGACCTTTGGCGAGACCAAACTCCAGCTTGGCCCAACCTCTACGGAAATAGAGCCGAAGCGGAACAGCGGTGAAGCCCTGCTCTTTAACACGGCTCCTGATGCGATGAATCTCGCGCTGTTTGAGCAGCAGCTTCCGACGACGCTTGGGCTCATGGTTAAAGCGGTTTCCGTAGCGATACTCTGGGATATGAGCATTGACCAACCAAGCTTCTCCCTCGATGATCTGGATATAGCCCTCACCCAGAGTGATCTGTCCTGCTCGGAGACTCTTCACTTCAGTGCCTAGAAGAACCAAGCCCGCTTCAAAGACCTGGGTGATCTCGTAGTCGTAACGCGCCCGACGATTCCGTGCGATGATCCGCAGCTCTGATGTCGTGCGCTTAGCCACTCTTGCTCCTGTTGCTTTAAAAAGAGAGTCGGTCTCTCCCAGCAGATCATAAGCCGGGTCCTGTCACCCCCGCCGGTCACCCGAAGGGGGGGAGGATCATTCATCTAAAGGCCATGTTGCCATGACCCCGAGCGTTTTGTTTGAGGTGGTCGGGCGGGCACCCGAGCCTCGTCTGGCGAGGCCCCTCAAATCACCTTGCTCCAACTGGGGTTTGCCATGCAAGGGCTGTCACCAGCCCCCCGGTGCGCTCTTACCGCACCCTTTCACCCTTACCGATCAACTCGGCGGTTTGCTTTCTGTGGCACTTTCCTTCAGGTCACCCCGACTGGCCGTTAACCAGCAGCACGCCCTGTGGAGCCCGGACTTTCCTCCCGCGCTTAACGCGCCGGCGATCCTCTGTCCTACTGGAAGAGATCGACTCAAACTGGTTCAGGCTCCTCAAAGCCCTTGTAGAAGATCAGGTATCGATTGCAACTGCTGCAGATCTCCAAGCTCTCCATCCGCTGGATACGGATAAATATCTGAGGTGATAGCGCCAGGTTGCAGGCTTTGCAGCGACCCTCGCTGGCATCTGAGACCGCCACTCCAGCGCGCGCTTGGCTGATCCGCTCAAAGCGCGCTCGAAGAGAGGGAGCAAGAGAGCCTCTGGCCTGCGCCTGAGAGCTATTTTGGCTCTCAGCTGAGGTCTTTCGCCGTTTTAAATCCTCGCGCTTCTCCTTGAGGAGCAGATCCATCTCTCTCTTGAGCTGGTCCCGCTCTTCAGATTTCTTCCTATAATCCGCGCTGCTCTCTTCCAGCTGGCTTAAAAGCTTCTGCAGCTCTTCACCACGTTGCTTGATCTTGCGTCTGGAGCTATCCAACTCTTTGTTTAGAGCGGTGAGTTCTCGCTGTGAGCTGACCCGACCAAGGCGAGAGCGAGAACGTCGTAGATCCTCCTCTGCCTCCTGAATCTCCCGGCGTTTCTTATCACAGAAGCTTTGAGATTCTTGAATATGCTCCATCTTTTCGCTGAGCAGACCATCAAAGAAGAGCAGGGTCTCGGCCTGCTCCTCCTCGATCACCTTCAGCGCCAAACTGGCTTCTCGGGTCTCCTTGAGATTGTCATTGATCCTCTGCAGCTCCATCAGCACCGCGAGCGTCTCTCTCAAGTTCCCTCTCCCCTTCATCCTGTAACGCTCCTCTTGGGGAAATCTCCCAGGGTTTTGTGCGAGATTTTGGAGTCTCTTCAGGTAAAAAAGTGGGCCCACCAGGATTTGAACCTGGGACCAACCGGTTATGAGCCGGTCGCTCTGACCACTGAGCTATAGGCCCGAAACAGATGACCTCTTCAAGTCGAATCAACGCCAAAGGCGCGTAGACGCTTGCTCCTTGAGGGGTGGCGTAGTTTCCTCAACGCCTTGGCCTCGATCTGTCTGATGCGCTCTCGGGTTACATCAAAATCTTGCCCCACCTCCTCAAGGGTGTGGTCCGATTTCTCTCCAATCCCAAAGCGCATCCTCAAAACCTTTTCTTCACGAGGAGTCAGGGTTGCTAAGACCTTACGGGTCTGCTCCTGAAGGCTTAGGTTGACCACAGCATCGCTGGGACTGACCGCCGCCTTGTCCTCGATAAAGTCGCCCAGGTGACTGTCTTCCTCTTCACCAATGGGCGTCTCCAAGGAGATGGGCTCCTTGGCGATTTTGAGGACTTTGCGCACTTTGTCAAGAGGCAGATCCATGCGCTCGGCGATCTCCTCAGGTGTGGGCTCTCTTCCCATCTCCTGGACGAGATAGCGACTGGTGCGGATAAGCTTGTTTATCGTCTCGATCATATGCACCGGGATCCGAATCGTGCGCGCTTGATCCGCGATTGCTCGCGTGATCGCTTGACGAATCCACCAAGTAGCATAGGTGCTGAACTTGTAGCCCCGCTTATACTCAAACTTGTCCACGGCCTTCATCAAACCGATGTTGCCTTCCTGGATAAGATCCAAGAACTGAAGACCCCTGTTTGTGTATTTTTTGGCAATGCTAACCACAAGGCGAAGATTGGCCTCGACCAGCTCCGTCTTAGCACGCTCTGCTGCTCGCTCCTGTTGGGTGATACGTCGATAAAGCTGAGCCAACTCACTCGTGTTCAGGCCCGCTTCCATCTGAACACGGTCCAAGCTGCGTCGAGCCTTGTTGAGCGCTCTACTTACTTCCAAAAAAAGTTCAGGTTTCGAGTTATAGCGCTTTAAAATCGCCTCTCGTGCCTCAGGCTCCCGCTTAAAGTGCTGCAGGTCCTCGCTAAAGTGAGTCTCAGATTCAGCTCCCAACATATCAAGAAGCTGTCGAATCTTATCGTTGGCTCTCCGCCCTCGTTGGTGAAGAAGCTTTAGACGCGCAGCGATCTGATCGACGACCCGCTTGAGGAGCCGCAGCTGGTTCAAGAGGGAGGAGGCCTCCAACTGATGACGCTCTCGCCTCCCCTCCAGCTGCTTGCGAAAGCTGGGCTTCATCGGCTGAATCCCCGCCAAACGCTCTTCAACCTTGCGTCTGTCTCGATCGATCTTGCCCAACTGCACGCTGATGCGGAATACCCGCTCCAGGGGCTTCTCGCGCTCCTCCTGTCCCTCGGGGAGCTCAGAGATCAACTCCTTGAACCTTAGAGTTCGAGAGGAGAGCCTCTGAAGCAGCTCCAAGGCGATCTTCACCGCGACTGGGCTCTCCAAGACCGCCGCTCTCATCAGAAGCTGACCCGTCTCAATACGCTTGGCGATCTCCACCTCTCCCTCTCGAGTAAGGAGAGAGACTGAGCCCATCTTGCGCAGGTAGACCCGCACCGGATCATTGGTGCGTCCATAGCCGGGCTCCGGCTCATCGCTCTTTTTGTGCTGGCTCCCGGGCTGACCTGGAGCCTCCTCCTTGTCGATCACTCGGATACCCGCGAGCTTCAACATGGTGAGAAGCTCATCAAGCTGCTCAGGCAGATAGCCGGGCGACAGCACCTTGTTGACCTCCTCATTGGTGAGGAAGCCCTTGCTCTGTCCGCGAGTGATGAGTTCGCGGATTCGACGTTGCTCCTGAGACACGGACATCTAGTCTGTTCCCTCGGCTTGTGACGGATTGGGCGCTCTCAACTGTTTCTGAACCGCTTCGAACTGAGTTCGATATCTTGCCTGGGACTCAGAATCATCTGGAGTGGCTCTAGGCCCAAAATTATCTGGATTTTTCAGTATTTCTGCGATGACCTCTTGGCGCTTACGCTCTAGACCCCGCTTCTTTAGAGACCTGCTCACCTGCGCAAAAAATGGGCGAATCTGAGCCTCCTCCAGAGAGTTCATGCTGCTTCGACGCTCCCAAAGGAAACCACTTAAATTTGGATCTGTCAGGTTGTTCAACATCTGATCGATATTTGGGAGCTTTCCAGCCTCAACCTCAGCGTAGAGACTGGAAACAAAAGCAGCCAAACCTTCATGCGTCAAGTGATCTTGCCAAAGAGAGGGCTCAAGAAGGGTCACCGCAGCAGGAAAAAGCATTATATATGCAATAGGTTGCAGCATTATTTCAGCGACATTAAGCTTCCCAGAGCTCTCCTGGACTTGTACCCTTCTGGGCAGGGGTGCTGATCCCGTGTATTCCGCTCTCCAGGGGCGCTGAACCTGCTGCGGTCCCTGGGCTGCAGCACCCCGGGACTCTCTCAGGGCTTCATCGATGAGCCTATCATCCAATTGTAGCCGCTCTCTGAGCTGCTGACGATAGATGCCCTGTTCCAGCGGGTTCTGTAGAAGTTCGAAGGCTTTGATGATCTCTCGTAGGGCTTTAACACGGCCTGGAGGGTCATCGGGGTGTTTTTGGATAGAGCGCTGAATGAAAAGATCAAAGAGGGGCTTGGCCCCGTCCAGCAAGCGCTCAAACTCCTGAGAACCATGCACCTTCAAGAAGCTATCGGGATCTGCTCCCTGGGGGAGCATCACCGCGCGAGGCTGCATCCCCTCTTCTAGAAAAGGCAACAGGCTGGCGAAGGCCGCTTTTTGCCCCGCCGCGTCCCCATCCATCACACAGATCACCTGCTCTGAGAGCCGCTTGGCTAAACGAACCTGCTTAGAACTCAGCGCGGTTCCCATCGCTGCGACGCTGCCCTTAAAGCCTGCCTGCCAAAGGCTGATCACATCGATGTTCCCCTCACAGAGAATCAGACGCCCTGCTCGTCGAGCGCTGTGGCGTGCTGTGTGAGCACCATAGAGCTGCTCTCCCTTGGTGAAGATGGGAGTCTCAGGGGAGTTCAAATATTTGGCGATTTTGCGATCGCTGTACAGGGTACGGGCGCTAAATCCAGTGACCTCAGCGCGTCGATCTAGGATCGGAAACATGAGACGCTCGCGAAAGCGCAGATAGCCTCCACCGAGGGGCAGCGCCTGACTCCAACCCTCCTCAGGAGGGATCAAGAGGCCGAGCTTGACCAGCCCCTCTCGCCAAATCTCTCTCTCGCGACAGAAGCGCTCAAACTGAAGCTTGTCTCCGCTGGCCCAGCCAAGACGAAAAGCTTCAGCGCTCTCTCGGCCGATGCCTCGTGCCTCTAAATAGCGCCGGGCGATCTCAGCCCCAGGGCTCCTCAGCTCATCGCTGAAGAAGGAGGTGATGCTGTCCTGAAGAGCAAAGAGCTGCTCCTGCTCCGTTTTTTGCTGTTCTCTTGCCTGTTTTTGAGCAGGAGTCTCTGGACGAGCCTCTGGGATCTCAACTCCCACCTCAGCGGCCAGAGTTCGAAGAGCTTCAGGAAAAGAGAGGTCCTGATGCTCCATCAGGAAACGGATGGCGTCTCCATGTGCCTCGCAACCGAAGCAGTGGTAACTGTTTCTTCCAGGGCTGACGGTAAATGAGGGGGTCTTCTCCTCATGAAAGGGACAGCAGGCTTTGTAGAGAGTCCCCGCCTTGCGCAGATCAACAGAACGACCGATCAAAGCCACTAGATCGACCCGCTCCTGGACCTCTCGAATGATCTCCTCTGGGATCATGATGTCTCTCTCAAAGCAGGGGGATTGAGTTGATGGGGCTGCTCAATCTTCAGCCTTCAAGCTGGGATAGTAAGATTCCAGGCAATACTCTTGGCGATCGATACGATGTCCTCTGAAGTGGGCTCTGAAGAGCTCCATCAGGCGCTTGCTTGTGCGGTGAAGAGGGAGCTGAATAAAGGGCTTAAGGAGTCTGCGCTCTACCCCTACGGAAATCAACTCCACATTCTCTTTACCATTCTTGCCCTGCCAAATCGCGCGGAAACAAAGCTCAGAGAAGTCCTCTTGATCGGTAGGTAGGAGACTCACGAAGTGTTGGACCCAATCCAACTCCCGCTTCTTAAAAATCGCCTGGAGTTTATTTCGACTGCGCTCATAACCCTGCTCATCGGCGAGGATCTCAGTCAACATATCCAGAGAAGCAGCGTGGGGAAAGCTCAGCGAGACCTCAAAATCCATCTGAAGTTTATCAAGGTGGAATTTTTTCAGGTCTTGGATTCTGGATATGTTGTTGTTCAGATAACGGATCAGCGTAAAGAAAAGATTCCAAAGATTTTTAAGGGGAAGAGGTTTGGGTACTTCAAGATCTTCCTCACAAAAAAATGATAAACCTTTTGAAGGTCCAGTATGAAAACGACAGCCTTTTTGATCATTTTTGGTAAACCCATAAATGACACCAGAAGGACAAATTCTATACCCTAACCTACTTTGAAACTCAGTTTCATCGATAAACTCCATATTGCTTGCATGGATGTAAAATTCATTATCTGAGTCTCTAACCTCGATGACGCCCTCATACTCCCCCTCAACGGTATAAAGCATCGAAGCCTCATTCCAGGGAACAGCAATATCATCGCCAATATAGTAAAGACCGCCCTCTATAACCTGATGCTTCAGATTTTGTTCTTTTAAGAATTCGCCGATCCTACGGTTCCATTCTTGGTAGCTTCCAGTTTTTGGATCGACGACGTAGAATTCCATGCAAAATCCTGAGTGAAAAAAATGCGCGATATTATATAAGCACAAACTCAAATAGTCAAGGTTCTTAGCTGTTTTCTGAAAAGGAACTTAAGCTTTAAGGATCCATTACCACCAAATATCCATTCTGGAGGAGATAGAGTAGATCTTGGCAAGTCTCCAAGTCTGTAGCCTCGCTGTAGTCCAAGATGAGTCTAAACTCAGCGCAGTTGACGGCGACCTGTAGAGTGTCCAGAGCTTCGGGCGAGAGAGCGGAAAGTCGAGGCTCTAAGGGGACAGCCAAGAGCAGCCGCTGACCTGAACGGGGCAGATGAGCCTCATAGCGCTTGAGCTCATCGTACTGTCGCAGACCCTCCACCAAGAGCTGTCGAGGGTTGCCCTCGATCTCCTCTTCAAAGGCGGGAGGGCTCATGCTGTCCATACGGAAAGAGCCTCGCTGCCAACCCAGGAGACGGAAGAAAGATTTAAGGGGAGGGACATACACCGCCTCAGCTGTTTGTCCTTGAGGCTGCGCAATCGTCGCGAAGCAGATCTGCCCCTCTCGGAAGTAGACTCGTCCCTCTCGATGCTCATCATCTGTGAGGACCAAGACCCCTGTGCGTCCATTGGCGCTGAAGAGTTCAACGAGATCCGCCACGCTGACGTCATCGTCAGGGAAGCGACCAGACATCCCCTCAGCGCGATCCAGAGTTTTTCTCTGGGCGCTCTCCTCAACTTGAGCCTTTCTTTGAGGAGGCTCTTCGGGCTGAGGTGGAGCGGTGAGTGAAGGGCTCTCCAGAGCTTTTGGAGGCCCTGGAGGTTCAGGAAGCGGCTGCTCAACAGTCCTTTCTGGTTTGAGGTCGCTTATCGGGTTGGGTCCTGGAGGTTGCAGGCTGATGCCGGTGCCCTCCTTTAAGATCACCTCCATCAAGGAGGTCCCCACCAGGATCTTATCGCCGATCTTCAGCCGCGCAACAGAGACGCGCTCACCGTTGACGAAAGTCCCATTGGTGCTTTTGAGATCTTGGAGGACGATCTGTCCATGATAGGTGGCGATCTTGGTGTGGCGGCGAGAGACCATGTCCTCATCGAGGACCATATCAAACTCGCTGCCCCTCCCGATGATCAGCTCTCGGTTGGGTCGTAGGGGAAACTCGCCCCCTGTATATTTTCCGGCAACAAAGCGCAGGGCATGAGCCATGGTAAATTCCACCTGCCTTGCTAAATTGAACCTCACTAGCACAGCCCCCAGTTCAAATCCACACCTCCATTTTATTTCTACTCTTCGAGGCGCCTAGAAGAGTGAAATGAGGCTCCTTGCGCTGTGGAGCTTGCGAACGCCCCCGTGCTGAGAGATACACTCCAAAAACCCAAGTCACTCCAAATATCCAAAAAGAGCCATTCAGGAGTTTTTAAAAATGAACAGCATCGAAACGCTTGACACGATCAGCTCCGCCATCGCAATCCCCGGCCCTGGGGAGCTGCTGCTCATTTTATTGATCGTCATCGTGGTGTTTGGTCATAACCGCATCCCTCAATTGGGTGAGGCCCTGGGCAAGGGCATCAAGAATTTCCGCAAATCCTTCGCCGCAGATGAGACAGAGACTCAGGCGGTTCATAAGGAGGTTCGCCAGATCAAAGAGGAGCCCCCCAGCGATCTGGAGAAGCTAGAGACTCTTGAGGTTGTAGAGACTGTTAAGAAAGAGCAATCGAACTGAGTTTTTTAAGTTCTCCTTCGAATCAGCAAGAGGGGCAAGAGCAGCAACCAGAGCGCAGGGTGAGCGCCTGAGCCAAAGTGACACCCACCACCCAAGCTGCGTCCAGTCTCCTCTTCCACCTGCTGATCTCTCCCAGAGTCCACTACTACAAGATCGCCCTCTTGCTCAGCGTCAAGCCCCTGCTCTTCAGAGCTTGAACCTTCATCGGGGAGCAGCCCGCCATCCTCTGAGACTCCAAGATCTCTGGAGTCTGGGAGGACCTCAAAAAGGATGACACACTGGGCTGTGCCCAAGTTGACCTGGCAGCTGTGAAGGCGAGGGCAGCGAAGCCCAAGGCAGGGGTTGGGAATACAGCGGCCCTGCTCACAGATCTCAGCAGGATCACACTCCAGCTCAAGGCAGGGATCTTCTACACAGAAATTCTCCTCACAGATCTCCTGGGGGTTACAGCCTACAGGACCACAGCCTGTCTCCTGGCAAACTCCATCAAGGCAGGCCTGAGCTGCCGGACAGGTGGTGTCTCCACAAGCAAAGATGCACTCTCCATCGCGGCAGAAGCTGGAATCACCACAGTCTATCTCTGCGCAAGGGTCAGAGACACAGCCTTCAGGGCGGCAAATTTCTCCATCAGGACAACCCCAATGTTCACAGTGATCAACGCCACAAACTCCACCCCAACAAACCTCCCCCTCAGAGCAGCTTAAACCCTCACAAGGATCTTCACAGCCCTGCTCTCCACAGCGCTCTCGACCCTCGCAGCCGTTCATCAAGCACCAGGGCACACAGAGCCCATCGGAGCAGAAGGTCTCCGCTGGACAGTTCAGCTCTTCACATTCAGGCAGACAGTTTCCCTGTAAACAGCCCCGGCCCTCAGCGCAGAGATCACCCTCATCGATCTCACCGTTGCAGTTGTCATCCAGACCGTTGCAGCGCTCCGCAGGGAGCGCTCCACAAGTTCCACACTCGTTGCGAACTCCATCGTCAACGATACCGTCACAGTCGTTGTCGATGAGGTCACAGATCTCTTCGCTGGGGGAGATGGCTGGGCGGCATCGGATCAGTCCCCCTTCACAAGCATAGCTTCCCACCGAACAGGGACCTGAGAGGCTCGTGGCGCAATCGCCAGGAGCGACGACTGGCGAGCCATCAGCGCGCACATCGATGAGGCCATCGCAGTCATTGTCCATTCCATCACAGACCTCAATCGGTCCCCCCAACTCATCTGGAGTGGGAGCGCAGAAGTTCCGGTCGCAGGCATCACCCATACCGTCCGCGTCGGAGTCGACCTGATCTGGGTTGGCCACCTTCGGGCAGGTGTCACAGGCGTCCCCAATCGCATCTCCATCCTCATCCTCCTGATCTGGGTTGGGGACCAAGCCGCAATTATCTTCAGGGAGGCAGACCCCATCTTCATCTTCGTCAGAGCAGGGCAGCCCCACCCCCCAGCGAATGGCATAGCAGATCTCCGCAGTATCGCCGGGCTCGAGGGGACCTGTATCAAAGCGGATCGCCATGGTGACATCGTAGCCACTGTCGGTCACCAGATTGTTATCTCGGTCCATGTTGGCTTCGCCTTGGTTGATGTCATTACGCAGGCTATGGCATTCGCCCCCGCCAATATCCTGAATCCGCGCTGCTTGATCTGAGAAAGAACCCACCTCCCAGGAGTGCATAAAACGATCTGCTTGGTCCAGACCATGGAGGCCGATAAAAGTGGTGGGCAGCTCTGGATTGTCTCCCTGCTCAAACTCGTAGAGGATGCGAGGGTGCCCCATCCCTGTAGCACCATAATCATCCATAAAGCTGCTGTTTCTAAATTCGAGGTCTGCATCGATATAGGGGGTTACCGATATTTCAACCACCTCATTGGTGATGTTACTGAAGCTATAACAGTGGCTTAGGAGATTACATTGCAGTTCAAAGCGTCCATGGATCTGTAAACCCAGCCCTGCAAAGTCACTGTCAAAGAAGAGCGGGGATTCAGACTGGACTGCTGCAGGCTCATGTTGCCAGGTATTGTTCTGCATCCAATTCCCCTCTACCTGACCGCCTTGTTTACGGCAGAGGAAGGCACCAGAGCGAAAGGTTGTAGATTGAAATCCATCGTCAGGTGCGTCATCCGCTGGATTAAATTCCGCTGCAGGGCGCTGATTTACAGCGGTTCCAAAGCCCCCGTAGGGATCAACGTGGAGTTGAGTTTGACCCCGTGCTGGATCACAGCTCTCTTGGGTCTCTAAGAGGATCCGATTGGGACCTTCTCCAGGCGGGTCCTGAGCCCAAGCTGTTCCCAGACAGAACCAAGCAAAAATCCAGCGCCTCATCTCCTCCTCCAGCGGCCTCATGGCCTTCAGTTTTGGGAGAGACTAGCAGAAAGAGGCTTTGATGACCTCTATTTGCTTCCACTCCTCAAAGCGATTCAAGGTTCGAGTGCCTCCGTCGGAGTAGCAAAATAGGGAGAAGCAACAGCTAGAGCGCGGGCTCAGCTCCAGCGCTGAAGTAACAACCTCCACCCAAGCTGTGCTCAGCTCCAGCCTCCAGCCCCTGGTCTGGTTCAGGGTTGGGCGTTATCAAATTGCTTTCCTCAGCGACCCTTGACCCTCTTTCCGCATCGGAACAGCCATGACAAAGGAGGCGAATGGCCTACCCGCCTAAAAAAAATATCCAAGAGAGCGCATATATCCAAGATCCGGAGGAGTTCCAACGGCGATATCGTCGCTCCCTCGACAGCCCCCAATGGTTTTGGGCCGAGCAGGCTCGTGAGCTGGCTTGGTTCCACCCCTGGACCACGGTTCTGGACGCGGACTATGAAGAGGCAGACTTTGCTTGGTTCTCGGGAGGGCGTTTAAACGCCTGTTACAACTGTGTTGATCGCCACATCCCCGACCTGGGTGAAGAACTCGCGATTATCTGGGCTGCCAACGAGCCTGGACGCTATGAGCGCATCACCTACCGACAACTCAAGCATCGTGTAGGGCAGCTCGCCAACGTGCTCAAGGCTCATGGTGTACGCAGAGGAGATCGTGTTTGTCTCTATCTGCCCATGATTCCAGAGCTGGCCTATGCCATGCTCGCCTGCGCTCGTATCGGCGCTATCCATTCTGTGGTCTTCGCGGGCTTCAGCGCTGAGGCCCTCAGAGAGCGCATCGTCGACGCAGGCGCAAAGATCCTGATCACCGCTGATGAGAGCCTACGAGGAGAGAAGCGGATCCCCCTTAAGATGATCGCTGATCGAGCCCTCAGCGGGACCTCTGTGTGTTCTGTCCTGGTGGCTCGGCGCAGCGGCGCTCAGATCCCCATGCAGATTGGGCGAGATTATGAGCTGGCCGCCGAGATGGCTCGACAGCGCACCACCTGCACTGTTGAATGGATGGGCGCCGAAGATCCTCTCTTTATCCTCTACACCTCGGGCAGCACTGGGCAGCCTAAAGGGGTGCTCCATGTGACCGGAGGCTATCTGGTCTGGGCTTCGACGACCTTTCACTATGTCTTTGATCACCACCCTGGAGATCTGCACTTCTGCGCGGCAGATATCGGCTGGATCACCGGGCACAGCTATATCATCTATGGACCCCTAAGCCAGGGAGCCACCACGGTGATGTTTGAGTCCACTCCCCTCTATCCCGATCCGGGGCGCTATTGGAGGATCATTCAGGATCTGGGAGTCAACAGCTTCTACACCGCCCCCACAGCTCTGCGCGCTCTGGCTCGGGAGGGAGATGAATGGCCCAAGCGCTATGACCTTTCCAGCCTGCGTATCCTGGGCTCCGTTGGGGAGCCGATCAACCCGGATATTTGGCGCTGGTACCATGATCATGTAGGTCAGGAGCGCTGCGCCGTGGTGGATACTTGGTGGCAGACCGAGACGGGAGGGATCATGATCACTCCGCTACCCGGGTTGAGCGAAGTAAAGCCTGGGGCGGCGATGTTGCCCTTCTTTGGAGTCCAGCCCACGATCATGGACGCTGAAGGTCAACCCTTCGAGGAGAATGATGTCTCAGGACCCCTCTGCCTCAAGGGGACTTGGCCTGGTCAAGCGCGCACCATCTGGGGAGATCACAGCCGCTTTAAGGAGACCTACTACAGCCGCTTCCCTGGGTTCTACTTCACCGGAGATGGAGCACGCCGGGATGCAGATGGAGATTACTGGATTACAGGTCGCATTGATGATGTGATCAATGTCTCTGGACATCGCTTGGGGACCGCAGAGATCGAGAACGCGCTGATGACACACTGGGCGGTCGCTGAGGCTGCAGTGGTGGGCTATCCTCATGATCTCAAAGGGACTGGGATCTATAGCTATATCTTGCTGGTCGCTGAAGCCAAGAAAGAACCTCAGGCGGAGATCGTGGGCGCCCTAAAAGCTTCGGTACGAGAGCAGATTGGAGCCATCGCGAGTCCAGATCGAATCCAACTCTGTGCAGGGCTGCCCAAGACCCGAAGCGGCAAAATCATGCGTCGAATTCTGCGCAAGATCGCAGCAGGTGAATCAAAAGATCTGGGAGATCTGAGCACCTTAGCGGAGCCTCGGGTGGTCGAGCAGCTCTTGGAAGGGCACAGACAGCTCTAGCGATCACTCCTCCTTGAGGGCTTGAATCCTCTCCTGTATGGCGCGCTGATCTGTAGGCTTGAGCGCCGCGATGCGCTCCAGACGCAGGATGTTCTGCTCGACAAGGTGTCGATTGGCCCGCTCTGGAGCCTCCTCCTTCTGAGCCCTGTACTCTGTCTCTAGAAGATCGGCGTGCAGACGCAGCAGCTTCAGTTGCCAAGCAGCTGAGAGGTGCTGCATCTCTGACTCGGCCTGTTGCAGTTGAATGAGGGCTTTGACTCGATCACCCTGGCGCTCAAGAACCTTCGCCAAACTCAGGCGGCTCTCTGGAACAGGTTGCTCCTGACTCTCCTGAATGATCATCTCTAAGACATGCTTCAGCTCTTGATCCTGTTTGCGTCCTTTTAGATCTGAAGCGATGAGGTGATGAGCCCGACAGTAGCCCGCTTGATGGCTCTGAATCCCTTTAAGGAAGCTTCGCTCTATCGCAGAGAGCGCACCCTTCCAGCGCATCCGAATGCCCTCGATGACGCTGAGGAGTTCCTCTCGGTTCAGGGTGAGCGGCTCCTCGCTTGGGCCCAAGTCGCTGCGCAACGCCTCCAAACGCAAGGCGCGCTGGGCTGCGACCTTACGAGCAGCATACCCTCGAGGCTCTTTAGGCTCCTCGGCTTGGAGAGGAAGCTTGGAGATGGGTCCCTGATAGTGCTTGGTTAAGAGGTAGACCTCGTCATGATTAGAGAAGCGCCCATCCCAGGAGATGCGCTTCCCTAAGCTCAGACGGAGTGGCTGTCCTGGGTTTCCCCGGGTTCGGGTTAAGGAGATTCCATTGACACCGGTATGTGCTCGGCTCTTGCCATTGATTCGAATGGGCAGGCCGGGGCGACTCCCCTTAACCATCACCAAGTACTCTCGGCGGGTGGCTTGAAGGATCGCCTTAAAGTCAACCTGTATCGTCCGATCATCCTTGGGAAGCCTGATTTTTCGTCGCCAAGTACCTGTGCCTGTCGAGTCGGCAGCCTTGTTATAGCCCTCTGGAGTTTCTACTCCAAATGAAAGGGTGTCTCCATCTTCAACTCGAAGCGGCCCTTTGAAGATACCCTCTGAGTCTGTTCGTCCATGAACCCTCCCTTGGATATAGAAGCGCACTCCCCCCAGCGCTCTTCCCGCCAGATCTTGGGTTTTAATCTGAAGGTTGATCTCAGCGGACTTGGGTTGGTTCAACTCTTCAGGGTCTCCTCCACAGGCCATCAGAAGAACGCAGATCCCAGAAATAGTTCGCATGCAACCTCCAAATAAAATGTAGCCGAGCTGTTATTGAAGAGAACAGCAAGGAGAGGGAGAGTATCGCCCTGGACTCAATCCTCCAAGAGGAGAAAGCTATGAGACTCCTCAGTTATCTTGGGAAGAGGAGGTGGACGGCCATCTCGGTTAAGCAGATGTTCTGTGAGCTCTTGAGCTTCTGGAGAGAGACTATATAGATCTCGAAGCCCTCGTAGGCCACGCTCAAGCTCCTGGAGGCTTATCATCTCTTCGCTGAGCGTCCTCTTCAGCAGCTCCTCTGTGGCGCTGCTGAAGAGCCCCTGTTCAGACAGCACGCGCTCCTCTAGAGAAGCACCTCGAAGCATAAAAGAGAGGAGCGCACCCAAGGCGTAAAGATCATCCCTGGCCTGGGGCTGTTGACCTCCCAAGACTCGAGGAGAGCTAAAATAGGGATCAGGGCTGGGAGCTTGAATGTTTCTCTCAAAGAGCCTACGTCCTAGACCAGGATCGATGAGGCGCAGTGATTCAGAGTCATCGCTGGGGAGCAGCACCGTCCAGGGCTGTAGTTCGCCGACATAGTGGCGCCGTTGATGAAGTCGCTCCAGCAGCTCTACCAAGTTTAAGGCGATCTGAAATCCTAAGATCGGAGGAAGAGGACCAGAAAACTCTACATATTCTGCGACGCTCACTCCGCTTAGATCGGGGAGCAACAGGAAGATTTGTCCATCTTCAGTTTGAGCGATCTGTTCGAAGCTGAGGAGGGGTAGATCAAAGAGAAGGCGTTGTCCCGCAATCACATCGCGCATCTCCTGTATAAACGCTGAAGCTTGATCAGGGAGGATCTGGGGGAAGAGAAGAGTGCAGCTCCGCTGATCCTCTCCTACAGCTCGATAAAGCTGACCCGAGGACCAAGGCTCCAGGCGCTCTCCGACACGATAAGATTCTTTGCGACTGTTGAGGGGGGCTCTTCTATCCTTCATCTCTCTGAATCTCACGGTAACGAAAGGTGATGATGCACAACAGCCTCTCTGCTTTTAAGAGATTGCTTCAGGAGCGACCCCATTTTAGACACCTCTGGTTGAGCACCGTGGTCTCTCAGATAGGCAACTGGTTGAGTTATATCGCGGTGAGTTTACTCTCTCTACAACAGGGAGAAGGGGCCATCGCCGTTGCTCTGGTCCTGATCTCCTACCATCTTCCTCACAGCCTCTTTGCTCCCATCGCGGGGCCTCTCGCAGATCGTTTTGATCGTCGTCAGCTGATGGTCCTGGCCAATCTCTTAGCGGCGCTCCTCACCTTGGGGATGTGGGCTGCGGCGTGCTGGGAGAAGCTCTTTCTGCTTCAGTTTATGCTCTTCTTGAGGGTCTCTCTGGACTCGATTGTCTATGCTGCTCGGGGAGCTTCTCTGCCCAAGCTGGTGGAGCGCAGGGAGCTGCATCAAGCCAACACTCTGCTCTCTTTGAGTTGGAGCCTGCTCTTCGCCGCAGGGGTCGCCTTGGGGGGATTTCTGGCAGCACTCTTTAGCCCCAAGGTTACCATCCTCATCGACGCTGCGACTTTCATCCTGGCTGGCCTCATCCTCTTAAAGCTGCCTGCTTTGCCGATCCCCCTTGAGCAGCGCTCAGCGCTCAAGCCAAGCGAGCTGTTTAAAGCGTTGAGCTACGCTCGAAGAAAGAGGGTCCTGATGGTGGCGCTCTTGGGGAAACTGCCTGTGGCGATGGTGGGTGGAGCTGCTTGGTTGAGCCTTAATCTGATGGTAGGGGAGCGCTTCTCCTTTTGGGAAAAGGCCAGCGCCCTGGGGCTGCTTCATGGAGTGCGTGCTCTGGGGACCGGCGTCGGCCCCCTGCTGTCTCAGAAGCTCTTCCCCCCCAAAAGCTCCACCAGCGTGCCCTGGCTCTTCATCGCCGTGCTGCTCTTTGCGCTCTTCGAAGATCCCCTCTTGATGATCCTCAGCACCCTTCTATGGGGCCTCGCAGGAGGGCATAATTGGGTGGCGACCAACAGCCTCTTGCAGAGCAAAGCCCCAGATCATCTCTTAGGGCGCTTCTCCGCGTTGGACTTCTTGGTCTTTACATTGGGGACGAGCAGCGTAGTGCTCTCAGGTGCTTTCTTGGTGGATCACTTTCAAGATCCAAGGCTCCCCATTTTTCTGGGGCTGCTCTTGGCGACGCCTGCTTGGTTGCTCCTCTCCTGGCTGGAGAAGAAAACGCTCTGAAGAGCTTCACTTGCCGGGGCGAGTCTCCCAGACGAAGCTGTCTAAGCTGCCCTGGCTGAAGTGCATCAAGACACGACTGTCCAGCCGCTCCACCACTACGCGGCGATCATGCTCGATACTCAGAGCCTTCGCGGTATCGACCGCCTCTAAGCGCCCCTCGATGGTCTGAGTCTCGTTCCCCACGGTGACGGAATAGGTGTCTTCCTCTTTGCGAAAGGGGAGTTCTCGCTCCTCGCTCACACTATAGGGCTCCTCCTCGTCATCAGATAATCCCTGCTCCTCGCTGCCGGAGAGTTCTAACTCCTCGTCGTAAATTTGCCCCTCATCGCTGGCCAACTCCAGCCCTTCACCACTGACCAGCTCCGACTCCTGCTCTCCCTGACCAAGCTCCTCAATCTCTGGATTCATCTGCTCATTCTCTCCCATATCTCGTTCCCCCAATGTTTAGAGGCGCGCAAAATAGGGGTCTGTTGCTGCCGTTGTCAAGGAGAGCGTCCCTCCTTGCTCCAAGCCTCCCCTCTAAAACAGCTTTCAGAAATCTCCTTGCTCAGCTTCACACTCCACACCAAAATCAGCGACGATGAAGCCCCTCCCTCGGATCGCAGGTCGTTATCGCCTTAAGAGGTTGCTCTCCAAAAGAGAGTTCAGCCAGCTCTGGAGTGTTCAAGATGAACGCTCCTCTCTCTTTCTTCGCCTGAGGTTGCTCTCTATCCAAACTCGGGAGTGGCAAGTTGAGCAGTTCCTACGCAGCGCGTTAAGCAGCGCCCGCCTCAAGAATGCACAAGTCCTACAGGTTTTGGACTGCGGACGGGACCCACAGGGCGCCTATATCGTCACTGAGTCTCTCCCTGGCCTGCCTCTCTCAGCTTGGCTCAAGGGGCATCCCCCCTGGAGGTTTCTCTATCCTGTATTGATCCATCTTTGTGATGCCCTCGCTGAGATCCATGCCCAGGATCTCATCAACCTGGGCTTCTGCCCTGAGAATATCCTGGTCAACAGCGAGACCCTCAAGGTCAACCTGGATGGAATCGGCTGTATCCGGATCGACGATGGCTGGTCGAAGCGCCCCAAAGAGGCGCACCTGACGCTCAAATCTCTTGAGAGCATGCGCTACTTAGCCCCAGAGATGGGAGAGGCCGCGCCCTGGATGTTGGGCCCTTGGAGCGACCTCTACAGCTTGGGCTTGATCATCTGGGAGCTGCTTACAGGCAACCTTCCCTTTCCTGAACTTAAGGGGATCGCGCTGCTCTGTCGGCGTTCTAGGAGCCGCCCTCAGCCTCTTCCTCTAGGTGTTGGAGGGCGCTTTCATAGACCCCTCTCTGAGCTGCTGATGCGGCTCCTAGAGCCTCAGCCTCAAGACCGACCCCAGACCGCAGCTCAGATCCGCGCCAGCTTAGAGACCCTCGAGGTCTCTCCCCTCTTTGTCCCTCCTTTTCAGCTCCCCCCTCAGGCGGCTCTCACCAACAGAGCCAAGCTTGTAGAGGCAGGCCTCCCTCTCCTAAGTCTAGATCCAGGCCCTGTGGTGGACAGGGAGCCTCTCTTTGCCCGGCTGTGGAAAGAGGTACAGGCGGTGGTCTCAGGTGGGGGGAGCCGCATCCTCTTCCTTGAAGGCGCTATGGGGGTGGGAAAATCCCGACTCGTGGAGGAGCTGGCGCTCCATGTCTGCCGTATGGATCTAATGAGGGTCTGGAAGGTGCACTTTGATCCTGAGAGTCCTCCTGGCAGTGGACTCTCGGGAGCCCTGGAGGAGCTGCTGAGGGCTCGAAGCACGGATCAGGCGGGCCTCAATGAGCGGGTCAAGCAGCTCTCTCTCTTGGCGGGGATCGATCCTGAGGGCTTAGAGCAGCTCCTGCCTGCTCTCTTACGTCCTGACCCCAGCCCTTTCGCGCGCCCAAGCGCTGAGCCTGATCCTGGTTTCAGGGTGGGGGAAGAGGGGGGAGAGCATATGATCGCGGGGGTCTTCCACGAGCTGGTCCATCGCATCAGCGCTCAAGGCGCGCTGCTGCTCTGGCTTGATGACCTCCAGTTTGCTGAGATAGTGGTCTTAGAGCGCTTAGAGGCGATCCTCTTAGATCTTCAGTCTCCCCTCCTGATCTTGGCAACAGTGAGCGCAGAGAGTCAGGCGCGATATCCCCTCCATCAGCGTTTTCCTCCTGAAGAGGGCGTGCTTTGGCTTCAGTTGGGGAGGATCTCTCGCGGGGCTGCTGAGGATTACTGCCGCTTTCGTCTTAACCTAAAGGCAAGCCAGGAGCAGCAACTCCTGGAGGCGGCTGAGGGCCTACCGGTTAAGCTTCGGGGGCTCTGTAACACGATCCTACGGGTCGGTATGCTCAGCGCTGAGGAGGGGCGCAGTTGGAGACCCGACTTCCTGCTTCCCGAGAGCGAGGAAGAGCGCTTTATGGGGCAGCTCAAAGCCCTCCCTCATGAAGGCTCCAATGCCCTGGTCCCCGATATTGTTATGGGCTTAGCCCTCAGCCAACTTCCTCTGAGTCCCCGATTGATAGAAGCCCTGGCGACGGTAGCACCTCAGCACCCTTTCTATCCCGCTCTTAACGCCGCCGAGATACTGGGGCTCTTGGAGCGAAAGCCGATGGGGGTTTGGCGCTTCCCCCAACAGCGCCTCAAGCATTGGCTTAAGCAACAGGGGGAGAGCCGTGCTCCCAACTGGCATCGGCGCTGGATCAAGGCCCTTAGATATCTAGAAGGGACTGGACGGGGGCGTCTGGGTTTGGAGCGCGCTTGGCACGCTCAAGCTCTTGATCAAGATGAACTGGCGGTGGAGGCCTTCCATGAGACCATCGCCAGGGCTTTGGGTCCAGGACAAGCCGCTTATCGCCGAGCCCTGTTGGCTGCTGAGCGGCTGATCCTTTTAGGAGAGAGTAAGCGCAGCCCTCTCCAAGCCGCGCGGGGTGCTCGACTGCGGGGAGAACTGCTCCGTCAACGAGGAGAGTCGAAAGAGGCTCTGGCCGCTATTGAAACTGCACGAGAGCGCTTAAATGGGCTTCAAGCCCCCGTTGAGCTGAGCTGGTGTGCTCTGAGCGCTGGTTGGTTGGCTCTGGACGAGGGAGCGTCAGAGCGCGCTGAACAGGAGTTTCATCAGGTAGCCAGCTTGGCTCAAAGCGCAGGATATGAGGAGGGGCTGCTCTGGTCAAAGCTGGGTCTTGGAGAGTTGGCCAGCCGACGACAGCAACATCGCCTCGCTCGCACCCTGGCCCGAGAAGCCCTGCAAGGCTTTGACGCTCTAGGGGCTACCCGAGGTAGCTTGGCTGCGAGGATGCTCCGCGCTCGCGCAGCTGAGCGTGCGCGGGATTTTGGCACCGCAGAACGCCGTTATCGATCTCTTCAGGGCTTGGCTGATCAGCGAGGCTGGATCTTAGAGGCTACGCTCCTGCGCCTTAAGCGAATTCGTGTCGCCCTGGAGATGAACCGAGCCCATGACGCTCAACAGCTCTTAGAGGAGGCTGAGCTGCGGATCTCGATAACCCGCACTCAGCGCCTCTCTGACTATCTATCGGCGGTGCGCCCTGGGCTTCTCGCGGCGGTGGGAGATGGCTTTCAGGCGCGTAAGGCGCTGGTACGGGCGCGCCTACCCAACCCTCCCCTTCGCAACAGCGCAGCGCAGCTTTTGAGGCTCTCTCTTCGACAAGCTACGGTTCAACTGGATGAGAACCTTCAGGCAATGCTTCAAGGCTGGCTGGTTCGGGTGGAGAGCTGAGGCTCAGATAGAAACAAGCTCCCGGCTCTCCAGAGTTCTCTAGGCGCAGCTCGCCTCCATGGGCCTCAGCGATACGCGCACAGAGCGCTAAGCCCAGGCCGGTGCCCTGCTCCTTGGTGGTAAAAAAAGCCTCGAAGATCTGTTGAGCTTCCTCTTTGGGGACTCCAGGACCATTGTCTTGAAAGCGAAGCCCCCCCGATTCTACCTGCACTCTTAGATGGCTGGCGCCTGCCTGCTCTGCGTTGCGTGCGAGGTTGAGGAGCAGACGGCGAAGTTGAAGGCGGTCTCCCAAGATCTTGGCCCCTCTCCCCTCAATCTCCAAGCCCTCCACCAGCGGAGCAACCTCAGAGATAAGCTCCGCCAACTCCAGGGGGAGCCGCTGGATGGGACCACGGCGGGCATACTCCAAAAACTCCTCAACGATGCGCTTGAGGTTCCCCAACTCATGCTCCACGCGAGCGAGGAGGGAGAGTTCATCAGGGTGCTGTTCAAGATCCTCTTTAAGCAGGCCCAAAAAGAGTTCCATTCCTCCCAGGGGGTTACGCACCTCATGAGCGATGCCTCCCAGCATCATCTGTAACTCCCGATCTCTTTGCAGCAGGGCACACCTCATCTGCTCCATGCTGTGAGCCAGGGCCATCAGCTCTGCTCCACCGCTGCCCTCAGGGATGGGCTCCTCTAAGATCCCTGCGCCGATCTCCTGACTGGCTTGGACAAGGCAGGCGAGAGGCGCGGTGAGGGTCCGCGCGGAGATCAACACCAAACCGCTCATCGCTAACAGGGCCAGCAGGCCCAGGATCACCAGATAGCGCCCCAGAGCATCTAGGGCCTCATAGCTCTGGGCGCTGCCCTCCACGCCCAAGGCGGCGACCACCCTGCCTTCATGCTGCACAGGAGCGAAGCCCCGCTTGTAGCGTAGACCATCCAGCCCCTGGTAGAGAACCGAAGTGGTCGCCTTTCCCTCAGCAACTCGTTCCAGCTCAAAGCGATCCTGGGCTAGATCTCGATCCAGGCTTCCAGAGCTTGTCTCTCCAGAGCTGTCCACCAAGATCTGCCCGGAGAGATTGCAGAGGAAGATCCGCCGAGCGCTGACTGCTTCAGCGACGCGACGCAGCCTTGACTCTAGGTTTGCGCGGGTGCGTTGCTTCTCTGGAGAGAAGCGAGCCACCAAGCCTGAGGGGATCTGGGCAGAGCTGGCCGAGGCGATCTCCATCAAGCGCTGCCCAACCTCCTCCTCCAGAGCTGCTCGAGCGGCGAAGTAGCTCAGAGCGATAAGGGCGGAGAGGAAGAAGAGGCTGGAACCCAGAAAGCTCAGCGACATCCGGGCGCGTAGAGAAACGGGCAGAAGCTTCTGCGCCTGAACTCTGAGAGAAGGCCGCCAACCTCTATGAAATACCTTAATTCTTGCTCGCACGACTGGAGAGAGTACGCTAAGCTCTCCGCGTTCGGGAGGATTTTTGATGCGCCGATATCTGATCTCTGTCGCTATGGTGCTGGCCCTGTTCTCGCTCTCCTGCGGGGAAGAGGATGACTATGATGGTCGTTGCGCTGCTGACAAGAAATGCTTCTCTGGTCAGGTCTGTGACCGAACCTACTGTCTGAGCAGAGTTGGGGTGTTCTGCGTCCGCAATTCAGAGTGTCTGAGCGGAAAGTGCAAACTTGACAACTACTCACCTCGCTGTGCTGAGTAGTTTGCTCTTTCGAGAGCAGGTCACCTTCACCCAAGTTGATCTTCATTCGCCCCCACCTCAAGATCTGGGATAAGGCTACAAAGCTCACGAGGCCAGAATGAGCAGTCTGTCTCTTCTCCAACAGCACCACCTTCTGGGCAAGCTGTTCCCTCTCTCTCTCTGGCTCTCTGCCTGCACCCTGGTTTTAGAAGATCCTGCTCCCTTTCAAAGCCTTGACGATTTTGGGTTAGAAGATCGCGCAGATCTTCTAACCCAGGATCTAAGAAGATCCATCGATCTCTCAGCCCAAGATCTCCCGAGCATTCCTGAAGATCTCACAGCTCTCCAAGATCAGGAGCCAGACGCCTGCCTCCCTCAAGAGGAGATCTGCGATGGAGAGGACAATGACTGCGACGGTCGCATCGATGAGGCAGATCCCCAACAGTGCCAACCCTGCGGGCGTGGCTTGGAGCGGGGGATCTGCGCGGTGGGTGCCTTTGTCTGTTTGGGAGGAGAGCTGCGCTGTGAGGCTTGGTTGCCTGAGCCTGGGAGCGAGGTAGAGTGTGATCTTCTGGATAATGACTGCGATGGCCTCATCGATGAAGCGGAGGAGCAGGTTCGCTCTAAGAGCGCTGCCGAAGAGCAGGTGATCGAGCTGTGTGGTACACGACCAGGGCTTGAGCTTCAGATTGGAGAGGGGTGTAGCCTTGAGCCCCGTGTGGTGGGCTGTGGGCTCCACCCTTGCCGAGAGCCGAGCTGTGTTGAAGCGCTCCAAGCTCAGTTCTGGGAGGCAGAGCAGAGCTGTGAGGCTCACTGTATAGAGGGCTCTGAGTTGGAGCGACGCGCCTGCGCGGGGCGCTGCAAGACAGGAGCGAGATCCGATTATCTAAGCGCTCTGGCGACCTGTTTTAGCGGCTTAGCTCAACACTGGTCCTGTCTTAATGGTCCAGAGGGACCTCAATGTGAGGCTTTGACCTGTCCTCCTGAGACACGCAGCGAGGGTTGGCGCTGCGTACCCAATGTGGAGATCTGCAACAACGGTTTGGATGACGATGGAGATGGTCTCATCGACGGCAGTCTGCGAGATGATCCCTGTATGCTCAGCTTTGATCAGCGAGGCCAAGAGCTTCAGATTGGGCTCTGTGCCCAGGATGAGACCCCAGGCTGTGAAGACAATCAACGGATGATGGGCGGCTTCCCACTTCGATGGAACGAGCGCAGCCCAACACCCAAGCTGGTTGAGTTGAGCTATGCCTATGCCCTGGATCGAGAGGAGGTCTCGATTCGGGCCTATAAAGCCTGCGTCGATGCGGGCTGCTGTCTCTCCCCAGAGAGCCGTAACTACGGCCTCGCGGCGATGGCCTTGGAACGGGGAATGGAGCCTTCTGTTCCTGAACGCTGTGCGCCTTCCCTGGATCCTCTCTCTGCAGATCCCATCCAGCTCGCAGATCTGCCTGTCAGTGGAGTCAACTGGTGCGAAGCCCGCGACTACTGCAACTGGTTGGGCAAGCGTCTCCCCACGGAGTACGAGTGGGAGCGCGCCGCCAACGGTCTGGGAGAGCGCCGAGTCTACCCTTGGGGAGATGAGGAGCCCGCTCCCTGTATGGAGGAGCAGTGTTGTCGCGCGGAGGCCTACTCCGGTCCTCAACCTGGGCTCTGCGCAGGGGGCCTGCCGATCTGTCCAGAGGATCCTCCTCCCTTAGATCCAGGCTCAGGGGTTCGCCTCGCCTGTATGAGCAGCTACAACTACGCAGATGAACGCTGCGCTGCTTTCCATGGCCCAGTTCCAGTCTTCGCCAACGCCGACGGAGACAGCCCTGAAGGGCTCAGGAATATGGCGGGGAATATGGCTGAGTGGGTCTTTGACTGGTACAGCTCAGATGGCTATGAGCAGCTCTCCTCTCTTGATCCTGTGGGGGCGGGCTGTGATCTGGAAGAGCTTCCCTACAGGCGGGTGACCCGAGGGCAGGCATATACAAGTACAGCGGTAGGTCTAAGAACGCTGACACGCAATCCCCTCTTTGACACCGCGCGGGCCTCAGTGGTTGGTTTCCGCTGTGCGCGCAGTTTAACGGAGGGTGGGCAGCTCTGCGATCCAAGGATGCCCGAGGTGATCGCTGCCTGCCACCCAGGCGCGGATATCCGACAAGAGTCCCCTGGACAGGTCCCTCCACTCCCCTGCCCAGGGCCTGATTTCAGCGCCGCCAGCTCTCAAGAGCTGCTGGGCTGCCCTGGAACACGGGAGGGCTCAGGGCGCTGTCAACGACGATCTGACCAACCCTGCCTCCCCACTGGAGAGAGTTTGGGCTGCCACAGCTTCCTCCTCAGCCGCTTTAAGCTCCCTGAGAATCTCTTCAGCTCCGTGGAATATATCGGGATCTTTAACTCTGTTCTCAACTTGGGTCCCCAGGGAGGTTCAACCCTCCTGGCTATTGAGCTGCCTGAAGGTTTCGGTTTGGAGGTCGCTCGACCCTGGCCCGCGACGTTTGGCAGCGCACAGATCAACGCAGAGGGGCACCTTGCTTGGAGCAGCATAATGGAGGAGGGGATCTGTCGCCCCGCCGAGTTGATGAGCTTCCAGTTGGAGACCTACCGAAACCAGAGAGAGCTACAGCCGGTCTGTGGAGCCCTGGGCGAGGGGCGGCTCTGGTTCCGTTCAGCCCCTGTGAGTATGGCCTTCAGCGGCTTAGCTTTAACCGCCAGCTATGATCCTGTCAGCGCCAAGCTCAGTGGGATGATGGTTCTTATCGCCAATATCAGAGATATCCAACAGTCCACCTTTGGGAACTCTGTAGGGGATGAATTGGGTGGAACGATGGAAGCTCTCTTCAATCACTCAGATATCCCTGTCACCGATCTCTGTGGTGTTCGTCCCCTTTCGCTCTTGGAGCCTTCCTGTAACGCCAACCCTCTCTTCCCGCCTGGCTGTGGCCTAGAAGCCTGTGAAGATCCTGAACTTTGCCAAGGCTATCTTCTACCACTAGAGTATGAAGCGATTCGTGCAGATCGAGCGGGAGTCCTGGGGCTCAGTGCCTGCCAATAGAGAGAGTCCTCTTTAGGCTTCAGCGACTCCAGATGAGAGCCGAAGGGAAGAGAACACTTTTGGGAGCAAGAGATGGAGAACCGCCGCGCCTTTACCCGGATCCCTTTTCAATTTCAGGTCAAGCTCTCTTTTGAAGGGGGGAGCTTAGAGTGTAAGGCTCAGAACCTCAGCCTCAATGGCCTGAGGCTGGAGGCTCCAAGGGCCCTAGAGTCAGGGACCACATGTACCATTTCCATGAAGCTGGGAGAGGAAGAGTCACCTCTAGAACTGACCGTCCGTGGACGAGTTGTACGCTGTGATGGTCAGCAGATGGGGCTTCACTTTGTAGAGGTGGAGTTGGACAGCTTCCATCACCTGAGGAACCTAATCCTTTACAATGCCGAGGAGCCTGAGTCGGTAGAGGAGGAGTTCAGCAGCTCTCTGGGTTTAAAGCGTGAGTCCTGATCGCTGCCTCCTCCAGTCTAAAGCTCAAGTTAGCCTTAGATCAGGCGATCCTTGCTCCCAAGGAAGAAGATGAAGGTTTTTCTGAGCTTATCGCTGCTGTTCATTCCAGCATCGCTGATGGCGTTTCAGCTTCCAAACAAGATGCTCCGCTACGAACGGGGGCCAAAGCCCCTAGAGATGCTGCGGTGGTTGTTGGGCTGGAGGAGTATCCTCTCCTTGGAGTGGGGGTGCCCCATGCCTATCGAGATGCAGACGCTTTTATGAACTTCCTGAGCTATACACGAGGGGTCACGAGAGAGAAGATCAAGCGGTTGCGGAGCGCAGATAGGGCACAGGTTTTGGAAGCCGCAAATTGGGCTGCGAAGAGGGCACGAGGGGGGACGCTATGGATCTACTTTGCGGGGCATGGGGCGGTCTCCTCTAAGGACAAAGGGCGGATGTTGCTGGGAGATACGGTGAAGGCTGACGATACCCGCAGCTTTGAGCGAGGAGCGGTGCATGTGGCTGAGCTTCAGCGGATCGGGCAACGTTCTAAGGCAAAGCGAGTGGATGGTGAGCGAAACTGGCAGGTAAGCTTAGAAGAAGCGACTCGGTATGTAGAGCGGACGTTGGCGCTGGTAGAGATGAGGCAGCGGCCGAAGCTGACCACCAAGCTGAAGAGCTGGGGGGGTTGGGTGCTCTCTTCAGGGCGAAGGCTTAAGGAGGCGTCTAAGCTGGACGCGGGGGGCTCAAGTTCGAGTCAGCGTGTGAGGGCGGATTGGGCAAAGGTGAGGGCCTTCGCCAAGCGTGGAGGCTCAGAGTCCACAGCAGCAGTGAAGCGCTTCTTAAGCCTCTATGCCGAGCATGGACTGGGAAACCGATATCGGGGAGAGGCAGAAACGTTGCTGGCGCTGCTTGAAAAGGGAGGGCGCCTTGGAAAAGCAGGGATTAAGTGGGTTCGTATTAAGGGGGGCAGCTTTATGATGGGCTCGGAGGAAATGTATCGTGAGAAGCCAGTGCATCGTGTCCAAGTGCCCACCTTCTGGATTTCAAAAACAGAGGTGACGGTAGAGCAGTATCGAGCTTGTGTTCAAGCGGGGGTTTGTTCAGAGCCAGCAGGCACTTGGGATGCTTGTAATTGGGCAAAATCAGGGAGAGATGAGCACCCAATCAACTGCGTAGATTGGAATCAGGCAAAGGCCTTCGCTCGATGGGCGGGAGGGCGGCTGCCTTCAGAAGCAGAATGGGAATTCGCAGCTCGCAACCAAGGGCAGAGCGTCAAATATCCCTGGGGAAACATTGAGGCGAGTTGTCGTTATACGGTGATGGATGATGGGGGAAGTGGTTGTGGTAAAGGGAGAACTTGGTCGGTCTGCTCTAAAACAGAGGGAGACACCGAGCAGGGACTCTGTGATATGGCTGGGAATATTTGGGAATGGGTCGAGGATAGGTATGCGGCATACAGCAAAACACCGACAGATGGATCGCCAAACATTCGTCCAGTCCCCTACCGCGTCTACCGTGGAGGTAGCTGGAACAACGCCGTGCCTAACCTACGCGCGACCTACCGCTACTTCAGCGAACCCGGCAACTCCTTCATCAGTTTGGGGTTTCGGCTCGCCAGAAGCTCCCTGGCTCCCTGAACATCAGCCCCCTTGATTGAAAACCTCCGTGCTCCTGGAGGCTCAAATGCGATGAGATCTCGATTAATAGACTGAAGCTAAAATTGTATCTGAAGATCTCGTGAAGGAGAGCCTCTCGGCCAATATGAAGAAAATCCAGAGCGCCCTAGGAGCAGGCCAGCGATAGAGTTGACAGGAGATTAGGGCGAGGCATAAAATTTTTGCTCCCAAGCTCTCCCCATCGGCGGAAAACCCTCAAACAAATCAGGAGCCCCGAGATGGCCATCGTCCGTCCCAGAACCATGAAAGGTGTCATGGAGCTGTTGCCCCCAGAGCAGCGCGCTTTTCAGCATATGTTGGATCGCATCCGGGCGGGCTTTGAGCGCTTCGGCTTCGGTCCCATCGAGACCCCCCTGATGGAGCTGAGTGAGCTGCTCCTAAGCAAGTCGGGGGGAGAGACTGAGCGGCAAGTCTACTTCGCTCAGGGGACCGGAGCGCTGGCTCAAGGTAAGGCACCAGAGCTGGCCCTGCGCTTTGATCTCACGGTCCCTCTGGCTCGCTATGTGGCTCAGCATGAGGGCAAGCTGAGCTTTCCCTTCCGTCGCTATCAGATGCAGCGGGTCTATCGAGGAGAGCGGCCTCAACGGGGGCGCTTCCGAGAGTTCCTTCAGTGTGACATCGATATCATCACTCGAGAGTCTCTGAGCTTGGCCTATGATGCTGAGCTGCCTGCGGTCATCGCGGGGATCTTCGCGGATCTGAAGATCGGCGCCTTTACGATCCAGATCAACAACCGCAAGCTGCTTATCGGCTTTCTTAACGCCTTGGGGCTTGAAGATCCTGAGCGGCGCTTGAGCCTCCTTCGAGAGATCGACAAGCTGGATAAGCGTGGGCGGGATTACCTGCTCCAGAGCCTCTCCAAGCCGCCCATCTCTCTCTCTCCTCAGCAGCTTGAGCGCCTCTTTGGCTTCCTGGAGTTGGAGGGGGAGAATGAGGAGATCCTGAGCGCCCTGGAGGAGATGAAGTTGGAGGAGCCGCTCTTCCTCGAGGGGCTCAGAGAGCTGCGGGAGGTGGTGGAGAGCCTTAAGGGTTATCGGCTGCCTGCGGGTCGCTGCGCCATCAAGCTTTCGATCGCGCGGGGCCTCGATTACTACACCGGGACCATCTATGAGACTCTGCTCGATGCTCACCCGGAGATCGGCAGCATCTGCTCAGGGGGTCGCTATGATGATCTCCTGGCCCACTATTCAAAGAGGCGTATGCCCGGCGTGGGGATCTCCATCGGCGCCACCCGCCTCTTTGATCAACTTCGGCGCGTGGGCTTGCTCAAGAGCCTGGAGCTGGGCGTCGATGTATTGGTGGCGCGCCTGGATGCTCAGATCCATCCAAACTCTCAGCGCTTCGCTCAAGATCTCCGTGCTCAGGGGCTCAGCGTAGAGCTGCTCATGGAGCCCTGGAAGCTCAACCGGCAGTTTAAGTACGCCAACAAGATCGGCGCGCGCTTTGTCCTCCTCCAGGGGGAGTCGGAGCGAGATCGTAAGGTGGTGGCGCTTAAGGATATGCGCCAGAAGAGTCAAGAGGAGCTGCCTCAAGAGGGTTTTATAGAGTCTTTGGCGCGGCGCTTAGGATAGGAGCCTGCTCTGGCTGCTCAGACCCCAAGTATCCTCATCGTTGAAGAGGAGCGCGCCATCGCTCAGGCTCTAGAGCGTCGCCTGAGGCTGCGAGGCTATACCACCACCTGGACCCGCGATCCCCTCGCCGCCCTCAGGATCTATGATCGGGAACAACCTCTCTTGGTGCTCCTAAGCCTGGGGCTGCCTGAGCAGGGGGGGCAGGAGATCTGCCGAGAGATCCGACGGCGGCCGATGGGCGCTCTGGTGCCGATCCTCCTGTTGGGGAGCGGGCGAGAGGAGATCGCTTCGCTCCCCGAGGCCCTGGCCATCGGAGCGGATCACTTCTTTCTCAAGCCGCAGGAGCTGGGGCTGCTCTTTGAACGCATGAGTCACTTCATGTCCAACCCTGAGGAGAAGCAAGAGGAGCAAACAACGCCCCCCTCTATAGAGCCGGCCAGGAGGCCCCAAAAGAGCAATACTCCCGCTTGGCTCTCCTCAAAGAGCGAGCCCTGGAAGCCCTCCAAGAGCTCCCCTCCTCTGAGTTCTCAGGCTCGAAGGAGACCCTCTTCTATACCTGCCCTCTCTCCCCCCCTCCCAGAGAGTGAGCCCTGGGAGCTGGAGCAGGAGAGGAGGTCGATCGACTCAGAGGGCTCCTGGGGTCGGCTGCTTGAGCCCCCTCAGACACCTCAGGAGAGCACAGATGATTGGCTGGCGGCCCTGGAGCCGGGGCAGAGCCTCTCTCTCAGCCAAAGGAGCTTTGCCCTCCTCCTGGCCTTGGTCTGGAGGGCGCGCTTTGGGGGCCGCCTTGAGCTGACCTCAGGAGGGATCCTCAGGCGTATCTTCTTTGACGCAGGTCGGCCTGTTTTTGCCGACAGCAGCGCGACCTCAGAGGATCTGGCCGCTTATCTAGCCGCTGAGGGTCGCATCGCTCGCTCTGTCTTGACGCCCGCTCGGCGACGTGCTCAGCAGGTGGGCGCGCCCACAGAGGAGGTGCTGATCGAGGCGGGTTTTCTCAGACCAGAGGATGTCTATCACGCCCTCCGAGGCCACCTCCTAGAGCGTCTCTCTCAGTTCTTTAGCTTGGAGGCAGGAGAGGCGCTCGTGATCCCTGGAGGATCTAAGCCTCTAGATCCTGTCGATCTGGGCGTACATCCAGGCCGCATCATCCTGGATGGTGTGCGTCGCAAATATGGTCGCCTCCGCCTCTACCGGGCCTTTGGCACAGGCAGCGCGCAGCCTCAGCCCCGCTTAGGCCAGGCTCTGCCCTCAGGGCTGCGCCTCCGCCCCGATGAGGAGGCGGTGCTGCGCGCGGTGGATGGTCGGCGCTCAACAACAGAGATCGCTCAACAGCTGCGGCAGGGAGAGGTGGATACCCTCGCGATCCTCTTCGCCCTGGGGATCTTAGATCTAATCCAACCCCCCAGAGGCTGCCCCATCTCTCCCCTCCCACCCTTGGGGAGCGGGGCTGTGGAGCGAGCGGGGAGCCCACGCAGCGCTGAGCAGATGCCGGGCTACGCTGATCTCGTAGGGGCCAAGCTCCTGGAAGTGCGCAACACCGACTATTTTCAGCTCCTGGAGATCAGCCCCGAGGCGAGCGAGGCAGAGGTCAAGGCAGCTTGGAGAAAGATTAAGCAGCGCTTTGACCCTCATCGGGTACGTAGAGATGGTCCCCTCTGGGCGCAGGTGAAGGAGATCTGTCAGGTGGTTGATGACGCCTACGCGATCCTCTCTCAGGATCGTCTGCGACAGCGCTATCAACGCGCCCTCTTCAAGCCCTGAGTCCTGGCCTTATTAATTAAGAGGATTGAAACAAACAATGATGAAGATATTGACCTGGCCAGATCCTCGCCTCCGCCAGAAGGCCGCTGAGGTAGAGGTTATCGATGATCAGTTCTACGCCTTAGTGGTTGAGCTCTTTGAGATGATGTATCGCGAGGGGGGCGTGGGCTTGGCCGCGACTCAGGTGGGGATCCCCCTGCGCTTCTTCGTGATGGACTGCAGCGCAAAGGAGCCTGAGCCCCTGCTCCTGATCAACCCTCGTATCCTCTCTAGAGAGGGGCAGCTCTTTTGGGAGGAGGGCTGCCTCTCCTTCCCTGGGATCCGGGCTGAGGTGGAGCGCGCTGAGCAGATCAGGGTTGAGGCTCTGGATCTTCAAGGGCAGAGTTTCCAGTTGGAGGCTGAGGGCCTCATCGCGGTCTGTATTCAGCATGAGATGGATCATCTGGAGGGCCGCGTTTTTCCAGATCACCTGGGGGCCTTGGAGCGCGCCGCGCTGCTCCGAGAGTATGGGAAGATCGATGAGACTTGATGAGCTCAACTTAGTCTTTATGGGGACGCCGGAGTTTGCGGTTCCCAGCTTGGAGCGTCTTATCGCTCTGGGGTGTCAGATCAAAGGGGTGGTGAGCCAGCCCGATCGGCGACGAGGGCGGGGGCGTAAGCTCTGTCAAACTCCAGTGGCCGCCTGCGCCAGTCGTCACGGCCTGCCCCTCTATCAATGGCCCCGCCTCAACAATGAGAGCTATCGAAGCCTTCAAGCTCTGAAGCCTCAGCTGATGGTAGTGGTGGCCTATGGCAAGATCCTGCCTCGGCGCTATCTAGAGCTGCCCACCTTTGGTTGCCTCAATGGTCACGCCAGCCTGCTGCCCAAGCTGCGGGGGGCTGCGCCGATCCAGTGGGCTGTGATTCGAGGTCATCGAGAGACAGGGATCTCGATCATGCGCATGGATCCAGGGATGGACACTGGGGATGTCGCCCTGATGAGATCCTGCCCCATCGCTCCTCAGGAGAGCGCAGGCTCGCTGCATGATCGTCTGATGCTCCTCAGCGCTGAGGCCCTGGAGGAGGCCCTGATCACCCTCTGCGCAGGGCAGCTTGAGTTTCAACCCCAGGATCACAGTCAAGCGACGATGGCTCCGATGCTCAGCAAGGAGCACGGGCGGATCCTCTGGGAGCGTTCAGCTCAGGAGATCCATGACCAGATCCGAGGGATGTACCCCTGGCCAGGAGCCTGGATTCAGCGCCCCCAAGGCCCCCTGAAGATCCACGCCGCGCGGGTCGTGGAGGGGAAGGGTCAACCTGGTGAGATCATCTGCTGTGATCCTGACGGACCTCGGATCGCCTGTGGAGAGGGCGCCTTGGTCTTAGAGAGGGTTCAACGCCCCGGACGCCGCGCCTGCTCAGGGGCAAGCTTTCTCTGCGGTGAACAGTTGAGTTTGGGGACAAAGCTATGAGCGCGCGAGAGGTGGCTCTTAAGGTCCTGGATCGTCTAGAGCGGGATGGCGCCTTTCTACAGCCCTGCCTCTCTGCTGAGGCGGATCGAGCCGCCTTGGATTTTCGGGATCGGGCTTTAGCACGAGAGCTGGTGATGGGGGTGGTGCGTTGGCGGCTGCGCCTGGATCACAGCTTAAAGCGCTGCCTGCGCCGCCCCCCAGCGCGCAACCTCAGGCGCCTATTGCGCTTGGGTGCCTACCAACTCCTCTTCCTGGATCGAGTCCCGGCGCGCGCTGCGATCCACAGCAGCGTAGAGCAAGCGCGAAAGATCTCTGGAGAGGGAGCCGCGCGGATGGTCAACGCTGTGCTGAGACGCATCCAACGGGAGGGAGAGCTGCTCCCTGAGGGAGAGAGCTTGGAGGCTCTCTCAGCGCGCTGGAGTATGCCCCTCTGGATCTTAGAGCGCTGGCAGGAGGAGGACTCTGAGAGCCTGCCTCAGCGCTTAGAAGCTTATAGTCGCCCCGCCCCTCTGAGCTTGAGGCCCGATGGAGAGGCCCCAGAAAGGGAGGCCCTGGCAGAGCGCCTGAGGGCAGAGGGGGGCGAGATCAGCTTGGGGAGCTGCGCTCCAGACGCCCTTAAGCTGCGAGGGCACCCCTCTCCCTTTAAGGGTGAGAGCTTCCGCGATGGTTGGTGGCGAGCCCAAGATGAGGGCTCTCAGCTCGTCGTCCAGCTCCTGGCCCCCAAGCCGGGGGAGAGCATCTGGGACACCTGCGCTGCTCCAGGAGGCAAGAGCCGCTATATCGCCCGCCTGATCGGGGGAGAGGGGCGGATCTTAGCCAGCGATCTCAAGAGCAGCCGCGTCCGCAGCTTGAAAGCGGGTCTCTCAGGGAGCGGCGTTGAGGTCCGTCGCCATGACGCCAGCAAGCCTCAGGAGGAGCGCTTTGATGCAGTGCTCATCGACGCCCCCTGTAGCGGCTTAGGTACTCTACGACGACACCCCGAGATCAAGTGGCGTCGTCGTCCTCATGAGATTCAAGACGCTGCCCTCCGTCAACGCCAGATTTTGGAGGCGAGCTGCGTCTCAGTGAAGCCAGGGGGGCGCTTGATCTATAGTGTCTGCACCGAGACCCCCGAGGAGGGCTCAGGGTTGATCAAGGGCTTCTTGGAGCGCCACCCTGAGTTTGGCCTAGAGGCGCCAGAGCCCAGAGAGGGGATCGATTGGAGCACGCTCTTAGAGGGGGGTTGTTTAAGGACCCGTCCTGAGCGCCATGATGCTGATGGCTTCTTTGCTGCTCGCTTGAGGAGGAGCCTATGAGCCTTCTTATCGCCCCCTCTCTCCTCGCCGCCGACTTTGGCCGCCTCGCAGAGGAGGTCACCGCTGTCACCGAGGCGGGGGCTGATTGGATCCACTTGGATATCATGGATGGGCACTTTGTCCCCAACCTGAGCTTTGGCCCGATGGTGGTCAAGGCGATCCGGCGAGCCAGCTCGCTGCCCTTTGATGTTCACCTGATGATTGAAGATCCTGATCATTTTGCTCCGCTCTTTCGAGACGCAGGAGCGGACAGCATCACGATCCACGCTGAGAGCTGTCGCCACCTGCACCGCAGCCTCCAGCTTCTGCGGGAGATCGGGGTACAGGTGGGTGTTAGCTTAAACCCCCATACGCCCTTGAACCTCCTTGAGCATCTCTTGGAGCAGCTCGATATGGTGCTGTTGATGACGGTCAATCCAGGCTTTGGAGGACAGCGTTTTATTCCTGAAATCCTCCCCAAAATCAAGGCCTTGAGGAAGATGGTTGAGGCGCGAGGCTTGGATCTTGACATCCAAGTTGACGGAGGGGTAAATAGCTTCACCGCTCGTCAGGTGGTGAACGCAGGCGCTCATATCCTCGTGGCTGGATCAGCGATCTTTGGTCAGAGAGATTATGCGGCGGCGATCACAGCCATCCGCCAAGCGGCAGAGACTGACGGGGTGTAGCGCAGTCTGGTAGCGCACTTGCTTCGGGAGCAAGGGGTCGGAGGTTCAAATCCTCTCACCCCGACAGTGAACCGGGATCTTCAGGATCCCGGTTTTTTTTGGAGCCTAAGAGTGACAGATCCATATATCCTCTAGACAGTCTAGAGTCCCTGTGTCAGCCTCTGCGCTTATTTTTTGGGAGGCGACGTGGACGGAAGACTCGCTTCGATTGTCTCTGCGATTATGCAGAGCGAGCTGACGATGAAGGTTGTACAAAATGAGGCGCTGATGAAGGCACTGATGAAAGCCTTCTCAATGTCCACAGAGCTTAAAGGCTTGTTGGATGTTCGCCTTGCTCAGGCCATCAAGGGTCTGAACTTGGTCGATCAGGGACAGTTCGAGGAGCTGCGTGCTGAGATCGACGGGCTCCATCAAGAGATCCTGGAGCTTCGCCTAAGCTTAGATCAGCGCCTCGAAGCGGAGCGCTTGTTAAAGCAAAAGATCGAGCATCTTGAGCGCTGAGGGGAGCCCCCTGCTTTTACTTTGATCCAAGCCGGATAAGAGGAGCGATTCTATGTCAGAGCCAAAGAGACCCCAACGATCCCTGAGGTGGATCATTGGCCTGTTGGTCATGGTGGGTGGCTTCTACTTCATCATCGGCAGCATGGTGGACGGGGGGACCTATTACCTCACTGTAGATGAGGCGATGGGTCAGGAGATCAGCTCTCGACCTGTCCGCATCGTAGGCAAGGTGCTGCCGGGGAGCTGGATACATAAGGAGGGCAGCCGCCACCACCGCTTTACTCTGGCGGGAGAGCAGTCTCAGATGGAGGTGATCTTCTCAGGGCCGATGCCCGACACCTTCACCGAGGGCTATGAGGTTACAGCGGAGGGGGTTCGAGGGGAGGTTGGCCTCTTAAGGGCCCGAGAGATCACCGCAAAATGCCCCTCTAAGTATGAAGGGAAGTCAGCCAAAGACCACACCGGTCCCATCTCTTGAGAACACTCTACACACCCTGAACAACCCCAAGATCTGAGCACATGTCAAACATACACAGCCTCGGTCAGCTTATCCTCCTGGGAGGTATCACCCTGGCGCTCCTCTCGGCGGTCTCCGCCTTCTTGGGGAGGACCCGTAAGGATGCTCGCCTGATCCGCGCCGCTGAGTGGGGTGGTCTGAGCCTGATGGGCTTGATGATCACCGCTTCTCTTCTCCTGGCCCATGCCTTCTTGAGCCACGACTATCTCAACAAATATGTGGCTCACTACTCCGACAACAGTATGCCCTGGTACTACCTGCTGGCCTCCTTCTGGGGTGGGCAGGAGGGCTCTCTGCTGTTCTGGTCCCTGATGCTCTCCATCTGTACAGGGGTGGCGATCTTTCAAAACCGCGACCAGAACCGCGAGCTGATGCCCAGCGTCATCATCGTGTTGATGGGGATCCAGATTTTCTTCCTCAGCCTTATGGTGGTCGAGGCCAACCCTTTTGCTGTCTTTCGGGTGGAGGCCCCTCCCCTCAACGGTCGTGGTCTAGAGCCCCTCCTGCAAAACCCCGCCATGACCTTTCACCCCCCCAGCATCTTGGCGGGCTATGTCTGGTTCAGCGTCCCCTTTGCCTTCGCCATCGCTGCGCTGATTCATCGACGCTTAGATGATGCCTGGATCCGTACGACTCGGCGCTATGTGATCTTCTCTTGGGCGCTCTTGAGCGTGGGTAACCTCTTCGGGGGAATGTGGGCCTATGAAGAGCTGGGCTGGGGCGGATTTTGGGGCTGGGATCCGGTCGAGAACGCCTCGCTGATGCCTTGGCTCTCAGCCACCGCCTACCTGCACTCAGTGATGATTCAGGAGCGGCGAGGGATGCTGAAGATCTGGAACATCGTCTTGGTGCTCCTGACCTACTTTCTGACCATCTTTGGCACCTTCCTGACCCGCTCCGGGCTGATCGACTCGGTGCACACCTTCGCTCGAAGTGAGGTGGGAGGCTGGTTCCTTGTCTTCCTCGTGGTGCTTATCCTGCTGAGCCTGGGTCTGCTCTTTTGGCGAGTCCTGGACGGTTCTTTGCGTAGCCGCGCCGATATCGACAGCTTCCTCAGCCGTGAGGGCAGCTTCCTGCTCAACAATATGGTCTTGGTGGCTGCTGTTGGGGTGGTGATGTTTGGAACCTTGGGGCAGAAGATCTCTGCCTACTTCTGGGAGGAGAGCAAGTATGCCGCGCCCTGGTTTAACACCTGGATGACCCCAGCCGGGTTGAGCCTCCTGCTCCTGATGGCTGTCGGCCCGCTGCTGCCCTGGCGGCGCAGCTCCTGGAAAAGCTTCCGCAAGAACCTGATGTTCCCCATCCTCCTGAGCAGCTTGGGCACTTTGACGCTCTACTCCTTCGACCTCTACCACCTCCAAGAGCATCTGGCTCAGACCCATATCCCCTGGGGTGGGCCTATGGGGCGCTTAGCTCTAGATGCTGAGCTGACCGGGGTCTATGCCCTCCTGGGCTTCTGGGGGGTCCAGATGGTGTTTATCACCCTGATCTGGGAGTTTGTCCGGGGGACTCGCTTAAGGGCACGCTCCAGCGGAGAGAGCCTCTTCACCGCCCTGATTCGTCTCTCGATGAAGAACCGCCGCCGCTATGGTGGCTATCTAACCCATCTGGGCTTCGCGGGCCTCTTCTTGGGCTTCATCGGCACCGGCCTTAAGACCACCCGGGACCTCATCTTTGAGGCCCCAGGGGTCTCCAGGGAGCTTGAGGGCTACACCCTCACCTTCAAGGGGATCGAGTTTCAAGAGGGCCCTGAATATGGAGCTTGGTCTGGTCGCTTCCTGCTCGAGG
>CAYLJJ010000023.1:0-68711 GCA_964384025.1 uncultured Nannocystaceae bacterium
AGGAGCAGGCTCTTCACTAACGACAGGAGCAGGCTGCTCACTGGGCTCTTCACTAACGACAGGAACAGGCTGCTCACTGGGCTCTTCACTGATGACAGGAGCAGGTTGCTCACTGGGCTCTTCGCTGGCGACAAGCGTAGGCTCTTCGCTGGCGACAGGCGCAGGCTGCTCACTGACTGGACTCAAGGGAGAGGGTCCCCCGCTTATCAGCCCCAGGGGAGAGAGACCTTTACCTACCGCGCTCAACGGACTCGAAGATCTCACTGGAGGAAAGCCCTCTATAGGAGCCGACTGCAACGTCGTCTCTTGAGCTTCTAGAGTGTCTTTGGGCTCAAAAGGAGCATCGATAATCTCATCTTTGAGCTGTTCTAGAGCCGCCGCATCTGCAGGGCTCACACCATACTCATCCACCCTTGCTTCTTCAGAGTCGTTCGATTCTGTCTCTGAAGAATCATCGCTCGGTTCTGCCTTGGAAGAGTCTCTAACTTGCTCTGATTCTTCAACTTCGGAAGCAGCCAAAGACTCGTCAAGCTCATCGGTTTTTGACTCAGGTTTAATCTCTCTTTCAGCAGAGGCTTCAGGATCCTCTGGAACTTCTGTCTTTTTTACCTCCCCTTCAACAGGAGCTTCTGTAGTTTTGCCCTCTTCTTCAGTGGAAGACTCTACCGCTTGAGATGGGAGAGTTTCCTCGACTTCAGGAACCTTTACTGGCTCATCAGAAGAGTTTGAGCTCGCCTTTGGCCCTTCAATTTGAGCGGGTTTGGACAATCCAAAGATGCTACGGAAAAAATTTAGAAATCTAGCCCAGAAAGACATCAATCATCCCCTAATATTACAGAGGTTTCGGTTTTAAGCTCTTCTTGGTAATATTCGGAGGTTTTTTGGCGTTCCACAACAACGCCCAGCTCCGCTTCTAGAGTTTTTGTAAGCTCCAGACAGGCTGATCCTGGGACACCCTTGACTTGGAAGCTAATCTCACCATCTGCTGAAATTTGAATCTCAATTTCCTGTCTTACCGCCATTTTCGCACCGTAATAGAGATGGTTTTGTCCTCTTTGACCTCATCGGTCTCAATGGTATAACCCATCCGGGCGACTTCACTGAGCACTTGATGGTAAGCATATCGCTGAGTGACTGTCTTAACGAACTCTTCTTGAGTAACGCCTCGTGTCGTTTCGATTCCCCACCAATCAGCTACAAATTCATAGCCTTCAGTGGTTTGGACCACCCCAATATCATAGCTCCGGCTGGCTTTGATGGAGAGATCCGCCTTGGTCTTCTGCCCTAGATATCCTCGAACCTCGACGCCCTGCTCCGCCTCTGTAAACTCATAGTTCAGATCTTTAAGGGCTGCTTTTAGGCTCACCAAGTTTTTGATCTTGGTCTTTACCTTGCTAAAGTGCGACATCCGCCTCAAAACTCCAGATTTCGGAAACCGGCAGGGACACTGCCTCGCTCTTCAGGCTCAGGCTCCTCGCCCTCATCATCACGAGGTCCGATGGGCAGGCCACTGGCGCTGCGGGCCCGCGCCGCCGCCCAATCCCTCAATTCGTCGATCTTCTCTTTCATGGTGCGGCTGAGCGGGATGACCTCCTGACAGGCTTGGAAAATACGCTCATCGTTCAACTTATCATTGTCAAAGAAAGCATCATAGAGAGCACTGATAACCCCCTGTTCAATCTCTGCGCCGCTGAAGGACTTGCTGGCTCGAGCGAGGCCCTCAATGTCAAAATTGTCAGGATCACGCTTCTTTTTCTGGAGGTGAATCCGAAAGATCTCCTCTCGCTCCGCCTCGCTGGGAAGGTCCGCGAAGAAGATCTCATCAAAGCGCCCCTTTCTAAGCAGCTCAGGAGGCAACATAGAAACATCATTGGCGGTGGCGATGACAAAAACAGGGCTGCTCTTCTCTTGAAGCCAAGTGATAAAGCTTCCAAAGACGCGCGCGGTGGTCCCAGCGTCGCTCTGTCCTGAGGACTGAACTCCACTGAAGCCCTTCTCCAACTCATCTAACCAGAGGACAGCAGGAGCAACCGCCTCGGCGGTGGAGATCACTTTGCGGATGTTCTGCTCAGAGCTGCCCACCAGACCGCTGAAGACCTTACCCACATCAAGACGCAAGAGAGGCATCTGCCAGAGAGCACCCACCGCCTTGGCCGTCAGGGACTTACCACAGCCAGGGATACCGATAAGCAAGATCCCCTTGGGGACCGGTAGACCAAACTCTCGCGCTCTTTGGCCAAAAGCATCTTTACGTTTGCTCAGCCACTCCTTGAGGATCTTGAGGCCGCCCACCTCAGCGAACTTCTCTTGAGCTTCATAAAACTCAAGAAGCCCCGATTTGCGAATGATCGCCTTCTTCTCAGAGAGGATGGTGTCGATGTTGAAATCTCGGTGGCGAATCAAGCTCTTGGATAGGACAAATTGGGCCTCGTCATAGGTGAGACCCAGGGCCGCTTCGGTAAAGCGCTCTAAGGTCTCCGCATCATGCTTGAGTTGGTATGCCCCAGAGAACTCTTCAATCAGCGCGCCCAACTCCAAACGATCCGGGAGCTCAAAGTCCACCATCGCGGTCTCTGTCTCCAGCTCTCCAGGAACCCGAAGGTTTCGAGAGAGGAGCAGCACATTCTTACGAAAGTCAGACTCTCGGAAACTGCGGTAGCAGTCGCGTAGGCGACGAACGACGACAGGATCTTTAAGGTAGGGGTGAAAGTCGCGGAGGGCAAAGAGGGCGTTGTCCTCATAGCGGATGATAAAGTCCAGCGCCTTGATGGGGTCTCGTAGATCGTTAAACTCCTCATCCCCTGTGAAACCCTCGGTGATCGACCAAAAGAGGAGCTTGCGCTCCACCGAAGCCCGCGTGTTGAGATCATCGCGGATACCCGCCAGGGTGTCTTCAACCCGCAGCTCCTCTCCGCTGTTGATATAGATGATGGGATAGCGGGCTCGGAGCAGATGCTCCAGCTCAGTGCGGCTGTTCACCTTCTTCACTTCAACTCCCATAACCAAAGCTGTACAGGACCTCTCTGAAGCGGCGGAGTGCTCGCTTAAAGCTTTCGGAGCCTTCGTGTGCCTTCTTCAAAGCCTCTAGGGCAGACTCAAGGCTCCAAAGAGCGTCTGCTTCATGGAGCGCCTCTCCCAATTGAGTGGTCATAGCATTGTCGATACCCTGATCGACAGCCTGAACCACCAGCTTTATCAAAGGATCCAGGTCCTGAACGCTGGTTTGCCCCTGTTCTATATTCATGCGCAGCTCAGAAGCCAGATCGTTTATAGACTCATAACTCTTGATCGCCGCGCCCTTGAGGAGCACGAACTCCTCAGCAGAGTGGCTGCCCTCAGCTTGAGCTGGACTGGGCTGAGCCGGATCAGCGCTTTGTTGCTGAGCAGCCTTCAGTTCGACTTGAAGCTGTTGAACCTGCTCCTGAGCGGTGCTCAGCTCAGCCTGGAGCCCGTTCAATCTGTGCTCTGTCTTACGTTTCTCCTTCTGAGCCGCCTGCCGTTCTGCCTCTGAGTCTTTTAAGGCCAGCCTTAGATCTTGAAGCTCCTCAAGCTCAGGGCCGTGCTCTGGAGAAGCGCTCTCCTCCAGTTGATGTTTCAGCTCGCGGTTGCTGCGACGCAGCTTGTTGAGCTGCTCCATCAATTCACGGATGTTAGGAGCAGGTTGAGAGTGCTGTTGAAGCTCCCCTCGTAGCTCCTCCAGCTCCTGTTCTAGGCTCTGTTTGCTGCGGTTCAGCTCATCTCTTATCGCTTGAGTCGCGCTCAACTCCTCCCTGAGACGCTTTGACTCCTGCCCCTCTCCAACTCCAGCTTGAGCACGCTCCTCCAGCTGTTGGCTGCGACGACGCTCTCGGCTGATCTCAGCTTGGAGATCGCCAAGCATCACCTCCTTCTCAGAGAGAACTTGGCGGAGGTGTTCGATGGTGGTGTTGAGCGCCTTTCGGGTGCTGTTGTCATCTCCCAAGGCGAGCTGAAGGTTGGCGTTCTCCTCTTCGATATGACCCAGGTCATATTCCAGCTCACTGATCTGATGTTGAAGCTCTTTGTTCTCGCGCTCTTTTTGTCGCACCTCACGCTTCAAATCAGCGATGCTGCCCGCCAAATCTCCCTCTCGATGATCAGATACACTCTGAGCACCCTGAAGCTCCTTATGCTGATCCTGGAGCTTGAGCAGCTCCAACTCCAGCTCCTTCTTCTCCTCTCGCAGAGCCTCCAGTTGTCGCTGTTTGCCCTGATTTTCTCCCTTGAGGTCCAAGATACGTTGGCTCAGGGTGTCGCGCTTCTCATGATCTCTCAGCCGCCCTCGCTCCAGCTCTTGGATTCTTCGTTCCTGATCTTCGCGGTTGAGATTCAGCTCTGAGAGCTGCTCCTCCTGCTGCTCTCGCAGCGTCTCAAGGGACTTTAGTTCTCTCTCTACCTCTTGGAGATGGAGCTGATCTTTGCTGCTTAGAAGCTGCTCACTGGGCTTGGCTTTGGGGGGCTGAAGATCAGGTTTGATCGCCTCTACAGGCTCATCTTGGCGAGACAGCACGACCCGACGAGGCTTCATCCCCCCAGGCGCAGGAGAGAGACGCTTGCGCGCTTTGCGGCCTTGAGGAGCTTGGGAGTAGCGACGGTTTAAGGGACGAGCGCGGGGCACAGGTTTGAGAGGACTCGCAGAATCGTTCACCTCAGAGAGAGGAACAGGCTTGGCCCTGGGGACCGCGCTGGCCAGAGGGACAGGAACAGCTTGAGCTACCGGGATCGGGGTGCCCTGCCTCTGTAGAACCTCTCGAAACTGGAAGCGCATATCACCACAGCGGAGCTGATCCCCATCTTTAAGTTCTACCAGCTGGATCCTCTGTTCGTTGCGATAGGTCCCATTGGAGCTGTTGAGGTCTTCTATCTGAAAATGCCCCTCCTTAAAGAAAATCCGGGCATGCTCTCTGGAGACGGAAAGTTGGTTAACGACCGTGATCTTGCAAGCTGGGTGTCGTCCAATCTTGCATTCCTCCAAAGGGTTCAGATCGCATCTCTGCTCAACTCCATTTTTAGAGTTGTACAGCAACCAAGCTGGACTCGGCATGGCCATCTCCTTTATGCGCCCCCAGATCCGCAAGCCGAAGAATATAGTCTTCACCCCCTCGCTTCACAACTTAAACCCCAGATCCTGAGCTGCTGATCCGTCACCCTGGTTGAACAACAGCTCCTTTGCAACTTCTGGAGCGCTGCAAAGGAGATCGCTCCAAATTATAGAGGGTCCCACAGCTGTGATGGGAGAGGACTGAGCGGGAGCTACTGCTTCTTTCAAGCTGAATCAAGCGGAAAGAGCACCCAGAAAGACGGTGGCGAAGCTGCCCTTAGGCAGCGTGAAGCTGAGCCGCAGGTCCTCCCCAAGCCACTCCAACTCCAGGTCCTTAACCTGAACCCGCGCCGCTCGTCGCGTTCCTGGAGCGAGGCGGCTGAGCGCCTTAAGCTCTTTGGCTCCAAGCTTCAAGCGCTCCAAGAGGAGCGCCTCCTCCTCAGCAGCAGCGCCCGCTGCCTTAAAAGCTTTGGGACCAAACATAGGACCCGCTGGATCGATCTCACCTGAGTCCAGGCGGGGCCGCTCCAATTCAGGATCTTCAGCGAGAAAGAGACCACCTGAGAGGCGCTTACGGAGGACCTCGCCAGGGCGAGCGCTGTGTAGGGTCTCCGCCTTAACTCGCTGCCCCAACCAGAGGTTAAAGAGAGCCGATTGGAGAGCGCTGGCTAAGAAACGAGCGTTCTGAGGTGGTCGCCCTCGACGCTGAAGCATCCTCAGTGCCTCCTCTAAGTTGGCGCTGGCGAAGCGCTGAGGGCCAAAGTAGTTGGGAAACCCTGCCCCCAACACCCCCAACAGAGCGGGCAAACGCTGGGGTGCCTCAGCATGAACCCCTCTCAACAAGATCTGAAAGCGGTTGCCCTTGAGATGCCCCATGCGCAGCTTGTTGCCATGTCGCTGGCACTCCAGGATCTGAAGCCCCTCCAACTCAGGATCAACAGGCTTCACCGGCATCGAGAGCCACTGAGTCGTCACCGCGCAGCGATCTTTCTGCCCTGCGCTGCCGATCTCTCGCGCAGAGATGCCCGCCGCGCGAGCCAAGACACGCTTGAGGTAGGGGGTGCTCATATCCCGTTTCTGCACCCTGAAAAACCAGTGTTCTCCCTCTCCCGAGGGGAGATAGGCAGGGATCTCATCTACCTGGAAATGTTCAGGGATCCCGTCGATCTGTCCCCCAATCCCAGGGAGAGCGCTGCTCCTCCAGGGACAATCAGGGCTGCCAGGGCGAACCTGGGCGGTCTCAATCAACGCGGATATCCAATAGTTCAGCCAGATCCATCACCTTGACCTCCTCCTCCTTGCTGCGAGCCTTGACTCCATCATCGATCATCGTTCGGCAGAAATTGCAGGCCACCGCGATGGTGTCCGCCTTGGTCTTCATCAACTCATCTGTGCGTTGGTAGTTGATCCGCTCGCCGAGGTTCATCTCCATCCACATATGCCCGCCGCCTGCACCGCAGCAGAGCCCAAGCTGTCGATTCCGCTCGCTCTCCACCCGATCTACATCGGGCATAGCGTCTAAGAGGTTGCGCTGAGCATCATATCTGTCGTTGTAGCGCCCCAGATAGCAGGAGTCGTGATAGACCACGCGGCTGCGCTCATCTCCCTGCGCCTTAACCTTAAGCTTGCCCTCTTTAAGGAGCTGGGCCAGGAAGTCGGTGTGGTGGATCACCTCATAGTTGCCGCCAAACTGAGGGTACTCGTTGCCCAGGGTGTTAAAGCAGTGAGGGCAGGTGGCGATGATCTTCTGTACCTTCATCTTCTTAAACATTTTGATGTTGTCTTCAGCCATCTGTTGGAAGAGATATTCATCTCCCAGGCGCCGCGCTGAGTCCCCTGTACACTTCTCGTTCTTCCCCAGGACGGCGAAGTCTACGCCCGCCTTATGAAGCAGGCGAGCCATCGCGCGGCTGACCTTCTTGCCATGATCATCAAAGGCGCCTGCGCAACCCACCCAAAGCAGATACTCCGCCTCAACGCCCTTCTTGAGCACAGGGACCTCAAACTCCAGATCCTTGAGCCAGACCTCTCGATCACGCTTGGACATCCCCCAGGGGTTGGCTCGACGGTCGATCTTCTTAAGCGCGTTGCCTGCGCCATGTCCTACCTCGCCTAGGGTCATGCTGAGGTAGCGGCGCATATCGATGATCGCGGGGATATGCTCATTGCCAACCGGGCAGACCTCCATACAGGCTGCACAGGTTGTACAGGACCAAAGAACATCAGGCTCAAAGGTGGTGGGGATGAGCTGAGCGCGCTCATCCTCTGCCAGATTCAGGGTCTCATCCTTTAGCTTAAAGCGATCCACCATATGGTGTTTGATGCCGGTGATGATCTCCATCGGCTTTAGGGGCTTATCGCTGCGGGCCGCCGGGCAGTTGTCTGTACAGCGACCGCATTCGGTGCAGGAGAGCCCATCTAGGGCCTGCTTCCAGCTCAGATCCTCCAGGTTGCGCGCACCAAAGATCTCCTCCTCAAGCTCCTCTTCTTCCTCCATCTCCTCATCATCACCAAAGTCCATCTGGCGGATCGCCCCATGAGGCTCCAAGCTCATAAAGAAGATATTGAGAGGGGCTGCAAAGACATGGCTGTGTTTGCTCCAAGGCACATAGTTTGTGAAGGCCAGGAGGTTGATCAGGTGCGCCCACCAGCTTGCTTGATAGCCCAAGATCAAGCTCTCATTGCTCATCCCAGAGAAGGCGTGTCCAAAGAGGCTGCTGAACCAGATATGACCCGAGTGCGCCAACTCCTCAGGATGAAGGGCCAGATGGAAGGCCATCTGGAGGACCTCAAAGAGCATCAACCCAAAGATAAAGAGGAGGGTGTACATCGCGTCGCGAGTCAGCGGAAGGCGGGGGGGTTTGATGATCGTGCGGTTAACCAGGGCCATCCCCAGACCCACCATACAGAGGAAGCGGAAGCTATCCGCTAAGAACTCATAGGCGCCTGGGAGCTGGAAGGGCTCCCCAGCGGGGGTCCCAAACATCACCTGGAACATCTCCCACTTGGCGTCCAAAATAAAGGCCACCGTGTCTACGCTGAGGACCACAAAGGCCCCAAAGATCATGATGTGGAGAACGCCGCTATAGGTGTAGCCATTGGCGGGCAGGCGCTTCTGGCCCAGAACAAAGGTGAAGACGTTGCTGAGGCGTTTTCCAAGCTGATCCCAACGAACATCGGGGCGCTTGGCCTGAGTGATCTGCTTAAAGCGCAGATAGATGGCGAGGAAGAAAAGCAGGATGCCTACGATCAAGATGAGCGTAAAGGCGGCGACCCCCAACCAGTTGGAAACGGGGTGATGCATAGAGAACTCCAGAGACTCTTAGATCCCTTGCGGTAACACGCAACAAATTGAGGGTCAAGTCGTGGTTCAGCAACCACGCCAGCGAAAACAGCAAAGCTGTCGGAGCAGGTGCCAGCACCGAAGGTGTTGGCGCCGCCGCCACTGCTGATGTAGGCGTGGTAGATTGCTGCTCACGTCGCTCTAAGGAAGAGCATGAGCCCACTCAGGGCTTCCATCTCCATCAAGATCAGCTCTCAGCATCTCTCCATCTCTTTGAAGCTGGCGATCAGCAGGCCAAACCGCAAAGCCCGCCTGAGCTTTAGGTTGAACCTGAAGGGCAACCCAACGCCCAACACCTGCGCCCTTATAGGGCCCTCGCTCTAAGATCTGGAGATCCCCTTCTGCTGTTCCAGACGGAGAGAATTGAAGCAGTGAGGCTTGAGGAGGGATGAGATCAGCGCAATCAGCAGCTTCTCGAAGCTCAACCCAAAGGGGATCGTAGCAAACCAGAGGGATCGCAAGCCCTCCCCGCAGCTCCAAGATCACAAAGGGTTCCCCCTTGGGACCTGGGTGGACTCCTCGAAGATCTGCGCGTTGAACTACAGGACCACCACAAGAAAAAATCAGCCCGAGAGCCCAGACAGCTCGAAGTGCTCCAGATGAAAATCCTCCCGCTCGCGAACATGGATCCATTTTCCAGCGCGCTCCTCTAGCTCCAACAGCATGGAGTGTTCAGACTCTAACAGGGTTTCAGCAACCCGAGGGTGGACCTCGATCAGGATGCCGGGTGAGTCGATCACCTCCAGATCTCGAATCAGCCCCCTGTAGATCTCATAGGCGATGGAGGTGCGGCTCTTGAGGAAGGCGGATCCCCCACAGTAGAAGCAGGGCTCTGAGAGGCTCCTCAATAGAGAGTCTCGAACCCGCTTACGGGTCATCTCTACCAAGCCCAGGGCGCTGATCTTGAGGATGTTGCTCCGAGCCCGATCCTTCTGTAGGGACTCGGCAAGGGCACTGTAGACCCGGTCCTGGTTGTCGCTCTGCTCCATATCGATGAAGTCGAGGATGATGATCCCACCGATGTTGCGTAGGCGCAGCTGAGCGACGATCTCTTTAACCGCTTCCAGATTGGTCCTGAGGATAGTCTCTTCCAGGTTGCGCTTGCCCACATAGCGACCCGTGTTGACATCAATGGCAGTGAGAGCCTCAGTCTGATCGATGATCAGATAGCCGCCACTGGGCAGCCAGACCTTGCGCCCCAAAGCGCGGTTCAGCTCAATCTCCACTCCCATCGCCTCAAAGATGGGCTCTGGACCCTCATAGAGCTTGAGCTTGTCCAGATAACGGGGCATGAAGCGCTGCATAAAGCGCAGCAGGCGCCGATACTGCTCTTTATCGTCAATATAGATATGGTCCAGCTTTGCGGTGGCCAAATCTCGAACCGCTCTCAACACAAGATCTAGATCCTCGTGCAGGGTCGTCGGCGCGGAGTTGTTCTCCATCCGAGTCAAGATGTCGTTCCAGATCTGCCGTAGAAACTCCAGATCTGCTCTCAACTCTTCAGAGGAGCGACCCTCGGCGGCGGTGCGCGCCACAAAGCCTCCCCCCTGGGGGACGAGCGCCTCCAAGGTCTCCTTTAGACGGCGGCGCTCCTCCTCATCTACGATGCGTCGGCTGATGCCCACATGATCCACCGTGGGCATATAGACCAAGTGCCGCCCAGCGATGCTGACATGACTGGTCACTCGAGCGCCTTTGGTCCCGATAGGCTCCTTGGAGACCTGCACCATGATCTCTTGATTCTCATGAAGCAGGTTCTGGATGGGGCGGCAGGAGAGAGCCGCCTGAGTCTCAGAGAGGGTGGTCTTCTCAAAATGTTGCTGTCGCCGCCTAGAGTCCAGCACATCGGCCACATAGAGGAAGGCTGCGCGCTCCAAGCCGATCTCTACAAAGGCGGCCTGCATTCCGGGAAGGACTCGAATCACTCGGCCCTTGTAAAGGTTGCCCACCAAGCCTCGATCGTGGTGGCGCTCGATATAGATCTCCGCGACTTGATTCTCTTCCATCAGAGCGACGCGGATCTCGTGGGGGGCGCAGTTGATGACGAGGGTGTTGGGCATGAGCCTCTGATCGTTGGAATCCAAGCGGGCCATGGTGACGGATCGAGAGCTTATCGTCCATGAAGTGTTGCAATTTGGACCGGAGGAGCACAAAAGAGCTGTATGAGGCCAAAGAGGATCGGGGTGATCGGCCTGGGACGTCTGGGTCGTTGGCACGCAGAGAAGTATGCTGCCTCGGCTCAAGCGGAGTTGGTGGCGGTCTGTGATCAAGAGTCAGAGCACGCTCATCGCGTCGCCAGTGAATTGGGTGCCCAGGCCCTGGAGTTTGGAGCCCTGCTGGAGGTGGTGGAGGCGGTCAGCCTCGCGGTCCCCGCCAGCCAACACTTCTCCTTGGCGTGGCAGATCCTGATGGCAGATCGACACCTCCTGGTGGAGAAGCCCATCACCCATAGGCTGAGTGAAGCTCAACAGCTCTTAAGCTTGGCTCGTCATAAAAATCTACAGCTCTGGGTGGGGCATGTAGAGCGCTTTAACCCCGCCTTCCAGGCTCTTCAAGGCCCCTTGACTGGGCTCTCTATCTGTCGCCGCGCGCCTCCCTCTCCTCGGGGGCGAGATGTCAGCGTGATCTTAGATTTGATGATCCATGATCTTGATCTGCTGCTCTCTCGGGTTGAAACCCCTATCCAGAGCTTAGAAGCTCAAGGAGGAGGCTTAGAGGGCCGCGTCGATCAGGCTTGGGTTCAGATCTGCTTCAGTGATGGGTTGCGAGTTCGACTAGAAGCTGATCGCCTCGCCTCAAAGGGCCAGCGCCTCTGGCGACTCCCTGGGCGGCGCTTGGATCTTAGATCGCGTGGGCTCTCCCGAGCAGGGCGACCAACTTTGGAGTTTCCAAAAGCAGATCCCCTCGCCGATCAGGTTGAGGCTTTCCTGAGAGGTATCGACATGGGAGCCCCTCAGAGCCCCTGGGGTGCTCTAAGGGCCCTTAAACTGGCGCTGGAGGTAGAGGCGCTTATTCAGACTCAGGAGCGGAGCCCCTACGCAGCTTCTTCCGGAGCAGCGCTCCGATCTCCATACTGATGATCCCCAGGCAGAGCAGGCTCAGACTCCAACTCCCAAAGTAGCCCTGGGCGTGCCTGAGCGCTCCAAAATGGACAAAGATATATTGGGTCATTAAGAAGATGATCAAGCCGCTGAGGATCAGCAAACGCCTAAGGGATCTGAGACCCTCTCTGGCCAGGGCCAGGGCAGGAAAAAGCAACATCTGCCAGTAGTAGAGGTTGCTCACCAGAGCTACAAAAATGAAAAAGGCGCCAAAACCAAAAGAGAGGATTGGATCGCGTTGGCGCCAGAGGGTCCAGAGTAAGCCCAGGAGGAGGAGCCCTCGTGCCAGGAGAAAGCTGAGGCTATGTTCGGCGATGTTAACTGAGGGCAACGCGGCTTGGATCTGCTCTGGGACCGGTTTTAAAAGATCCAGCGGCTGTGCTCTGAGCTGGAGGAAGAGATCTCTAAAGGAGTATTGCCCGCTGTAGTAACGCTCATGGAGCGTCACCAAGATGCGGCTCCCATACTCCTGCCAAAGTCCAAAATCTCCAAAATAGAGGCTGGAGAGCAGCACCGCGCCGCCCAAACCAAGGAAGGCATAGAGCACCACCTCTACCCAAGCTCTCTCGATCTTACGTTGTCGTAGGGCTTCAAAGAGAAAGAAGCTTCCCAAACCCAGGGCAAAGAGGGCCACAAAGAGCTTGGTGATGATGGCATAGCCCAAGAGGAGGCCCGCCAGCTTTGGGCGTCTCTGCTGCCAAGCTGCCAGAGCAGCTCCTGTTACAAAGAGCCAATCCAGGCGCAGCAGGCTGCCCCCCAACCAGTCATAGGCTCTCAATGGAAGGAGCGCAAAGATAAAGCCCACGCTGGCGGCGCGCAGCCCAAAGCTTCTCCAGAGCAGGAGAAAGAGCGCTAACAACAGCAGGCTGTCCAGGGCACCGAAAAATTTGGCGCTCCCTGGGCTCAAGGGGATCAGGCGGGTGAAGAGCGAGGCCAGCATCGCCCAAGCGGGAGAGCCGGTGTTGCCATGATCATGTAAGACCCGCTTGGCGCTCACCTGCCAGTACCCAGAACGACAACGCCCCTCAAGACAGCGCTGCCCAAGAGAGCAGCCCTCCTCACAGCCTTTGCCCTGAGCCTCTAAGCCGCGCAGATAGAAGCTTAAGTCTGCCTTGAAAGCCAACCAGCGTTCAGGGGAGAAGCGAGCCTTGACCTCCTCCCTCCAAAGCTCTGGTCTGCTCTGCTCCATCTTAAAGCTCATCGGATCGCGGATTTTCTCTGTGAGCCGCTTGCCCTCCTCATCAGCAGCGACCACAGAGGCGCGATAGAGCTGGTCGTAGCGGATCTCCTCTAGATATTTTGATCCCAGTACAAAATGGTACTGCTCATGGGGGTGGATAAAGGCCCTATCCCAGCCTCGAAAGAAGCCAAAATTGTAGTAGGCCAGAGCGGAGAGCAGTAAGAGTAGGCTGAAGAGGATCTGAAAACCTCTTCGGCTGCGAGGGCTACGCTCAAAGAAAAAGGCAGCCCAGAGCCCTGCGAGGAGGGCCTCCAAGAGGACGATCTTAAGAATGGCAGCGATAAAGAGATTCACGGTGGGGGAGTATAGAGGAGGGCTGAAGCTAAGTCTCTTCTAGGATGGGGAGGCCACGTTTGGGACACCAATCATTCTCCTTATGCACAAGCGGCAGCTCGATCTCTCCTCCATCCACATAGCGTTTGATCCGTCGATAATCCTCTTTGGGGATCTGAGTCCAAGAAAAGAAGACGTACATAAAGAGGCTAAAAGCAACATAGTCGAAGATCCATTCAGGGTGCCCAAAGCCCAACCCAGCCAAAATCCAGAAGAGGGGAGAGCCACCTAAAAACCAGATCATACCGACTTTGGCCCAAGTCATCCAGCGCCGCCCTTTGCCGTTGATGAAGGGCAGAGTCGAGAGATGTAGATAGCTGAGCAGGATCACCAGGAGGCCGATGAGCAGCTGCCCTGGGAAGCCAAGCCCCCAAAGCTGGGAGCGGAGGAGAGCGATGATAAAGAGGGCCGCGACCGGACGAGGGACCCCCAGCCAATAGGCGGGGTAGGAGAGCGGTTGAGACATCCCACGGGCCTGCCGCAGGGTACCGAAGATGAGCGGGAAGGCGCCCAGGAAAGCTCCCAGCCACCAGGGCTCCATCCAATCCAGGGCTTCAGGCCAAGCAACTCGGTGGCTGAAGGCGTAGTAGACCAGGAAGCTGGCCATCACCGAGTTGGTGATGTAGTCACAGACCGTATCGAGGTGATCGCCAAACTCATCCAGCTGTCCGGTCCAGCGCGCTACAGGGCCATCCATTACATCAAAGATGTAAGCGATGAAGATGAGGTAGCAGGCCCAATCAAAGTTGTGCTGCATCAAGGCCAGAACAGCGGCGAAGCCAGAGAGTAGGTTACCGAGGGTGATGATATCTTTCAGCTTCATAGAAACCTTTCTCTAAAGAGAGCGCCCCGCTCTCCGCAATTCCTGTGCCTTGTTGTTTTCAGAGCACTCAGCTTCCCTTGTTCCTGAAAATGGAGAGCATCTGCCCGATTTTGGGAACCAGGAGGAGGATCTCTTCTCCAGCGGCTACTCCAACAGCCGCCCAACTCTAAAGATCATGGCTCGATGTCAGGGCAGGTCTAGCTTAAAGGACGAGGAGCTGGTTCTCAGCCCCTGATCAACACAGGGATCTGCAAAATGTCGCGAGCCTACTGAGCATTTTAGGAACAGAAGGTGAGGGGCTGGGAAAATAGATCAGATGTTGAAAAAGCTGATCGCTTGTTGCACTCTGCCAAAGAACAAAAACTTGGAGAGCCCAAATGTCCAAGCAGCCCATCAGAGTCGCGGTCACCGGCGCCGCAGGTCAAATCGGTTATAGCCTGCTCTTCCCCATCGCCTCGGGAGAGGTCTTTGGTCCAGATCAACCTGTCATCCTTCAGCTTTTAGAGTTGCCAGTCGCCCTCGGCGCCCTCCAGGGTGTAGAGATGGAGCTGAGAGACTGCGCCTTCCCACTCCTCCAGGATGTTCAAACCAGCAGTGATCTTGAGGTCGCCTTTGGAGACGCTGATGTCGCCATGTTGGTCGGCTCGAAGCCCCGAGGCCCAGGGATGGAGCGTGCCGATCTCATCAGAGAGAATGGCCCCATCTTCACCGGACAGGGTAAGGCCCTAGATGCTGTCGCTGCTGAGGGCTGTAAGATCGTCGTGGTGGGTAACCCCTGTAACACCAACAGCCTCATCGCTCGCGCTCAGTTTAAGCGCCTGAATCCCGCCAATATGACCGCGATGACCCGCCTAGACCAAAACCGCGCGATGGCGCAGCTTGCTCAGAAGGCGGGAGTCCCGGTCTCCGCGCTGAGTAAGCTGGCGGTCTGGGGCAATCACTCCCCGACCATGTACCCTGACTTCACAAACGCCCTGATCAATGGTGAGCCGCTCACTCAGGTGATTCAGGATGAAGAGTGGCTCAATGGCGCCTTCATCAAGACGGTGCAGCAGCGGGGCAAGGCGATCATCAACGCCCGTGGTAAATCCTCAGCCGCTTCGGCAGCCTGGGCGGCCATCGATCATCTCCGCGATTGGTTCCGCCCCACTCCTGAGGGGCAGTGGCTGAGCATGGCGATCACCAGCGATGGCTCCTATGGAGTGCCTGAGGGCTTGATATACTCCTTCCCCGTAACCGTGGATGCGGCGGGGGAGTACCACATCGTTCAGGGCATCGAGCTGAACGCTCAGGCTCAAGAGCGCATCCGCCTGAGCGCAGATGAGCTGCTCTCTGAGCGAGAAGCAGTCAAAGATCTGCTCTAAGAACCCTCCTCTTTCCTCCTCAGGGGCGCTATGCTGCGCCCTATGAAGATTCAATCTATCGCGGTCTACTGTGCCTCAGGTGAGGTGCTCCCGGTTCAATATAGAGAAGCCGCTCGCGCCTTTGGCCGACTCCTGGCGAGGCGAGAGATACGGCTCATCTACGGTGGAGGCCGCGTCGGCCTGATGGCTGAACTGGCCGACGCAACCCTGAGCGCCGGAGGAGAGGTGGTTGGGGTGATCCCTGAGCATCTCCAGGAGCGAGAGCAGGGGCACTCTAAGCTGACGCGACTCATTCGCGTAAAGGGGATGGCCGCGCGCAAACTGAGGATGGCTGAAGAGGCTGATGCCTTTGTCGCTCTTCCTGGAGGTTTTGGTACTTGGGATGAACTCTTTGATGTGATCACACGCAACATCGTAGGAGAGCTTCAGAAGCCCGTAGGACTTCTTAACCCTGGGGGCTTCTGGGATCCTCTCCTTGGCTTCCTGGAGCGCTGTGTTCGGGAGCGTGTGGTGATGGCTCCTCACGCTCGCTTCCTTAAGGTATCCAAGGATCCAGAAGCATTGATTAAGGCATTGCTTAACTCTGAAACCGTGAGTCTGGGCCGATGAAGCCTCCTCTTCGAGTGCAGACAACGACCCTCTGGGATTATCCCTCTCAGCATTATGGTTCGGGGATGCAGGGGGATCAGCGCTACGCTGGAGCGACCCCCTCCTATATCATCTGGAACCTCCTCCAGCGCTACACTCGGCCTGGAGATCTGGTCCTGGATCCCTTCTGTGGTTCAGGGACAACCCTGGACGTGGCCGCTGATCTGGATCGGCGCGCGCGCGGCTTTGATGTTCACCCCTACCGTTCCGATATTGAAGATGGAGATGCCCGGGACCTGCCCCTCCCCGACGAGGTCGTAGATTTTGTCTTTGCAGATCCACCCTACTCTACACACCTGAGATATGGGGAGGATCCTCGCTCTCTTGAGCACCTGGATGCTCGGGATGAGGCCTATTTTGAAGCCCTAGATGGGTTCTTTCAGGAAGCTTGGCGGGTGCTCAAAGATCGTCGATATTTTGCGCTCTTCATCAGCGATTCTTGGTCACGCAAGGGGGGCTTTGTTCCCATCGGGACCCGCTGCCAAGCTCTACTGATGCAGTATTTTCGACCCATCGATCATATCTGCGTGACCCGACACAACCGCAGCCTAAAGATGGGCAATCGACGAAAAGCTGCCGAGGAGGGTAACTTCTTTCTCAGGGGCTTCACCCACCTGCTGATCCTCAAGAAGGAGCGACCTTCTTTAGAAGAGAGAGCAAGCGTTGCGCGGTCGAAGCGGCGCTCGAGAGCTTAAGTCGCTCTCCTCGAGGGCTCCCGCCGATGGTCTCTCGTCCTCCCCAACCCTGGCCCAGCGAGGGCCAGACCGCCTGAAGCCCTCCAGGCCCAAAGAGCTGTGCTGCAGTCTCTTCATCAGGGCAGCCCACGGTGACTTTGGCCATACGGGCGGCATAGCTGACCACTACAGGAGCAATACGGTACCAAAGATCAAAGCCCCAGACCCGGCTGTGAACCACCAGGATACGCGCCGTCGTCTGCTTGATCGCCGCGCCTCGCAGCGCCTCGGCGTGCCTCTTGGGAGGACAGCGCTTCCCCTCAATATCCAGGCAGTGGATGATCCCCTCTTGAGCCAAACGCTGACGCCGTCGCTCAGCGCCTCGTAGATGTGTCCGCTCCTGCTCGCTCAGCCCCTCCATAAGGAGATGTTTCATCTCTCCCAACGCTCGCAAAAATCCCGCTCTGCTCTGAGTATTCCCCTCCCTTTGGTTAAACCAAACCAGCTCCTCCCCCTCTGGAGTGCTCAGCAGATCCAGGCCGATGGGATCAACATCCTGACGATCGACCAACTCATAGAACCGCGAGCTTAAGTGTCCTTGGGGAACCTGCCCTGAGAGGGCCAGGATCGCGAGAACCGCGTCGGCGTCAGGGGTCCCTGTAACCACAAAGCGGGGATCATCTCGCCGCGCTCCATAATGATCTCGACACGCTCGAAGCGCGACCCCCTCTCGATAACTCTCCTCTCCATGGTGATCCATCGCCAAGGGACCCAACACAGAACCCAACTGCCCAAAGGCACACTCGATGGGCTCAAAGCCCTTATCTCGAAGGGCCTGGGCTTCATAAAAATCATCTGTAAAGCGGATCTGGAGCATCAAGAATCTCCTCATAGTTTTAGGCTTGGAGCCTAGGTTTTTGAGCTGCAAGAGACAATCTTCATCCCAGGGAGCAGATTGGGCTCGGAAAACTGAGAGCTGCTTGAAGCTGAGCGTGGTTTGAGCAACCCTCTCTTCAGAGATTGGGGGTAGTTTTCAACGGTGCGATTTTTGCTTTTGCGGAGCGCTTGATGAAACAGCTCCTCCTCCTTCTCTTCCTCCTCAGCGCAGCCCAGGCGACCCCCCTGGAGCCTATCCGCCAGCGATATCAGGGACTCAAAGAGCAACAGCGACGCATAGAGCGGCAACGAGCAGGAGCCTCTCAGAGCTATGATCAGCTCAGCCGACGTATCGAAGCGCTTAAAGCTGAGCGACGCCCTCTCCTTCCAGGACTTCCAGCAAGAGAGCTGGACACGCTCTTAAAGCGCGCGCGTGGTCAGGCGGAGTCTCTAGAGGTCTTGGATAGGAAAGTTCAGCTGCTGAGCGCTCAACGGGAGAAAGCACACCTCGAACTCTTGAAGAGCCTAGAACAGGCACTCAGTCAAGAGCGTAAGGCTCTCGCCAAGAGCCCAGCCCAGGAGCGACGCGCTCACTTTGAGCGCCTCCGCGCTCTTATTCAAGAGCGCAGCCAGATGTTGCAGACTCCAAAGCCTGCTCCTGAGACCCTAGTGCAGGAGGACCTCAGCGGTTCCAGTCCTGAAGAGCTGCGTGAGATGGCGGATGAGATCAGCGATCATGCCGAGGCGATCGATCAACAACTCAGGCTCCTCGACGCCCAGATCCAAGCTGCTCAGGAGCGTCAGAGCTTGATCCGCGCAGCGCAGGCTTTTCGAAGGGATGAGAGCCTCTTTGCTGAGGATGAACGCCATCGACGCTTAGTGCGCCGTGAACGCTCGGGTACCCCCATCACCGCTCGTCGTCCAAACCCAGACACCTCAAAAAAACCTGTTCCTATGGAGGTATCCACTGGACCCACGGTTGTTGAGGTTGATAGAGACACAGATGGAGATGGAGATGAGATGGAGAGGCAGAGCGAGATGGAGGGTGGTGAGGGGGAGGCGTTTGGCTCCAATGACGCTGCTGATCCCTCAGAAGAGCCCGCAGCTCCTGCCCCTCCAAACTACTCCGAACCTGAACCTGCCCCTCCTGCTCTTGAAGTAGGGATCCCCATCAGCGCAGCCCTTGAGCCCAGCCAGGGAGGCTCAGGCTTGCTGGTTGAGACCGCCTTTGAGTTGGGGAGCAACTGGGCTGATCCTGGAGGGCTCTCATCTCCAGAGCTTCGACGCCTGATCCAGCAGATGCGGGAGCGCAGGGAACAGCTCAAATCCTCAGCCAAGGCGATGGAGTTGCGGCGACGCGCTTTGGAGTCTAGAGCTCGGGAAGAGGAAGCTCTCTAAGCTCCCCCTAAAAGCCGAAGCGCAGAGTGCCCCGAGACATTGGCTTGGGAGAGCATCGCCACCTCGGCCTGTTCCTTGATTTGGGCCTGGAGTAGGCGGCTGCTTTCCTCAGCAAAATCTGTATCCATGATGCGACTGCGCGCCGCGCTCATATTCTCCATATTGACCGCCAAGCTGCCCAAGCGATGCTCAAAGTTGCGCTGGAGGGCTCCCAGACGGCTGCGATGTTGGCTGACCTGCCCCAGGGCTCGATCCAGGCTCTCAATCGCTCGGTTGGCGCCCTCAGGAGAGGAGACATCCAGATGCAACACCGCCCTCTCTGGACGCTGACCAAAGACCCCCGCGTTCAGCCCCGCCTCCTCTGGAGCGCTTCCCCCCAGACTGAAGAGTTCATCGCTCTGGAGATTGAGGCGCCCCGTCTGAGTCCCTGCGCTCAGACCGGTGATTGCGGCGGCCTCACCGGTCAGCTCGATCTCGATATTCTCTCCTCCTGTTGCTCTCAGATGAAGCCCTCCATCGGCGCTGCGTTCGGCCAGAACGCCGCTCCTCTCTGAGACCTCATTGATAGCCGAGATTAAAGCCCCTCCTGCGTCATCTGCGGCAAACTCTCCTGCGATGGCGATCCCGTTGATGCTTAAGCTGTTGGCGGCATCTAGGCTGCCCCCCCCGATCTCCTCACCCTCCAACTCAGCAGCCTCTACGTTGGCGCTGACCCCTGTAAACTCCTGGGCCGCGTTGATCGCTGCGGCCATCTCTTCTGCGTTGCCTCCAGCAGCCTGGATCTCCACCGCGTTGATCTCCAGAGCACCCTCTGAGAGCCCGCCTAAATTAACCTCCAAACCGGTAACCTCAGCCAGAGTACCCAAGCGATCAGGACCCATCTCCAGACCGGGAATCTGTAGATGATCTCCAGCGTTGGGCCCTACCTGGAGCTGTTGAGGCTGAGCATCAAAGAGCCTCTGGCCGTTAAAGCGACTGTCTCCCATCTGAGAGAGCTGCTCCCCCAACTGATCCATCTCAGATTGAATAGCGCGACGATCTGAGTTGTTGAGGATGCCGTTTCCCGCCTGCACCGCCAGCTCTCGCATCCGCTGGAGGGCTTCAGTCTGTCCCGCCATCACTCCATCGGCGGTCTGTAACCTAGAGATGCCATCATTGACGTTTCGGCTGGCCTGCCCTAAGCCACGAATCTGGGAAGAGAACCGCCCACCGATAGCTAGGCCCGCAGGATCTTCACCTGCGCTGTTGATGCGGGTCCCGCTGCTGAGGCGTTCAAAGGCGCGTTGAAGGATGAGTCTGTTTTGGAGGTTGGGACTGGGCTGTTTGATCTTCATTATCTCACTCCTGAGCGCTCTCCTGTTTTTATGCTTCAAACCAATATCGCTTATCGTCCAAGAGTTTCTCTACTTGAGGAAAAATAATGAGGTTATTTGGAAAAACTCAAAAAGTTGCCCTCGTAGATGTTCTAAAACTGAGACCTCTCTCTTTTTTCTCTTGACCATCGCCGGACTGCTGTGTACTTTCGCGCTCCCTTGGCCCCAAAACGGGGTGTAGCGCAGTCTGGTAGCGCACCAGTTTTGGGTACTGGTGGTCGGAGGTTCAAATCCTCTCGCCCCGACATGGGCCATGGGTGCTCTTTGAAATCTTGCTTTTCCTGGTTTTTATTAAGCGCCTGTAGCTCAGTTGGACAGAGCAGCGGCCTTCTAAGCCGCTGGCCGGTGGTTCGAGTCCACCCAGGCGTGCTTGTCGTGGTGGGAGTAGCTCAGTTGGTAGAGCACCGGATTGTGGTTCCGGTGGTCGCGGGTTCAACCCCCGTCTCTCACCCCATTATAGAGGTCCTTAAGGCCTCTTTCTAAGCGCCCGTAGCTCAGCTGGATAGAGCGCCGGACTTCGAATCCGTAGGTCGCAGGTTCGAATCCTGCCGGGCGCGTTTTTTAGGGGCTATTAGCTCAATTGGCAGAGCAACGGACTCTTAATCCGCAGGTTGAAGGTTCAAGTCCTTCATGGCCCACACTTCCTTCTCTTTATGCTCTCCCTCCTGAATGCTCCATTATGCGAGGATGGCGGAATTTGGTAGACGCACTGGATTTAGGTTCCAGCGGGTAACCCCGTGGGGGTTCGAGTCCCCCTCCTCGTACCATACAGACCAGGTTAAGCTCTCAGCCTCTCCCCACCCCTCCTAAAATTCCTAAAGACGCAAAGACACCGGGTAAAGAAGTATGCAGTTGGAGATCGAAGCCCTCAGCCCTGTGATGAAGCTGATCCGAGTTCAAACCCCAGCCTCTCGGGTCAATTCTGCTTTCTCTACAGCCTACAACCGCATCGCCCAGCGCCTAAGCCTCCCTGGCTTTCGCAAGGGACGTGTGCCCAAGTCCTATATCCGGAAGCGTTTTAAGCAAGACGCCACCACAGAGGTCCTCCAGACGCTATTAAAAGAGGCTTGGAAGCAGGCTTTAGACGATCATCAGCTTAAGCCGATCACCGAACCGCATCTTGACCCCAGCCCCATTGAGCCTGGGAGAGCCTATACTTTTGAGTTCAGCGTCGGCTGCCTCCCAGAGATAGAGCTGAAGCCTTACGAAGAGCTCTCCTTAGAGCTGTCTGAGTGGAGCATCAGCGATGAAGTTTTGGATCACGAGATGATCCACGTGGCTGAGCAGATGTCGACCTTTGAGGTGCCCGAAGATCGAGTAGAGGCTCAAACAGGTGATCAGATTACTCTCGACTACAGCGGTCGCATTGATGGAGAGCTTTTTGAGGGTGGGACTGCCGAAGATGTTGCTCTTGTCTTAGGCAGTGGTCAGTTTATCCCTGGGTTCGAGGAGCAGATCCTCGGCCATAAGATCGCTGAGGAGTTCCAGGTCCAGGTGAACTTCCCGGAGGAGTACCAAGCTGAGCTATTGGCAGGCAAAGAAGCGGTCTTTGACTGCCTACTCAAGGAGATCAAATCTAAGGTGATCCCCACTATTGATGAGACCCTAGCCCGTAGGATGGGTGAGCAAGATCTTAAAGCGCTCCGCGAGCAGGTCCGGGATCGAATCAAAACTCATTATGAGAACCAGGACAAGAGCGCGGCCCGAGAGGAGCTCAAGAACCAACTCAAATCGGTCTACAATTTCGAGTTGCCGAGTAGTCTCCTTGAGACCAAAGTCTTTGAAAAAGAGCAGATGCTGAAGAGCACTACAGGCTCAGAAGAGAAACCCTCCGATGAGCAAATCCAACTTGAAGCAGAGCAGGAGCTGCGCTTGGAACTCCTCTTTGATCACATGGCTGAGTTGGAATCTATAGAGGTCTCTACCCAGGAGCTTGGGTTTTTCATCCAGCAAATGTCGCAGCAGATGGAGTCTTATGGGGCCAGCCTAAAACAAATCTACAAAGAGCCGAATCAGCGAGAGGCCCTCCGGCGTCGTATGCGGCATGACAAGGTGCTTGATTTTCTTATGAGCAAAGCTAACGTGACTCGCGTTGAGCGCACCGTCCCCGCACATGTTCATAAAGAGCAGCAGGAGAGCCTAAATGAAAAGCCCTGATTGGATGCAGTTGGCCCCACAGTCTGCCCTGATCCCCACCGTCGTTGAGAGCACACACCGAGGAGAGCGAGGCTGGGATATCTTCAGCCGACTCCTCAAAGATCGCATCATCTTCCTGGGAACAGCCATCGATGATCATGTCGCCAATGTGATCATCGCTCAGCTCCTCTATCTGGAGAGTGAAGATGCTGACGGAGAGGTGATGCTCTACATCAACTCTCCAGGTGGGGTGATCACCAGCGGCTTGGCCATCTATGACACGATGCAGTACATCAAGTGTCCTGTGAGCACGATCTGCATCGGTCAAGCGGCCAGCATGGGCGCCTTCCTCCTCGCAGGAGGAGAAAAGGGGCGGCGATATACCCTACCTCACTCCCGGATTATGGTACATCAGCCCCTGGGCGGTGCTCATGGTCAGGCCAGTGATATTGAGATCCAGGCCAAAGAGATCATGCGTCTTAAGAGGAAGCTGAACAGCATCCTCTCTGAGAACACTGGACAGTCTTTAGAGCAGATCGCGCTCGATCTTGATCGAGATCGCTATATGAACGCCGAGGAGGCCAAAGCCTACGGCATCATCGACGAGATCATGATCAAGAGTCTCAGCAACTGATCTGGCTCATGGAGGCCTCTTGTGGCCAAGAGAGATGAAAAGGGCAAGCTGAAGTGCTCCTTCTGTGGAAAATCTCAGAAGGAGGTCCGGAAGCTCATCGCCGGTCCCAGCGTCTACATCTGCGACGAATGCATCGCGCTCTGTAACGACATCATCGCAGAAGAGTTGGGGAGGGGAGAGGGCAGCGAGGGAGATCTCAAGGTGCCCAAGCCTTCAGAGATCCGACGTGTTCTCGATGAGTATGTGATCGGACAGGATAAGGCCAAGAAAGTCCTCTCTGTCGCGGTTCATAACCACTATAAGCGTGTTGACAGTCCAGTTGGACAGGACGATGTAGAGCTTCAAAAGAGCAACATCCTGCTGATCGGACCCACAGGGAGCGGAAAGACTCTTCTGGCGCAAACCCTCGCTCATATCCTAGATGTGCCCTTCAGCATCGCAGATGCCACCAATCTAACCGAAGCAGGCTATGTGGGTGAGGATGTCGAGAACATCATCGTCAATCTCCTACAAGTCGCCGATCATGATGTTGAGTTGGCTCAGCGGGGTATCATCTATATCGATGAGATCGATAAGATCAGCCGTAAGAGTGACAACGCCTCCATCACTCGGGATGTCAGCGGAGAGGGAGTCCAGCAGGCACTCTTGAAGATGATCGAGGGGACCGTCGCGGCGGTCCCTCCCAAGGGGGGACGCAAGCACCCTCAACAGGAGTTTTTGCAAGTCAACACCACCAATATCCTCTTTATCTGCGGAGGCGCATTTACAGGCTTGGAGGAGGTGGTCGAGAAGCGACTCGGCAAGATGAGCATCGGCTTTGGCGCCAAAATCCGCAGCAAAGAGAAGCGGCAGGTGGGTGAATTGCTCGCCAAGGTGCAGCCTGAAGATCTGATCAAGTATGGGTTGATCCCAGAGTTTGTCGGGCGCATTCCTGTGATGGCGACCTTAAATGAGCTGAGTGAAGATGCCCTGGTGGAGATCCTAACCCAGCCTAAGAACGCGCTCATCAAACAGTACCATAAGCTTTTGGATATGGACGGGGTTGAGCTGAAGTTCAAGCCAGAGGCGCTTAAAGCGATCGCCCGTCATGCGCTCATGCAGAAGGCGGGAGCGCGAGGTCTGAGAACCGTTCTGGAAAAGGCGATGCTGGATATCATGTATGAGATCCCCAGCGAGCCCAGGGTCTCAACGGTGATCATCGATGAAGAGGTGATCACTCAAGGGAAGAAGCCTTCGCTCCTCCGAAGAGGGCAACGCTCCTCTTGAGGTTCTGAAGTCTCGAAATAAGGCTAAGGCTTCCAGAGCGCGAAGGTTCCCGATATAGGAGGGGTTCAGAAGAGCCAAGAGAGGTCTATGTTCTTTAAAGGTGACGATTCCATCCGAGTACTCCCCCTCCTCCCCCTTAGAGATATCATCGTATTTCCTCACATGGTGGTGCCTCTCTTTGTTGGTCGTGAAAAGTCGATCAAAAGCTTGGAAGAAGCGATGAGCGGCGGGAAGGATCTCCTGCTCGCCGCTCAGCGGATCGCCAAAACCAATGATCCCAAGCCAGGGGAGATCTTCTCTACCGGAACGATGGGGACCATCATCCAGTTTCTGCGCTTGCCCGATGGAACCGTCAAGGTCCTTATCGAGGGGAAGCGCCGTGCGAAGATCCGCCGTTTCTTAGAGACCGAGGAGCTTTTTAGAGTTGAGGCCAGCTATATTCAGGAGCGGCAGAGCCTCAACGCCGAGATCGAGGCCTTGGTCCGGCAGGTTCACTCCAGCTTTGAGGAGTATGTCAAGCTCAACAAACGCATCCCTCCCGAGATGCAGGTCGCGGTAAGCAGCATCAACGAGCCCTCGAAGCTGGCCGATTCCATCGTCGCCCACCTCAACCTCAAGCTACAAGACAAGCAGGGCATTTTGGAGATCGATATTCCAGGAGAGAGGCTCAAGAAGCTCCTGGAGTTGATGCAGGCGGAGATCGAGATCCTTCAGATGGAGAAGAAGATCCGCACACGCGTCAAGAAGCAGATGGAGAAGAATCAGAAGGAGTACTATCTGAATGAGCAGATGCAGGCCATCCAGAAGGAGCTGGGCGATCGTGATGAACTCAAGAGCGAGCTTCAAGAGCTTGAGGAACGCATCAAGCTAAAACAGCTCAGCCCAGAAGCTGAGGAGCGTGTTCGCAAGGAGCTTAAGAAGCTCAAGCAGATGAGCCCCATGAGCGCTGAGGCGACAGTGGTTCGCACCTATGTAGACTGGGTTCTATCGCTGCCCTGGGGGGAATACAGCGAGGATCTCAAGGATATCAAGCAAGCAGAGCAGATCCTTGATGAAGATCACTACGGGCTCCAGAAGCCCAAGGAGCGTATCCTAGAGTATCTGGCCGTGCATGGCTTGGTGGAGAAGCTGCAAGGACCCATCCTCTGCCTTGTTGGCCCTCCTGGAGTGGGTAAAACCTCTTTGGCTCGCTCTATCGCTCGCTCTATGGATCGAAAATTTATCCGTATGAGTTTGGGCGGTGTGCGCGATGAGGCGGAGATTCGTGGGCATCGTCGAACCTATATCGGTGCTCTCCCAGGAAAGATCATCCAGAGCCTGAAGAAGGCGGGGCGCTCCAATCCAGTGATCCTCCTTGATGAGATCGATAAGATGAGCGCTGACTTTCGAGGAGATCCCTCTTCAGCGCTCCTTGAGGTCCTCGATCCAGAGCAAAACCCCTTCTTCAACGATCACTATCTGGACCTGGACTATGACCTAAGCCGGGTGATGTTTATCACCACCGCCAACAACCGCCACCAGATCCCTGTCCCTCTCCAGGATCGCTTAGAGATCATCGAGCTCTCAGGCTATACCGAGTATGAGAAGTTGCGCATCGCTCAGCGCTATCTGGAGCCCAAACAGAGGGTGCGCAATGGTCTGGAGAAAGCTCAGATCCAGTGGACCCACTCCGCCTTTCAGCGCATCATCAACCGCTACACCCGAGAGAGCGGAGTACGCTCTCTTGAGCGAGAGATCGCCTCTGTCTGCCGTAAAATCGCCAAGGAGCTGCTGCTCTTCCGAGATGAGGGGGCAGCTCTTGAGGATTTTAAGCTCAAGGTGAGCACCCAACAGATCCAAAAATATCTGGGAACACCACGCTTTAAATTTGGGATCGTCGATGCTCGCGATGAGATCGGCTTGGTCAACGGTCTGGCTTTTACCTCCTGGGGGGGGAACCTGCTCCAGACAGAGGTGAGCGTGATGCCCGGAAAGGGCAAGCTGATCATCACAGGACAGCTGGGAGAGGTGATGCAGGAGTCTGCTCAGGCGGCGGTCAGTTATGTTCGCAGCCGTGCTGTAGACCTGGGCCTCGCTCCTAACTTCTATCAGGCTCTAGATATCCATATGCACTTCCCAGAGGGGGCGATCCCCAAGGATGGTCCCTCGGCTGGGGTGACGATGGCGACCGCCTTGGTGAGCGCGCTCTGCAAGCTCAAGGTGCGCCATGATATCGCTATGACCGGAGAGATCACCCTGCGAGGCCGTGTCCTCCCCATCGGGGGGCTTAAGGAGAAGGTCCTGGCGGCTCGACGAGGGGGAATCCGCAGCGTGCTGATCCCTGAGGAGAACCGAAAAGATATCAAAGAGATCCCCCAACAGGTCCGCAAACAGATCAACTTTATCCTGGTGGAGCACGCTGATCAGGTCTTAGAAAACGCGCTGATCTATGATGAGCAGCTCTGGAAGGGCCGACAAACCCTTGAAGAAAAGGGAGAGAAAGATCCTTGAATCTGCGGGATTGCTCTTGATATCAAGACTCCACTTTGTTAAAGGTCTCCAGCCCTGGGCGGGTAGCTCAGCTGGTAGAGCAGCGGCCTTACATGCCGCTGGTCGCAGGTTCAAGTCCTGTCCCGCCCACATCAACTGCTGTTTGCTGCTCTTAAGCAGCTTACAGCTTTCCTGTTTCGACAACAGTTCAGATTCAGACTGGTACTATGATGTACCCGTCTATCCAGATCGCCTTCCTCTAGATCAAGGGGTTGAGGCTCCTCCACCTGCAAAATTGAAGATCGCTTCCTACAACGTACAACGCCTCTACGATCTGGAGGATGATTGGTATGATGAGGGAGAACTGACCCCAGAGATAGGTGCTTGGGATCAAAGACGCTACAACCTAAGGATGCAGCAGCTTGGACAGGTTATCGCCGACCTGGATGCAGATATCATCGCCATCGTCGAGATTGAAAAGGAGAGCCTCCTCTTCGATCTGGCTGAGGCGGTACAACTTCGGGGAGGTCCCCGCTATGACTACCTAGCTGCGGTAGAGGGCTCTGATGGTGGAGGGGGCTTGGATCTGGGAGTGATGAGTCGCTATCCCATCCTCCACGATTATAAGCGCCCCATCAGCAATACCATCCGTTGTGAGGGGGCTGATGGTTGGATTGAGCTGGATGGCAGTCGCCCTGAAGCTCGGCCCATCCTTCAGGCGGAGATCGATCTAAGCTTTAATGGAGAAGCGGATCTGATCCTCTTTGTGAACCATTGGAAATCTAAACTCACAGGACGAAGCTGCTTTGACAGCGAGGTTCGCCGGGTGAGGGCCGCCGAAGCTTTAGCCTCTGCCTTTGAGAGCCTTATTCAAGAGGCTCCGAGCCGCCCCATCATCGCCCTGGGTGATTTTAACGCCTGGGAGTTTGAAGATCCCTTGCGGGAGAGCTTGAACGCTCGCTTGGATCTTTCAGCGATAGAGAGGCCCGAGCAGATCTTTAATGCTTGGGGCCTAAGGGAGGAGTTGCAGGAGTGGGGGAGTGACAACAGCAACAACAGCAGAGAGAACAGCAGCTATCGTTATCGAGGGGAGTGGAGCCGTTTGGATCATCTCCTCTTGAGTGGAAATCTCAGGCCGGGAGGAGAGGCCCGTTGGCGACCCAGCGTAATGAGTTCTCATCACCCAGATCATCTGCTCCGAGACGGAGCACCCTACGCCTGGTCTCTACGTAGATCGGAGGGCTACAGCGATCATCTCCCCATCTATCTGATCCTGGAAGAGGATCTAGAATGAAGAAAAAACTTAGCAGCCTCCTTTTTTGTTTGATCTCCTGCTCCTGTTTAGATAGAACCTCTTCGCAACAAGGGGTTGTAGCTCAGTTTGGTTAGAGCGCTGGCCTGTCAAGCCAGAGGCCGCGGGTTCAAGTCCCGTCAACCCCGCAAGAACCCCAGGAGATCTCTCCTGGGGTTTTTTTTTGCAATCTGCCCCATCTAAATCTCGTGGAAGAGTCTAAAACCTCAACCTCCAACGGGTTTTGAGGAAGAAACTCTCAACAGCCTTTGACCGCTCTTCAAAGCTGATCCGAGCCTTCAAATTGATCTTCACAAGTTGAGCTTCTGTATGAAGCGAGGCCTTAAAGCTTGAACCTGTGGGCAGTAGATCCATCAGCAAAGCGGTCATTGCCTGTTGGTTGGGGTGGACGTTGGCTTCTACAGGCCACCAAGTCGCCTTAGAGACTGCCAGCATAAACTCCTCATTGAGAGCCCCTATCTCAGGCGTGATAAAATTGAGGATGATCCGTCCGTTCTTAAAGCTGATCCTTGAGATCTCATGAGGGATATTTGGAGCCATAGAGAGAATAAGCTCTCTGGCCCTTGTCATATCCATAGCCTCCCCGTGAGGAGTAAGCACTTGCTGCTTATTCCCTCTCTCTGCCTGAGCAAAAGAGAGCGAAAAGCCCGTCTCTTCAAGAAAACGAACCTGAAGAGACCGGAGCTGTTCTTCAAATTTCTTGAGGGTAGCCGGCCCAAGATCGATCGAAACTCGTTTGTTTTGGAGATGGATAGATGGGCTATTTGATGGCTTCAACTCTCCAGACAAAAGAGATAGGGCGTGAATTCTCAATTGTTGTTGATGAGGCGATCTCTTGGTACGTATTGTCCAGCCTGTTTCTCTTTCAAGGCGGTGGTGAACAGACTCAAACTTTGGAAGAATCGCGTCTGGAAAATAGAAATGAAGGGTCAGAGTTCTTGTTCCAGGTTGTACGCCCACTTTGTAAAGTCCCCATGAGCGATCGATAGTCGATTTAACATGGGCACTCGCTTGGTTTGGATTTAAAGCAGTATCTTCATCATCCCAACCACCGATGACCTCACCCTTGAAATGCCGAATACGATATTCGCCTTTCTTTCGTTTGAAAGGGCTTTTCTTTCCCTGCAAGAGAATCTCAGTCTTTTTGATAACCTCAGTATCTCTCGCACCAGCTTCATCTCCCCACTCTTCGAGAAGCGATCTAATCGTATAGCTACGAGCCCCTTTATCTCTCTCAAAGAGCGTTATGGCAAAGTCACGAATATCTTTAAATTCTAGTGGTTTATTAACAAGGCTGACCGATGTTTGAGCTTTATCAATTCGAGATCCTCGGGACCTCCTTCCTGTGAACTCAAACGATTCTCCGAGATTTGGACGGATCACATCTCGAACGCCGAATTGATGGAGAGAATCTTCTAGAAGCTCACGAGCCTGTTTATCTCCATGCACCAGAAAAACTTTACGAGGACGGAGCTGTTTAAGAGCGGCTACCAGCTCGGTGGTATCCGCATGAGCACTCAATCCATAGGTTCCAACAGAACACTTAAGCTCGATACTCTCATCCCCAAATCGAAGAAGCCCACCTCCATCACGAGCAAGATCTTGAACTTGTCGACCAGGGCTCTCCTCATCTTGGTAGCCTGTAATCGCAATATGGTGAAGAGGATCTGGGGCGAGTTTACCTGCATAGAACTGACTGGGACCTCCAGAGAGCATCCCAGAGCTTGAAATGATGATTGAAGGATGGATATGTATCAACTCATGTCGGCTCTCAGGAGCTTGTACGGCTGAGATATTCTTGTTGCTGAAGAAGGGATCACCAGTACATCGGCTTAGATGCCTGAAGCGTGATGTGGCATAAGATGTGTGATTCCAATAAACACGGCACATACTTCGAACCATTCCATCGACGAATACAGGAATGTCTGGTAGTTCTCCCTTTTCAAAGGCTCTCGCCATCAAGAGGATGATCTCTTGAGCACGCCCAAGAGCAAAAGCAGGAATGAGAACAGTGCCTTTGCGTTCAACGATCTGTGAGACCTGAGAAATAAGCCGACGTTCTTCTCCAAAACGGCTTGTATGAGCGCGCCCTCCATATGTAGACTCACAAACGACAGCATCCACGCTTCCAGGCCTGAGCTTGCTCCAATCAAAGCCACCCACCGTAAGTTGAGGGCTCTTTGAAACATCCCCACTGATGAGAACAGAACCATCATCAGTTTGAATGAGAACACTTGAAGCTCCGAGAATATGACCTGCGGGATAGTAGGTCGCTCTAACAGCCCCTCCCAAAATCTCAAAAGGCTCTTCCCAATAAACGCTTTGAACAAGATTGAAGACTCGCTCAACCGCTTCGGGAGGATAAAGAGGGATCTCTCCCTCTTTTTCCGATTCCATCTTCATGATCTTGAGGGAGTCTTTGAGTAGAACTCGAACAAGATCGACTGTTGGCGGAGTCATATATATGGGCACATGAGATGTTTGGATAAGCAGAGGGAGAGCACCACTGTGATCCATATGTGCGTGAGTAAGGAAGATTGCGTCAGCCCCACCCGCTTCTTGTATAAGCTGGAGCCAGGGCAATGTATCTTCAGCATTCATACGAATGCCACAGTCTACAACAATACGATGCGTTCCGATCTCTATAAGAGTGCAGCTCGCTCCGACTTCATCGGCCCCACCAAGAAAACTTAATTTCATAATAACCCGCCTGTTTTCTAGAGCTTGAGTAAGCGCTCAATGACTTCTGAAATATACTTCATCAAGCACATAAATATTTTCTGGTATGTCTAATAAAGATGATCCTATTTAAGATTTGAGGATGCTCCTCCATCCAATTCAGATAGAAGGGTATCGATCCCTTTAGATATAGCCAAACGAGCAACAGATCGTTTATTGACTTTCCCTACATTCTGTTGAGACTTGAGCATCTCGACAAGTTTTTCAATATCGAGTATTGTTCTTTGGCTAAGTCTAATAGTGAATGTTTTGAGTGGAGTCATTGGTGGGAATATGGAAGAGTTGTGTTGCTAGAGAATTCCAGCTTCGTCCAGGTCTGCTTCAGGAACTCCGACCACGAGAAGAATCTCACGAGTAAGATTGTTCCGTTTTGCATAAGCAGGAAGCATGGCGATGAATTGTTTATGCAGTTCGGCAGGAGCGCTTCTCGTGAGAGCAGCTTCCAGACTGGCTTTCCTGGCCATCCAGATCGCTCGCTCGGAAGGAAGCAAGGGGAGTTCCTTTTCTATTGTTCCAATGCGCTTACCATCTTTAAATACAGGAGCTTTCTTGATTCGTACCCCTCGCTCAAGCATCATCGCAATACCTGCGATCTTCTCTCGCTTCTTCTCTATTGCTCGTCCACGCAGGGACTTGATGTAGCGGTTAAAGAGCCCTCGCTGAGACTTAGACACAGCTCCCAGCTCACGAGCCTCAGATGTGATGTTGCCTCGTCGTCCCTTCTTCTTGACCATCTTCTTCTCCTAAAAGGTTCAGATTGAGAGTTCTGGATATATAATCGGGATGAGATAGTTTTTTCAACACAAAATAGCAAAAAGCAAATGGAATAATGTGAAGCAGGCTTCATGTTTTCTTTTTTTCTATGGAAAAATTACATCCAACATGTTGCCTCAATGAAAGGAAAAATTTCACGGACGCAGTTCCAAAAAGTAGAACTACAATTGGATCATCGCTCACGATATTCTTGAGCTACCAGGATGGGTTCATCCTTACCACGAGTTGAATGGTCTGAGCAGCATCTGGATGGATAAGTAGAGGAAAAAATGGGTGATTCCCCCTCCATTCTAGAGAGATGTTGGCATACTGTATTGACCAATCAGGGGCTGAGCCTCAACTGGAGAAGATCTGCAACTCAGGAGCTTTTTATGAAAATCCCCCTTGTAAAATATCGTGATGAGGTCCAACCCACTCCCTGCCCCTATGGCACTACTACCCGTGTGGTGACTGGAGGAGAGGGGGGAGTCGCCAATGTTCATATAATCTCTGTTACTCGAGGAGGTCTCCACTACCATAGCGCCTATGATGAGACCTACTATCTTCTCTCTGGTGAGGGGAAGATCCGCTTGGATGGATGTGAGTATGTGCTCCGTCCAGGCGCGGTGGTCGTGATCCCTGCAGGTGTAGCTCATGAACTGGAATCTGGGACCGAAGCGCCCTTGGAATTTGTTATCTTTGGGACTCCTGCGTTGCCCATCGAGAGTAAAGAAGCACGACCTCTTAAGCTTCCCTGAGCTGCTGCTCTTGCTCTATCTGTTGCTTGGCGCGCTGAGCTGCGATGCTCCTCGAGAGCGCCAAGAGGCTGAACCTCCTCAGAAGCAGATACCGGCGCTGGATGCAGCTCTTTTGGAGTACAACGCGCAGCTCCTCGTCCATCCCAAATATCTTAAGTGGAGTGGGGTGGAGTTGGGCAAAGGTTGGTGGTTTGAGCTGGCTCTCAGCAATGTAGGCTCAAAGATCGCCCATCTGAGGGGCCTAGAGATTCAAGGAGACAGTGCTTTTCAGATCAGCCGAGCAGCCTCAGGGTTTCTGAGGCCAGGCGAAGTTCAGCTGATCCGCATCAGCTTTGAGCCCAGCCGAGCTGGTATGCAGCGTGGGCTTCTCTTGATCGAGGCTCAAGCGGGGCTACAACTACAGGTCCCCCTGGAGGGTCTGGGTCTAGAGCCCCCTCCCTGCCTCCCCGTAGAGCCCCCTGGGGTCTATTTTGACGAGGTGCATCTGGGGAGCAGCGCCAAGGCCAATCTCTTGATCCGCAACTGTGAACCTCAACCAATGGAGATCTTGGAGTTGAGAACTGAGGGCAACTTTCAGCTTGAGGATCTGCCCCGTCTGCCTCTCCGTCTCTCTGGCACAAATGATCGCCAGGAGGCTCAGGGTCAATTCTTCCAGCTGCGGTTTACTCCAGAGCAGCTTGGGCTGCACTCAGGGCTGCTGAGGTTGGAGAGCGATCGAGGTCCTCTGGAGATCACACTCACCGGGCAAGGGAGCCCCAACCTCTGCCCCATCGCTCTGCTGGTGGAGAGGCGTCTGCGTGTCTCCCTGGGTGAATCGATCTTCTTGGACGGTGGCGCCTCCTCCGATCCAGAAGGGCAGCCCTTACGCTATTATTGGTCTATCTTAGAGCGACCCGAGGGCTCTCGAGTCCCCATCTGGGAGGATGAGCGTCTGGAGTTGGATCGTGTTCAGAGCCATAAAGCCTTGTTGATCCCTGATCGTCCTGGGCGCTTTGTGCTGGGTCTAGAGGTGCAAGATGAGCAGGGGAACAGCAGCTTGGATCCAGGCTGTGGAGGACTCGCCCAGCTTCAAGTTGGGGTGAGCCTCCCTGAAGAGGGCTTAGTAGTGCTCCTTGACTGGGAGAGTCCAGATGATTCTGATCCCCTGGATCAAAGAGGTGCGGATCTGGACCTACATCTTAAGGGAGCCGAAGATGGTTGGTTTGGAGCCAGCGATTGTTATCACGCGAGCCCGCGAAGTAACCCAGAGGCTGATCTGATGATCTTTGGTCTGGACGGAGGGGGACCTGAGCTGATCAAGATCAGCCCCCAGGGCCCAGGGCGTTACCATCTGGGCGTTCAAGCCTACCGTATGATGGATCTAAGCTCAGGACAGGACTATAGCCCGAGCTTCTTGAGGCTGAGGCTCTATGGCGAGGGTAGAGAGCTTTGGAGCGGTGAGGGCCGCCTTGAAGCGGTCAATCATCTCTGGGAAGCCCTTGAGATTCAATGGCCCAGTCTGGAGCTAAGGGAGCTGAACCGCTATCACGAGAGGAGGCCCTGATGCGTTGGCGTTATCTGCTGGCGAGCCTGCTCTTGGGTTGCTGGAGCGCGGATCAGAAGGGAGGGGGTAAAGAAGCGGCCCAATTTCGCCCCTCTCAGCCCGGAGGAGAACTGAAGCTGGAGCCTGAGGAGCTGAACTTTGGTTTTCTCTACACAGGCCAAACCAAGGTGTTGAAGCTAAAATTAGAGAATCAGGGAGAGGGGCCTCTCTATTTTGACTCCATCGATTTTGAGCATGTCAGTGATTTTCAGATCAGCTATGGCGATGACGCGACTTTGGAGCTAGAGGATCTGGATCGAGATGGGCAGGCGGGCCTCGCTCCCGAGGTTGAGGTTGAACTCAAGCTGAGCTTTCAGCCTCAACAGAGGGGACATCAGTTGGGGGCGCTGTTGATCAAAACCCCAGAGGCTGAACAGCTTATCCCGGTGATGGGGCAGTCTGCTGAGCCCAGCTGTCTAAGCTTAACACCAACCCTCCTTGATTTTGGCACACGGCCTTTGGGACAGAGCGTCTCAGCGCTGCTCCAGATGAGCCCCTGCTCTAACACCCCTTTGGTGATCAGCGCTATGCGTCTGAGCGCGGACTCTGATGCTGCTTTTGAGTTGATCCCTCGCATAACTCCTCTGCGCCTTGAAGAGCCCCAGGAGCTGGAGCTGCGTTTTCTCCCTCGAGAGCGCCAACAGAGCGAGGCTGTGCTTGAGATCGAGAGCAATGACAAGCTTCAGCCCCTTCAAAAGATCAGGCTTCGAGGGCAGGGCAGCGCTAACCTCTGTCCAGAAGCGATCTTTGAGCCGATTCGGGGACGGCATATCGGGATCCATCCGCTGGATGGCTCCAGCTCCTTGGATCCTGACGGTCTAGAGGGGCAGCCGATTCGCTGGGAATGGCGCTTAGAGAGAGGGCCAGAAGGCGCCATGGTGAGCGAGAACTCATCTGGAGCCCCGGATGATCCTGAGACACCACAGGCCCAGCTCTCAGCGCCCACACATGGGGCCTATAGCCTCTCTCTGATCGTGATGGATGAGAGCTTTAGCTCGGTTGAGATCTGCGCGGCTGCTGAGCAGCGACAATATTTCATCATCCCAAGAGATCCTCCTGCCCGCCTAGAGATCCGCCTAAGCTGGACCACCCCTGGTCTGCCTGATCCCCGGCGTGAGGCGTTGAGCATTATGGATCTGCATGTGCTGCGCCGTCAGGGCGCCTCTTGGCGGGGCGCAGAAGATTGCTACCGAGGACATTGTGAGATGAGCTGGGGGCCAGAGGAGGGAGATCCCAGCCTCAGCCTTGAAAGGCCGGGAGAGAGCATCGGGGTACAGCGCCTGGAGATCTGGAACGATCATCCGCCAAGGCCCTTTCATCTGGGAGTTCACTACCTCCAAGCGCGTGATCCCGTCGACGGCTACCAGTTTGGTCCCAGTCAGGCTCATCTGGAGATCTTCTATCTTGGAGAGCCGATCTGGGAGATGGTGGGCTGGCTGGAGGAGGGACAATTTTGGGAGCTTGGGCTCCTGGATCGAGGAGAGTTTCAGCTCATCGACCAACTGTATGAGGAGATCCCTTGAGCCTCATGAGATCGCTCTTTCCGCTCCTCTTCCTTCTCCTGGGCGCCTGCGCGACTTTAAAGCGCAGCCAGATAGATAAGATAGACACTCGCTTAGAGCACGAGCGCAGGATCAGCGCTATGGATCGCCTGCGGATCCAACACCAACTCAGAGGGGCAGAGCTGCAGCTCAGGCTTGAGCGCCATGATCTTTGCCATACAAGGCGCTTTGAGCTGCGCACTCCAATTCAGGAACGCAGCGCTGAGAGCGAAGGGCTGCTCACTCAGCTCCTGCTCTCAGTCAGCACCCTGGGAGTCGCAGGAGCCTTGGAGGCTCAAGAGATGCGTGGTTATGCTCTGGGAACGGGTGCTCTGGGGAGCGCGCTGCTGCTCCACGCCGCTTATATTGGGTGGGCAGAGGGTCAAACACAGGAGATCAAAGGAGAGACACAGCGAGTCCTCAGCCATGAGGAGGAGTTGCCCTGTCAGATCCGAGCGCTCCCTCGGGCCTGGGTAGAGCTACAGGATGAGGATGGCCGCCCTCTAGGACGTGCCCGTAGTGATCTAAAGGGACGCCTTAGGCTGAGCTTGCTCCGGGCTCGGCCCGAGCGCCTCTTTCGCTTCAGGTTGGAGATCCGCCTCGCCTCGCTCCTCTATCAGCAAACATTGGAGTTAGAGGCTGCAGAGCGTGGGGCTTTGGTTCAGCTCTTGGAGCGGCGGCGAGCGCAGCGCCCCCCCTCAAAGTTGAGCGCTCGGCTCCGCTTTGATGACAGCGCGGGAGATGGAGATGGGCGCTTGGATGCAGCAGAGCCCGCTTGGCTCTCTCTGGAGATCTCCAACCTTGGCCAGGGAGCTGCTGAGGCGCTGGAGTTGAGGCTCCAGCCTCCCCCTGCGCTCCAGAGCCACCTTGAGTTGGAGCGATACCAGATCTTAGAAGAGATCTCTCCAGGCGAACGAGCGCAGATCCGCTTTAAGTTGCTGGCGCATGAAGATCTCCCGGGGGGTAGGCATACCCTCCTGCTCAGCTTTAAAGAGCAGGGCAGGGTTGAGGAGCAGCGTCTAGCGCTGGAGTTGGAGACGGTGGCTTGGAGAGGCCCCAGGTTGGGAGTTCAGCGCCTCAGCTTAAGAGATGATGGTCAAGAGGGTTCACAGGGAGATGGGGATGGGCTCCTGGAAATTAACGAGCTGATCACCCTGGAGTTGGAGGTGCTTAACTCAGGGAGCGCTGTCGCACGAGCGCTTGAATTGAATCTAAAAAGCGGCTCTCGCTTTATCCAGCTCCTTCAGGCTTCAAGCCGGTTGGGGAACCTGTTGCCTGGAGAGCATCGGCGCGCCCTGCTGCGTTTTAGAGTGGAACAAGGCTATCGTGGCCCTAAGCACCTACCCCTGAGTCTAGAGCTCAAGGAGGCGCGCCCTCGCTACAACCTAAGCCCGAACCTTAGCCTCTACCTCGGGGCGGGCCTAAAGCCTCAGGGGCCTCTCAAGAGGCGGGGTGTAGCGCGCTTGGCGGTGTTGGAGTTACAGGACAGTGCAGGGCTCGCAGCGGAGGAGTTGGCCTATCTCAGTGACCTCCTTCGTGGGATCGCCCTGCGTCTCTTGCCTAAGCGCTACTTTTTGATGACCCGAGAAAATCTCCTGGCTCAGCTCCCCCCTGGACAGGCGCTTTCAGATTGCTTGGGTGGTTGTGAGATCGAAACCGCTCGTCGAGTGGGAGCTGATTTTGTGATCTCTGGTCAACTTCTGCGCTTTGGGAGCGAGCTGAGGTTGAACCTGAAGCTGCATGACAGCGCCTCGGCGGCGCTGCTGGCCCAAGCTCAGGCTTCGGCAGAACAGCTCAAGGCGCTGGAATTTGCTTTGGGGGCTGCGGCGCGACGCCTCTTGGCTCCTCTGCGTTAAAAGAGACGCAATCAAAGCTCTGTTTGCTGACATCCAGGGCACAACTGCTGAGCACCTTCCCGCTCACGCGGACCCGTACAAAGGAGTGTAAAGAGCGCCCATAAAAGGCCTCATACTCAGGCTCTTTTCGAGGCCCCTTGTTGACATAGAGAGGTGCTCCACCGCCGCCCACCACCATATAGTTGAGACCATAGCGAGCGCGGCCCCGCTCATAGAAATGATCGTGCCCTGTAGCGATGAGATCCAGGCCCGCTTCATAGAGAGCCTTGAGCTGTGGACGTAGGCTCAGGTTTCCTTTTCGTCGGGGGTTCCCACTGAAAGGCCCTCGATGCCCAAAGGCGAGGATATGATCGATCTTTGGATCCGCCTGAGCGGCCTTGACCTCTTTGAGTGCCCACTGAAATTGAGCTTTATCCAGGGCGTGCCCCTGAGCTGTGTGGATCTCTGTATCCAGGGCCAAGAGCCGTAGGTTGCCCCAGGTGAAGGTGTAGTAATATTCCGCACCAGGAAGCGCAAAGAAGCGCTTATAGAGCGTGGGTCCATTCCCATGCACATCATGGTTGCCATAGGAGGGGTAGAGCGGCGCGATCTTGAGGAGTGGCGTGGAGATACGGAAAAACCGATCCCACAGCTCAGGGCGATCACCATGGCCCACTAGATCTCCTGTGTTGATACAGAAGTCGGGATCTTGGGCCAACATGCTCTTGACTACCGCCTTATGAGCTTCATGATCGCTGCGATTGTCTCCATAGATCAGGAAGGTGAAGGGCATCCCTGAGGGAGGGGGAGTATGAAAGCGTCCGCTCCAGCGTATCTCTCCCGCCTTAAGATCGTAGCGATAGCGCCGTCCAGGCGCCAAGCCCTCCAGCTTCATCTCCACCATCCCCTGAGCATCTCTGGGGGGTGCCTGAAGATGTTGACTGTGTTTGGGCCCCTTCAGCTCTAGGGTAGTGAGCTGATCGGAGCCCATCTGCCAGATGATCCGAGCTGAGTTGGGGGTAACATCCTGGATCTGGGGTGGTTTCTGGAAACCCCAGAGGAGAGGGAGGGTGAGGAGAGTGAGGAAGCGCATCCCCCTTCATCGCTGAAGGAGCCGCGTTTTTCAAGGATCAGCGGACCCAGAGGCTATAATCATAGATGCGGTGAGAGTCTCCACAGTTACCTTGGTAGTGCTTGATGCCCCACTGGAAAGCAGAGAGGGTGCGCCCTGCTTCTGCGCTGATGCTCTGGCTGCCGGAAACATCCTGAGTGACCTCCCCACCAGTGCAGTTCCCCACCTCAAAATTACAACCGTGATTATCATAGAGCTGACGACCAACCTGTTGATCGAGATCATCATAGGCTTGAACCAGGAGTGCGCCATCCCAAGAGATGACTCGGTCGCTGTGATCAAAGCGCAGCTCAGTGATCCCCATCACCTCTGGAAGGACCTTGGTATAGTACTGGATTCGATAATTGTCTGGACCATTATGACCTGCGTAGGTGACGCTATCGTTGGTGGTTCCACAGTTGTTGCTCTCATTGCTCATATTGGCCGTAATATCGTCCCAGTTAGCAGCATGAACAGCAAAGTTAGCTCCATCTACGGCAGCATTAAAGTGGACCATCTGCATCCAACCACCATTCTGCATATCACAGAGAACAGGGACTGCGCCTAGGGGACCTGGACCGTCAAAGTCGATGTCATAGATGCCATCTCCAGTAGAAAGGCCCGCGTCTAGAATCGCCTTACAGCTGGCCATCACCTCAGGGGTGCAGAGGCCCTCAACTTGACCGTTGGGGATCATGCAAAGCTCCCCAACCTCACACTGATCATCGGCAGTGCAGAGGGAGAGGGCTAACTCTCCCTCCTCAGCCATCCCCACCAATTCGGGCTGGACCAGCGCGGAGTCAAAGAGCTGGAAGTTGTCTATCGCCCCGTTGAAGTGTTGTACAGGAGAACCACCACTGACAGAGTAGCTGATGCGAATGCTGGCCTCCAGACCAACGCTGAAGTTGTTATCAGCCCGGACAACCTCCTCCACTCCGTTGAGATAGAGCTTGAGGTTGTCTCCATCATAGCTCAGAGCGAGGAAGTACCACTGATCCTGCTCTAGAGCGGTTGCGCCACTGAGGCTGAACTGTCCCGGCCAGACCATGGCGAGGTGAGCGCCGATATGATCAATGCGGAAGCCTTCACCATCTTCTCCATAAGCGAAGAGACTGCTTGTCGCGCTCAGATCAGCGAGCTTGAACCAGAAGGCGAAGGTGAACTCCTCCAACTGTAAGCTCTTATTAGACTCTACAATCAAGCGATCGCCAGGGGCCACGATGATCGCCTCCCCATAAACACCATCACCATACTGGGGGCGGCCCAGAACGCCTGGATGATTCTCATAGAGGTCAGCACTGTGGGCATCCCCGTTAAAGGCCAAGCTGAGGCGCAAGGCTCGCTCTGCGTTATCCAGGCAAACATGCTCGTTCTCGTAGCAGAATCGACCCACAGGGCAGTTTCCAATACGACAACCAACACGACAGCGTTGACGACCAGCGACGAAAGCACAGTAGGAGTTGTTAAGGCAGTCGGCATTTACCTCACAAGCGTTGGGGTCGATACAAGTTCGGCTGCCCTCATCACAAACCGCGCCCATGGGACAATCATCGGAGAGGACACGACATCCTGGAGTACAGCTCCCACCATTATCTCCATCAGGGATGGCACAGTAGGCGCCTGGCGCACAGTGACCGTCGCGGGTACAGTCGATCATATCTCGGGGATCGACAGCCTGAATCTGTAGACGCTTGCAGAAACCTGCGCCTACATCACAAGTGCTGCTGCGCTCGGGGCATTCAGAATCATCGGCGCAAATATAACGGCAGAACTTGACATCGGGGGTCGCTGGGTCGATGACCAAGCAGTTCATCCCCTCGCGACAGTCATAATCCTCAGCACACTGGTTATTGACACAGTCCGACTCAAAGCCTCGGCTGGGATTGACCTCTGGCATATTCTCCGCCAGACAGCGATTGTAGACACGAGTCATCTCACAGCGCTGCTCAGGAGCCATAAAGTAATCCAGGGCGGCGTTGTCCTGTCCAGCTTCAACCAGGTCCAAACCAGTTGTCTGAAGGTCACGAGCATTGGCGCTGATGGAACCATGAGCGCCACAGACATGTTCAATACGCATGATCGAGAGCTCCAAGCGGAACTTGAGGGTCAAGACCAAGCAGTTCTGCCACTCTCGAGTCCAGGCGCCCATCACCGCTGCGGTCTGAAGATCTTCAGCCAATTTGGCCGCCATCAATTCCAAATCCAGGGCTTGCTCGTCGGAGACGCAGTTCTGCTCAATGTCACAGCTGATGGAGACATCTAGGGTTTGAAGAATGCGGATCCGCTCCAGGGTCGCCAGAGCTTCAGCCACTTCAGGCCGCGCGGGGCCAGGATCATCAGCACCACCCGCAGCGATGTAATTCTCCATATCTGCAGCCAACTGACCCAGAGCAACGCCCAGATCATCATTAACCCCTTCTGCGGCAGCGGAGCGACGGATGGGATCAGCAAAGTCAGGCATACGGAAGCCCCCATATTGAGCACAGGGGGCTGCCATGGTACGGAGCCAGTAGTAGGCCTCTACTGCGTCATGCGCTAGATCGACAGCTTGGTTGGGATCATCGTTGATCACCGCCTCGAAGTCGTCACCGGTGTAGCGCTCATCAATGGCGGTGAGGAAGTCACGCGCTCGAACCATGGCGGGATGATCAGGATCGGGACCAAGCTCCTCGACCAGCTCCAGCTCCAACTTTTCTACCGTGCGCTTGAGTTGACGAGAGAGAGCCCAGATCTCAAAGCCAAGGTTCGCGCCGCTGCTCTGAGCGAGCACGAGGCGCTGCATAAGACGCTCAGTGGCCTGCAAGGCGATGCCATGACGGCCATAGCGGCTGCCCCATTGTGCCTGTTCTAGATCCGCGTCTACATTATCCAGGAGGTTGAGGAGTATGGTCCGTTGGATGGGATCCTCTAGCTCATTGGCGAGCCCCTTCTCCTCTGCTAGACGATCAGAGGTATAGTCCAACAGCTCTGGGAGGGTGATTTCGCGTACATTGATGCCCTGCACCAGGGAGGCGGTGCCCTCATCTGTAGTTACATGAGCGGTGACCCAGTACTGGTTGCGGCCTGTACGAGCGGAGCGGAACTGATAGCTGGTGCTGGCACCATCGGGGTGATCACCCTCATCATCAATCTCAGAGTCTCCATTGACATCCCAACGATAATGGTTGGGCTGCTGATCACCCAAGATGGTGATCCCAAAACCCATCGGCTGGATCTCAAGAACATCATCGGGGGTCTCGATGTGATCAACGAAGGAGTCCTCATCACAATCATCACCTAGACCGTCGTGATCCCAATCACTCTGCTCAGGGTTGGCGAGGAGGAGACAGTTGTCCAGCTCATCATCAACACCATCGGCGTCATCATCAGAATCACAGGCATCACCGAGCCCATCGCCATCAAAGTTGGCTTGGTCCATGTTAGCGACCGTGCTGCAGTTATCATCCTCGTCAAGGATGGTGTCTCCATCGTCATCCCCATCGCAGGGATCGCCAAAGCCGTCCCCGTCCAGATCTTCCTGATCAGGATTGCTCTCAACGCTACAGTTGTCCTCACCATCCTCTATGCCATCCCCATCATCATCTTCATCACAGGCGTCACCAAAGTTGTCACCATCTGTATCGGTGTTGTCAGGGTTAAAGACGCCATCGCAGGTATCTACATCATCAGCGACACCATCACCCTCAGCATCATCATCACAGTCATCACCGAGCCCATCGCCATCGAGATCTTCTTGGAGACCATCGATCTCGGGGCAGAGGTCCAGGCCGTTTAGTTCGCCATCTCCATCGATATCATCGTCACAGGCATCGACGATGCCGTCGCCATCCTGATCATTGCCATCATCGGGCAAGGGACAATCATCACGTACATCAGGAATGCCGTCGTTATCATCATCATGATCGGAGACATCGCCCTCACCATCGCCATCGGTGTCGATTTGATCTGGGTTGTGTTGGTTGCTGTTGTCTACATCATCACAAACATGATCGTTGTCTGCATCGTCACAGGCTCCTGCGAGGTTGGGATCGCGAGCATAGATGAAGTAACGATCCCCTGTGTGAACTGACTGATCGTGCGCATGACTCCCATCTTGAGAAAGTACATGACCATCACCGGCGCCTGAACCACCCATGATGTTGGGTTCCCAGAGACGCCCAGGATCTGACCAAGCATTATCAAAGTCCACCAAGAGGAGCCAATTATCTGTCGTATGCCACGAGTAGTTACCGTCGATTTCAAAATTACGTACAAAAGAATCTCCACCACCGAGGTAGCTACTGAGATCATCACGTAGGGTCATTTCATGACGGACCCATGTTCCATCATGACGATAACCGGCGAAGATAACATCACGGACGCCCACACCAGAATCGCAGGAATTACGAATATTAGCGAGGAGAGGAGCAGCAGAGGCTCCATCATTCTCCCAACCATAACACTGAGTATAACCCTCAGCGCTTAGATCGGGACCCACATTGCCACCGGTAGGACCTCCAGGAATCACAGGAGGAGCATCACCGCCCTCGCCATCATTTGGATCCAAAGGCCAGCTATCGTCAACATCAGGGATGCCATCGCCATCATCATCATTATCGCAACCATTACCCAGACCGTCTCCATCAGTGTCCTGTTGACCTGGATCAAAGACTAGGCCACAGTTATCGACATCATCGGGAACCCCATCTCCATCATCATCTGTATCGCAGGAGTTTCCAGCGCCATCACCATCTGTATCGGTCTGATCAGCGTCATTAGCTGTTGGACAGTTATCTTCAGCATTGGGGACCGTATCTCCATCGATATCATCATCGCAGAGATCTCCCAGGTTGTCCCCGTCTGTGTCTGCCTGGTTGGGATTAAAGAGATCCAGACAATTATCAACTTCATCATTGGCGCCATCATTGTCCCCATCAGGGTCACAGGGATCGCCGGTGCCGTCGCCATCCTCATCTGCTTGATCGGGGTTCTCAATCTCGGGGCAGTTATCGTTGCCGTTGGCGCGGCCATCGCCGTCGATGTCGGGATCACAGAGATCACCGATGCCGTCATCATCCATATCTGCCTGATCTTGATTGGGAACACCTGGGCAGTTGTCCATTACATCAACATGGGAGTCGTCATCCTGGTCACGGATCTCGATGTCGATGGTCGCGCTGGCGCTCAAGCCGCCGTGATCTGTCGCGGTCACCGTTACCACATCGACATGGCCGGGGAGGCTGGTGTCGGGGTGGTAGATCACCTGGGTGCCCATATTACTCTCATCACCTGCGAACTCAGGCTCAACCTCAAAGTGTCCGCCGCCATCTGCAACCTCAAACCAGAAGCTCAGGCCCAAAACCCCCTCAGGATCAAAGGAGTTTCCGAGGTTCATGGTGACCGGGCTGCCATCGGTAGAGTAGGGTGTGCAGTTCTCGTGGTTACGATCACAGGTCCCGATATCGATCACGGGAGGATCCACATTGAGGATCAGCTCAATGGCCGCAGAGCCATAGGCACAGCTTGAACAATCTTCGGCGTCGATGCCATCGACACACTCCCCGTTCCACTGACCATCATCACAGGCGCGGATGGGAAGGGCAATGCGATCACCAAGGGCCATCCCTTCAGCGATCACCACGCTCAGAGGACCTCCCATCGCGTTCTCTGACTCCTCATACTCGCCATTCTGGTTGAGATCCACATGTAGAGAGGTCAGATGATCACGGATGCTACCAGGAAATGGGTCGACCTCAGTATCGGGGTCGTAGGTTTGCGCGCTGGGATCGATGAGCACCTCTGTGCCGATATAACCCCGGTAGATGGCATCGATACCATCGGGATGGTGGATGATGACAGGAACATGGTTGTCCAGGGAGATCTGCACCTCCACAGAGTCGCTGTCGTAGAAGACTCGGCCCCGATCATCAGTGACCGCCAGGGTGATGGTATGGATTTCACTATCCCCCCAATCGAGTTCATCCTCATAGGTATAGGTGAAAGTACGATTGGGATCGGCGGTCTCAAAGTCCCAGACGATCTCCTCTGGATCCACTACTCCATTGTTGTTGAGATCCTCTGAGGGGAGATCTACACCATCGTCCAGATCACCATCTCCGTTGCCATCAAGCCCGTCTGGATAATCGATGACGTTCCACTGATAGCGAACGAGGTTGACATCAGGATCGAGGACATAGCTCCAGCTGTGGTCTAGGTTGATCTCTGTCCCTGGGCTGGCCAGTTCGGGGAGCGCGCGGGGACCCGCGATCGCCTCCAACCAGGTTTGGATGATCTGAGTCGCCATCGCGGTGCGAGAGCGTATACCGATGTAGCCTGCCCAGCTCCAAGAGCCGGTCCAGTTCCAGGAACCCACATCCCCCTCACTGGCATAGAGTTGGTTGAGGAAGAAGTTGGTGTATATGACATTCCAGTCGGTTCCGTTGGGTAGATAGCGGATCTCAGGGTTAAAGGACCTCAGTCCCTTAGTAGCAGCGTATACATAATAGAGTCCATAGCTTGAGGGCATGACACTCTGAACTGCTGTTAGCAGTTCTTGGACTTTATAGTAACTCGAGTCTTCTTCCTGAGTCCACCCATAGCTTACCAAGCCATTCCCAGCTAAACTAACCTTGCGTGAGCCATAATGACATCCATTTGTGCCATTTAGCCCATCCGATGTCTCTCTATGTCCAGATTTGGCCCATTCATACGTATCTGTTCCAAATTTTCGATGAAGCAGTCGGAGGCTCTCTGGGGCCCACCCATTAGTAGAACAATCAGTGCTCGCTCCACTGTTCCACTCATAGTGCCACCAATAGTTTCCTTTCATCCCCGAAATAAGGCGATCCGCCAAGTCCTGTCCGATATGGTGAAGAGAGTTCCCAAAAACGCCATCGCCACCGACTGGAGAGATGTAATCTGGGTTTCCAAACTGTGCGACAGGCTCAATCCATGCTGTTGAAAGATAACTTGTGGTATGGCTGTCATTATAAAGGACGTTTGAGAACGCGAGCGACTTATTATTGGTTCCATCAGAGTTGTTGTCATCAAAATTTATATTAAGGTTGATATCTGCTAGAGCAAGGTTCGAGAGAATGCCGTGAACACCACACTGGGTCATATGACGAAAATAGGGATCATCAGCTCGATTGCGGCCAAAACCATGTCCACGACGAAGAATCGCATTGAGGCTGTGCCCTGTCGCATAGAGAGGGTGAGTTTCATCGATCCAACAGGTGTGTACGTTGTGTCCATGACCATCATCGGCGCGATGCACAAAGCTGCGGAACATATACCAAAGGGCTCGATCGATGGCTCGGTTAGCGTGAAGCTGCCGAGTGAGAGATAGGTTCTGTGTTCCCTGACAGTTGGGGCTCCAGGAGTTGGCGGGGTTGGAGCAGATGCGGTCTACACGGATAAAGACCGGCATCACTGCTCGGGCCTCCTCAGCACCACAAGTAACTTTCACTTTGGGGAAGAGCAAACGGTCACCAGGTAGGTCGGGATACTGGATATCCAGGTGAAGCGCTGCGAAGAAGCCGTTGCTGTCGGCGTTACGGGCCTGCTCGTCTGGATCTGTCCAGTCGCCATCTCCGTTGATATCCCACTGGTATTGGTAGGAACCGTTACAGCTCCCTCCCTCAGCGATAGCTTGGAGCGCGGTTTTACGCCCATTGAACGCAGGGTGGGGGATGTTTGGATTATCCTGAACCCAGGGGATGGCGCTGACCTCTAGAGGCTGTGCTTCTGCTTGGGGAACCCAAGCTGCAGCAAGCGATAACACAAAAAGCACTCTCTTCATCTAAACTCCCTCCTGGAACTCAAATTCTAGGCAAGCATCTTACAGGAGCCTGGAGTATTCTTACGAGGGTAAAGGAACAGCGCTTAGGACTCAGACCCTCAATTTTGAACTTTTCCCCTGATGAGTTCTGGGCTCTTATGCGCCTTGAGAGAAATATTAAAGAGAACGCGAAATGAAGAGATTGAGGCGTCGGTATGAGGGTCCCCAAGAGCTATTAAAGCTTTTGAAAGCTTCTGGTTGCATCTTGGGGCTGGAGGAGATCATCGAGGAGTTTCGATCCCTCGCTGAAGAGGAGGGCGCTGTCAGCGAGGTCCTTCCTCTCTTCTGGGAGTCTGAGCCTCGTTTCTCCAGCCCTGAGGAAGCGGAGCGAACCTTCAGCAACCTCTTTGGCCTCTGGGATGAGATCGCGGGGGCTCTAGACGAGGAGCTGCTCCTCCTACCCGAGCCAGGTCAACCCTTAAGTCCTCGCTTTGTCAGCCAAGCTTGGCGGGAGTTAGAGGGGCTCTCTGAGCGAGAGCGATCGCGGGCTCTGGATCAATTTGACAACAGACAGGGAGATCTTGGGGTCTTCCTGATGCGGTCTCTAGAAGGACTCAGCGCGGTCGCTTTAGAGACCGCTATGGATCTAGCCTTTGAGACCCTCTGGATCTCCACGCGGGCGCGGGGTCTCCAAGCTTCGCTCAGGCTCGACCAGCTTCTACGGGCCCAAGAGGAGCTTGATGATCCTGAGGCAGAGCCTGAGCCAGCCTTAGCGGATCTGGCTCTCAGCACCCTCTGGGAACAAAACGCCGCTGAAGAGCGACCTCTGGATGAGCTGGAGATCCCTCAGGTGATGCGCAGCCTTCGCAGCCTACGCCGCTGCCTCCAGAAGCCCAAATGAGGCTCGCGTTTCTCAGCCTCCTGTTCGCTTGCACCGCGAGCAGAGAGGAGGAGAATAAGGCACAGGATATGGGCCTCTCCGCCCCAGTAGAGATTCAGAAGGCTTGGCGAGCTGCGATCGGAGATGGTGTTCGTGCCACCGCAACCCTACAGGCGAAGCGACGATTGGAGATCCGTGCTCGGGCGGCGGGGGTGTTGAGGAGCTTGGCGTTAGAAGAGGGTGATGCGATCCAAGAGGGGCAGCTCCTTATCCGTTTAGAGCAGGAGGGGCTCACAGAGCGCATTCGAGGGCTTCAAAGCAGCCTGCGTAGAGCTCAACGAGATCGAGATGAGCTACACAGGCTCTCCAAGCGAGGCCTGCTACCCAGACATCAACTCAGCGAGGCGGAGCACGCAGTAGAGCAGGCGCGCCTCAGCCTAAAGCGCCAAAAGCAAGAGGCTCGGCAGCTTGAAATCTACGCCCCTTTTCAGGGAATTTTGACAGCTCGCCATGTAGAGGAAGGAGAGGCGATCAGCCCTGGCACCCTGCTCTTTGGGTTGGCTGATCCCAGCACGCTTGAGCTGGAACTGCGGGTCGCAGAGCGCCATCTGCCTCGGCTTAAGCCAGGACTCAAGGTTGAGTTGAGGGCTGAAGGGGGTGTGAATGCCGAGGGACAGCTTGAACGGATCGCCCCCACAGTAGACCCACTCAGCGGCACCATCAAATTGAAGGTCTCGCTCAAGACCCAGCCTGGGTTAAAACCTGGAATGTTTATTCGGGCACGGATCATCTTGGACATCCACGAACAAGCGATCCTCCTGCCTCGGCGTGCAGTCTTCTTTGAAGAGGAGCAGCCTTTTGCTTTCCGTGTTCATGAAGGGCGAGCGGAGAAGCTGGCCTTGAGGTTGGGCTATGGAGATGGAGAGCGTCTAGAGGTCCTCAGCCCCATCAAGGAGGGTGATGCGCTCGTGATTTTTGGCCAGAGAGGCCTGAAGGAAGGAGCGCAAGTAGAGGTGGTCAAAGAGCTTTAGAGTGCTGAAGGACTCAAGAAAGCTTCCGCCTTATAACCCTCTGTGTCCTTCACCTCGATCTTGATCTCCAGATCCAGATCTTCCTCTCCACCACAGAGAAGTTGTTCGCTCTCTGGGCTCCAATTCCAACGGTAAAAGATCTCACAGGAGTCGGTTCCACAAGCCTCAGGACAGATCTCCTCCAGGCACTCAGGCTGACACTCTCCAAGACAGCCAGGCAAACAGCCCTCCTCCTCCTCACACTCCTCTTCACATTCCGTCTGGCAATGGATCTCAGCACACCAGCTCTCACAGCCGGGCATCCAAGGAACCTCTTCGCTTTGTAGATCCAGACGACTGGCCAAGACCTGCACCAGAGGGGTGCGTAGATTGGGGATCCCGTCCATATCCCTCACTTGAAGCTCAAAAGAATCTAGGGTCCACATGTTGTTCAAACCCACAGGGCGGCACTGAGCCTTAGCGTTGAGGATCTGAGGCTCATTGGGAGGTGGAGGAGGCTCTGGCTCTTTCTCTTCTCCACAGGCTGAGAGCCCCAAGAGCAGGAGCAAGCTGAGATGGATCTGAAACTTCATGGACCGCCTCTTGAGGATCGATTTTGATGCAGGGGAGCATAGGAGAGCAGCTCTCCGGTGTGCAAGCTGAAGGCTCAATCGGCGCTGAGGCCCTCAGGCCCTGCTCCTGCGCTCTTCTCATAACGACCTTTTCCCACCCTGCGGTACTCACTGAAGCCTTTACGCGCCAAGTTATTGGGACTGAGGAGACCTCGAACGCTCCGTCCTACAGAGAAGTGAGTGGGGATTCGATGAATCTTCCCTCCACACTCAGGGCAAAAGGGCAGGGGCGTCGCGGAGATCTTTTGGATCACCTGGATCCCTCGGGCGCACTCCAAGCAGCCCTCTTCGTCTGTTTTATAGTGATAGGTGGGCAAGGGCCTCTCTCGATCTCTGATAAGTTCAGGCTCCTTGAATATAGGAAAAAGAGAGCGGGGGGCAGACTCTTTGCTCCTCCGATCCAAATCTGTAGGATGGCGCCCAGATAAAAGATTTACGAGATGGAGTTTCTTCATGTTTAAGATCTGCCTGATCCTTCTGTTTGGCCTTGGGGCTGCCTTCGCTGCTCCTGTTGCACCTGTAGTCCCCGCAAGGGCCAAGGCCAAGGCACCCAAGATCAAAGCCGATAAGGTGCCCAAGGCGAAGATCGATATGCCCAAGGTCGAGGCGAAGGCGGCTCAGACCAAAACGGAGGCGCCGAAGAGCAGGGCGAAAATGCCCAAAGTTGAGGCGAAAAAGAGCAAGGCCGAGATGCCTAAACTGAAGATGCCTAAGGTTGAGGCCAAAGCCAAAACACCCATGTTCAAGGCCAAGGCAACAAAGGCCAAGGCAACAAAGGTCAAGGCTAAGATAGCAAAAATCAAGGCTAAGATAGCAAAAGCCAAGGCTAAAACAGCAAAAACTAAGGCAGCGAAAGGCAAAGCTAAAACAGCGAAAACAGCAAAAGGCAAGGCTAAGATAGCGAAAGCAGCGAAAGGCAAGGCTAAGATAGCAAAAGCCAAGGTGGTCCAAGTTGAAGCACCTCAGAGCCTCTTGGATACCCTCAACGATATGCGCATCCTCCTCCGTGCTCAGCGCCATAAGCTCTTCATCAACCGCTATGTTGCTCCTGAAAATCGCGCCTCTCTGGAGCGGGTGGGCATGGAGAAGATCATCGAGGGTTTTAAGGGAAAAAAGGCCGAGTTTCTCCTGAATGTCTTGGAGAACCTAGAGGATAACTCTGTAAAGATAGAGGAAAACATCGTCCATTTCCGGGGCGCCAATCGCCAGATCCGCTTTAAGCATATAGATGATATCTGGTACCTCATGAACAAATGAAAGATTGGACTGAAAATTGCTAGGCGTTCTCTACCCTATGCGCCTTGCACGATTCAGGAAGCTTCTACTCTTCATCCTGCTCCTCAGCCCCCTCCTTCTGCTCTTTATTCTGAGCCGGATGTTCCCTTCTAGAGAGGGGCGACTGCCCCCTCTCCCTAAAATGCTCCACCCACCTCAGGCTCAAGAGCTGACATTGCGCCTTCTGGATACGCTCCCTCAGCTTCGTTTTAAGTTGAGCCCCAGCGCCCTGAGAGAGCGACTTCAGGATGCCCAACGCTACTCCTATCTAAGAGACTCTCCCTATCTACCTGCTGATCGCTTCTCCAAACAGCGGGCCTTCTCTCTAGCGGTGGGAGAGGTGCTGATGGATGAGCGCCTCAGCCAAGTGAAGCATGCCAATGGGGTCTACGATGGGCGCTATGCGCTCTATCTCCCCGGAGGCGATCGCGTTGAGTTGGATCTAGAACTCTCTCCAGGTGCCCAGTTCTCCAGCGCCGCCGTGCTTCTACCCAGCCAAGGGGAGCAGCCTCGCTGCGGTGCCACCTTGAAGATCAGCCTTAAACAGGCAGGGAGTTGGCAACTCCTCAAAGAGCTCAAGCTCTCCACGCTGCCCTTTCATTGGCGACCTCTGGAGATCCCCTTGAACGCTGAGGGCCCCGCCCAACTCAGCCTAGAGGTGGAGCGAGCCTCTGGCTGTAAAGGGCCAGCTCAGCTCTTCCTGGCAGATCCCCGAATTCTACAACCCAGCGTTGAACCTCCCCTTAACCTTCTCTACCTCAACCTCTGCACGGTGAGAGCCAAAGACTTTGGCTTTATGGGTCAAAAGCGCCCCAGTAGCCCTCGCATCGACGCCCTGGCGAAGGAGAGCTTGGTCTTTGGCCAAGCCCGCTCCAACGCCAACTGGAGTAAGGCATCTCAAACCTCAGCGCTCCTGGGGCGCTACCCCTCTAGCATCGGCAACAAATATTTCTGGGGCGCGGTGGGAGCTTTTGAGCGCAGCAGCTATACACACCTAGCTTGGCCTGGGCTGCCCACAATCCTTCGGCGCCAGGGCTATGAGACCTTGGCCTTGGTGGACAATATCTTTATCGCTGATTATCTGCATGTGGGGATGGATCTGGGCTTCGCTCGCTTCTATGACAACATGAAGCATATCTGGAACGCCTCGGAGATCGTTGCTCAGACGGGAGAGTTTCTAGAAGCCCGAGGGCAGCGCCCCTTCTTCCTCTATCTCAACCTCGCCAACGCCCACGCCCGCTATCGTCCCCCCCGGGAGGATCTCCTGGACTCAGGTTTTGGGCTGGAGGATCTGCTGGGGAGCGACGCCCAGCTTCAAGAGGCCCTGCACTTGGGGGAGATCCGCTATACCGACCGCCTTGTAGGCCAACTCTTGGATCTGTTGGAGACGCTCAAGTTGAGAGAGCGGACCCTGATTGTGCTTCATGGAGATCATGGAGAGTTGATGAGCCCTCTACACAATCTAGAGGTCAGCGTCCGCTCTGCTGGAGCCCCACGAGAGGTCTCCTACTACGGCCCCACGCTCTATAAACATGGCTGGACTTGGTATGAGGAGGAGCTGCGTATCCCGATGCTGCTCTCTCTACCAGGGCGGGTCCCAGTAGAGCGTAGGGAGGGAGCTACGAGCCCCATCGACTTGGCGCCTACGATCTTGGAGATCTTGAAGATCCCTGCGCCAGAGAGCCTACAGGGCCGCTCTCTGCTCTCCGATCCAGGGCCACGCTCCATTTTGATCGAGGGCAAACAGTTTCGAGCCCTGATCCAGGGAGAGGAGAAGTTGGTCTCCTTTCTACCGAGCCTCTCCGCTTGGCGTCTCTGGGGAACGGAGGAGTGGCGAACGCCGCAGCGCTACCTCTTCGATCTAAATCAAGACCCTCAAGAGCAGAAGGATCTGAGCGCTGCGCGACCTCAGCGACTCAAAGAGTTGGAGCAGGCGCTCAGAGCAGCTCGTCCTCCTCTCTCTGCTCTGCACTTGCTAAACTTTACCGGCCCTGAGGGGCAGCATTTCAGCGGAGAGCTGCACCTCAGCGCCCCTCTCCTCAGCGCCGTGCTTCGAGACCACGGCGCAGGAGATCGGCTCCATCTAGAGGGGGATCGGCTGAGCTTCTCGATTCAGACTGCCCCCAAAGGGAGCCCCCCGCCCACCCTCGCTCTGAGCGCTCAGGCCCCTCTTGAGGAGATCGATCTGGAGATCCAGCTGAATGGCCTCCCCCTTAAAGCAGAGGCGCTGCTCTTGGGGCCCTATGGCCTACCGCTCCTTCAGGGAAAGCGCCCTACACGGCTCAACTCAACCTTGATCAGAGCCTTGGGCGTGGGCGCCGAGCAGATCCCCCGTCGGAAGCAGGAGCCTCAGCCTGTGCTGCGCTGGTGGAGCCAGCGAATATTAGAGGGTGGACCGCAGCCTTTTGGAGCGGTGAACATCGACGAGAGCGTCATGGACGCCATGAAGGATTGGGGCTATGCGAAGTAACCTCCGAGGGCTCCTCCTGGGCGGTGCCCTACCTGGCGCGTTGATCTTCCTGCTCCTCTATCTCCTCTTTCTGCTCCTCAATCTCCAGGTACAGTTCTTTGGCCAGGAGGCCAGCTTTATCATGGAGGTGGTCACCCAGCGCTATAAGAGAGCCTTGGCGCTGGGCCTGCTGCGATTGACTTTGCTCCATCTGCTCTTGGGTGCCTCCCTGGGGATGCTTATCCGTCTCACGGTTCAGGGGCTGAGGGGCTCACCGCCAAAGAAGCGGAGCGTCGCGGTGGGGGTCTTGCTCCTACACCTCCTGCTCCTCGCTCGACATATCCATCACTTCCCTCAGCTTTATGTGGAGTCCCTCTACGCCAGAGCTGGAGCCCTGGCCAGCCTCCAACGCTTCCTGACACATCAACTCCCAGCCTGGGCCCTAGACCTCTCCCTGCTGCTCCTCCTGCTCCCCCTGCTGGCGGCGCTCCTTAAACTCAAACGGATGAGCTCAGCTCACAGACGGCGCGCTCTGGTGAGCTTAGGGATCCTGTTTGCTCTGGGTGGAGGGCTCTACCTCTGGGCTCAACACCCAGGCTCCAAAGCTTCGGGACGCTTCAATATCATCATCTTAGGAGCTGACTCTCTACGGCCGGACCATATGGGGAGCTATGGCTATCAACGCCCCACTAGCCCTGCCATCGACGCCTTGGCGGCGCGCTCGATCCTCTTTGAACGGGCCTATGTACCCATCGCGCGAACCTTCCCCTCCTGGGCCAGCATCCTCACAGGGCAGTGGCCCCATAAACATGGCATTCGTCACATGTTGCCGCTCCCAGAGAGGCGCCTCCAGGAGGCTCAGACCCTCCCCCGGCTCCTTAAAGCGGCGGGCTATCGCAGCGCTGCTGTAGCGGACTATGCAGGAGATATCTTTGGTCGGCTTCACGCAGGCTTTGAGCGGGTAGATGCCCCTGAGATGCATTTCCGTTCGCTCATCCGCCTTCGACTTCTCCAGATGCAGCCCAGCCTCCTGATCTACCTTGAGAACCCCCTGGGCCGTGCTCTCTTTCCAGAGATGAGCGGCATGGTGGAGTATGCTCAGAGCGGCCCCACCATGGATCGCCTGCTTCAGGAGATCGATCGTGGAGATGGGCGCCCCTTCTTTATCAGCGCTTTCTTCTCCAGCCCTCACTTCCCCTACACCACCGAGGCTCCCTTTTATCGACTCTTTGCCCAGGCCGACTACGAGGGCGAGAGCCTCTATATGCGCCACGTCAAGCTCAATGAGGATCAGGAGACCTTGAGACAAGAGATGCCTCATATTCGAGATCTCTTCGACGGGGGTGTGCGAGCCTTTGATCATCAGGTCGCTCGCCTCCTCGCTCATCTGGAGAAGCGAGATCTGATGAAAGAGACGATATTGGTGATCCTCTCAGATCATGGGGAGTCTTTGGGAGAGCGAGGTATCTTGGGGCATGGAGACAACCTGAGGAACCTGGAGGAGCTGCGTATCCCTTTGATTATCTATGTGCCCGGCTTGGAGCCTCAGCGGGTTCCTGGTTTGGTGCGCAGCGTTGATCTCGCCCCCAGCCTCCTCCAACTCTTGTCACTCCCCATCCCCAAGGAGATCGATGGTCGGGAGTTAGGCCCTATGCTCCGAGGGGAGCAGCAAGAGCTGGGGCTCTTAGGCTTCGCTGAGACCGGCATCTGGTTCTCTGAAGAGGGGGGGTCCTTCTATCAGAGACAGCGCATCCCCTACCCTGGGATCAGCGAGGTCGCTGAGCTGGGAGAGGGAGATGAGATCTGTATTCGACCCGCCTATGAGGATGTCGCAATGGTGGCCAAGCATCGAGCTGCCTTTAACTTGGAGCATGAGGTGATCTATCTCCCCAGCCCTGAGGGCCTACGCTATGAGGGTTGGAACATCAAGGGAGCGGGAGAGAGCCTCGCTGAGGAGCCTGATCTTCAGCTCAAGGCCGCTCTAAAGCGCTTCATCTCTCAAGGAGATATCCGCTGGTTGGGACCTTTCGCCCTGCCCCATAAGCCCAAAGTTCAGCCCTGAGAGCGGCAGGCATCGTGGTGATGTTTGCTTCTTTAGGGCCCAAACAACATGCGGCCTTGACCCTCGTTTCGCCCGAAGGCTGCATGTTTGATGCTGTGCGATATGTTTGCAATTTATGCATGGCAGCGCAGCCAACTTATATACGTGAGTTGAAATATCATGGCTATATTGAATATTTGGATTGATTTCGAATGCATAATCGCTAAATCAACACCAAATAGCAACCATTAAACCCTTTGGATTAAGTCCTAATAATATTTTATCCATGGGATTTCCATCCAATCTTTCGAACTTACTATCTGCTGACGGTGAGTGGGTGGACGACTGCACACCTGCCCCCCCACGGTCGAGATCTGCGAGGATGGGAATCCGTTTTTCGAATCAGGTGGAAAACTAGAGCGCTCATGCCCAGGAGGTGTGAAAGCAAGTCTAGAGTTTGGACTGATGTTCAAGCTCATGCATCATGACGCACTCGAATCTAATCTCTAAACTCACATAAATTCTGATGGGTCGACGGACGGAAATAAGCGGTCATTTGATTGTTGTGCTCCCGTTAAGAGCATACTCATCGACGCATGTCGGCAAGGGCTCAAGCCTCAGCGTCTCATTGGATCTTCTTTTTGGTCGAGCAATCTAACGTCAAACTGATATCATCCCCAATCTCAAAGCGCTCTCTTCGTCCTCCACACTCCAACCAATAGCTTCCTTCGGGAAGCTTAAAGCTGTGGCTGCGCGCTGCCCCTCGCCCAAAGCTGCTCCTACGCAGCAGCTTCCCCTCTTTATCGTAGAGGCTCACCTCCAGCAGGGCTGCTGAAGAGCGATAGCTGAGCTGCACCTCTCGCCCTGCGGCCTCCCAGGTACGGACCCCCTGAAGCAGGGCCAGCGCGGCCAATAGCCCCAATATGGTGCGGATCAAGCGACGCTTCCAGGGTTTGGCCTTACTCAAGCTTCCTCCTCCTGGAGCAGGAAGCGCCCACTCTCTGGCTCGTGGATATAGCGCTCTACCCTCAACAGCCGTTCACCCTCGATCACATAAAGGTTGAACTCTGCCCTTCCCTGGCTGGCGCTGGCGCTGGAGACACGCAGGATCGGGATCTCCGTTCCGGGTAGAGTGTAACGGCCAAAGCGATGATCATGACCGTGGATGATCAACTGAGGTGGGCGTGAGAGGCTCTTGAGTTGAGCGCTCAAGGCTTCAGCATCAAGGAGATCTTGACGCTTACTTTCAGCGATGGGGTGGTGCAAACAGAGGAGCTGGAAGGGCTCATGGCCCGCCTCAAGCAGCTCCGCCATCCGCTCCATCTGCGCGGGACCTACAGCCCCTGTAGCTTTGAAGATCGGCGCAGGCTGCGCGGTGCTCAGGCCCAGGATCAGAAGCCCTGGGAGCCTGCGGATCACGGGGTAGGACCAAACCCCATCGCGTGAAGCGAGATCTTGTGGGAGATAGAGACCAAAGCTGCGCTCAAATAGACCCCGAGCCTCCTCTATATAGAGGTCATGGTTTCCGGGTACCAGGGTCAGCTCCTCTGGAGAGAAGTGACTGCGCAGCAGCTCACCAGCTCGCTGAAACTCTCCAGGTAGGGCGAGGTTGACCATATCTCCTGTACAGATTGTATGATCCACCTTGAGCAGATCGATGGCGTCCAGGAGCGCTGAAAAGATCTCCTCCTGATGATGCCGTGCGCGAAAGAGCGCCAAGTTGAGCGCCCCTGTCCAGCGCTTATTGAGGAGTTGATGAAGCTTGGGCGCGTTGAGCGCGGCGATATGGGCGTCGGAAAAATGGGCGACTCTCAGGCTCATCTCAGCTCCCAGACCAGCGAGTACTCATTATGGGCGTCAAAAAAGCCATCCACTCGGATAAGCAAGCTTCCTGGAGAGAGACCCTCCAGCTCAACCAACTCCCCATCCTCCTCACCACGGCTCTCCCCCAAGAGCTGCTCTTCTAGATCCCAAACCTGAAGGTCAAGATCTCCGAGATCCTGTTCAAATTCTAGACGCAGCACCAGATCGGCAGGCAGAGGCAGCGGTAAGAGATACCAATCTTCGGTGAAGGGGCAGATCACCCGATCTTTGAGGAGACCCTCGCTTCCCTCCAAGGGAGTAGCGGTTGAGGGCCCCTCATTCTCTCTGAGATCATCATCTTCACAGCGTGCCTCCACCTCAAGAGGAGCCGCAGCGCTGTTGTTCCCTGGCCGAATATCTGGGTGCTCTCGCTCTGGATCCAAAGAGGCCAAGAGGTAGCCCTCTCCCGCTGGGAGGTTCGCTGGGAGGGTCAGGCGCTGTTGGAAAGGGAGCTGGGCTGCTCCCGGGAGATCCAGGCGGCGCTCAGCCAAGAGCCAGTCGTCAGGGCTGGGCAGCTCATCGATCGAGAAGAGGAAGCGTAGGAGGGCCTGCTCGACACCATCTCCTCTGAGGTTCTGAAGTTGGCCCTCAACGCGGAGATCTCCTCCTGGTGAGAGTTGATGGCCAGAGAGTCGCAGCGCGCTGACTGCCAGATCGACGCCGCTGACCCCTGCGAGGGTCAGTTCATAGATGATCACCTCTGGAGCCTCAGAGCGTGCCCTCACACGATATTCTCCATTGAGCTGAGCTTCATAAGAGATACGCCGTTCACTCTCTCCTAAGAGTTCGCCTTGGGGAGCAAAGAGGCTCAGCTGGACCGGATGCGCTCCCGAAGCCACCTGAAGACTGATGCTGTTACCCGCTGGGATGGGGAAGCGGAACCAATCCTCATCTCCTGGACAGAGGCTCAGCTGGTGGCGACCATCTGCGAGGAGGGTGGCCAGCTCCTCGCTCCCATTGGGCTCAAAGCCATCATCGCTACACTCCTCAGCGGCGCGCTGGATCAGCTCCAGGCGATAGCTGTTGGCTACGTGCAGCTCATCTCCAGGGGCAAGATACACCCTCAAAAAGAGCGGACCGCTCTCCTGTACCCTGAGCAGCCGCACCATCTCTCGATTCTGGAGGCTGCGGCTCTCAGCCAGGAGGCTGCTCATATCCGCAGCGTAGAGGGCCAACTCCAGATCCCCCGCCTCATGCTCAAAGTCCAAACGGACCTCGAGCTGATCCCCTGCTTCTCCCTCTAGGCGGTACCAATCGTCATCTCCTCGACAGCTCCGCAACTCCTCCTGGACTCCCGGTTGGAGGGGGGCTGCAAGGGGTGGAGCGCCGCCCTCCTCAAAGGGGCTACCATTGGGCTCCAGGGGATCCGCCTGACAGGCTTGTTCAGCGTCCGCCAATAGGCGCAAGAGCAGGCGGTTCTCCTCATCGCTCTCCTCCACCTCATCATCAGCGTCCGCCTCAAGAATCAGGAACCAGATCTGATCCTCCAGCTCCTCAGGCATCTCTAAGCGCAGGTTGAGAGCCTGAGCCTCATTGGCGAGCAGGGCGGGCGCCCTCAGCTCGCTCAGGGGGAGCGCCTCCTCTCCCAGGGTATCGGCGCTCAGAGAGAGCTTTAAGAGGGAGTCAAGGGCGGGCTCTCCACCCAGGTTGAGCAGCTCAACGCTGAGCTCAACTTGGGCTCCCGCCTGGATCAGCGCAGGGATAGCGCGAGCATCCCTCAGTCTCAGATCTGGAGCCTCAGGAGGAGAGCCCTGGCTGTACTCCAGAGCATAGCTAAAATGGCCTTGGAGGGGCCGGATCTGTAGGCGTGGACTGCGGGGCTCCTCGCTGCTCTCTAGGACCAAGCTGAGGCTGCCTGAGGCTCCCCCCGCTCGATGGAGTGGCTCCCCCTCTTCATCGAACATCCGCATCTCCAACTCTCCCTCCTCAGGATCCCAGCTCAGACGCCACTCAGAGATCTGCCCAGGAGGGATCTCCAAGAGTTGCCAATCTGCCTCATCACAGGCTCCCAGCTCAGGGTAACTTCCAGGTTCCAGGAGCCGCGCTCGCTCAAACTCATCATCCCCCTCCCGAAGATCCTCTCGGCAGCCCCCGGTGGCTCCTTCAACCTCTAAGCTCTCCTGAGCAAAGCGAAAGTTGTTCTCCTCATCCCGCTCTCCTTGTAGGCGGTCGTCGGGATCCACCACCAAGCCGACCCGCCAAAGGAGAACTTGCTGATCGAGCTCCTCAGGAATGATCAGGGCTCGCTGGATTTGAACGCTCTCTCCCCCAGGAATGGGATCAACCTCAAAGCGCTCTAAAATCTGATCAGCGCCAGAATCAAAACGCTCATCAGCGCTGAGGATAAAGATCGCCTCTAGGTCTCCGGTGGTATCTCGCCCCAGGTTGCCGATCTCCGCGCTCAAGTTCAGATGCTGTCCTACCTCGACGCGGGAGGGTTCAAAGCTGAGGCCCTGGATGAAGGGATCAAGATCAGGCTCTCCTCCCAGGCTCAGGATAGCTTGCTGGCTGCGGCGATTGTTGCCTGGATTGACATCATGACTGCTGTTGGAGGGATCTGCGACTGCGCTGATGCGATACTCTCCGGCGGGAAGGCGTCGCGTGATAGGCAAGCTCAACGCCAACTCCAGCAGCTCTCCAGCGGGGAGCCCTGACAGATTCTCAGAGCGCAGCTGGATCGCCTCACCTCCACCCACAGGCTCCGCCAAGAGTCGCAGGACAAAGAAGCGCTCCACAGAGAGAGTGCCTCGATTCTCCAATTGAAGGCTCCCGCTGAGGTTCTGTCCCCAATAGGCGATCTCCGGCCCCAGGCTCAGGGATCGGATGATCAGATCAACCCCCTCCACAGCTCCCTCTTCAGCCAAGAGGAAAGGATCAGACCAAACCCGAAGGTTGTCATCCTCCTGCTGCTCCTCGATACGCTCCTCCGGATCTGCCAGAGCGAGGAGGTGATAGAGGCCGGGGCTCAGCTCTGGGCTTAAGTCGAGGAGGGTGGGGATCTCTCGACGCTCCCCAGCTCCCAGCGCCAGCTCTCCCAGAAAGCTCAACTGCTGATCTTCAGGGTCTGGCTGTTCATCTGAGCTGAGGAGGAGGGAGAAGGCGGCCCCTATCGTGGGGCGATTGCCTGTATTCCCCAGGCAGACCTCTGCTTCCAGCTGCTCTCCTCGCTCTATGCTGGGGGTCTGCTCCAATGGGATCGCTTCAAAACTGGAGATACGGAGCCCACAGATCACGAGGTTGGGGCCATCATCACGAGGGTTGTTTAGCCTCAGGGGCAGCGGCGCTAGGCCCAGATTGTTCTCTCGCTCTCGTTCCCCGATGTTCTCCTCTGGATCGGCGAGGACTCCCAGCCAATATTCTCCAGAGGGAAGCTCTTCTGGCACCTGAAGGCTCAGCTCCAGCAGCTCAGCAGCTCCAGGCTCTTGATCAACTCGGTGCAGGCGTCTCCAGACAGGTGCATCCAGGGGGCGCTGTGGATTCTTGGAGAGGAAGATCAACAGGTCAAAGCCTCCAAAAGCCTGAGCACCTCGGTTCTGAAAGCTCCAGTTCAACTGGACCTCTCCTCCCGAGCTGAGCTGAAGAGGGGCAAAGCTTAACTCAGAGATCTGAAGATCGGCGGGAGGGTGTACCTGAATCTTCAGTTCAGCCTGAGCGCTCAACCCATCATCAAGATCTCGCACCAACAGCTGCACCAAGTAATCGCCGGGCTCCTCAAAAGTGTGCTCTGGGTTGACTCCCTCGGCGATCTCTCCATCTCCAAAGGACCAGTTCCAACTGTATTGATGCTCCAAGGGGCCGTTGTTGCGACCCTGAAAGTTCAACTTAAAAGGGGCGTTGCCCTGTATTCGCTCGGCGACGGCAGCTGCATCAAAGCCGCTCTTCTCTTGATCCTCACAAGCGGAGGCTGTGAGGAGGAGGAGAACCCAGGAGAGCTTGCTCATAAAATCATCATTCCTTGTTCATTGAGCCCCAGCGACTCTGGCTTCAAAAAGACTTACATGCAGGAGAGGCGCAACTCTGGACGATAATCAGGAGAGAGAGGCTGAAGCAATAGCCTGACGCAAGGAAGTGTGTCCGAAATTTGAGACGGAGAGCCCGGAGCAGCACAGCTCACTTGACCATCACTCAACGCAAAGATACGGTCGCCTTCGGCGATGGAACGGTGGAGGCATCCTTTGAGCGGTGAAAAGAAGCCGGGGCTGAGGGATATCAGCAATTTAAAAGCGCGCCTGAGCATGCTCAACACAGGCAAGGGACCTGCTACAGCCCCAAGACCTGCGGCGCCAGCCGTGAGCAACCCAGCGCGATCCGCGTTCAGCCCTTGTCCAGAGGAGGAGGATTTCGCCACAGATCCAGAACTCTCCTTGGGGGCAGACACCGCCGTTGTTCGCCTCGATGGTCCTACAGGCAAGCCAGAGCCCTATCGTCCAGCCCCTCGCTCTAGGCCCCCTCTTGCTCACCCCATCCCAGCAGCCAAGCCACCTCAGGGGGGCGGCTTCTCTCTGGGCGCAGCAGAAGAGCTCTTCGCTCGTCCCGAGCCAACTCCACAAGCTGCACCTGTCTCGGTTCAAGCTCAAGCAGGAGGCTTTCAGGAGCCTCAGCCAAACGATCAATTCGCCAGTCCTTTCCAGGTTGGAGAATATACTCAGGCAGCGGAGCCCGTTGATCTCAACGCTGATGAGCAAGCTGCTCTGGACCGCTTTGAGCGTAAGCAGGTGGGTATCCGTCCCTTCCTCGCTATCTCCATGACTGGCGCAGTTGCTGCGCTCACCTTGGTGGTGGGCTTCGCCATCGGCAATGTGCGCGAGACGCGCCGTATGGTGAACTTTCAGATCGAAGACTCTGAGCTGGTGCGTGACCGGATGAAGCCTCTCCTCAACAAGATGAGGGAGGTGGCGCCTGTCATCCAAAGCTTGATGATCAGCCCAGAGGCTGGGGTTGACTGGAAGAAGATGAACTATCTGCCGGAGATGCCGGAGGTGGATGCCTCTGTGCTCCTCTCCACCCGTGTCCCTCTAGCCCCCGATCTCGCGCGGATGCTCAATAACTCGGTGGTGGAGATCAACCAACTCTTTGTGATGATCAATCAGCACCGACGCTTGACCCTCAAGATCGATAAAGTGGAACTAGAAGCTCTAGAAAAGGGCAATGTTTGGTTTGATCGAGATAACTTCGCTGTTGAATTCACTCCTGTAGTCCTTAAACCCAAGGAGTCTCTCCTAAAATATGTGCCCCCCAAAGGTAATATTGTCGCCATCATCGCAAAATGGCGTCTGAACGCTGACGGAACTCAGAATGAGATTCCGGTCATTCGACGAGGAGAGCAGAATGCCAGATATATACCCCTGCGCCACTTGGTCCCCATCCCCAAGTCAGATCTAGTGACTGCAGGCAAAGGCAATGTTCAAACTCTCTATCGGCGCCGCATTAAAGAGATGAACATTATCCTCAAGAAGATCATGGGTTACACCCCCTCTCTCCAAGATGCCCTAGATAGAGAAGCTGCGCGTTCAAGAGTCTTCTCCTTCTGAGAGTGGAGAGAGTGCCTCCCACTCTTGATCGACCTCCACCCAGCCCGCTCGCTGCTCTAGCTCCTTTCGCTCCACTTCATGAGTCATCAAAAGATCCAAGATCTCAGCACCTTCTAGGCGATCCAGAGCGAGGGAGAGCTGTTCTCCCCCTTCGAAGCGAAGATCGACGAAGACAAAGCTCTGGTTTCGGCGGCTCATCCATTGTGAGACGAGATCAAGGCAGATTCCCAGGAGTAAGATCCCCAAACCATAGCCGCTCCAGAGACTGCTGCGCCCCCTCAAGCCTGAGAAGAGGAGATAGCCTCCCATGAGCCCTGAGAGGCTAAGAGCAGTAGCACCGAGGAGGCGGTAGAAGTGGCGTAGACCTTGATATATGCGCAAACTCTTCAGATCGATGAGGAGTTGGCTGTATTCTCTATGCTCTAGCGTTTCTCCCCTGAGCTGAAGCTCCTCTCGAAAGAGAAACTCATGATCGGTAAAGATGAGCTGTCCACGCCTTTTCTGACCCAGGAAAATTTTTAGACGCTCAAAAAACAGGGAGAAGAGCCCCTGCATGGGTAGAGGGGTGGAGCGGAGGAGCCGAGCTTCAGAAGAGAGGGGATGATCCCTTGAGGGTCGCCTACGTAAAAAGAGCCCAGGGCTCTCCAGTTGAAGAGGTCCCAGGGTCTCAGGGCGCAGTTGATCTTGGGCCTGTTCCTCCTCTGCCAGCAGCTCAGCGGCCATATCAATTCGCTCCTCACGCAGCTCCTTGAGCAGATCGGGAAAAAGGGCTGGGAGCATCTGCTCTAGGGATCCAGCCCAACCAGCGGTGTCAGCTACAGAGCTGTGTTGAGCGAAGAGTCGCACCATCAGGCGGTAGAGCCATAGACCTGCCTCTCTGCTCTCCAATTGGGCATAGAGTCGCCGCGCAGCCTGCAGAATGATGTAGGAGAACTGCCCTAAGAGACGGCCAAAGAGTCGTCGTCGTCGCCCCTCTCCCTCTTCAACCCAGCGATATACGAGGCTCTCCATCGCCCCCGCAAAGCTTTCCAGTTGGGAGAACAGTTCCCCTTGTGGTCTAACGGCGAGATATTGAAGAGCGTGCAGAACCGCCTCATGAAACTTGGAATCATTGAGGATATGATCGATGCCTTTGGGGGTGAAAGACTGAAAGAATGTGGCGATCACCCGCTCTTGTAGTGGATGAAGCAGGCTGGGCTCTAGGGGATCATCCTCGATGGGTAGATCTGCCAAAAGGAGCACTTGACGCATAGCGCGCACATCATGGCTCACAGCCCGCAGTAAGCTCTCTAAGCTGGCCCCTTGACGTGCTTGATCTCTGATGAGGCTCAAGAGACCTTCAGAGAGCTGAGAGAGGCTCAATAGGGGGTGTTCAGGGAGGAAACACTGCGCGTAGAGATCAACCAAGCGCTCTCCAACCTCTGGAAGGGAACGGGCGCTGAGGTTGCTGAGAACCTCATCGATCAAGCCCTCAGGGGCGCCTTGAATCTGAATGATAAAGAGACCACAGGAGATCAGCTTGGAGTCGCCTCGGGTCAGAAGCACAGAGAGTAACATCCTGTTTCGAGCGGCAGCTGAGATACAGAGATAGTGCAGCATTCGAGGATCGTGGCAGCTCTCCATGAGCGAGCGTAAGAAACGCCAGCGGTGCCATCGGCTCCTTAATATGCGGTTGACGTGCTGTTTGAGGGTAAACCAAACTCCACCTCGTCCGGGAGATGGGCCCTGTTCATGAAAGCGCAAGAGCCGCGCGAAGATCCAAGAATCGGTACTGCCTGCTTCGGAGATCTGTCGACTGCGACGGCTGATCTCTAAGGAAACACGATCAACATAGATTTGCCAAAAACGGAGGGCATCTTCCTTATCACAAACCAGATCGACATAATCTGAAAAAACAAAAGGGCCCAAGCGCTCTACACCAGGGAGAAGAGACACCAACTTGAGGCTAAACTCTCGGCGCTCTACTGGACCCATCTCCTGAAGCAAGCTCCAATAACCTTGGACAAAGAGCAGAGTGATTAACTGTGGATCTTCATCTACGTTGAGGAGCAGTTCGGAGAGAGAAAAGATACTTCCACGAAGAGGAAGGGTCAGCTGTTCAGCAATCCTTAAAGCCTGAGCATGAGTAGAGATGATCGCTTCGCTCAGCCGTGCGTCGGGCTCAGAGGCTAGATCCAAGAGAAGATTAAATACAAATTTCGCTAAACGCTCATCCAGATGAGCATCTTCCAGTCGCTGGAAGACCTCCTCCTGCTTCTGTCGGAGGCTATCAAGGAAGGGGCTCTGCCCAGTCTCCATCTAGGACCCTGAGCTAAAACTTACCCCAGTGGATCTCCATCTTCTCGATGATGACATTCTTCTTGGGGCGGTTTGGGGGGATGGTTGGGACACGGGCGATTTTCTTGATGATCGGGAGGTCCTTACACTCTCCAAAGACGCTGTGCTTGTTATTAAGCCAGGGAGTCGCCTTCTCGGTGATAAAGAACTGGCTGCCATTGGTAGCTGGACCGCGATTGGCCATGCTGAGCATACCGGGCTTGTTGTGCTTCAGATCCTTGTGAAACTCATCCGCGAAGGTGTAGCCAGGACCCCCGGTTCCGTTGCCCGCTGGATCACCTGTCTGAAGCATGAAGTTGGGGATCACGCGGTGAAAGATCAGGCCATCGTAGAAGCGCTTCTTGAGCTTCTTGCCGCTCTTAACATCGGTGAACTCCTTGTTCCCCATCGCTAAGCCGACGAAGTTGGCTACGGTCTTGGGTGCTCGCTTGTGGTAGAGCTTGCAGTGGATGACGCCCATATTGGTGCGAACATCGGCCAACAGAACAGAGCCTTCACCTGGAACTCCCTTGAAGGCTTCATCTGTGGGCGCAGCTTGCTTCTTGTCTGAGGGCTGACTCTCGGCAGTGTTACAGCCCAAGAGAGAGAGCATAAGGAGGAGGCTGATGAGACGCATATTAAGATGATCTCCAGTTTTGTTGGGGTTGAAGTGGAGAGCATAGCGGAAGCTCGGGGATTGTGAAATCCCCATCTGCTTCCTTGAGTTAAGGATCAAGGCTCTAAAGGAAAGCCTCTGAGAACACGGCCCAGGCCCTCTGGGGAGATCTCCATCAGGGCGCGCAGTCGCCCCTCTGGATCCAGTCCAGCGTGAATCCCAGGTGCGGCCCCTGGATAGATCCGCTTACGGCCCTGCTCTACATCTTTGAGGGCCTCTCCCTCTAAGCCAAGGCTGGGGAGATGCGCGAGGGCTCGTGCAGGGGGTAGGATAACTGCCTCTAGAGCCTCATCAGAGGCATCCAAGCTGAGGGCCTGCTCCAGATTCATGTGACCCACCTGGGTTCGGCGAAGTTGGCAAAGGTGTGCAGGCAGGCCCAGAGCTTGACCGATATCCACCGCCAAGCTGCGGATATAGGTGCCCTTGGAGCAGCGCACCATCAAACGCAGCTGAGGCGCCTTCCACTCTAGGAGCTGAATCTCATAGATCTCAACCTCACGAGAGGGGGGTTCAAAGCTTTCGCCCCGACGGGCCTTGGCGTAGAGGCGCTCCCCCTCCACTTTGATCGCTGAGAAGGCGGGCACCTGCTGGGTGATCCGCCCCTGGAAGCGCTCCAAAGCAACCCCGATTTGCTGCTCTGAGAGTTCAGGCAGCTCAACCCGCTCCAGAACCTCCCCCTCAGCATCTCCTGTATTGCTGGAGATCCCCAAGTGGACGGTCCCCTCATAAGCTTTGCCCATATCTGTCAGATAGGGCACTAAACGAGTCGCTTGACCTAAGCAGAGGACTAAGAGGCCAGTGGCGGCGGGATCAAGAGTACCGGTGTGGCCCACTTTGGCGAGGCGCAGGCGCCTGCGCAGCCGAGCAACTACATCAAAGCTGGTGAGGCCCGGTCCCTTATCGATGAGGAGGAGACCGGAGAGAGAGCGACCACGCCTAGATCTTCTTCTAGGCATCTTCGCTTAGATCTTTACCCTCGCCCTGCTCTCCACCCAAACCCAACTCGCGCAGACGAGCTTCAATGCGCTCTCCATAGTTGATGGATTCATCATAGTAGAAGCGGAGGTCAGGGATACGGCGCAGCGCAACACGACGGGCAAGTTCTCGTCTGAGAAAGCCCTTGGCTCGCTTCAAGCCCTCCTCCACTTTGAGACGCTCTGCTTCATCTGCGACGCAGTAGTAGAAGATCTTTGCTTCGCAAAGATCAGAGCTGACTTCTACGTCGGTGAGATCAACTCTCCGCACACGAGGATCTCTAAGTTGAAAGCGAATCAGCTCAGAGAGGGCCTCTCTGAGCAGAGAAGCGACCCGATCACTGCGCTTAAAGGGAGTCCTGGCCATCTACTTTTTGTTCTTGGGATCATCGATGCGACGCTGGATCTCTTTGAGTTCGTAGATCTCGATGGTGTCGCCTTCGCGGATCTCTTTGTAGGTGTCCACAGAAAGACCACACTCAAAGCCTGTCCGCACCTCACGTACGTCATCTTTGAAGCGCTTAAGGGTAGCGATCTTGCCTTCAGCCATCAGCTCACCATGACGGTAAACCCGCGCCTGAGCGTTACGAATCACCTTGCCCTCAGTCACATAGCAACCCGCCACAGGACCCAGCTTCTGGACATGGAAGACCGCGCGAACCTCGGTGCGACCGACAGACTCTTCAACCACCTCAGGGGTTAGGAGACCGCTGAGCAGATCCTTGACCAGATCTACAATGTCGTAGATGACGCTGTGGAGGATGAGCTTAACCTCACCACGCTCCGCTGCTCGCCTGGATTTAGCATCTGGTTTGACATTGAAGCCTACGATGATCGCATCGGAGGCCTGCGCCAGGGTGACATCAGATTCGGTGATCTGCCCAACCCCGCTGTGGACAAGCTGGACCTCAACCTCCTCGGTGGAGAGCTCCAGGATCGTCGCACGGATCGCTTCTAGTGAACCAGAGACATCAGCCTTGAGGATCAAGGCCTGCTTCTCTGTCTCCACCTTGGTCATCGCCGCCAGCAGATCCAAGGGGTTGCTCTTCTGCTGGACCTGCTCCCGCTTAGTACGAGCCTGATCATCGCGGTTGGAGACCACTCTCTTGGCCGCACGCTCATTCTCGACAACGTGGAAGGTGGAGCCCGCAGAGGGCATGCCGCCCAGACCCAGAACCTCTACAGGAGTAGAGGGACCAGCCTCTTTGATACGCTTGCCTCGATCATCGATGAGAGCGCGCACACGGCCATAATTCTGGCCGCTGACGATGTAGTCCCCTCTCTTGAGAGTCCCTTCTTGAACTAGAACGGTGCAGACAGGACCACGACTCTTATCAACCCGAGCTTCTACCACAGCGCCGAAGGCGTTCTTATTGGGGTTGGCCTTTAGCTCTAGAATCTCGGCTTGGAGGGCCAGAGATTCCAGTAGATTATCGATGCCATCACCACGCAGCGCAGAGAGGGGGATAAACATCGTGTCACCACCCCACTCCTCAGAGACCAACTCATACTTAGTCAGTTCCTGCTTGATTCGCTCGGGATCAACGCCGGGCTTATCGATCTTGTTGATCGCCACGATGATGGGCACACCGGCTGCTCGAGCATGGTTGATAGACTCCACCGTCTGGGGCATCACCCCATCATCTGCGGCGACCACCAAGACCACCAAGTCCGTGACTGAGGCACCTCGGGCACGCATAGAGGTAAAGGCTGCGTGACCTGGGGTATCCAGAAAGACCACCGAGAGCTCTCCCACAGCGACACGGTAAGCGCCGATATGCTGGGTGATCCCGCCCGCCTCGCCAGAAGCGACGCTGGCCTGACGGATGCGATCCAGGAGTGTGGTCTTACCGTGGTCTACATGGCCCATGACAGTGATCACGGGAGCCCTGGACAACGCCTCAGGATCTTTCTCAATCTCAGCCTCTGTTCGTAGAGTAGTGAGCACCTCCTCTTCAACAAAGGCGACGTTCTTGACCTCATACTCATACTCTTCAGCCAAGAGCGCGGCGGTCTCAATATCGATCTGCTGATTGACCGTACACATTGAGCCCATCTGCATGAGCTTATGGATCAACTCAGTGCCCTTGACCCCCATCGCCTTGCCCAACTCACCTACGCTGATGCTGCCATCGATGCGCAGAACCCGCTTATGCGCTGCGGGCTTGGTGAGCATGGTCTTGGCGCCCTTCCGGGAGGACATCTTGCGCTTACGTCCCCGATTGAAGCGCCCAGCACCACTATAGAGATCCTCTCGGTTGAAGACGCGACGACGTGAGCGCCCTCCGGTGCTGCGGTTTCGAGTTCGATCGTTCGCGCCTGTGTTGGGAGCCCCTCTGCTGGGAGGCCCGCTGCGTCGGCGTCGATCATCTTTGCCTGCTGGAGGAGGCGCAAAGCCACGTCCTGGAGGTCCACCTGCACCACGCGGTGGAGGCCCTCCGCGTCCTGGAGGTCCTCCGCGTCCTGGAGGTCCTCCGCGTCCTGGAGGCCCACCACTGCGTCCTGGAGGCCCACCGCTGCGCCCTGCAGGTCCGCGATGAGCGGGTGCTCCAGTAGGACGCACGCCGGGTCGTCCTCTGGGTTTCCGGGTGGGCTGCCGGGTACGGATGCGGAGCTGATCCAGAGGAATCCGCCCTAAAACCTTGGCCGCAGGAGCGTTAGGACGAGGCGCAGGCTTACGAACCTGGGTCTTGGTCTCTGTAGCGCTGGCGCTCCTTCGGGTGACCCCAGCATTGCTGCGACCCCGTGCGGTCTGCTCCCGGTTGGGAGTACTGGGGGCTTTTACTTCAGGAGTCTGAGAAGTGGGCTGCTTCTTTGAGCCTCGCTCTTGAACAGGCTGCTTCTTTGAGCCTCGCTCCTGAACAGGCTGCTTCTTTGTGCCTCGCTCCTGAACAGGCTGCTTCTTTGTGCCTCGCTCCTGAACAGGCTGCTTCTTTG
>CAYLJJ010000024.1:0-66517 GCA_964384025.1 uncultured Nannocystaceae bacterium
CTCCTTCACCAAGCCCCTTTTTGACCTACCTCTCCCATGGCGGATGGGCACCCGAGCCGATCAACTTTGAAGTAAGCTCCATCGCCCTGATCAGCAGACGGGGAGATAAGCCCTTTGAGATCCGTCATCAGGTCCCTCTGGGCCTCTCACAAGCGCCCGAAAACACCTCTGAATATGGGGTGCTCGATCCGCTGAGTCTGCTTCGCCTGGGCCAGAGCTTCTGCGTTAAGCCAGAGTGGGTCTTTGAGAAGATCAGCCCCACTTTTCGCCTCTGCCTCTTCAACTGTGACGAATCTTGGAGTATGGACGGGCAGCTTCACTGGAACTTAAAAAGCTTTCAGAAGTTTGAAGCTTTACAAAGCCGCTCCTTTGACGCGGTGATCATCCATGGCTTTGGGAGCGACAGCCTCTATCAGATCTACACCCGCGCAGACTCTGTGGAGATCTTCAAAGAGCTTGAAGAGAGACAGCTTCAACTGAGCCTCGAGGTGGTCCCCCCAAGAAAGCGCATCACCGCTCAGGTCAAGCTCTTCTTAAAGGGTCGAAAGGTCCATGGCTCAACCTGCCCCAAGTCTCACCCTCGCTTCCTGGAGGGCCTCGTCGATGCCCTGGATCATTACGAAGGCAGCGTCGAGCTGAGCATCTTGAGCAGCTCCGACGGGGGCTTTGACGGGGACGCTCCCCAAAAACAGATCCATCTACAGATGCAGCGACTCAGTGCCCGCTGCCGCTGTAAGCTGGCAGTCAACCTCTTGGTGGGCAGCTATGGGAGCCCTGAAGCCCTCTACTTCTTTACAGGAGATCCTGAGGCTTTCCAGGATCGGATCCTCTTCTCTACGGTGGGCGCCTCAGAGGGGGTCCTTTCGCTCTCCAGCTTTGACCCAAAGAGCCTCTCTTTGAGCGAAGCCTCTGAGAAAGAGCAGATCACTCTCCAGCCCGCGACCCCCTTTTGGTCCTATACACAGGAAGATGAACTGTTGCGGATCTACTGGCCTGAGGGAGTCGAGCCTCCAGGAGAGTTCTCTCTTCATTGTCATCGTCCTCAGCCAGATGGGCGAGAGCTACAGCTCTCAGCGCAGATCCAGGTGCAGCCTGAGCCTGTGCGGATCGATGGTGAAGCTCAGGAGCTGTTCGCGCTGGTCGCGCGCTGCTTCTCCGACAATCCCTACCTACGAGAGGGCTCTCGAGCCTCTCTCAATGAGGTCTTGGCTCAGCTTGAAGCGCTCCTGGGGAGCCGTCAGCAGATCCTCGCTGAGCTGAGCGCCTCCCCTGAGGAGTTGGCGGTGCTCCAAGAGATCCGTGAGGCTCTTGATCGAAACCTCTTGGAGATGAAGGCCAGTCAAAAACGGGGGGGCTCTCTACGCAGCTTGAGCGCTCAGATGAATCTCCTTAACAACGCTCGCCGCTTCCTAAAGGCCGGGCTGCGTGAAGAGCATGTGGCTCTAGAGCAGCGGCTCCTAGAGCGGGAGCTGGCATATATAGAAGCTCATCCAGACCACTGGAGCGTCTGGCTTCAACCGGCAGTAGATGAGATCCGCGCTCAACTTGAGGAAACACAGCGGGATGTTGGCGACGCCATGCGTCACCTCTCCACCCGTATCCGCAGTCGAAAATCCCGAGAAGATGGCCAAGATCGAGCCGTTGATCGCCACATCCAACGTCTCCAAGAGCGCTCTCGAGCCCGCCATGATCAAGCAGAGCGAGCGGAAGATCCTCAAGATCACCAAGCGTTAGAGCAGCCTGCCCTCTGGCTTGAGGCTGCCTGTCCCATCAGCGGTCAAAGCTTGATGGAGGGGATCGCGGGCCTGCCCTTTGTGGTTGATCGCCAAGATATCAGCTCAGGCAATGTGGCGTCAGGGGGGCAAAATGTAGATCGCATCGCGGTACCCTTAGAGCCGCTCCTCTCTCTGGACGCGGCCCAGATGTTGATGTGGGGCCCCAACGGGCAGATGGCCAGCCCCTTTTGTAGCGCTCAGGGGAGCTATAACGCTCTCTTGCCGGTCCTCTTGGGTCCCGCCAGCCCCGCCCTTCTTCGAGGGCTGGAGCGAGGGATCGGCTGGTTCTGTACGGGGACCTCCGCCTTTGAAGCACCGATGGCTGAGGCGATCCCAGGCGCACTGGCAGAGCTGCTGGGTGATCTGGGGTTGGGAGATGAGCCGCTGCGATCTCAACAAGCTCTGGCTCTGTTGCGCACCACCGCTCTCTTTGAACATTTTAAGAGCTACCCCTATGTCGAGGGGACCTCGGTTTTGGATGAGTCTGCTGAGCGCCTACCTCTCCCCGAGGTTTGGGAGCGCAGCCTGAGAGGCTCCGCCTCCGCCGCCTGTTTGCGCAGCTCTGGCTGCATCAGCAGCCTCCTGGCCAAGGCGGTTGGAGCAAACTCCTGTGATCCCAAGATCCTCGCCCAAGATCTCTTCAGTTGGGGCTGCCGCAACCTCGCGCGCTCCATCCTCGCGGCGCCCAAAGATGGAGCGGGGGGGGTTGAGGGGATCAAGCGCCTAGCCGCCCTCTTCCGCTTGAACATCGAGCTTAAGGGACACCCTCCAAGCTCAACAGCCCTAGAAGCCCAGGAGACAGGGTCCGAGCAGGCACCCTTTGAGTCAGGGGAGCCTCTCAGCTCGGAGGCGCTACAAGAGGTCCTGGGACCGCAGGCTTGGGCACATTGGGGCTCGACAAGGCCCCCAAAGCCGGCTGAGTTTCTTGAGCACCTTAACCTCTGGATGAGCAGACTCCCGCGAGAAGAGGCAGCTGCGCTGAGTCGAGAGTTGATGGAGATCTTGGAGCGCTTTGCTCGGCTCTATCCAAGCCAGGAGGAGAGTTCGCAGGCGAAGCAACTCTCTATCGAGCATCAACACTTTGGTATCCTCGCGCTGGAAGCGGTGACGCCCATCCGCTGTGAGAGCACGGTCCCTCGCTTAGCGGACGAGAATCTCGAGCTGCGGAGACTGCTTAAGGCGGGGCAAACCTCTTGGATTCCCCCTCGAGATGCCACCCTCCCTGTTAAACAACTTAACCCCAGCGCTCTGCTTTTCCTTAACAAACACAGCGCGATGCGCCCTCTACGCGCTCTGCTGCGCCTCCACAAAGCGCAGCTCCTGGGACAGCCTCAACTTCAGGCCCTGCGTCGCAGCTCTAGCCAGAAACATATCCCCAGAGTAGATGATATTTGGGAGGCTCTCTCTGAGCTGTTGGGGGGCAGAGAGGAGCCGATGAAGCTGCTCTATCGCGCCTTCGCCTTTGTGGTCGCCAACGCCAATGGCTACGCCGACAAACAGTGGGCGGAGTCTCCTCTACGCGACGCAGATTCCAAGCCGCTCAGGGAGATCTTAGAGCTCGAGCTTGGCTCTGGAGGGGAGCGAAGTCGCCGCTATGGTCCTGCTCATCTAGATCTCAGCTCCCTGGGCCAAGGGATTGAATGGCCAAAGATGGACAGCGACGGTCGCCTACCTAAGAATCGCGTTGTGGACTCTCAGGGAGAAACCCAGAGCGAACCTTTCTGCTGCAACTCTGAAGAAGCCAAGTTGAAAGACTCTGAGCTGTGTCAGTTCGGCTTCGCTCAGCTCATCCCCCTCTTGATGGAGCGAGATGGTGAGCGCTTTATCACCGGCTTACACCGCCACGCTCGGGGGATCTTGGGGAGCCACCCCCAAGATCTCAGCACTCTGACAGAGTTTGAACGGTTGAAAATCTTGAAAGAGAAGCTGCTGCCTAAGCTGACGGGGAGGGTACGTGGAGTGCCAGAACAACCCGAGTTTTTCCGAGACTGTGCTTCTCTACTCTGGGAGATGATTCAGTTGGAGGGAGACACTCGGAATTTGAGAGCTGAGGAGTCCGAAGAGTTTCTTCGAGTTGAAGCTGAGCGAATCCGTAACTGCCCTTGAGCCCCCAACGGTAGGATACCTGCCCTGGCGGCGCTTACTGGGGGGGGACTTTCAATCCTTCCGCGCGTGATCATTGAGTTTTTCGGATCCCAGAGCCCAGAAAATCTAGGAGATCATCAGAAGCTCAAAGAAAGATAAGAGGACTGGAAAAATGGGCGAACCTCAGAGGTGGTGAAATTACACAAACGCCAAGAGAGGATACGCCCGATGGAAAAAACCATATGGGCTATATCACTAGAATCTTCAGCGGTCCCCAAATTTCTAAGCATTCTCGCTTGCTCCATGGGAGCCAAGATCAGGGCTCCTGAAAGCGATGAGGAGAGAGAGTAGGGTCATTTTTCGAGCCACCCTGAGGATTTGGGTTTATCCTGATTTGAGTGGACCGACTCATTTTGGGATCAGCTCATATTGAGCCTTGGATTTTTCTGGAACCTTGAACCGATCCCCCCGCCTCTCTATCTTCTCCTCTTATGCGTTGGTCCTTCCTAGATCGAATCGATGAGCTCCTTCCTGGTAAGCATGCTTTGGGCCGTAAAGGCGTCGCCTCCAGCGAGGATTATTTTGCAGACCATTTTCCAGGCTTCCCTGTCCTCCCTGGAGTTATCCAGATCGAGGCCCTAGCTCAGCTCTCAGGGAAGCTGATTGAGGTAACTGTCTTTCAGCAAGATCAGCTCTGGACTTGGCCCATCCTGAGCATCGTGCGTCGCGCCAAGTTTCGCCGCTTTGTTCGTCCCGGCGACAACCTTATCCTGGAGTCTCAGTTCAAAGAGCTGCGTGAGGAGTCGGCTATCTGCCGGGTTAAATCCTCAGTGGAAGGTCGTACCTGCTGTGACGCTGAGTTGCTCTTTGTCTTTAGCCCTGAGGGTTTGGATACTTCTAAAGCTCAGGCCGATCTTGAGCGGCTGGAGCGGGTCAACTTGGAGATCCTCTGGGCTGGCTACAAGACTTGGTCTGAGGGGCACTGATGGAGCGCGTGGTCATCACCGGAATGGGCTGCCTGACACCGTTGGGGCGAAGCGTTCAGGAGACTTGGACTGCTCTGCTTGAGGGCCGCAGCGCCGTAGGGCCTATCCAGCGCTTTGATCCCCAGGGCTTCGCCACTACCTTTGGCGCAGAGATCGTGCCCTATGAGCCTCCTAAGCGAGAGGGACGCTTTCTGCGTTGGTGTGATCATAAGGGAGAGTTCGCTCTAGTGGCCGCTTATGAGGCCCTAGCTGATGCGGGCTTAGAGTGGGAGCGCCAAGCTCCTCACCGCTTTGGGATCAGCCTGGGCGCCGAGGTCAGTCGCCCCAGCTTAGCGCTCCTGGCCAGTCGAGTGCGGCAGGTGGCTGAGGATGGTCCTCGGGTTGCTTATCGTAGGGTCCCCCCCCGAGATTTTATGGTGATGTCCGCTGCCTTCCCCTCGGCGCTCCTGGCAGGGACCTTTGGAGCTCAGGGACCCAACCTCTGCACCAGTACTGCCTGCACCAGCAGTGCTCAGGCGATCGGAGATGCCCTCCGCCTACTGCGTAGAGGTGCGGTGGATGTGATGCTGGCGGGGGGTACAGACCGCCTCGTCGAAGAGCTGATGCTCACCGGCTTTAACCTCCTGGGTGCCCTCTCCACCCGTAATGATGATCCCCAGCGCGCCTCACGCCCCTTTGATCGCACTCGGGATGGCTTTGTCTTGGGAGAGGGAGCGGGGATCTTGGTCCTAGAGACCCTCAGCCATGCAAAGGCTCGGGGCGCTCGGATCCACGCTGAGCTGCTGGGCTATGGCTGCTCTGCCAACGCTTGGCGCATCACCGATAGCCCTCCAGATGGTCGTGGTGCGCGACAATCGATGCTGGAGGCTCTCAAAGACAGCCAGATCAACCCTGATCAAGTTGGCTATATTAATGCGCATGGCACCAGCACCCAACAGAATGATGCTTCAGAGACCGCTGGTATTCGAGGGGCCTTTGGGCGCTTCGCTGATGGGCTCCCCGTCTCCTCTACCAAGTCGATGATGGGACACCTCGTAGCCGCCTGTGGTGCTGTAGAGCTGATCACCTGCGTCAAGACGATCCAGGCGGGGGTGCTCCCTCCCACGATCAACTACGAGCATCCCGATCCTCTCTGCGATCTAGATTATGTGCCCAACCAAGCCCGACAGCAGCCTGTTGAGATCGCCCTCTCCAACGCTTTTGGCTTTGGGGGCAGCAATGGATCTCTGGTGGTGGGGCGCTTTCGATGAGGATCGCTGTCACTGGGATCGGCCTAATCTCTCCTGCGGGCCTGGGCTTGATCCCCAGCTTGGAGCGCTTGGCTCTAGCTCCGCTGGAGCCTCAGCTCCCCCCAGAGGAGGGTGCCGCTCCTGAGCCTCGCCTGTTCTGTGTCCCCGCTCAATACAAGGCCCGAGGCTACCTTAAGCGTCGCAAAGACCTAAAGCTGATGGCGCGGGCTGCGCGCTTGGCGGTGGGGGCCGCCCATATGGCCCTCCAAGATGCAGGGCGGAGCCTGCCTAAAGAGGCGGGGATCTTTATGGGGGTGGGTCGCGAGCCGGGGAGCTTGGATGATATCCTCGCGCCTCTCAAGCACAGCCTGGACTCTAAAGCTCAGCTGAGCTTAGAGCGCCTGGCGCGGGAGGGGATGAGCTATATGAACCCCCTCTCCTCATTGAAGACCCTGCCCAATATGAGCTTGGCTCATGTAGCTATTCAGTTGGGGTTGATGGGGCCAACTCAAGCCCTCTGTACAGACGCAAAGGCGGGCGCGCGAGCCCTCTTGGAGGGAGCCACCGCCATCTTGGATGGGCGCTGTCCTCTGGCTTTGGCAGGCGCCGCTGATTCCCGCGTTGCCTTCCCTGAGCGAGTCGCAGCTCAACGCCTCAGCTCTCTGGAGCCGCTGGGAGAGGCCGCCGTCTTCTATCTCTTAGAGCCCCTCAAAGAGGCCCAAGCGCGGGGCGCGAAGATCTATGCCTTGGTGGAGCCCTATGATGGTGCTCCTCAAGCCTTGCCTGATCTCTTTGGAGACTGCGGTGCGGCGAGAGCCTTGAGCAATATGGCGATCACCCTAGGCCAAGGAGGCTCCTCTGCCTTCGCGCCTGTGGCGCTCCGGGTGCAACCGAACCCCTGCGCCCCCGCGCTGCGTTGCAGCCGCCCTGAACCCGTAGCCATCAGCGGTCTGGGCCTGCTCAGTCCTCTGGGGCGAGAGTTTGATAGTTTCCAACGTCGTCTCCTCAGCGGGGAGCGCGCCGGAGCTGCGATCAAGGCTTTCGATGCCCGACTCTTCGCCAGCCGTAACGCCTGTGAGCTTGATGAGCAGGAGCTGCTTCCCCTGCTGCCTCCCGAGTTGGCAGAGGAGATGAGAGGCCTTGATGATCGCCGTGGAGTCCTGGCTCTATTGGCAGCCCTAAAGGCTGTTCAGGATCATGGTGCCCTCTCTGCAGAGACCGGCCTGAGCTATGGTACAGGGCTCTCCAGCCTCAGCTTTGAAGAGTTACGGCAAGACTGCCTGCCCTATCTCTGTGAGGAGAGGGGCTTTGATCATCCCGCCTTCGCTCAAGCAGCGATCCCACAAAATCCCCAAGCACCTCTACGGCATCGAGTAGCTCGCCCCCTTGAGCTGCTGAGCCACCATCTCCAGCTGAGCGGCCCTCAAGTGACCCATTTCAGCGCCTGCGCTGCGGGCGCCGCCGCCATCGCTCATGGAGTTGACCTGATCCGCCGAAGAGAGGCTCCGATGATGCTCGCGGGGGCCTCTGACAGTATGATCATGCCCTTTGGTATCATCCCCTTTATCCTCCTGAGGGCCAGCTCACAGCGCCAGGATCCGAGGCGAGCGGGTCTCCCCTTTGAGGTGGATCGGGAGGGCTTCTTGATGGGCGAGGGAGGCGCCTTCTTTCTCCTAGAGCCTCTCAAACAGGCCCGCGCGGCGGGGCGTGAGATTTATGGACAGATCTTGGGATCTGGGCTGAGCTGTGATGCTTACAGCGTCACCGCTCCACTGCCGGATGGAAGCGGCGCTGAGTTGGCGATGCATCGCGCTTTAAAGGATGCAGGGCTTGAGCCTGAGGATGTAGATTATATCAACGCTCATGGCACCGGCACCCCCCTTAACGATGTGGCTGAAGCGCAGGCGATCCGTCGTCTCTTTGGGATTAATGCCCCTCCGGTCAGCAGCAGCAAGGCTCAGATGGGTCACAGCATCGCCGCTGCAGGGGCTCTGGAGCTGGCCGCTTGTTTGGCCTCCTTTGCTGGAGAACGCCTGCCTCCCAACGCAGGGCTATGCGAGCCAGACCCCTTGATTCAGCTGGATCTGGTGGGCAGAGAGGGGCGCGCAGGAGCACCCTCTGTGATCTTGAGCAACTCCTTTGGCTTTGGAGGACAGAACTGTTGCCTGCTGATCGGACACTCGGAGTGGGATCGATGAAAACCGCGCTGCTTTTCGCCGGACAGGCTACTCAGTATGTGGGGATGGGTCGCTTACTCTATGGGCGTTTTCCTGAAGCCCGTGCACTCTTTCAGGCCGCTGATGAGGCTCTGGCAGAACCCCTCTCCAAGCTCTGCTTTAAAGGCCCAGAGGCGCAGCTCCTGTTCACCGAGAACACTCAACCGGCAGTGCTCACGGTGGCCTGCGCTGCCTTCGAGGTGCTTAAGATGCGGGGCTTTCAGCCTACAGTGGTAGCGGGACACTCCCTGGGGGAGATCTCAGCCCTTGTCGCTGCAGGCTCCCTGAAGTTTGAGGACGCAGTACGCTTGGCGCGACGACGAGGGGCCTATATGCGCGCCGCTGTCCCGCCTGGTGTGGGCGCCATGAGCGCCATCCAACGCCTAGATGATGAGTCTATACAGGCGGCTTGTGAGGCGGTGGAGGGGATCTGTGTTCCTGCAGCCTTCAATGCTCCTGAGGTGGTGATCATCAGCGGTGAGGTGGAGGCGGTCGCGGAGGCGAGCTGGCGTTTGGCGGAGCAGGGGGCGATGATCACCCCCCTCCAGGTCTCGGCGCCCTTCCATACTCCTCTGCTGCAGCCTGCGGCGGAGCGCCTGGTCCAAGATCTGGCGCAGATTGAGTTTGCCCCCCTGAGTTGCCCCTATATCCCCAACGTAGAGGCGCGATGGGTTGAGAATTCTTCCCCTCAAGAGATCCGCCAACGCCTCAGACTACAGGTGATCTCTCCAGTCCTTTGGAGAGAGAGCATCGCCCTGATGCTGGAGCGGGGGATCGAGCGCTTCTGGCATCTGGGGCCGGGGCGCAGCAACCTGACCCATGTCAAACGCCAAGCCCGCCGAGTCTCAACAGGAGCGATGGATCGAGCTCGAGACTTGGAGGCGCTGTTGTCGGAGCTGGACTCATGAGATTGGACGTGGCCATAAGCGGTGCGGGGGTGATCTCTCCTTTAGGGCACAGCCCTGCAGCCCTCTTTGAGGCTCTCTGTGCTCAAGAGAGTGCGGTGGCTCCGGTGAGCGCCTTTGACACCAGTCCCTTTCCCTGTCACAGCGCCGCCACGGTCAAAAACTTCCGGGCACGAGATTGGGTCAAGAACCGCAAAAACCTCAAGCTGATGTCTCCCGCGGTTCGCTTTGGTTTGGGCGCTGCTCGCGCCGCCTTTCAGGACGCTGGGGCGTTAGAGATCGATCCTGAACGACGTGGCCTTTTTGTAGGAGCGGCCACCGCCTTTGGAGAGACGCGGGATCTTCTGCCTGCGCTCAAAGCTGCTTTTGAGGGAACTGAGTTCTCCAGCCAACGCTTTGGAGAGGCGGGGCAATCCTTGATCAACCCCCTCTGGCTCATCCGGGGACTCTCCAACAACACCTTGGGCTTCGCCACCGCTGAGATGGACTTCCGAGGCATCAACCAGAACTACTGTAACAGTGCTGTGGGTGGCTTACAGGCGGTAGGAGAGGCGGCTTGGGCGCTGATGGAGGGTCGTGCTGAGCTGCTCCTGGCCGGGGGCGCAGATTCTGCCGTCAATGAGGCTCACTTCACCGGCTTTGGGCGCCTTGGGCTCCTCAGCCCTGGAGGACTGGCGCGGCCCTTTGATCAGCGACAAGATGGTTTTATCCCTGGAGAGGGCGCCGCATTTTTTGCTTTAGAGCGCCTTGAGGAGGCGCAAGCGAGGGGCGCGAAGGTGTTGGGGCGTGTGGTCGCTTATAAAGAGGGCTGTGCTGGGCAGAGCCTCTTAACCGGCTCCTCTGCGGTGATCGCTCAAGGCATCCAGGGGGCGATGGAGGAAGCTGGCTGGAGCGATCTCGATCTCTTCTGTGCTCATGGAAACGCCACCGCCTTTGACCTTACTGAGGCGGAGGCCCTCTACTTGGTGTTTGGAGAGTCCTGTCCTCCCATCAGCAGCAATAAAGCGCAGCTGGGGCACGCTGTGGCTGCCAGCGGTCCGTTTTCGTTGATCTGCGCTCTAGAGGCCGCCCGAACAGGGCAGATCCCTGGGATCCCCCAGCTCTCAGAGCCGATCCGGCCCTGGCTGAATATCTCAGGGGTGCTTCGAGAAGCCCCTCTGCATCGCATCCTGATCCATGCCGCTGGCTTGGGGGGACAGAGCTGCCTCCTCGCCCTGGAGTTCGACCGATGATCGCTCTTGTAACGGGGGCCAGCCGAGGCATCGGCGCGGCCATCGCTCTTCGTTTGGCGCAGCAGCCTCAAGCGAAGCTCTTCCTGATCTATCGCAGCCGCCGTGAGGAGGCTGAGGAGGTTCGGCTGGCTTGTGAAGCGGCAGGGGCGGAGGCGATGATCTACGCTGCCAACGTCGGAGATCTTGGAGAGGCCAAGGTCGCTGTGAACAGCTGTATCGAGCGCTTTGGACGCCTTGATGTCTTGATCAACAACGCAGGGATCACCTCAGACGCCCTGGTCCTTCAGATGGAGGAAGAAGCTTGGCAGGATGTTATCCAAACCAACCTCTCAGGGGTCTTCCATATGTGCCGTGCTGCGGCGATGCCGATGCTCCGGCAGAAGTATGGCCGTATCATCAACCTCAGCTCTGTCTCAGGGCGACGCCCCAATCGAGGACAGGCCAATTACGCGGCCAGCAAAGGGGGTATCGAGGCTTTTGGTCGTGCGATGGCTGTCGAGATGGGACGCAAGGGGGTCACGGTGAACGCCGTCGCTCCAGGGATCATTGAGACGGAGATGAGCGAGTCGGTGCGCGCCTTGGCGGGCAAAGAGATCAAACAGCAGATCCCGCTGCGCCGCTTTGGACAGCCTGAGGAGGTGGCCGCCCTGGTGGCCTTCTTAGCCAGCCCCGAGGCGGGCTATATCACCGGACAGACCATCGGCATTGATGGGGGCATCGCGCTTTAGAGATCCGCCGAGGTTCGCGCCCAGACTAAGCGCTCCTTTCCCTAGAAAAGCGCAGCCTTGAGGAGCCGAGAACCCCTCGATCTCATAGCCTTAGGACTCTATGATGGGCCTGCTCTGCTGAGCCGCCTGGAGGTGAAGATGCGTTTTGGAGTCTTGACGACTGTCCTTCTGATGGCCTGTGCTCCTGAAGAGGAGCTGCCTGAAGAGCCCACTGAAGTCCAAGAGCTTTATGGAGATCTAGACCTTGATCCAGCGCTTCTCGCTCAAGAAGAGCTGAAGGCAGATGGAGATCCCTGTGCTGAGTATCCGGGAGGTGAGCTGAGCGGAGAGTCTCTCCTGGTGCTGATCAATCGAGATCCCAAACAGCTCCTCCGTCAAGACTATACTCCCCCAAATCTGCTCCCCATCGATCCCGCCCTGATGATGCCTGGTCGAGATGGGCTCCTCCGTGCTCATATAGTTGAAGCCTTCGCTGATATGGCCAACACCGCTCTGGCTGAACAGGGAATGGACTTTCGAGCGCGCTCTGCTTATCGCAGCTATCATGTCCAGTGCATCACTTTCGCTTACTGGGTACGGGTCAAAGGCTTGGAACATGCCAGCCGCTATAGCGCCATGCCTGGACGCAGTCAGCATCAGCTGGGAACCACCCTGGATGTAACCGCTGAGGTCTGGTCCTGGGCTTTAGAACCTGAGGTGGGTGCCACCCCCGAGGCAGCTTGGCTGGCCGGCAACGCGCATCGCTTTGGCTTCGCTCTGAGCTACCCTGACGGCTTTGAGGAGATCACAGGTTATGGTTACGAGCCCTGGCATTTTCGCTATATCGGTCGGGAGGCTGCCCAGGAGATGTATGACTCAGAGCAGATCTTAGAGTCGTATCTTCAGGGTTGTGCTCAGGAGGAGGAGGGCCTTCGCTGTCCCGAGGAGCCGATCCCCATACTCTCCCCCAACGCCAACTTCATCGGAGGCCCCTGTGAAGAGGAGAGCACCTGTACTTCCATCGGCGCGGCTGCCCTCTGTCTCCAAGAGGAGTATCCTGGAGGGATGTGCAGCTTCCCCTGTACACGCTACTGCCCTGATCGAGAGGGCAACACGCCCAGCTTCTGTGTGGCCAGCTCAGAGGGAGCAGAGGAGGGCCTTTGTCACTCTCGCTGTGACTACGATAGCTTCTTGGAAACAGGCTGCCGAGAGGGTTTTTACTGTGGCATCGGTCAGCGCCCCAACCAGGGCAAGAGCAGCGCGGTTTGTCTGCCCGGAGATGCTTCAGAACAGCCCTAGAGCGCCTCACGTTACTCTAATCCCTATGCTGGCAGTCTCGCTGAAGAGTCACCGGACGACAGCGCTTCCAACGCTCCTGAAAAGGCTTCGCCTGCTCCTCATCCATGTTCGCGATGAGCCGAGAGGCAAGATCACACTCGCAGTTATCTAAGGCTCGATCTGTCTCCATAGCCAGCTCCTGTTCAATAGAATCAGGTTGAGCTTTGATCAGGTGAGGCTTGCTGTTGATCACCATTGAACTCTGTCGCTTAGAGTGGCGGCGGTAGGTGATCACCACAGCTACAGTGAGGCCCGCCAGGAGGAGGCTGAGGAGCAGGGTGGGCCAGAAGAGAGAGCGCCGTTGGGGAAGCTTGAGTAGGGGCTGTCCTCCTCGATGAAGCCTTCTGGGTCTTTGCCGGGGAGGAGCCTGAGGCTGCTCCGCTGTAGGAGGGATGGGGGGAGGTCTCTGGTGAACGCGCTTTGGAAGTTGAGGTCTTTGAGGAGGAGGCTCAGGGGGTTCAACGTTCAGCTGAGAGGGCTCTGCTCCGGGTCGTGATCGAAGCTGTACTTGAGGAAGTGCGCGGGTCGGAGCGCTCTCAAAGAAGTCATCCTTCTCTTTGAGGTTAAGGGCACGAGTCGGCGGAAGCCGTAGCTCTGGGGGAAGCGAATCCTCAGGGATCTGCGACAACTCCAGGGTTTCAGGAAGTATTGGGTTGGGGGGGAGGCTGAGCTGGGTCTTGAGATCCTCCTCTCTCCAAAACTCTTGGGGCGCCCCACTTCGAGGCTCCAGGCGCTGCTTGCGTTCAGGCTCCGCTTGGCTTGAGGGCAAGAGGCGGGGGGCGAGGCTGACATGAGTCTTCTCCATAGGGAGATCTGAGCTGACCCGAGTGCTGCTCCTCCCTTGAGGAGGTGGGTTGGACCAGCTTGACTCTTTGGGTTGAGACTCCTCTACAGAGGAGACACGGGTCGCTCCCCGAGGAGAGAGAGAGCTGCGCGGGTTGATCTGTTGAGGGCTCTGGCTTTGAAGATGTTCAGGCTCTAAAAGCGCCTCCAGAGCCAGGCGCATCGCGGTGACATCCTCAAAGCGCTCCTCAGCTCGCTTGTTCATAGCGATTTGGATCACCCTCCAAACTCTAGGAGAGATCCCCTCGATGGGAGGAGGGGCCTCTTTGAGATGTCCAGCGGCGATCTCAGGCATAGAGCCCTGAAAAGGCAACCGCCCTGACATCAGCTCATAGAGCAGCACCCCGATAGCATACTGATCGCTCCAGGGGCCGATAAGGCCCTCCCACTGAAACTGTTCCGGGGCCATATACATGGGAGTCCCCAGAGCGAGGCCCACGCGGGTCTTGAGATCATCTAAGCGATAGCGAGCCTTGGCGATGCCAAAGTCGATGATCTTGATGGAACGTCGCCCCCTTCGCTCTTGCACCATGATGTTAGCGGGTTTGAGATCCCGATGCACCAGACCAACCGCGTGGGGCTCCTCCAAGGCGCGTAAAATCTGACGTAGAAGATCAACAGCGATCTTAAGAGGACAGGGCGCATACTCCGCCATGAGCTTTTCAAGGGAGCGACCTGGGAGCAGCTCCAGAACCATAAAGAGGACTCCATCCTCCTCACCAAAGTCGAAGACCCGAACAATACCTGGGCTGTTGAAGCCGGAGAGGATGCGCGCCTCTCGCAAAAAGCGCCCCCGAAGGTTCCCCTCTCCATCTCCCACGCTCGGCAGCATGATCTTGAGGGCGACAAAGTTGCCTCCCTGGGTGTCAAGAGCTTCATAAACCGCCCCTACCCCTCCAACCCCCAAGATATCGATAAGAGCGTAGCGCCCCGCGAAGAGTCGCCCAAGGAGGTAATCGTTTGGGTTCTTACGTCGTGTCTCCTCTGGGATCAGGAAGCTAGCATCTGTAGGACAACGCTCTCCAGCGGTCGCTCCGCTGAATTGCTGTTCACATTGAGGGCATGTCCAGGTGTAGTGTTCCATCTCCCGAAGCCTCCTTCAGGGCGAGTCCCCTTCAGGGTGAATCCCCTCTCAGGGTTGAGGGCTGGCGACGGAGGGCAGGGAGGTCAAGCTCAATGGCGACCCGTAGCTTTCTCAGCTCGGGCGCACGAACCTTCTGGAACGCGCTCAGCCCCAGACTGTTGAGATGCCTCTCCAAGCCGGGCTTAGCTGATTGCCAGGAGTGTTGTAGCTCGTCGGCACCCACCGCGATGGCCTCTTTAAAAGTCTCCTCAAAGATCAGATCCAGGTGCCCCTTTAAGTAGCGCTCCACCTGCCGAATCCAGCGATGAGCGAAGAGCCCTGAGCCCCCTAAGAGGAACAGGCTGATGGCGAACCAGAGGAGATGTGCACCCACATGAGAGTCCGGTTGGACAATCGCCTGAGTCAGCGACCAACCCAGACCACAGAAGAGTGCCAAGCCCGTGATGATGCCCAAGCTCTTGAGCTTCACCTCCTTCAGGCGAGATCGAAACGCCTCGGTGATCTCTGCGCGCATATGAACCTTGCGCGCTTCAGAGAGCATCCGCGTCAGTCGGCTGTCTCCTCGGCGTGCAGGGAGGGCCTTGATATCCTCTCCTAGATCCTCCAGGGCGGCCTGAAAGCTCTCAGGAGAGAGCCCCCCACGGCCGGGGAGAGAGGTGGTGTAGATGTGAGGGAGATCCTGACTCTTGATACTCCGAGAGAGGTTCCAACAGAGGGCACCATAAGCTCGAGCGAAGTCACGTAGATCGCTGAAGAGATCCATCTTGTTCATCACGATCCGCAGGCGGTCCTCCATACCTCCCAGATAGCGCGTAAGGACTTGTAGGGTCTCTCCAGTGGTGCCAGGCTTCTCTGGATCAAAGAGCAGGAGGATCAGATCAGCCTGCTCTGAGAGACTCCTGACCACAGCTCCAAAGTCATAGGGGCGCTGGCTCTCTCCTCCTGCGTCGATCATCCCCGGAGAGTCAACCAACCAGATCTGCTCAAGCAGAGGGTTTTTTAGGGGGATCGCACGAAGATGGCGGAGAAGCCCCGGACCAAAACGGCGCAGATTGGCGAAGGGAAGATCGGGACGAGAGCTTAGGGTCTCGCCATCCAGGATCTCTCCCTCTCCCCTAAAAAGGAAGGTGAAGCCATCGTCGGTGGGCGCGACCCCTGTGCGCTGAATCTCGTCACCCAGCAGGTGATTGATGAGGCTGGACTTTCCTGAGGAGTGATTCCCCAAGAGGAGCACCAGCGGGGGGGCACGGAACTCCATCTCATGAGTAAGCTCCATTTTCTGTTTCTTAGCCACCGGGAGGATGACATCACGCCAAATCCCCAGCGCTTGTTCCAGGGCATCATTCATGGGCAGGATGATGCCTGAGAGGCGGCCTGGGCGGAAGCCCCTATCACTCCTCTTCTACTCAGAGAGGCCCTCTACTTCGAGCCGATTTTCAGGAGGCTCTCTTTGAGCTTCAGTTCGGTCTGATCACCCCACTTGAGCCTGCGGCAGCGATCTCTGTAGTCGGAGAGTTTTATGCAGAGGCTGAACTCCTTGGTGCTGCGCTTGATCCCCTCTTTAATAAAGGGAGTTTGGCCCGCATAGGCGCCCCTCAACCAGACCTCAGCTCCAGAGGGGAGGCTCTCTATCCGCAGCGTCCCTGGAGAGCGCCTCAGGAATACTCGACGTTTAAGAGGCCCCACCTGATTGAGCTCCTCTGGGCTGATCATGAGGAGCATCTCCTGAGACTCGTAGCCCTTTTTGCGGAAGAGCAGCTGATGTTGCTCTCCTGGTAGAATGTTCTCAATAAGGGCAGGGGTGCGATGCGGTAGGAGCTGTCCATCCAGCTCTACCTGACTTCCAGGAGGCTCGCTCTCTAAGGAGACGCTGGCCAGCTTGGGAGCCTCTTCAGCCAAGAAAACAGGGAGGAATCGGTAGGCAGCAAAACTCAGAACCCCAAGGAGGAGCAGGAGAGAGAAGATCAACAGACCAAAGCGTTTGAAAAAGCTGGGTTTGAGTGGGGAGAGGTGAACGGTCGCAGGAGAGACCGCTTGTTGGGCTCTGGGAGCTTGAAACTCCGATTGTTGAGGGCTCATCTGAGGCATAACAGAAGCCTTAGGGGCTCCTGCTGTAGGGGCCAGACGGTTCAGCCCTCGGTTGCCGATCTGAGGACCCAGGCCTCGGTTGCTCGCTTGAGGGCTCAGGCCTCGGTTGCCGGTGGGCTGCTTCTCAATGGGGATCTTCTGTTCTTGAGAGAAAGCCTCCGTCTTATCTTCCCCACCCTCATCCACCGTCGCTCTCATCGCCTCGACCAGAGACATATCGATGACCGCAGTCTCATCATCATCATCGGTGCTGGGCATTTCACCATAGTCATCCATGGCCCAAACACCCTCAGCGATGGTCATCTCCTCCGCTTCTTCCTCGAAGCTTTCATCCAGATCATAATCCATGGCGACCATGGTGCGATCATCATCTAGATCTCCCTCATCTAGATTCAGGTCGTTCAGCTTGGGGAACTCAGCCTGAGGCTGGTTGAGGTTGGGGAACTCAGCCTGAGGCTGGTTGAGGTTGGGTAAGTTCGATACCTCCTGAAGATCCAACATGCCCAAATCAAAGATGATGCTCTCTCCCGAAGTGGGATCAAAGTCATCGGCGACCATCAAGAGAGACTTCTCTGGCTGCTTCTCAGGCAGCGCCATCACAAAGCGCTGATCCCCAAAGACCTCGAGCATAAACTGCTTGAGGCGCTCTCGGTTAAAGCCAGGCCAGTTTCGATAGAGGAAGCCGGAGAGCTGCCCCTGTAGCTCTCCCCCAGTCTGAAAACGATCCTCTTGCTCTCGAGCCAGGGCTCTAAGGGTGATCTTCTCTAGATCGGGAGGCAGGTCCCGCCGACGTGCTTGCATCGAGGGGATCTTCGCCTTACGCACCTTCTCCAGAAGAACCAGCGCCTTCTCTTCGCTGTAGAGCATCTCACCGGTGATCATCTCGTAGAGGCAAACCCCAACACTGAAGAGGTCTGTACGCGAATCCAGCGTCTTCCCCCAAGCCTGCTCAGGAGACATATAGAAGAACTTGCCCTTGATGACCCCGTTTTCGGTCTCTTTGCTCCTCTGGCTGGCCTTGGCGATCCCAAAATCGATGATCTTTACCTCACCATCGTAGGAGAGCAAGATGTTCTGTGGGCTGATATCACGATGAATTAGGTTGAGTGGACGACCATAATTGTCGGATTTGCTGTGAGCATAGTGAAGGCCTGCGGCAGCCTCCAGGGCGATAAAAGCGATGATGTCAAAGGGGATCTCGATCTCTAATTCAGAGCATCTCACTAGGAGCTGATAGAGATCTCGACCATCGATAAACTCCATAGCGATGTAATAGGTGGAGTCTATCTGCCCCAAGTCAAAGATCTGACCAACATTCGCGTGGGAGAGCTGAACGGAGATCTTGGCCTCATCGACGAGCATATCGATGAACTCTTGATCTTCCGAGAACTTGGGATGGATCACTTTGAGAACCAAGAGCTTCTCAAAGTTTTCGATCCCGTGGGTTTTGGCGAGATGGATTTCAGCCATTCCACCAAAAGCGATGCGTTTGATGAGCTGATAAGGCCCAAAACGAGATCCTTCTTCCACGTACTCCCCTCTTGGGCTGGCATCGTCAGCGCCGATTGTAGGAGCCTTGGTTGCCATCGGCAAGGAGGCGCTGGAGAATTGGGCTCATCTGAGTTGACGTTCCTTAAAGCTCAGGACTAGCTTTGCTTGATCAGGAGTTAAGGTTTCGGCATGCCAAGATATTTTTTCTCTCTACGAATCACCCTCATCTCTCTTCTCCTTGGAGGCTGTGGGAGCCCTACAGGCTGCCAAGAGCAGGGTCCCCCCTTTCCCAATAAAGATCGGCTCCACAGCGCCATCCAGCTGCGCCTCAGCGAAGAGGGGATGGGCTTCCTTACCCAGAGCGTCGAAGGGCTGTTGGCGGAGCAGATGCCCGACGGAATCAACGTCTGTGTTCCTGGAGATGGCGACACTGTAGAGATCTTGGGTTTTGAGCTCGTGACCTGGGGCTACTGCCAGCAGCCTGAGTGTGAGGGGGGAGAGCGAGGCTGCGCGCTGGGTGTTCAGATAGGAGAGATTCAGCTGAACCCTCTGGAGCCCAACCGTATCCGCGCGACTCTGACCTTCGAGGAGATTGCCGCTCGCTTTGATATCTTCGCTGATGGTCTTATTGAGTGTGGCCTGGAGATCCAGGAGCGGGGCTTCCCGGTGGAGGTGGAGCTGCTGCTCTCCACCCCTGCTCCGGGACGCGAGCTAAGCTTTGAGGTCAGCGACATCTCCTTTCGACTCTCTGAGCTGCACCCTCATCTAGAGGGTCATGGAGGGGGCATCAGCGCTCTTTGCGACGGCATCGGTGCCCTCATCGAGATGGAGTGGTTGGGAGAGCAGATCCTTAACCTTCTCCAGAGCGCCATTGAGCCGATGTTGCTGGACACCGTGGATCAGGGGATTTCTCAGTTTCTCTGCCTCCCTTGCGCCTCCAACGATGAGTGTCCTGTGGAGGAGGGGGGGCGCTGTGAAGAGGGGCTCTGTCTCAACAACCAGGGCTGTATCCCTCGCCCTATGGGCGCTGAGGGCAGCTTGAACTTGGGGGAGATGTTGGCGAGGTTCAGCCCCGGTTTGGAGGCGGAGCTTCAATATCTGGCCGCCTTGGGCAGCTATGCGGTGGTGGAGCAGCAGGGGCTCTCTTTGGGGATCATCGGCGGTGCCGTCAGCGAACGCAGCCGCTGTGTCCCCGCGCGACCTCAACCCCCCCTGATTGAGCCCCCTCGCTCTCCGCTCCTCAGCGGGAATCTGGATCCTGAGGGTCAGCCCTTCAAGGTGGGCTTTGGGATCACTCACCCGATGATCGATCATGCTCTCTGGGCAGCCTTTAACAGCGGCGCTCTTTGTGTCTCTGTCAACGGAGAGCAGATGAGCATGCTCAACACACAGACCTTGGGGATCGCCCTCCCTGGTCTCAGCAGGCTGACCCGAGGAGCTGCTCCCGTCGCGATCACCTTGGCTCCTCAAGAGCTGCCTGTTGTGGAGTTGGGGCGCAACCGTGTAGAGCCTGATCCCGACGAAGAGGGACAGCTTCAGCTGGCTGAGCCCCTCCTGACCATCACGATCCCCGACCTCTGGATCGATTTCCATGCCTTTATGGAGCAGCGCTGGACGCGCATCTTTAGCCTCAAGGCTGATGTTGTCCTGCCTATGGGCTTAGCCTTCACTCCCGAGAACGAGCTGATCCCTCTCTTGGGAGATCTCAACAGCGCCCTTCAAAATATCGAGACCGCCAACGGAGAGATCATGTTTGATGATCCCAGCCGTTTGGAGGCGATGCTGCCGGTCCTGATGGGTCCCTTGACCGGCGCCCTGGCTGGGAACCTGATCGATCCCATCGCCCTTCCAGAGATCATGGGCTACCGCCTTAACCTCCAGGGCAGCCATATGGCGGGCATCGAGGAGGGCAGCGTTCTGGCGCTCTTTGCTGATTTGGAGCCTCTCCCTGCGGCGGAGCAGCAGAAGCGGGCACGGGTTGATACTGCCCTGAAAATCTTGGAAGTAAAGGTCCCCGATCCGCTCAGCGGCCAGCTCCCTTTGGTTCGAATCGCCCTGGAGGGCTTGGGAGAAGAGGGGGAGTACGAGTTCTCCTGGCGTGTTGCGGGGGGGAGCTGGAGCCTCTTTAGTCCCGCAAAGAAGCAGACCATCCGCAGCCCCCTATTCCATCTCCAGGGGAAGCACCGCCTAGAGGTGCGCGCCCGGCTAAGGACAGACTATCGCAGCCTTGATCCCAGCCCCGCTGAAGCCCTGCTCCTGATCGACAGTCTGCCTCCCGAGCTGGATCTGGAGGAGCGGAATGGACGGATCTGGGTCAAAGCCTGGGATCTCGTCAGCGCCGATGAGGCGTTGCGCCTGAGCTGGCGCTTGGAGAATGGAGAGTGGCGCCCGTTGGAGAAGGGGCCTCTCCCTCAACTGGAGGAGGCGATCCTCTTGAAGGTTGAAGATGAGGCGGGCAACTCCGCCGAGGCGATTATCGCTCCCCAGGAATTGGCCCTCATCGGTCGTCTGCCTCCTGACGCTGAAGGTGCCCCAGCCGGGGGAGGATGTGCTCAGAGCCCTCGCTCGGGAGATGCTCCTTACCTGCCCCTCCTGGGCTTGCTCATACTCCTGCTTTTCAACCACCGTCGCGCGCTCCTGCTCCTGATCTTGGCATTGGGGCTCTCCTGTTCAGACAACACCTCCTCCTCTGGTGATGAGGATATGATCGACGCAGGCGAGCCAAATCCTCATGGAGATATGGGATCTGAGCCGGTTTGTAAGCGAGATGAGGATTGCCCTAACGGCATCTGCCGTCTGGTGGATGGCCTCCCTGCCTGCGTTCTGGTCACCTGTCTGGAGGATGCCAGCCTCTGTAATGAGTTGAGCTGTAGCGATGGTCGTCCATCATTCTGTAGCGCAGATGGTGTATGCCAATGCGAATCTTTCTGTGATCAGGGCTGCCTTGAGACTCAATACTGCTGCTATCTGCGTGATGCCTGTGAGAACCCAGCGCCTCCCTGCATTTTGGCGGAGTGTGACCCCGGCTATGAGTCCAGCGCTGTCGATGAGGGTCGTATGGACTCAGTCCAATGCGAGCGCATCGAAGAGAGCTGTGAGTGCGTTGAAATTGACCCTTTAGAGGAGGGGCTCATCGGTCGTCACAGCGATCTGGTCTTGGTCGAGGGGCAACCCTGGTTCAGCGCCTACTCTGAAACTTATGGAGATCTAGTGGTAGGGGCTTGGGAGGAGGAGAGTTTTCGCTGGTTTTGGGTGGATGGTATCCCTGTGGGCGAGGCGCTGGAGGCGGGACCTTCAGGCCCTCGAGGGGGGATCTCTGCGCCAGGAGAGGATGTAGGGCTCTTCACCAGCATCGCCGCTGGTCCAGAAGGCCAACTCCATGTGGCCTACTACGACAAGAGCAATCAGGCCCTCAAATACGCCCTGGGGCGTCCCCTTTGGGGGGGCTATGACTGGAAGGTGATGACTCTGGACTCCGAGGAGGACTCAGGGAGTTGGGCTCAGATCAGTTTAAATGACGAGGGGATTCCAGGGATCGCCTACCGCCACTCTGAAGGGGAGCTTACTCAGCTCCGCTATCTTCTGGCTCGCAGCGCTGAGCCAGACAACCCCTCAGCCTGGGCTGGGGCGCTGATCATCCATGAGACCTTCATCGATCAGGAGCGCGCGGGTGGCGCCTACCCTGAGGGTACAGGGCTCTTTACGAGCCAAGTGCATGACAGTCAGGGGCTCCCGATCCTGGCTTGGTATGATCGCAGCCAGGGGGCTCTCTTCTGGAGTCGAGGCAATGGAGCCGGCTTCTCAGCGCCGGAGATGCTGGCGGGTTGGAGCCATCCTGAGCGAGATGGAGATATGGGCGCCAATGTCGATATCACCCTGGACGCTCAAGATCAGGCCCACCTCTGCTTCCAGGATGGGATGAGCGACTCCCTAAGGTATCTGGCCCCTGAGTTGGGGCGGGATGAGTGGATCGATGATGGTGTGCGCATCGGCTATGGAGGTCGGGAACATGCGCTTCATGTTGTAGGAGAAGATTGCCAGATCTTCATCGACCAAGCGGGGGAGCCCTTGGTGATCTACCAAGACGCCACTGGCCATGATCTCCTGCTCCTCCGCTCCAGCGGACCAGAAGCTTGGTCACGACACACTTTACAGGGAGATGAGAGCAGCGCAGCTGGAGCCTTTGGCTTCTATCTTCGAGCTGTTCAGGATGAAGGTCTGCTCTGGATCAGCAGCTATGTGTTTCACAATGACAGCAGCCCCAGGAGTGAGGGCCTGGAGATCTTCAACTGGCAGCTTTGAGCTAGAGCCCGCCCTTGGCTTTATCAAAGGCCAGCTTCCCCTGCTTGATGGTCTCGATGGGCACATCGATGATGAACTGAAGCTCTTTATCGACGCTGCCCGCCGAGAAGGCGATGCCATGGCTGGCTTTGACATCCTTGAGGATCGGGATCAGGGGGTTCATCCCACCCAGGCTGATACGTCGAGCCAGATCGATGGGGTTGAGGTAGAAGAGGGCGAAGGCGTCATGGGCCTGATTCTTCCGAGCGCGGAGCACACCTGGAACCTTGTCTAAGCCGCCCTTGGCCTTGCCTTTAAGGAGAGCTTCTACGACTCCACGGCCCGCTTTGCCATAGCCGATCACCGCCAACTTCTCACCTATCGCAAAGTGTTGGGTCATAAACTCTGACATCATGCCCACCATCCCCATCATCTGAGGGGAGGGGTTGAGCATCTCGGTCTTAACGACCGCGACAGGAACTTCATCCACCTCGTAGGCTTTGGGTTGGTAATCGATCTTAAACCCAAGCTTTTGATAATAAGCGATGATCCCTGAATTGTTGTGCATCTCCATGAGCTTCACCTGTGCAGCCCGAGCGAGCTTGACATCCTTGACCCCGAAGAGACCCATAAAGCCAAAATCCTCCCCTTTGGGGCTGACAGAGAAGGCGACCTCACCGTCGATGCCCTTCACATAATCTCGCATCGCTTCGATATAGGGAGCTGCCAGCTCAGGCTTATCAAACATGGGAGACAGGAATTTGCCGCTGAAATCCGCCAGCAGCAAAGCGCCCTCTTCAGCCATCGAGAAGATCCCAAAGCCTGCTGAATCGGCGGGCAGCTTGGAGAGCAGGTTCATCTTCCCCTTCTTGAGCATTTTGGCCATCACCTTGGACAGCTCGCTGCCCTCAAGCGCCTTGACGCGCATATCCAGCTTGGCGCCATCCTTCTCTAAGAGCAGAGAGAAGCTCAAGCTTTGGGTGTCTTGCGCTCCCTTGCCAAAGAGATCGATCATCTGGGTCACCATCTCGGTACCCTGGACTCCACCCGGAACGGCCCCAGCGGCCATGGTCATCATCTGCTTGGCTTGCTTGATCCCCATATCAAACTCTTGACCAAAGATCTTCATCAGGTGAGCGACCTCGACAAAGAGCGCTCCAGCGTTGGGCATGGGCGTATCCTTAAGGGACTTGAGGAACTCCTTGTGCTCAGGGAAGATCCCCTTCATCCGACTGATACAGACCAGATCTCCCATGAAGTTGATATAGACAGGGCGCTTACCCTCAGCGCGCTTGAGGTAGGAGTATTGGTTCCCCTCATCCCCCTCTTTGCGGCCTGTCTCAGGCATGCTCTTGAGGAAGGCATCCTTGCTCTTGGCTCCTACACAGAGAACCAGGGGATTCTTCTTATATTTCTTAGGGTTAAATAGAGCAAAACGTAGGGGCTTGTTGACATCAAAGCCTGCGATAGTCTTGAGACGATACTCTCCTTGGAGGGCGGGAGCGGCCATCTGTTTAAGTGAAGGGATCGGCATCACCTGGTTGGCGAGACCTTCGAGCGTGTCTAAAGCCCCTCCGAGCTGATTGGAGCCCCCAAAGAGGATCACCTCTTCAGGGGCCTTAAGCTTGATACTGCTTTGAGCCTGAGCAGTCTGAAGTAGGCTTGGATCTGAATCTTTGCTCTTGTTACAAGCGACGGAGCTGGCCAAGAGAAAAGCTAGAACTGCATAACTGAGAGAGCTTTGCATGATGATCTCAACTGGGCTGAGCCGTAAATGATCGGCGATGAGGGCGAGAGTAGGGAGTCCAGAGGAGGGCTGTCAATGCAGGATTCAGGTCCCACACTTGACAGCTGAAGGGTCCGTTGGTACTTGGCTCCGATGGGGGTTTGCCCCTCTTCCGAGGAGTCGACTGTGCGTTCCTTCCTGTCCTTTGCCCTTCTTTCTCTGTTCTGGGCCCTCCCAGCTCAAAGCGAGGTCCGTCCCTTTGGCGTCGAGCTTAGCCTGTATGGAGGGGTTTGGGAGGGAGACGATCTCTTGGAGACCGCTGCGCTCTTTGGCGGGCGAGCACAGTTTCACCTCAATCAAGTCCTGGGGTTGGAGCTGGATTATGGGATGATCCCCACTCAGGAGAAGGATGAGGGGGATAAGACCCTAGGGCAGTTTGCCTTGAGCGCTATCCTCAACCTCTCAGATCAGAACTTCAGCCCCTTCCTGGTCGTGGGCATCGGCGCGGTCAGCGCTGATGAGAGTTATCTCGCCTATGATGTGGGCCTGGGCTTTAAATATTACTTCAATGAGTTGGTGGCCGCGCGCGCTGACTTCCGAGGCTGGTTCAGCAGCGAAGCCCCGGCGGCGGATGAGTATGCTCACTTCACCGCCACCCTCGGCGCCTCCTTCCAACTGGGTGGAGAGGATGATGTAGATGGGGATGGCATCAAGAACCGCGTCGATGGTTGCCCTAACAAAGCGGAGGACAAGGACAGCTTCAAGGATGATGATGGCTGCCCTGACCTAGACAATGATGAAGATGAGGTCCCCGATGAGAAAGACAAGTGTCCTCTTAAAGCTGAAGACAAAGATGGGGATCGGGACGAGGATGGTTGCCCTGATGTAGATGATGACTCTGACGGGGTGGAGAATGACAAGGACAACTGCCCTGCGGCTCCCGAAGATAAGGATAACTTCAAGGATGAGGATGGTTGCCCTGATCCCGACAATGATCAGGATGGCATCCTAGACTCCCAGGATAAATGTCCCGACTCCGCTGAGAGCAAGAATGGCGTTAAGGATGAGGATGGCTGCCCCGAGAAAGACTCGGATGGAGATGGCTTCTTCGACGTTGATGATAAGTGCCCTCTGAAGAAGGAGAACAAGAACCATTTTGAGGATGAGGATGGCTGCCCCGATCTTGTTCCTCAGGGCATCAAAGCTTGGCTTGGTCCCTTAAAGGTCTTCCGCTTTGCGGGGAGATCTGCGCGTATCGGTCCTGCTCATAAGAAGGCACTCAAGGAGATCGCTCAGCTGATGATCCAGACCCCCAGCTTAAAGATCATGATCGGGGGCTCTGCGAAGGGTGATGCACCTGAGAAGGTCGCTCTGGAGCGGGCCGAGGTGATCAAAGCCTATCTCTTAAAGGCTGGAGTCAAGGCAGCTCAACTTCAGGTTCGTTCTCTGGGCTCTGCGCCTGTCCCTGAGGGTGCCCCCAAGGGGGTTCGAGTTGATCGCGTTGAGCTGAGCCTGCCCTAAAGACAGTGCGCCGTCTCTTTTCGCTGCTCTTCGGCCTTGGGCTCCTACTCTCTTTTCTGGCCTGGATCCTTCACCCTCGCCTCCTGAATCATTTTGGGCAACGCGCCCTGCAGCGCCTTGAAGAGCGTTTAGAGCAGCCGATCACGGTGGAGCGCTTTGAGCCTTTGGGCTTCTCAGCGCTGCGCCTGACGAACCTGCGTTTGGGAGATCCCCAGGCACCTCTCCTGATGGTGAGATCGATCCAGGTTGACTTAAACACTGAGGCATTGCGCCGAGGCCAAGTGAAGCTGGAGGCGTTGAAGGTTCAAGCTCCCAGCTTGCACCTTCGAGGGGATGGCAGCCTCAAAGATCTGCTGAGACAGCTCCGAGAGCTTAAAGAGGAGCTGCCCTTTGATCGTTTTGGAGCCAGAGGCTCAAAGGGTGGCTTCTCAGAGAGGAGCGCTCAGCGCCCCCGCCTTGAGCTGCATGAAGGTCGTCTCCTAGATCATGGAGGCGCGCTGCTGATCGAGGGGGGGGAGTTAAGGCTTGAGGGGCGACGCTATGGAGGCCGCTTCCTGATCCAACACCCTGATCGAGGCCCTTGTAAGTTTTGGGGAGACTTTGAGCGCCTGAGCCTAGAGTGCGAGCGTGCCTTTCAGGAGGAGATCTCAGGGCTCTACCTACAAGGACAGCGCTTAGACCTCTATCGCAAACCTGAGCTAAAGCTGCGCCTCAACGGAATTCAGCTCCTCAGCAGCCGCTCTGAGCGCCTTAGGGCACTGGAGGGCCTTGAGGTCGATCTTTCCCTACTCCCCAGAGAGAATCGCCCCTCACCGCTGGAGCTACACCTGCGCTTTCCGGCGGGAGGAGAGCTGCGCGCTCAAGGAGAGGTTGATCGCCAGCATCTAAATCTTTCGGTGCGCCTCAGAGAGTTTAAGTTGGAGGAGATCCATGCACGGCTTAAGGGGAGACTGAGCGCCTCTTTGCGCTTGAAGCTCGACCTCCCCAAGCGAAACTTGGAGGCGGAGGGAGAGCTTGATCTGCGCTGGGCCTATATCGATCACCCCGACTTGGCTGAGGAGCCGGTGGGGCCGATGGAGTTGAAGATCTCAGGCAGCTTGGCAGCGGAGCCAGGTCTGATCTCGATAAAGCAGGGTCGCCTCGAGCTGGAGGGCCTACCCCTTTTCTTTGAAGGCAGCCTTGATCGTCGCGCTGAGCTGCCTCACCTCAGGGCTCAGCTTTGGGCTGAGGGTAGGGTCAAAGGAGTGCAGCTCAGCCGCGCTATTCCTGAGGGCTTGCTGCCCCACCTCCAACCCCTTCAGCTCGGAGGATCTCTGCGCTTCTCCAGCGAGCTGGACTTGGACTGGGCGGCTTTAAAAAAGACGCGGTTAAAGGTCAACCTCAAGATGAGGCGGCTCAAGCTTCTCAGCTTAAACGAGGCGATCAAGTTTGACTCCCTGCGGCGGCAGTTCCGGACTCAGTTTGAGATGCCTGATGGAGAGATCCTGGCGCGTGAGGTTGGACCAGACACCACCCGCTGGGTCCCCCTGGAGGAGATCCCCCCGCTGCTCCCAGAGGCGGTCATCGCTCAAGAGGATGGTGGCTTTTACAAGCATGGTGGGGTCAGTCTGCTCCATATTCGAGGTTCCCTGATCCGCAACCTCAGAGAAGGACGCTTTGTTCGGGGAGGCTCTACCCTCACCATGCAGCTGGCCCGTAACCTCTTCCTCAACCGTCGCAAGACCCTCTCTCGCAAGCTCGAAGAGATGCTGCTCACCTGGCTACTGGAGGCGGAGTTTGAGAAGGAGGAACTGATGGCGCTCTATCTCAACGTGGTGGAGTTTGGCCCTGATGTCTTTGGCATTCGCGAGGCGGCGATGTATTACTTCCAGAAAGCGCCACAGGCGCTCAGGCCTCGTGAGATCGCTTTCTTGGTGCGCCTCCTGCCTGGACCTCGAAAATTTCATGCTCAGTTTGAGCGGGGGAAGTTGAGCCCCAGTTGGCGCCGCCGGGTTGAGCGCCTGCTTCGTCGCCTGATGAAGCGTGGCTTCCTGAGCGAAGAGGAGTACGCAGAGGCCAAAGCTGCGCGACTCTGGCAGGAACCTGAGCTGCTCTCTGATGATTCAGATGCTGAGGATCTCCCTCCATGAAGATTTTGATCGCCCCAGATGCTTTTAAGGGCTGCCTGAGCGCGGTGGCTGTAGCCGCTGCTTTAAAGCATGGCCTTTCTCAGATCTGGCCCCAAGCAGAGATCAACTGCTGCCCCCTCTCAGATGGTGGAGAGGGCCTCCTCTCTGCAGTCGCTGCGGCCCGCCCTGGTGTAGAGATCACTTGCCCTGTCCTTGGCCCTCAGGGAGAAGCGCTACAAGCAGGCTTCTGGCGAGCCCAGGAGGAGGACTTTGCGCTGATCGAGATGGCCCGCGCCTCGGGGCTCTCGGTGACGCGACATCGCCGCCCTCTAAGCGCCAGCAGCTCGGGGACAGGCGATCTGATCAAGGCCGCCCTGGCCACAGGGGTTCAGGAGCTGCGCTTGGGGGCGGGGGGCAGCGCCACGGTGGATGGAGGCGCCGGTGCTCTAACCTCCTTGGGTTTTAAGTTTCTGGATAGAGAGGGGCGAGCCATCCCTGCTGGAGGAGGTGGCCTTTGCGCTTTGGCCTCTATCCAAGCACCCGAAGAGGATCCGCTTCAGGGGCGCAAGCTGCAGATCCTAAGCGATGTGCTCAACCCCCTCTTGGGTCCCACCGGAGCTGCCCAGCTCTATGCACCACAGAAGGGGGCCAGCTCAGCAGAGGTCACAAAGCTAGAGACGGGCTTGACCTGCTTCGCCCAGTGCCTCAAAGAGCGCTTCCATCGCGACCCTCAGGATCTGCCAGGGGCGGGCGCGGCGGGGGGTCTCGCTGGGGGGCTCTGGGCAGCCTTGGGTGCTGAAATCCAACCAGGGTTCTCGGCGGTGGCGAAGATGATCGGCTTGGATGAAGCTCTGAAGGGTGTCGATCTGCTCTTAACCGGAGAGGGCCGGGTGGACAAACAGAGCTTTTATGGCAAGAGCATCGGTTGCCTACTTCAGCGTGCTCCCTGTCCGGTCTGGATCTTTGCAGGAGAGGTTTGCCCTGAGGCGGAGAGCGGCTTTGGATCGCAGGCAGCGTTGATCCCTATCACTCCTGCCCCCCTCAGCTTGGAGGAGAGCTGTCAACAGGCACCCGCGCTCCTGAGCCGAGCGGCGCTGCGAGCCGCCCAGGCTTGGACTCTGGCAGGCTCGGTTTCTCCTTAAACGAGAGCATTCCAGCGGCAGCAAAGAGCCCAAAGAGAGTCCACTCAGTGATACGCGCGGCTCCTCGCACAGCCAAGTTGAAAAAGTGAAAGATCATCAGAGCCTGAAAAAGGGAGAGCAGCGCGCTCACTTTAAGCGCTTGCGCTCGCTCTGCCAGGGCTCTACGTCGCCAGAGTCCGCGCATTAGGGAGAAGAGAAAGAGCATCAAGATGAAGAAGGCGGGCAAACCAACAGCTGCTGCGTTGCCCAGATAGAAGCTGTGGGTGCCTCGCCCCTTTTCGGCGCTCACCTCAACGACCTTGTGAAGGTGCTGGAACTGCCCAAAGCCGATCCCCAAAAGGGGCTGTGCTTGAATCGCCTTCAAGGCGTTCTGAGCGACCTGCCAGCGATTGATCACGCTGGTGTCGCGCATCTCTAAACGTCGCTCAATACGCTGGAGTTGGGGGGCGATGTTTCTTGGTAGAAAGAGGAGCAAGAGCACCCCCACCACCCCCAGCAGGAGGCTGAGGCGCCAATATTTACGCGCCCACCAGAGCAGAGCCAGAGCCAGAGAGAAGTAAGTTCCTCGAGAGATGGTCATCAGCACTCCCAAGATCGTAGGGGGCAGAAGCAGGAACAGCAGGGCTCGTTGCCACCGCTGCTCAACTGAGAGCAGCAGGCCCAGCTGAGCGATGGTAGCGATTCCCAGGCGCATCCCCAGGATGTTGGGAGCTGAGAACCCCTCAATGCGAGCAGCCCCTTGGGCAGTAGCGATGGCGTGTAGAGCGATTCCGCAGCCCATGAAAGCCATCGCCCAGAGGCTCTGTTTGAGAGTCCCTTGATCTGAGCCCAGATCCATCAAAGCGATAAGCGTCAAGATATAGGTCGCCTCTCGTATGAAATTTCCATAAGCGACTGAGGGGTTGGGTCCCGCTATCATGCTGGCGAACATCAGGGCGAGGAAGGCGACAGGCAAAGGCCAGAAGCGAGGCAGATGCAGCTCGGAGGGGCGCATCAGGCGATGAATCATCCAGACTGGCAACAGGGCGAAGGCGGCCAGATCCCCTCCACCTATAAGCGCGAAGCCTGCTGAGAGGTTGAGATCATCCAGGAAGGTCGCTCCAACCAGCAGTGGGATACCCCAGCGGGGCCGTCGAAGCAGCACCAACCCAAGGCAGCTCACCGCCGAGAGAACCAGGAGGAGCCGGGCTTGGTGTACGATAAGCCAGGAGAGCAGGAGGCTGAGCCCCAAGATCAGAGGTATGATGAGGGAGGTGGAACGGTTCAAGGCTCTCTCTTAGGGCCCGTAAAAAAAATTCTCAGCGCGCCTTTTTGAGGGCTGCTGGGAGAGGGATATCCCAGCTCGGGCCGTTTCAAGATAGAAAATTGGTTCAGCTGGGCGAGTCTGAGTCCGCCGGATTTGGTGATTTGCCCTTCCTGAGCTGAACTTATGTAGCTCACAAAAGAACTCCACGATCTGCCAAGGTCAGATTCCAAACAAAAACCAGGGAAGCGCCATGAAGCTCTCACGAGGCAAGGCAATCTGCTTGCCCCTCGGTAGTCGAGATGACTGCCTCGAAATTGTCAAGTCCCCTAATGCCTTCAGGGCTGTCCTTTGTCATCTGCAAAAACAACATCCAGGATTGTTCCCACATGGTTGCTGATGTCCGGGAGTAACAACAAGGCTCAGGCGTCCTCCTCGCCACGTTCACCAATTCCATCGGCGACTACATCGGCGGGCTGATCCCCAAGTCCTTCCTGCTCTACCCTAACCACTCCATCGACAGCTGACTGTACGGTGACTTGAAAGAAACTGGGCTTGGGCTCAGGGGGGCTACGGAGATCACCGTCTCTCTTATCGCTGTGAAACTGTGGATGAGCTTAGATCTTCACGTGGGCGCTGGACAGCACCAAAGCTCGCGGTGAAAAAGATGGGCTGCTCCTCTGCCATGGCAGAGGTAGTTCAGAAAAGGGCTTGGTGAAGGGGATATGAAAGATTGCCAGCCCTTTGTTCCTCGTCTTGACAGCTTTTGCACAGCATGTTGCTCCCCTCCTTTAAAGAGACTACTCAGAGCGGTCAAGATAGAGGAGCCAGGATGGATCTCTTTGAGCGCACTGCCCAGGAGGAGTTTCAGCCTCTCGCGGAGCTGTTAAGGCCCCGAAATTTAGATGAGCTGTTGGGCCAAGAAGCGCTGTTAAGCCCAGAGAGCCCGCTCAGGCGCGCCATCGAAGCTGATCGCCTCCCCAGCTTGATCCTTTGGGGACCACCGGGCTGTGGAAAAACCAGCCTAGCGCGGCTCATCTTACAGAGAACTTCGCGCGCCTTTGAGCGCTTCTCTGCGGTCCTGGGGGGGGTCAAGGAGATCCGCACCATCGTCAAGCAGGCGCGAGAGCGCCTCGCCCTAGAGAGGCGTGGAACGATCCTCTTTATCGATGAGATTCACCGTTTTAATAAGGCTCAACAGGACGCGCTCCTGCCTCACGTTGAGGCGGGGACCCTCACCCTCATCGGCGCCACCACTGAGAACCCCAGTTTTGCCCTCAACGATGCTCTGCTCTCCAGGGCGAGGCTGATCTCTCTTCAGCCTCTCGGAAGAGAGGAGATCTTAAAGATTTTACAGAGGGCTTTAGCGCGTCCAGAGCTGCGGGCGCGCTGGCCCGAGGTCTCAGAGGTGGAGCCTGAGGCCCTGGTTCAGATGGCGGAGTGGGCTGATGGAGATGTTCGGAGCGCTCTGGGGCTCTTAGAGATGGCTTTAGAGCAGCGCAGATCGATCACCTTGAAGTTGTTGAGCCAACTCGCGGGGCGTAAGCCCCCTCGTTACGACCGCGCGGGAGATGGGCACTATCAGCTCATCAGCGCCTTTATCAAGTCGATGCGAGCCAGCGATCCTGACGCCAGCGCCTATTGGCTTCAACGAATGTTGGAGGCGGGGGAGGATCCTCTTTTCCTGCTGCGACGGATGTTGATCTTCGCCAGCGAAGATATAGGTTTGGCTGATCCTCGAGCGCTGCAACACACCATCGCGGGGCTGCACGCCTTTCAAGCTGTTGGGCTTCCCGAGGGCCACTATCTGCTGATGCAGTCAGCTTGCTATTTAGCTTGCGCGGCAAAATCCCGAGGGATCCCTGAGACTCTCAAGGCTGCTCAGGCGGCGGTGCGAAACTTTGGGGATCTACAGGTCCCACCTCAGCTGCGCCCCAAGGGTTCAGGGGGTGACGAAGGTTCTCAGCCTGGACTGCCTGGAGAGCTGAGAGGTTATGAAATATTTCAGCCGGGTGATTTTGGAGAGGAAATGGGGCTACGCGCTTGGCTTAAACATCGGCGGAGATCAACTTAAGTTGGACCAGAACACAACATTTTACAGAACCTCTGGACTCTGCTTCGATGAGGGGTCTCTTGGAGGGGATGATATTGAGGATTGAATTCTGTAGTGCGCTGCTCTTGGGCTTCTCCTGGGCCTTGATGAGCTGCGATGATGTAGGGAGTATCAACACTGGGGAGCTGGTTGTGGTTCCTGGTGATCTCGTGCTCCCCAAACCCAACCCAGGCAGCGACAGCCGCCAGATCGCCCTTGAGCTGCGCAACATGGGCAGGGGTGAATTGAAGATCTCGTCTGTGGAATTAGAGGAGGATGATCCTCTCAAGGAGCTCTCCATCGTCGATAACGATGACTGGCAGAAACTCCGCGAGATCCCCAGCAATCGCAGCCTCTATCTCACCGTCACCTGGAGAGCCCTCGATGCTCAGCCTGATACTGGGCGGCTGATCATCCACCATAACTTGGGTCCCCCCAATGAGGTACCCATCCACACCAGCGATATCGATCCTCTCATTCGAGTCTCTACTGAGCCTGAAGGAGTTGGGGGTGCTGGAGAGCTCACCGTGACTCTGGATCAGGCCAGCTACGGTCACTTTCAGAGGTTAGAGATCGACATCCAAAGCGAGAGTGTAGCGCCCCTTAAGATCTCAAATCTCTGTATCTTGGGATCTGGCAGCGGTTGCCTCCCTGAGAACCAGGATGAAGCCTTTAAGCTCTGCGCAGGGACTCCCAGCTCCCCTGAAGGCTGTACAGCGCTTGAGCTGCCCGGTCTGCAGATCTTCGGGGCTCACTATCTCTTCAGTGCCTTCTTTATTCCCCCCAGCGCTGAGACCAGCATCTTCGCCACCCAAATCCTTATCCAGAGCAATGACGCACAAAACCCTCAGTTTCTCCTTAAGCTGCGAGGGAGCGTCTGCCGACGCGAGCTGCCTGAAGACCTCTGTGGGGGCTGTGGGGATGGAGAGCTGGATCCAGGGGAGGAGTGTGATGATGGCAACCTCCTGGAGAGCGATGACTGCCAGAACAACTGTAAGATGACCGGTTGTGGTGACACTGTGGTCCAGGTTGGAGAGGAGTGTGATGATGGCAACCTAGAGGAGGGAGATGCCTGCCTCAACAGCTGTCAAGCTGCTCGTTGTGGAGATGGGGCGCTCCATCAAGGCGTCGAAGAGTGTGATGATGGCAACCGAGAGAATGGTGATGTTTGTACCAACCTCTGCACCCGAGCCCGCTGTGGAGATGGAGTGGTTTACCCTGAGTTTGAAGAGTGTGATGATGGCAACCCGCGAGACAATGACGCCTGTAGCAGCGAGTGCCTCAATGCCTATTGTGGGGATCGCCTTATTCAGACAGGGGTGGAGGGCTGTGATGATGGCAACCTGAATGACAATGACGCCTGCCTGAACAACTGCCAAGCTGCGCGCTGCGGAGATGGGGTGGTTCGAGAAGGTATGGAAGAGTGCGACGATGGGGATCTGATCAACAACAATGAGTGCAGCACAGCGTGTCGAGCTGCGCGCTGTGGAGATGGGCTCCTTCAGCCCGCTTTGGAGGGCTGTGATGATGGCAACACGATCTCGGAGCCCTGCGATTATGGTATGACCGAGTGCATCGTCTGTCTGGGCAATTGCCAAGAGGGGCCTGGAGAGGTCAGTCGCTGTGGAGATGGAGTGATCGACCCTCTGAACGCTGAGGAGTGTGACGACGGCAATAACGAGTCGGAGCCCTGTGCTTATGGTGAGGAGCAGTGTGAGGTCTGTGGAGCGCTTTGTCGCTTGATTCCAGGCGCGACCTCCTACTGTGGAGATGGGATCCTTCAGCCCACTTTGGAGGGCTGTGATGATGGCAACGCGGTCTCAGAGCCCTGCGGTTATGGCGTAACCGAATGCACAGTCTGTTTGGCCAACTGCCAGGAGGGTCCAGGAGAGGCCAGTCGCTGTGGAGATGGGGTGATCGATCCTCTGAACGCCGAGGAGTGTGACGACGGCAACAGTGAATCGGAGCCCTGTGAATATGGTGAGGAGCAGTGTGAGATCTGTGGAGCGCTTTGCAGCTTGGTCCCAGGTGTAACCTCCTACTGTGGAGATGGGATCATCGACCGCGACAATGCGGAAGAGTGTGATGGGGGTGTAGAGTGCAACGAGCGCTGTCAGGGGATCACGCCGGAGATCTGTGACGGCTTGGACAATGATCTCGATGGGGAGATCGATGAGGGCTTGGGTGTAAGCCACTGTGGTCAAGGAATCTGTGAGCATGATCAGCCCAACTGTGTCGCTGCTGAAGTTCAACATTGTGATCCCATGCGAGGCGCTGATGAGGAGATCTGCGATAGTTTAGATAATGATTGTGATGGCTTGATAGATGAAGATGCAGAGGGAGAACCGCTCTCTCAGAGCTGCTATGAGGGGAGAGAGGGGACAGAACAACATGGAACCTGCCAGGCAGGAGTGCGGCGCTGTGAAGAGGGGGGCTGGTCTCTCTGTGAGGGGCAACAGCTCCCAGAAGAGGAGCGCTGTGATGGCTTGGACAATGACTGTGATGGTTTGAGTGATGAGGAGGTTCCAGGTCTGGGCGAAGAGTGTGTCGTGGGGAGCGAGGAGTGTGAATTGGGCTTCAATACCTGTGTCGATGGCATTGAGCGCTGTGTTTGCTTCTGTTACCCCGCTCAGAACATCAATGGATCTGGCTTGGATATTGAGTTTTGTACGATACGAGGGGGCAGCTTCCCTATGGGCTCTGAGAACGGACGTGAAGAGGAGCAGCCAATCCACCTTGTAGAGGTAGAGAGCTTTGAGATCTCCAAGACAGAGGTCACCGTGGCGCAGTACGCTCAATGTTTCCTAGCGGGGGCCTGTAGTGAGCCTCGTATAAACTTTGATCCTTGTAACTGGGAGATCTTCGGTAAGAATGATCATCCGATCAACTGCGTGGATTGGTATCAGGCCCACGAGTTTGCTGCTTGGGTAGGTGCTCGATTGCCCTCTGAGGCGGAGTGGGAGTACGCTGCCCGCAGCGCTGGTCTTCAACAGGAGTATCCCTGGGGCGATCAGCTTGCGGACTGTGATCTTGCGGTGATGAACCTGGGTATTCCCGGCTGTGGAGAGCGCTCTACAGCGCCTGTTTGCAGCCTACCAGAGGGACACAATCTCTTTGGGGTTTGTGATTTGGCGGGGAATGTTTGGGAGTGGACAGAGGATGAGTACTGCCCCTACCCCTCTCCCTATGATCCTCCCCTCAACAGCGAGCCAGTCTCTTGTGGAGCAGAAGATCGCACCTTCCGGGGAGGGAGTTGGCAAAATGGCGCGGTTAACCTACGGGCTGCGCGTCGCAACTGGTTTGTTCCCGGCCTCTGGGAGAGCTATCTGGGTATTCGTTTGGCGCGACCTGCTCAGCGCTGAGCCTTGATCTTCAACGGAGCTTCTACCTCCATAAACAATGGCATCAATATTTCGGAAGGCTTGTCTAAAGTAAGCGTTTGAATTTTTTTCATTGAAACTTGAATACTCAGCTGCACTCAAAGACTCTTCACAAATAACCACATAATTCTAGGGAGGAATGGATTGAGATCCTGAAGGAACTGTGGACAAAAGCTTCGAAAGACCGTCACATGACCCAATCATTTGACCAGCCTCCGAAACCCAGGTAAAATTCACAAAATACGACCTTGGGAGGTTACAGTTGAGAAAATGGTTTCCGAGTTGTTTTTTTATTGCGGTTTTACTCGCTTTTTTCCTGCCCTTGCTCGCAACGGCAAAGCCATCGGGTAACCCGATCAGGGAAAAAATAAAGGCCGGAAAACCCACCTTCGGAGGTTTTGTTTCAATTCCTTCATACAAGATAATTGAAAACCTTGCAGTGGCAGGAAAACTCGACTTCGTCTGGATAGAAGCTGAGCACACCGAATTTGGCCCCCGGGAAACCCAGATTCTAACCCTTGCGGCCGAGAATGAAGGAATTGTTCCCATCGTTCGGGTTCCCAAGAACGATCTGGATGTTATCAAAAAGTATATCGGAACAGGTGTCCTTGGCGTCATTGTTCCAACGATCAATAACTCTGCAGAAGCAAAAAAGGCAATCAATGCCATGAAGTATGCACCACTGGGGAACCGACCAGCCGGTGTAGAGAGAGGGAACCGTTATCTCGGACGCTTTAAAGAATACAAAGACACCGCTCACGATCAGGTCCTGGCCATCCTGATGATTGAAACCAAAGAGGCTGTGGAAAACATTGAGGAAATCTTAAAAGTCACTGGAGTCGACATTCTACATATGGGACCCTACGACCTTTCTTTATCCATGGGGGTGGGAATGACCTCACCAGAATTAATAAAGGCCGTGGAAAAGGTTGAAAAGGCTGCAGCCAAAGCCAATATCCCTCTCGGATGTGCCCTTGGCAGTTATGACCTCCTAGAGGAAAAACTGAAAGCCGGATACCGGTTTTTTACCATTCCCGGGGATATGCAATTGCTTCAAAGGGGCGTTCGCGACTTCTTTCCGCAAAGATAGTGACAATCATGCGTCGTGATCAGTAAAAGAGAGCCTCGATGAGGGCCTCGACGGTGGCGAGAGGGATCACCTGTATCCCCTCAAGCGGCTTGACCTGTTCTCGGTTGTTGGCAGGCATAAAGACGCGCTTAAAACCCAGCTGCCGAGCCCCAGCGACGCGGGCGCCTGCGGCCACCACCGCGCGCACCTCACCTCCCAACCCCACCTCTCCAAAGATCACGGTCTCAGGATCGATGGGGCGCTCTAGATGACTGGAGGCTAAGGCGGCGATGACAGCTAGATCTGCAGCGGGTTCATCCAGGCGCAGCCCCCCCGCGACATTGACGAAGACATCACCCCCGCCGATATCCTGCCCTGCTTTCTTCTCCAGGACTGCCAAAAGCAGCGCGACCCGATTGCCATCTACTCCCATGGCGGTGCGTCGGGGAGTACCATAGATGCTGGGGCTCACCAGCGCCTGCACCTCCACCAGGAGCGGGCGGGTCCCCTCAAAGCTGGTGGAGACGACAGAGCCTGAGGCCCCCAAGGCGCGCTCCGCTAAGAAGAGGGCGCTGGGGTTCTTCACCTCCTTAAGGCCCTCCGCTCCCATCTCAAAGGCACCTATCTCATCCGTAGAACCAAAGCGGTTCTTCACCGCCCTGAGGATGCGAAAGGCGTGGCCTCGCTGCCCTTGAAAATAGAGCACCGTATCTACCATATGCTCTAAGACCCTAGGGCCTGCGATGGCACCATCTTTGGTCACATGGCCCACCAGGAAAGTGGCGATCCCGCGCCCCTTAGCGACCGCCATAAGGCGAGCGGTCACTGTCCGGAGCTGGCTGACGCTGCCCGGCGCGGAGGTCACCGTCTCGGTGTAGAGGGTCTGCACCGAGTCGATAACCATCACCTGAGGCTGAAGCTTACCCAGGTGCCCCTCGATACGCTCCAGCGAGGTTTCAGCCACCAACCAAAGCTCATCAGCTTGAGACCCCAAGCGCTCAGAACGCATACGGGTTTGAGCCGGGGACTCCTCTCCAGTGACATAGAGCACTCGTCCCTGATGGGCGAGTCGATCAGCGGCTTGCAGCATCAGGGTGGATTTGCCAATGCCTGGATCTCCTCCCACCAAGACCAGGGAGCCTGGCACCAGACCACCCCCCAGGACACGATCAAGCTCCCCGATGCCTGTACCCTGCCGCATCACTTGCCCCCCCTGCACCTCCTTAAGGCGTTGAGGCTTGCTGGCCAGGATGGCGCCAAAGGCGGCTCCGGTTTTGGGAGCAGGGGCTGCCGCGGGCAGCTCCTCTTGCAGAGTCCCCCATTCTCCACAGGCGGTGCAGCGCCCCAGCCACTTATGAGCGGTAAGGCCACACTTCTGACAAACAAAGATACTCTTCTGGCGCGCCATCAGACTTCTCCCTCCACGGAGATAAGTTTCTCTCAATTGATTATCTGCTTTTCAATGAAAAATCAACAGCTTCAGTAGAAAAAATTGAGCTTTTTAAAAGCAACCCTGTCAAACCGGATGGAATCTTGACACTGCCACGCATGCTTATCTCAATCAGGACTAAAATGGGGAATTTCCAATGAAAACCCATGTATATTCTGAGCCTTCCCCATTAAATTAGCCTGAATGTCTATTTTCTATCGTAGAACATGCGGTTCTGTTCTTTTTCGGGATAATTCAAGCTTATTTAGCGGTAGAAATGGTTCTATAACCGTTATTCCTAGAGGGTTGCTTGATCCTAGATCTAAATGACGGGTAAAAATGGCCTATTTGGATAGTATACCAGCTGTTTCTATTGCTCCCTGCTGTCAGCACCCAAAAATAGACTTCTCCCCTCCCCGCCTTGAGCAAAATTTCTCGTCGCTCTGGCTACTGCTCAAAATGCTCAGGTGTTAGGCAACCCAATCGAGTTAGGATGGAGCCGGGCGGTGGCTTGCTCCAAGTTCGGGCAGGGATGATTCAACTCTCCTCACATCAAGGATGCGTCCATGCCTCAACGTCTGCGACTCTATCGCCTCCAGCAGAGCCCTTCGCTCTGGATCATGCCTCGACCGCGAGGAGGAGATTGGCTGGAGGATGAGCTGTGTGAGCTTCTTGAGCTTGGAGCAGATGGAGTTCTCTCGCTCCTCAAGCTCCACGAGGAGCGTGAGTTGGGCTTGGAGCGGGAGGCTGAGATCTGTCGTTCTCTGGGTTTGATGTTCAGCCGCTTCTCCATCCCGGATCGTGACCTTCCTGAGTCGATGCTCGCCTTTGATGTGCTTATCCAGGGGCTCAGAGCGGAGAGAGCGGAGGGGCTGAGCCTCGCGATCCATTGTCGACAGGGGATCGGGCGCTCCTCAATGGCCGCCGTCGCTTTCTTGGCTGAGCCTGGGGTCTCCCTTGATGATCTTTGGGCTCAAATCGCTGCAGCCCGAGGCCGCGCGGTGCCTGACACCGAGGCCCAGCGCCTCTGGATTCAGGGCTACCTCGATTGGCGTGCTCACGCTCTGGTGAGGGGCAATAAAAAGGGATAGTCTCCCAGCCCCTCATAAAGCCTTTAGGGAGCCCAGATGAAGACCCTCCTCCAAGCCGCCCACGCTGAGGGGCGTAGCCTCCTTTTAGAGCATGAGCTGCTGCCCATCTTGGAAGCTCGGGGCTTGCCGGTTCCTGCGTGGCGCTTCCTCCCCTTGGCGGAGTTGAGTGAGGCGAAGATCCCCTTCCCCCGTGCGGTGATGAAGCTGGCCTCTCCTGAAGTCCTGCATAAGTCCGATATGGGGGGGCTGTGCTTCTTGGAGGTTGGGGATGATCTCCAGGCTGCTGCCGCCGAGATGCTGGCGGGGCTCCCTGAGATGCTGAGGCCCAGTGTCCTGGGCTTTCTGCTGGAGGAGCGACTGGAGTTTCAACCCGGTCTGGGGCGTGAGCTGCTCTTGGGGATGCGCCACAGCTCCGCCTTTGGCTCAGTGTTCACCCTGGGCTTCGGTGGCACCTATGTCGAGGCGTTGGCGGAAGCCAGCCGCCGCGATCAAAGCACCCTCCTCTTTCACCCAGAGATCAACACCCCCTCGCAGATCCGCGCACGGCTCTCCAAGAGCCTCTTCTTCCGCTGGATGAGCGGGGGAGTTCGTGGGGTCAAGGGCTTGACCTCTCCAGAGGAGATGGAGATGCGGCTCCTCAAGCTTTTGATGCTGCTCACAGATCTGGAGCGAGAGGCGCGAGAAGCAGGTTTTCAGATCGATGAGCTGGAGCTGAACCCCCTGGTGTGGGCTGAGGGCTGGCGACCCGTAGATGCCCTGCTGCGCTTCTCCAAGGCTCCCAAGGCGCCCCCTGAGATCAACCTCTCCAAGCTTAAACGTGCCCTCAGTCCCCGAGCAGTGGCTCTCGTGGGGGTCTCCAGGCGTATGAATATGGGGCGCATCATCCTGCAAACAGCGTTGAAGGCAGGCTTCCCCCCTGATCGCCTCTATCCCATTAAGGGGGATCTCAACTCCCTCGATGGGGTCACCTGCATCCCCAGCTTGGCGGCGCTGCCTGAGCCAGTAGACCTACTGGTGGTCGCCATCGGCGCGCGGGCGGTGCCTGAGCTGCTGAGCGAGGGATTGCAGAGCGGCAAGCTGGCTGGAGGAGTCCTACTGATCCCCGGCGGCATGGGAGAGACTGAGGGGGGCAAGGTGATCGCCGCCGAGATCGAGGCTTTGATGGCGGCGGAGCCGGAGCCGCCAGTGCTCCTGGGAAACAACAGCCTGGGTCTGGTCTCCAAGGCGGCTCGGTTTGACAGCCTCTTTATCCCTGAGATTAAGCTGCCCCGCGTCCGTGATGGCCGCGATGGCTTGGCGATCATCAGCCAGAGCGGCGCCTTTATGATCACCCAGCTCAGCAAACTGGATGATCTCAGCCCAGAGTATCAGATCTCCTTGGGCAACCAGATGGATGTGCGGATCTCGCATGTGCTGGAGGCTCTGGCCGACGATCCCAAGGTGCGCACCTTTGGCCTCTATGTGGAGGGCCTCAAGCCTGGAGACGGCGCGCGGCTGCTGCCCATCATCCGCCGCCTCCGCGCTGAGGGCCGCGACGTGATCGCCTATAAGGGGGGGCGCAGTCGCCTGGGTAAGGCGGCGACCGAGGGGCACACCGCCTCGGTGGCTGGAGACTATCGTGTCTTCCAGGACCTCTTAGAACAGTCAGGGGCCTTGGTTGCAGAGACCTTCACCACCTTCCGCGATCTGATCAGCCTCTCGCTGAGCCTCTCTGAGCGGCCCAAGGGGCGGCGGGTGGCGTTGATGAGCAACGCGGGCTATGAGAGTGTGGGGATGGCGGACGCCACCGCCGGCTTAGAGCCCGCGACCTTCAGCGCGGAGACCCACGCGCGTATCGAGGAGCTGCTGAGAGCCCAACGCATCGACTCCCTGGTGAGCGTCCACAACCCCCTCGACCTGACCCCGATGGCCAACGACGAGGTCCACATTGAGACAATGCGCGCCATCTTAGAAGATCCCGGTGTAGACTGTGCGATCTTCGGCAACGTCCCCATGACCCCCCAAGTGCAGACCCTGCCGCGAGGCCGCTCGGAGCACGACATCTTTGACGCCCCCCAGGGCTACCTCAAGCGCTTGATCCAGCTCTCTAAGGAGATCAGCAAGCCCTCTCTGATCATTCTGGACGCCGGCCCCTACTACGACCCGATGTTCCAGGCCTTGCGCGCCGCAGGCTTCCCTGTCTTCCGAGATGCGGACCGCGCCACCCGCCTGCTCTCCCTCTATCTCTCGCGGACCCTCCCTTGAGCTTGCTCCTTGGCCTGCTGCTCTTGGCGGCTCGACATCCCCTGGAGATCCTGGGCTGCAGCCGAGCCTGGATCGTCACTTCGCCCAAGAGGACACCACATGAGGTTGGCGTGCGGATCTCTCCGTGGGGCTCGCCTTGAGCTGTGGCTTGGTGGATCGAATCCTCTTAATCGCTCAGAACATCAGGATCCTACACCTCTTGTTGAGGATCTGCGTTGAGCCTGGCCCCCAGCCTCACTGGCAACGCTCTGCCGTAGACTTCAGCTTTCGCTCTGCGGCGAAGGCGGTGGGGAGGGGCGCGATTGGGGTGTTCCTGACCGGGATGGGAGGCGATGGAACTCAGGGGCTCTTGGCGGTGAAGGAGGCGGACGCGCTCACCTTTGCCCAAGATGAGGCCAGCTGTGTGGCCTTTGGAATACCCCGCGTCGCCATCGAGATGGGCGCGGTCGATCTGCTCTTTGAGCGAACTCCCTGCTCAGATCCTGCGGAGCGCTCCTCTGAGCAGAGAATGACTTTCTAATTCAAGAATAAATATCTTTGACCGAATAACCCTCTTTACCAAACTTGAAGAGACCGACATCGGATCAAAGAATTGGGAGGTGCGGTGTGATGGCTTTTAAAGATCTCAGGATCGGGAAGAAACTCTTATTTGGCTTTTTGAGCGTCACTGCTGTGTTGCTGTTTTTGGGGATAGTGGCATACATGAGTGTATCGAGGCTCTCAAGAGCAGCCCATCAACTGGAAGAGACGACGCCCCTGATCTCCGCCTCCTTGGAGATGAAGCTCGCCATCGCGCGGGATATGCAGATGATCATGGAGATTCGAGCGGCAAACTCCAAGGCTGAGATTGATGAGTTTTTGGGGGTCATCAAAGAGAACAGGCGCTTCTTTAACGCCTTTGTTGAAGGGATTCTCGAAGGGATAGAGTTTGATGGGCAGACCATCTTCAGGTCAGATAATCCAAAGATTCGCGAGCTGGTTAAGGTCGCGAAGAAAAAGCGTAGCAAACAGTTCCAACCAGCCATTCTGGCCATCGCCGAGGAGAAGCAGGCTCAACTTGAAAAAGCTGAGAGAGATGAACAGCTTCTTGAGCGCTTAGATAAGGCCGCCGACGTCATCGGCGTTGAGATCTTTGGGAGCCTCAGCATCCTGGAGGAGATAGCAAAGGACTCCAACACAGCGATGATCAAAGTCACTGACGAGATCTCAGCTTCAGCGAAGATGCAGATCATCGCAGCCATACTGTTGGGGTTGATGCTCTCCTTCCTGGCAGGGCGCAAGATCACACATGTGGTCGCAAATCCGCTCGGGGAGGTGCTTGGAGTGCTTGAGGATCTGGCGGCACGAAATCTCAACGCGCGCAGTAACTTTGAGAGCGAAGATGAGGTGGGCTCTATCGCCAAAGCCCTCAATCAGGTAGGGCTCCATCTCGGGAAGACGATGGAGCAGATCTCTGGCTGCTCTCAGACCTTGGCGGGAGCCTCAGAGGAGCTCTCAGCGACGAGCATACAGATGGGTGACAGCGCTGAAGAGACCTCGACCCAAGCGCAAGCGGTCTCAGGGGTCATCACCGAGGTGAGCAATAACATCGGGACGGTCTCCAGCGCCGTTGAGGAGTTTAACGCCAGCATCAAAGAGATCGCGGATCACTCCAACAAGGCCGCCGAGGTCGCCTCTGGGGCGGTGGGCGTGGCGGGCTCTGCCAAACAGACCATCGCTCAGTTGGGGGTGAGCAGTCAGGAGATCGGCGAGGTGATTCAGGTGATCACCACCATCGCGGAGCAGACCAACCTGTTGGCGCTCAACGCGACGATCGAGGCGGCGCGCGCCGGAGACGCGGGCAGAGGCTTCGCCGTCGTCGCCAACGAGGTCAAAGATCTCGCCAAAGGGACCAGTGAGGCCACTCAAAAGATCATCGAGAAGATCGAGGCGATTCAGCGCGACAGCGGGCAGGCGGTGAAGACCATCGAGCAGATCGGTCACATCATCAGAGAGATCAATGACTCCCAATCCACCATCGCGGTCACCGTAGAGGAGCAGAGCGCCACCGCCACTGAGATCGCTCGCAGCCTCACAGAGGCCTCACACAGCACCGCTGAGATCTCAACGGCGACGCTCGCGATGACTCAGGTGGCCGAGATCACCGTCATGGGGGCCAATGACACTCAGATCGCCGCCAACAACTTGGCTGAGATGGCGAGCACGCTGCAGCAGCTCATCAACCAGTTTAAGCTCTGAATACCTTGGACCTCTGATAAGCGATAGCGACGATGTCATCTTTCGGTACGGACAGCCTTTAACTTCCCATCCAAGCCCCATACCCCAAGCGTTTGTAAAGTAATATCAAGAAATTTGGATGCTTTACCTATACTGATCAAACGATCCACTATTCACCCCTCCAACATCCCTTGAGATACTTGTGACCACTCACCATAAATCCGTTAAGAGAATATTCCTCCTCTAACTAGATGCAACTCAAATAACCAAATTTTTTCCCCTTTACCACCGATCTATACCTCAGAAAAATCGACAAGAGATTTTTAAGTACTTGTTTTGTACGAGCGGCTTATCTGCGGCGGGGATCATCAGCCTCCCCCGCTGTCGCTTGGTGTTTAGGTTGTTCTGGTTGCGCTCTCGATAGCTCAGCATCACCGCCCAAGCGGGGTTGTCCCCGACGATGATCATCTCTTGGGCGATCTCCAAGACCTCTCGTCCAACCTGAAACGCGAGGAGTTGTCCTTCATCGAACTGTCCTGTCTCTGGGTTGATGTGCAATATAAATGTTTTTGCTCTGATCACCCTTCTAAGGCTCCAAGGAACTAAAAAAACGCCACCAACGGCCTTAAGCCTAAGTGCTTGTCTGAAGAGGGGCCGCTCACCCTCTTAATGCGAGGTCTCCTGCGGCCCCTCTTCAGCCCAGCACGTCTCTTAACATCCGACAGATGGATTTTTCAAGCCTCGCCAACTATCAACCACAATCGAAGCTCAAGCTTGTCAAATGATCCCAATATCTTCTCTATAACCAGCCCTACGCTTGCCGGCAACTTTTGGTCAGGGGAGCAGTAGTTCAGGTGTCAGGGGAGCGTTCTGGCAGGGCGAAACCCCAAATTGTTGTTGAAGTAGTCGGGCGAGTAGTAGAAGCGATTGGCTGCGCGAAGGTTATCCGCGCTGTTGTAGCAGCTGCCCCCACGGCGGACACGCTCAGAGCCTGAACCCGCGTTCGGCGGGCCCTTTTGTTCACCTGAGCTGTAGTCGGCAAACAAATCCTCACACCATTCCAAAACATTTCCATGCATATCATACAGACCCCATTGATTTGGTTCGAGACCGGCGACTGGATGAGTCTTACCCTCTGCGGTTTTATTATACCAAGCAAACTCCTTAAGGTTTTCTGTAGTTACCTCTATTCCCTCTCTGCCAATCCCATAATCACCTGTCCCCCCCGCTCGACAAGCAAACTCCCACTCCGCCTCTGTGGGTAAGCGATACCCGTTTTTACCTGAGAGGAGAGTCACCTTTGTTCCCTTGATTTGATAAGCACGCTCTATCCCCTCCTCTTTATCAGAGAGCGCGTTGCAGTAAGCCACCGCGTCAAACCAAGTCACACTTTCAACAGGACGTTCAAGACCATCCCCTTTCGCACTGGATGGATTTTCCTTCATCAACTCCTTATATTGCGCCTGAGTCACCTGAGTCTCTGCCATAAAGAAGCGTGAGATGGTCACTTTGTGCTGAGGTCGCTCATCATCAAACCCTCCCTCTTTTGTTCCCATCAGGAAAGACCCCGCCTCGATTGGGATCATCTTGGGGCGATATTGGGTCCCCTCCAAGCTCTCCGTGGCTGAAGCTGAGCGGACAGAGCTTTGCTCAGCGCCCCTCACCGCCTGCGTCCCCCCTCCTCTGGGAGGAGGCGTCACCAAAGGAGGCGGCGTCACCGAGGTAGGCTTGGGTTGAGGCCTGGATTGAGGCTTAGGCGGCTTCTTCTCATAACCAGCCAATTTTGATGAGGTCTTAAAGCCCGTGGAGAGCGAGGCGACCAGGTGCCCCATGACCTCGCTCACGCGCTCCTTCTGGGGGTGTTTCAGGATATGCTCAGAGGCGCTCAACAGGTCGCCGAACTGATGCGCTGAGATCTTCCCACCGCCCTTGAGGTTCCCAAAACGCCTCATCTGTCCCGCCAGCACCCCGAGCCTCTCCCCCTTGCCCTCAATCAGCGCCTCAGTTGACTCTGTGCGCATCGACATCCACTCACTATAAACCTCTAAGCCCTCCCGTGACTCCTCCAGCTCTCGCCCTGGCATCGCCTGATGGATCGCCCCGGCGAGATCCTTAACCACCTGCTCGATCTGCCCCAGCCTGGACTCCTGCGACTCCAACCGCTGCTTCACCGCGCTGATCCCCACCCGCATCTCTGAAGATTCACGACAGAGCAGCCTCAACGCCTCTTGCTGCTTGAGCTGCCCCTTGAGCAAGGTGCGGCCTGTCTCCTCAGAGGCTCCCATCGTGCGCAAGCTCTTGAGTCGCGTTAGGGTCCCACGCAGCTCGGGCTGTGTGAGTTGGGTCATAAACTCCACCAGCTCATTCTGCTCATCAGGCTTGAGGCCATCAAAGGCACCCTGGATGGGGTTGACGCCCCCACGCCTGAGCTCAGCCTCACGGCCCGCAAACTCAAGGCCCTTATCGATCAGCCCCCAGATCATGCTCGCCCCAGGGAAGGTGGTCTGAACGATCAGCTCCACCCCGAAACGGACTCGATGCCCATGGACCTTATATAGAGCGGCGACTTTGCTCTGAAATTCTTGTAGCCTGCTCATCACAACACAGAGAGAGAAGTTGAAGAGATCTCTGTTCTATATCAACTCCCCCCTGAGCCCCAAGCGCCAAGGTAAATCCCCAATTGCTTCTTGGGAAAGTGATGGAGGTGGACGCGAGCCTCTTCGCTGCATAGCCTCTTGAAGACTTACCCAAACATCAAGGAGTCAGGCCCCGGTGAACATCCTATTTATCCTCATCTTCGCCGCCCTGCTGCTCTTTGCCCTGCTCCTCTTTCTGGGGTGGAGGGGCCGCACCCTGAGCCAATATCAAGTCAGGATAAAACGGTGGCGGGCGCTCTGCGCGCGGCTTGAGGAGGAGGCTCCAGTCCAGCAGACACAGCTTGAGGATGATCCCGAACTGTGGCTCCTGCTCAAGAAGCAGGTGATCGAGGCGGAGCCCGGCGCGGCGAATGAGATCCGGCCTCTGCGTAAGCCCGTCGGTGAGGGGCTGCCCTCGCTCATCTATATCAACCACCTCCCCTCCCCCGTCGCCCTGATCCCCTCACCCAGCAACATGGGGCTGATCGTCCCTGGGATCAGCTCCATGTTGGGCGTCCTCGGCACCTTCCTGGGGATTCAATATGGCCTCTACACCTCAAACTTGGGGCCATCGATCACCGGATCAGGGGCCTCAAATGTCACCAGCCTGATCTCCGGCGCGGGTGAGCTGTTTCAGTCGATGGGCACCGCTTTTTGGACCTCCTTGATGGGCCTCGGCTGCGCCCTGATCACCACGATCATGATCGCGCGTCTACATCGCCATAAAGATAGGATCAGGGCGGAGCTGTGGGGGCTGCAAGAGAGACACTTTCTGCTCTGTAGCCGAGAGGCCGCGCTCCTGATGGAGATCCGCGACGGGATGCAGCGCGAGGCCAGCGCTGGGCTCGACTCTCCATCGCAGCAGTTGATGATCGCGGAGATCATCGGGCAGGTGGATGAGCTGCATCAGTCTCTCCCTCACGCTCTGAAGGGTTGAGGCGATGGCCTTCGGTGAAAACCCCGAGCTGAGACAAGAGCACACCACACAGAGCGCTGGCCTCGGCGGCATCTCCGCCGCCCCTGAGCCCAGCCAGCTCTCCCTCAGCGACCTGATGTCCGCCCTCTTCTTGCTGATCATGGCCCTCTTTATGGTGGTTTTGGTGCAGCTCAAGGGCGCTGAGATCGAGGCGCAGCAGGCGCAGGCTCGCGCTGAGGAGTTGGAGAGGTATTTGGGGGATGAGGTGCAAAGCTATAAGACGATCATCTCTCACCTGGAGAGCATCCGAGAGAAGCTGATGCGTTATGGCATCCTCGTCGAGGTCGATGAGGAGACCGGTGAGGTGATCATCAAGGATCAGGGGATCTTCTTTGAGCAGGGCAAGAGCCTCTTGAGCAAGAAGGCCAAGGGCTTCCTCAGCGACTTTATGCAGGTCTATGGCGAGGTGGTGCTCTCTGAGGCATTCGCCCCCAAGATCCGCTGGATCGTCGTCGAGGGCAACACCAGCTCGGAGGGGGAGGAGCTGCCCAACCTCAACCTGAGCTTAGAGCGCGCTGAGGCGGTGGCGCAGTATATCCGGGGGATCAAGCTCTCAACGGAGCCTGGAGAGCATCAGGCCCGTGAGGCTCGCCTGAAAGCGAAGCTCCTGGTCGCTGGGCGTGGAGAGTTTGGGGCCAACCAGGGGAGGGTCGATGAGCGTGATCGCAACGTCCGCTTTCGCCTGCACTTCGTCGGTGATTTGATCAAGGTGCTGCACGGCTTTGAGCAGCGAGAGTCGCGGTAGCAACACCGCCAAGTCTCAGCGAATTTCCCCGCATCACCCACCGCTGGCACAAGGAAATTCAAGCGACCCCCAGAAAGTATGTGCGCTTGATGTTCCAAAATCTCTTCACCTTGCGAAGTCTGGCCTACAAACACATTCATCTTTGCTCATCGCTTCTACTGCATCCATCAGTAAAAGAGCCGCCAGTAAACTAGGGCGGTGATGGTGATCATAGTGATGCCGATCAGGTTAAAAAAGAAACCGTAGAAGGCCATCTGCTTTACCCTCACCGCCCCGCTGCTCATGGCGATGGCGTTGGGTGGTGTGGCGATGGGCAGCATGAAGGCGTAGCTGGCGCAGATGGTGGCCACCATCATGATCAGGCCTGTTTCCATGCCCGCTTGGCCGGCCAGGGCGTAGATGATGGGCAGCATGATAGAGATCAGCGCTGTGTTGCTGGTGATTTCGGTGGTAAAGGTCACCAGGGAAGCCATGATCAGCACGATGACTAGGGTAGGCAGGTCTTGCAGCAACATCAGCGAATCGGCGATCTCCTGGGCTAGGCCAGTCTTGGAGAAGGCGGCGGCGATGGAGAAACCCGCACCAAAAAGGAAGATGATCTCAAAGGGGATCTTCTTGCTGTCTTTCCACTCCAGAAATCCCATGCCAGGAACGAACATCAAGAGGCCGAAGCTGAGCAGGATCCCTTTTTCGTTAAGCCCCAAACCGCCATACCACGGTTTGATGGGCGAATTGACCAGCAGCAAAACCACCAACCCCACCAGCACCCACGCCAATTTTTTTTGCTGGCCAGTCGTGGGCTCTTCTTCGCCCAGTTGATGTTCCACTGTTTCTCCATGAAGCCCTAGGCTGAGCAGGTAGCCGATAATCACCAGCATCACCAGAGCCAGAGGAGTGGTCATAAACATCCAGTTGACAAACGACACCGCTTCAATGCTCTGGTCTTCCAAAAAGCCCAGCAAAATCAAGTTGGGTGGGGTGCCGATGGGGGTAGTGATGCCGCCGATACTGGCTCCGTAAGCGATGGCCAGAACGAAGCGCATCTTCAACTTCGCCTCTTCGGAAAGAAACATGGCCACCGGCAAAAGTAACAGGGCGGTGGTGGTGTTGGATAGAAAACCACTGAGCGCCGCTGAGGTGACAGCTAGGGAAAAAATGATCCCCCGAGGGGTGGCGGGAAAGACCCTCAGCAGTTTCCGAGCGATCACCTTGTGCAGGCCAGTTTTTTCCACGGCGATGGCCACCAAGAAGCCCCCCAAAAAGAGGAAGATGATCGACTTGGAATAATTGATCGCAGCGGCGTTGGTGCTCAACACGCCCAGGGCGGGGAAAAGGGCGATGGGGAGCAGGGAGACCACTCCCAGGGGCAGCCCTTCATTGGTCCAAAGCGCCACCATAAAAATGATGGTCCCGATCAGTCGAGCATGAACCGGTTCAAAGGCCAATCCCCCTAGGAAATACCCGATAATCCCCAGCACTCCGGCTATCATAATTCTACGCATATTGGTTGTCACCGTCATCCATCCTCCTCTTTGGTATAGGTCGGTCTCGCCGATTTCAGCGGCAGGATAATGGTGAATTCGGTCTTATCGTCTATAATTTTTGGCGGAACGAGAACAATTCATATGGGATTCCATCCAATTGCTCCAGTTCCTCAAGCCGGCGGAACAGGACCTTAAGGGTCGAGGAGCCTAATCCCCTGGTGGGGAGATGATCCGCGTGTTCCAGGTGTCACGATAGGCTTGATAGTCAGCATCGTCTCGATAAGGCCAAGCCTCTTCTGGATAGGGATAGTGCTCCATACCATGAAAGGGTAGGGGCTCATTGCGATCTGTGAGGGGGGCAAAGAGGGAACTCTTGATGCTGTAAAAGAGATCTGCGTCCAAGAAAAGCCGTCGGTGAAAGCCCTCTTGAGGCGGTGGTGGCTGCGGAAACTCCAGCTCCAGTAGATCTCCATGAGCCATCACCACGAAGCGATCATCAACATCCAAGAGCAGCTCCCGTACATCTCCATAGCGGGTGTAGGCCCCATACATTAAAGCCGCCGGGTTGATGGGCAGGCTGAGATCCTCAGCATGGATGCGACCCTGCTCGCCAGCATAGCGGTAGGGGGCAGCGCCTCCAAAGCTGAGCAGAGCCCTTGAGGGTTGAAGTCGGGTGAGTTCAAAGGGCACCGGCGCTGAATCATCCAAGAGGATCTGATCAAAGAGATCGACACCCGTGGGCTGGTGGGCTGGTGTGAGACGCAGACGCGTGTCGTCAGCCCTGAGCAGGCCACCGATGGGGACAGCCCAGGTGTGACGATCCCCAGCGTTCTTGCCCAGCACCGCTACAATCTGCCAGGAGCCATCGGATGAGGGTCGTTCCAGAGTAGTGCCCGCAGCGGGTGTAGAGCTGAGTTGGGGACCAATGTCCTGATAGATGGACCAAGCAGTGAGCAGCAGGGTCGCATGTTCAGGATGCTCAATCGGGCCAAAGTCGAGGATGAAGGAGTCTCGACCATCAAGCCGCGCAACAGGCGTCCATTCATCTACAAAGCTCAAGGCCTCCAACACATCTACGCCCTCTTGATCTACCGCCCTGAGAGGAGGGCGTGGATTCCTCAGCGTGATCAAGGCCTTGCTCGCGATCTGGCCGAGCTGGGATGTAAAGCTCCAGGTGCTGTGGACCTGATAACCCTCAGGGAGATCAACGACCAGCAGCTCGGCTGAGTCAAAGAAGTCTGCCTCGAAGATGGTCTCTCGGATCTTCAGCGTATAGACAGCATCAACAGCATGCTCCCAGGATCCCAGGGCGTAGAGCGCCCCGTTGTAAAACTCTGGGCGAAACACATCCAGACCATAGCCGATGACCGATCCAGCCAGATCACTGAAGTACTGGAAGACTCCTGTATCTGGATCCGGCAAGAAGAGGAAGGGGCAGCTCCTCTGCATCAACACACACTCACCAAACACCTCATCGCAGTACTCCCCCCCTTGACATCCCGGCTCGCACTCTCTACCACAACCATCGAGCCCACAGCTGCGGCCCTCACAGTCGGGGGTACAGACCGGCTCGACACAGCGCCCTGTGGATTCATCACACTCCTTACCTTCAGCACACCCCGGTTCGCAGATCCCGCCGCAGCCATCATCACTGCACTCGCGCCCGTCGCAGCTTGGCACACAGCTCTGCTCAGAGAGGTCAGGCTCATATCCCTGGTCCGAGTCACAAGCTGGATTGCAGGGGTCGCCGCAGCCACCATCACTGCACTCGCGCCCGTCGCAGCTTGGCACACAGCTCTGCTCAGAGAGGTCAGGCTCATCATATCCCTGGTCCGAGTCACAAGCTGGATTGCAGGGGTCGCCACACTCATCAAGACCACATTCCCTACCACCACACCCTGGTGTGCAGTCTTCTTCACAACCCAGGGAGAGACACAACATAAAGAATCCAAAGTTGATCAGAGAGATTCTGATGCTTCGAGACATAAACCAACCTTCTTTCGAGGCGTACTGTACCGCTTGAGCTGAAACTCAGACTCTCAAGTTTGGCGTTGATCATTGTCAAAAGCGCTTCAGAATTGCAAACTCTTATACTCTCCACAGGAAGGAGTCCCTCTTAAGCGAAGCTGAGGGGGGTAGCCGACAGAACGCCCACAGCCTCTGCCACTCTGAGCATCCAGTGTTGTAGCTGGCTGTGATGTAGAAGATGGGCGGCGCTCGGTCGGCGGGTTCAAGAGGGCTTAGGTGCCGAAGTAGCGGTCACCAAAGTCGCCCAGGCCTGGGACAATATAGGCTTTCTCATCAAGGCCCTTATCTATCGCCCCAGTGACAATGTGGATATTGGGGAAGGCGCTGAAGATAGCCTGAAGCCCCTCTGGACAAGCCAACAGGTTGATAAAGATGAGGCGCTCCTCCTGTACGCCCGCCTCCAAGAGGATGCGGATCGCCTCACGCGCAGATCCCCCTGTGGCCAGCATGGGATCCAAGAGAAAGACCCAGCGCTGGCTGATGTCATCGGGAAGCTTGGAGTAGTAAATGATGGGTTGGGCAGTCTGCTCATCGCGCTGGATCAAGATCTTGCCGATACGGATCTTCTTACAGACCTCACGCACCGGCTTCTCCATGCTCTCGCCCGCCCGCATGATCGACACGGCGCAGATCTTCCCCTCAAAACCAACCCCTTGATGGGGCAAGCCGAGGGGGGTCTTTATGCTCTTGGGGCGAACTGGCAACAGCTCCAGAGACTTCTCCACCAACAGGCGCGTAAGGCGGTCGGAGTAGAAGATGAAATCGTTTCTTCGGGTCTCTTGGTCACGAATTATGGTCATCAGACCACACACTTGGCCACTGGGAGCCAAGATCGTGAGATTGGAATAGTTGGGGGGGGTGTCAACCATAATGTCGCCTCCTGTTGCCGGGATGATGGTCGCGCAAGGAGAGTTTGTCTAGATCTCTAATCCAATCCTCCCCTTCCTCTGGCAGAGGGTGGCCACCTCTGGAGGCAGCGTTAGAGCGTCGTGAGCAGCAATGCGCCACATCCCCAGCATCTGTAGCAGAGACGGTGAAGCCATCGGAGAGTGGGGCTGTTGTAGGCTGTGGTGCTGGCGAGCGCCTCAGCGCAGAGGCAGGGCAGCGCTCCACCGAATATCTCAACTGTGCTATGAAGTGTGGCTCATGTCGCTCTATCTGGAGATGCAATATGCGAGGCGACACCAAGTGCGTCTTCATCAGAACGCTGATCACTTTTAGCACGCTCCTCTTTGGTTGTGATGAGGGCATCTCGACCGAGGGCGAGTATGGAGATAGAGAGCAACTGCAGTTCAAGGACGTGGGCGCTTGGGTCGATGCAGGCTCCTCCTCCCGTGATATGGAGCCGCGCCTCGACGTGAGCGCAGTCTACGAGGACGTTGCAAGTCCTGCCTATGACGTAGAGACCAACCCTGATGATGTCACGGTTGAGCGAGATACCTTTACTCCAGAGACCTCTGTCACGGATCTATCTATCATAGATCAAGAGCCTCTCTCACCAGAAGATGAACCCGCGCCTTGGGAGCCATCTGGAACACTGGACCTTGAGAGCTTCGCCTGGGGGATACAGATCGGGGATGCAATCGTCGATAGCGCGATCTTGTCGATCAGGACACAGGAGCCCGCTGTCAACACGATCATCGCACGAGGGTATGAGCATGGCTGGGAGCCCATAGAGACCGTCGAGGGGCTGCTCCCCGTGGATGGAATCGTCCATCACACCTTCGAGGGCCTCTCCGCAAACACTCCTTACTCCGTGGTGGTCTACTCAACAGATGGTACACGGCGTAGCTTTGTCGCGCGCTTTCGCACAGCGTTGGCGTCCGGCACATCACGCAAGATTCGCTTCGGCGCGACGAGCGGTCTGGGTGGGAACGAACCGTGGCCGAATCTCTCAGAGGCCGCCCAAGAGAACCTCGACTTCTTCTTGCTTCTGGGCGATACGATCTATGCAGACTGGGGCGAGGACACAGGCTTCGTAGCCAAATGGCAAGAGGCTCTCTCCACGCAAGGGCTCTTGAATCTCGCTCAAAGCACCAGTTTTATCGCCACATGGGATGATCACGAGGTTGCTAACAACTGGTCTTACTCGACGCCTGGGATGGAGGAGGTGGTTCAAGAGGCGCTTGAGGCCTACTTCGAGGCCATGCCACAGCGGATCGGGCCTGGAGGCACTGGGATCTGGAGGCATATCCCCTGGGGAGCCGCCATGGATATCTTTGTCCTTGATTGCCGTGGAGAGCGCCGTGACGGGAACTATATCTCAGTGGAGCAGATGGAGTGGCTCAAAGAGATGCTCGCTCTGAGCCCAGCCTATTTTAAGATCATCGTGAACAGCGTCCCGATCACAGATCTCTTTCAGCTTGTCGGGCCACTTTATCAAGAGGATCGCTGGCAGGGTTACCCCACACAGCGATTGGAGATCCTCAATCACATCGACAGCAACGGAATCACGGGGGTGTTGTGGGTATCTGGCGACTTTCACCTTGGCAGCATCAGCCTCATCGGAGCACCTGGAGACGCCGGAGCTCAACAGTGGGAGGTGCTCTCGGGGCCCTCCGGGAGCCCGATCAACGTCGGTGCCTATCTCTTCAGCCCCTCTGAACGGTTTCCGATCATCATCAAACAGCACAATTACACGCTGTTCGAGGCGGATCCAGAGAGAGGAGAGGTTCTTGTACGCTATGTTGCAGATGATGGCTCTACTATTGATGAGATGATATTGGAATTGTGATGCGAAAAGTGTAGTGATGAAGATGTAGTGATTTACAGGTCCTTCTCAATGTTTGTATGGTTCCCTTTGGAATCCCAAAGGCTCGAGGCTCAATATACATTTTGGGGTCTTCTTCTCAGAGGCGAGAATAGCATGATTAGGTAATGATTCTGATGGGATGGGAGGTTGCGTATATTTTTGAAAAGGCTCAATATGCGTTTTGAGGATGCTGCGACACATACCAGCGTGAGAGAAGTCTAACTCCAGCTCGAGTTTCTTGACCACACGGAACCGGCCTGCCGTGCAGAGGCGAGCTGACAGCTCAACGCAATTTGAGAATTGCACCCAATTGGTGATGGGCAGATTTGCCTGTAATTACTTGATCAGGTTCGGATCTACGCCACTCTCTCGTGCGAATGTCGGCCAGTCCTTCCAGCCACCCATGTTCTGGATTTTCTTTTTTTGACCCGCCACTGTATCGACGCCGCCCATGAAACCAGAGTTATGCAGCTTCTCAAAGCGCTTCTTGTAAACCTTCCACTGCTTATACACTTTCTGGGCTTTGCTGAGTCTGCTCCCCATGCTCAACGTGCCGATGATCCGAGCGGCGATCCGGATGGACTGGAGACCGCCGGCAACGCCAACCGCATCCAGAACCAGATCCCCGACGGTCGCGGTGCCCTGCGATATCCCATAGAGATCTATGGCCATCATCGAGAGCGTAGCGGAGATATTGATCGCCGCCCCCATCGAGACCATGGACATCTGTCCGCTGGGGTCCATTCGGTCGATAGGGTCGTTTGAGGCGTATAGGTAGCGGTGTAGCGTGAGCGGGTTCTCGACCTCGCCCGAGAACGGGTCGATCTGGTCGAATCGTGCCCGCAGCGGGTCGTACCAACGCGCCCGGAGATAGTACATGTTGACGGTCGCGTCGAAGTACTGGCCTTTATAGAGGTATGGGTTCTCCGCCTCGCCCATTTGATCTGTCAGCTCGCCGGAGGAGAGGTATTGGTATTCATCGGTCACTTGGCCGTCGATGTCGCTGAGTTGACGGATATCGTGGTGGCCGTCGCCATGGTAGTAGCGAGTCTGATCGCCACGCTGCATTTTGAGCAGACCTACGCCGTGCACGTAAGCGGCGAGTATCGCACCGCCGCCATCCAGCTCGACGAGGGTTTCCGTGAAGCGCCGGTTGGTATCGAGTAGATAGCGAGTTGTCTCGCCGTCGATTTGCCGCGAGATCCGGTTGCCGCTCACATCGTAGCCATACTCGATGCGCTGAGCCCCGTCGGTGACACCTATCAGCCGGCCCTTGGCGTCATATGTCCGAGTCACGTCGATGCTGTCGCCCAAACTCCGAACCAGGTTGCCCTGTTCGTCGTAGCTATGGGTGGTTTCGCCCTCCCGCACGAGTCTGTCGTTGTCGTCGTAACTGTAGAGAACCTCACCCTCCTGACTGTCCACTTTCCGCGTCAAGTTTCCCACAGCGTCGTACTCGAGCTGCACGGTTCGGGTCACGACACCCTCGCTCGACCACTGCTCGCGGATGAGTTGCGAGCGGGTGTCGAACGCGTATTCCACAGCCTGATCAGAGTGGAGCTCATCTCGGCGGATCAACCGGTCGAGGTCGTCGTAGGTCATCTGGTAATCGATGATGATCTGCCCAGCGGCATTTTCGGTGGTCTGCCGCTGTAGCCTGCCAGATGCGTCGAAAGAGCGCACCGTGGTCAACCCGTTCGGCAACCGGATCTCTGCGAGCGCCCCGGCATCGTTGTAGACGTAGTTCACCCGCTCATCTTCGTCGGTGGTCACCGTTATCAAGCGCCCCCCGTCGTCGTATGTGTACCATGTTGTTCCAGTGGGTGAGGTGATCGATGCGATTCTGCCCTCGTTGTCGTACTCATACTCGACCGCCGTCGCATCGGGCTCTGCGCGTGACAGCAACCTACCGCCATCGTATGCGAGCCGGGTGATGCCTCGGGCATCGTCGATGGCCGTAGGACCCGATGGAGATTGGGTGATGGTTTCTACAGCTCCATCAGGCAACGCGATCAAAGTGATGAGACCATCGGCGTCGCGGGTGTAGCGCACGGTCGAGCCCCGGCTATCGGTCACTGCTACGAGGTTGCCGGTCGCATCGTACTCGAACTCTTCCCGCTGGCCGAGGGGCCGAATGCGCTCGATCATTCGGCCGAGCGCGTCGTACTTGAATTGGGTCACCCGGTCGAGCGCATCGGTGTGGGCAATCCGGTTACCCTGTTGGTCATATTGGAAGCTCGTAGTCCCGCCCGCCGGATCTTCCACTGCGATGAGCTGGCCGGCGAGATCGTACGTGAACCTGGTCTCACTCCCGAGGGCGTCGGTCCGCGTACTCATCCGGCCCGCCTCATCCCAAGTGAAGCTCGTCCGCGCTCCACCCGGTTCGATCTCCGCCACGACCTGGCCCTCAGTGTCGCGTTCGAAATGAGTCATCAACCCGCCCGGATTCGTTCGCGAAATGAGCCAGCCCGCAGAGTCGTACTCGTAGATGGTGATCCGCCCGATACTATCAATCGTTTGGATGATGTGTCCGGCGGCGTCATATTCGATCTCAACGGTTTTGCCGTTCACCCTCTCCGACGCGATGCGTCCGAGAGCGTCGTACCTCCATGAGTCAACTGTGCCGCCCGGGTTCTCCCGTCGTGTTCGACGACCGAGCGCGTCGTACGCCAGCGTCGTCGCGTCGCCCGCACGGTCTACGGTCACCGCAAGGCGGCCCAGGTCATCGTACCGGTACGACTCACTCGTACCGTCGGGAAACACCTTTTGGGCTAGGCGCCCGGTGGGGCCATACTCCAGCATCGTTCGTCGGCCCTCTGCGTCGGTCTCTACAATGGGTCGCCCCCCGGTGTCGTACTCGGTGCTGGTGACATTGCCCAATCGATCGGTCTTCCGCACCAGACGCCCCTCGGCGTCGTAGCTGAACCGGGTCACAAGTTGCTGGACCTCCCCGTCAACGGTGACGGTTTCCGTCTCAGATAGCACCTTGCTGTTGTCGCTCCACGACCACCTGGTGACGTTGCCCAACGCGTCCGACTTGGAGACGGGCCGACCGAGGCTGTCGTAATTCACCGTCAAGACCGTACCATCGGGTTCGGTGGCCCGGATCATGCGGCCTTTGTCGTCGTACTCCAAGCGTGTGGTGCGCCCGGCGCTGTCCACCTGTTCGGTTAGGTTGCTGTCCGCGTCGTAGGTCATCTGCGCCGTACGTCCAAGCGCGTCGGTGTCGGTGAGCACATTATTGCGGTCGTCGTAGGTCCACGAACGCGCGTTGCCGAGCGGATCAGTCTCCCGGATCTTCTGGCCGACCGCGTTATACTCGAAGGTAGTCGTATTCCCTTCGGGATCTGTGCTCGTGAGCATCCTGCCGTCCTCGTCGTAGGTGAAACGCGAGACGTTTCCGAAGGGATCGACGGACTCCAGCAGCTGCCCTTGAGGGTCGTAAGTATGGGCGATGATGTTCCCATGAAGGTCGGTGACAAGCTGCCGCGCATTGTCGAGGTCGTACTCGAAGTCGAGGGTGGCTCCGCTGGAGTCGACAATGGTGGTCAGGCGACCGGAGGCGTCGTAGCCGGGCTCCACGACGTGGCGACCGGCCGCGTCGATGAAGTCCACCAGGCGGTGATTCTCGTATGTGTAGGTTTGGACTCCCCCAACGCGATCGATCACTCGCACGAGATCACCTGCGTCGTCGTATGTGTACTCAATCGTCGCGCCAGTAGGATCGGAGATTGCGACGATGCGCCCTTCTGCGTCCCTCTCGAAGTCTAGCGAGAGCCCGTCGGAGTGGCTGATCGCGTTTTCTCCGATGATGACCTCTTGCCCATTGGGACTGGCGATGCGATAGACCCCCCGCGAGGCTTCGAGATCGACGATCTTCCCGTAGGGCGTAGTCAGGCGTACTCTGCGAATGTCAAACGTTCTATCCAAGGCGTCGATATCTTCTACTATCATCGTGGTTCCGGGCACCCAAACCCCTCGCGTTGGGTCGAGCGACTCCAAAGTCGCGACACCCGGTATGCTCGCCTTTTCGAAGCGGAAGCCGATCACCACCTGGCAGAATCCGCCACCCATGGCGTAGGGGCTGGGGAGTGTTCCGAAGACCGAGAACTCGTAGTTCTCCGACGGGGAGAGTTCGAGGCGGATCTTATGGATGATCACTTCAGACGCGGAGCCGCAAGGCAAGTCCAAGAAGCCGCCGGTGGACGAGACACTCCAACCCAGTCCAACCTCCTCGTTCCGCTCGAATCGACCGCGCTTGACACCGAGCGTCCAACCGACGCCGAACTCCCGTGTTGCCTGCACCCGACTGTCATAGGTGCGCTCGATGGTCAACGGGATGCCGTCGAGCGGCACCTTCATATCGCTCAAAGTGAGCAGAAGCTCCCCGAGCTTTACACTCTTGATCTGGTAGACGACGACGGTGCCGACCATGCGCCCATCGATATCTTCTGCCATGAGGCGGAACTCGTACACGCCATCAGGAAGAAGAGTGGGATCGATCTCGCCGAGCACGCCGTTTTCCACCGCGGTCTCGCCTCTGAGCACTGGAGTCCAACCGGTGTCTCCGCCCCGCCGGAATGAAAACTCCCAGTACAGCAGGTTCGCATCGTCTGCGATCCCAACGAGATCCACAGGACCATCAATGAGAGCATTGTTGATGGGAGAGGCGATGGCCACCGTCGGTGGGGCGTTGTCGTTTGGATCCCGCACCCGCAGCGATCGGCTGGCCTCGCCTTGGTTGCCTGCCTCGTCGCGCGCGGTTGCAGTGATCGTAAAGTTACCAAAGGCGTCGGGTACGAATGCGGCGCGCCCATCCTCATCCAGCGGCAACGGCTCGCCATTTACATCCGCGGCAACATCTACGATCTCGAAGTTATCGACTGCGGTGATCTGAACAGATACCTCCTGCCCCGGCTCTGCTGAGTTGGGCTCGATGGTGATGCGCACGATGGGCGCGTCACCCTCCTCGCAACGTTCCACGTCGTCTGCGGCGCCGCTACAGTCGTTGTCCTCACCGTCACAAACCTCTTGGCCGCCGTTGCTCGGCTGGCAGGCATACTCGCAGCCATTGGCGGCGTCCCCGTCGATGTCATTCTGCCCGTCGTCGCAGGCGATGACAACACAGGCACCTTCCATACACTCGGAGCGAGAGGTCTCGATGTCGCAGGCGTTCCCACAGACACCGCAGTTGGAATCGTCGTTCTCCAGATCGAAGCCTTCGTCGATCTCGCCATCGCAGTTATTGTCGGCCTCATCGCAGCGTTCTTCGCCGCCGTTCGTGATCCGGCAGGCGTACTCACATCCGCTGCTCGGATCGCCGTCCAGATCGTGTTGGTTCGCTAAGCAGGCCACCAAGAGGCAGACACCGCCTTCGCAGTTGCTCTCAGCACCTTCCAACTCACACGCCTGTGCACAGCGGCCGCAGTTGGCCATGTCGGTGTTGAGATCGAAGCCTTCATCGACGGATTCGTCGCAGTCGTTGTCGATCTCATCGCAGATCTCAACACCGTTGTTGCTTTCGACGCAGTTGTACTCAACGAAAAACGGCACCATCCGCGTCGTCCGTTGCCCTTCGGAATCCTCGACGATGATCTGTGGCTCTAGATCGCCGTGATCGACGGGGATGCCGCTGACCACGCCGCTCTCGGCGTCGATCTCAAGCCAGCGTGGCAGCGCCTCTGTACTCCAGCTGTATGGCGGCGCTCCGCCTTCCGCCACGCACAGCGCCTCGTACTCTTCCCAGGTGAGTCCATCGGGTAGCTCGGCCGTCACGATGACGAGCGCCGGTGGCCAGATCCGCAGTGGCACGGCTAGACTCACCTGTTGGCCCCAGTCGTCGTCGGCCACCGTTAGAGTTGGCTCAAAGCGCCCGAAGCGCTCGGGCATTCCCGAGATCACCCCGGTCTGCTGGTCGAGGAGGAGGCCGGCGGGCAACCCGTTCACGCGCCAAATATAGGGAGGCAGCCCGCCTGACACCTCACCGCGCCCTGCGTACTCCTCCCCAACCCGGGCGTCGGGTAGTGGCTCGAGTGCGAGCTCGAGGCGCGGTGGTTGCACGGCAAAATCGATGCTCCGCTCAACGCGCTGTTCCCAGGCGTCCTCGATTCGAATGCGGAGCGTGTAGATCCCAATCTGACTGGGAGTGCCGGAGATCACGCCCTGCTCGGCGTCCAAAACGAGCCCGGGCGGCAGCCCCTGTGCGCTGCACCGCACCGGCGGCGCGCCCCCATCGATGGCCAGTTGCGCCTCATATGCTTCGCCGATCCGCGCACCGGGTAGCTCCAGATCATCTCCGTTCAACTGCAGCCGCCGAGGAGCAATCATCAGCGGAAACGAACGAGCCGCCTGTTGATTCTCATCGTCGGTTACCGTGATGCGCGGTTCCCAGCGGTCGTATGCCTGTGGGTCACCGTCGATGCGCCCGGTACGCGCGTCGAGTTGCAACCCCGGTGGTAGATCTCGCGCCTGATAGAGCAACGGAGGCACCCCGCCCTGCGCGTCGATGTCGAGTGTATACCGCGTACCCATCTGCCCGTTGGGCATGGTCTCCGTGGCCAATACCAGACGCGGTAGCGCCATCTCGAGGTTAAGCAGCCCTTCGACGCTCTGCTCATCGGCCGACTGGACCGATAACGTCACCTCGAAGCTGCCGTACACCTCGGCGGCGCCCGTGAGAACACCGGTCTCAACGTCCAGCGAGAGGCCGCGCGGGAGACCCTCGGCCGTGAAGATGTAGGGTGCATTTCCGCCGACGATCTCAATGGCCGCCTCGTATGTCTCAGCGGCGCGTCCTGGAGGTAGATCTTCGATGACAATCTCAAGCACACCCGGCGCCACGTCGAAGGCGATCTCGCCCTCAACTCGGTTGCCAGCGGCATCTTCGATCGCGATGGTTACTTGAAAGCGCCCATCTTGCAGCGGGCGACCGGAGATCACGCCGGACTCGGCGTCGATGGACAGCCCGACCGGCAAACCCATCGCGGTCCAGCTGAAGGGTTCAACGCCACCGTTCGATCTCACCTGAAATCGATAGTCCCGGTCCACCTGCCCATCCGGAAGCCAGGCGTTCAAGGCGAGTCGCTCGGGCGCCACCATCAGCGTCAGCGCGACCCGCGTCACCTGCAGCTCAGCATCCTCGACCGAGACGCTGAGATCAAAGTTGCCCGCCCCCTGTGGGAAACCGTAGATTTCGCCGGTCCACACATCGAGCTCGAGATCAGGTGGGAGCTCTTCGATTGCCCAACGATAGGGCGGCTCGCCGCCGGAGGCTTCCAACGTGGTGTTGTACTCCTCGCGCATCCGGGTTTCGGGCAGGGCGTCGTTCTCAATAACAAGGGGGGTCGCGTGGACGCTCAGCCGAACGCGACGTTCCACACGCTGGTTGCTGGCGTCTTGAACTGCGAGTGTTATCTGAAGCTGGGCCGTTCGTCCTGGCGCACCATCGATGACGCCGTTGTCGCGACCGATGTGCATGCCGAAAGGGAGGCCCGCAGATACCCATTGGTAAGGCGGGACGCCGCCCTGTACGGGCAGTTTGAAGTAGTACTCCGTATCGACGAAAGCGTTGGGCAGCGCCTCGAGCTCGAAGAGAAGCTCGGCTTGGACCACCCGGAGCTCAAACTCCCGCTGTTCCGAGCCATCCGCGCTGTCGGTCACGGTGAGCTGCACCGGATAGCGATCGATTCCCATCATGCCGCGCGCTCGACCCGAGATAGCACCAGTTACCGGGTCGATGGAAAGGCCCACCGAGGGATGCATCGACGCCGCCCAGTTGTATGGAGGGATCCCGCCGGCCGCTTCCACCTCGAAGTCGTACGCGTAACCGGTCGATGCGTCCGGAAGATCTTCGGTGGCAAAAACCAGCGGCGCGATATCGACGCGCAGCTCGAGGGTGATCTCAGCACCTCGCCCCGCTGCATCCTCGAGCGCCACGGTTACCTCAAAAACCCCAGCTTCCCGTGGCATTCCCGAGAGCGCGCCGGTAGCGGCGTCCACAGTCACCCCCTGCGGCAACCCGCTGGCCGTCCAACGATACGGGCGTGTCCCGCCCACACCCTGAAACACAACTTCGTACGGATAGCCGGTTTGCCCCTCAGGCAGCGCGTCGGTCACCACCGTGAGCGGCGGCACGATGAGTTCCAGTGATAGAGTGCGAGCCGCCCGTTGCCCGACCGCGTCGGTCACAATGAGTCTAACATCCAAGCGTCCGGAGATCCCCGGCGTCCCGGTGATGCGTCCGTTGTCTCCGTCGATGGCGAGCCCAGCCGGCAGACCGCGGGCGCTCCATTCCAACGGTGTCAACCCCCCGTCGGCCTCGACGACAGCTTCGTAGAGCAGCCCCGCGGTGGCCGACGGTAGCGCTTCAGTGAGGATTGCAAGCGACGGCAGCTCGACGGCGAGTCGCAAGAGGCGCTGGACCTGTTGACTCTCGCCATCTTCGAGGTGTACGCGGATTTCATGCTCTCCGAGCGCGCGCGTGATGCCGCCGATCACCCCAGTCTGCGGATCGATGGCCATACCCACCGGGAGGCCGTCAGCGACCCATCGGTATGGAACACTACCACCGACCGCGTCCAGTGACGCCTCGTAGGGTAGATCGGCTTGAGTCGGCGGCAACGCCTCGGTCAACAAGCGCAGCCGTGGCGGCTCGACGCCCAACGGTAGCGATATCTGGGCTTGCTGATCCGCCGCGTCGGTCATAACGAACGTCGGCTCGAATACCCCGCGCTCGGCGGGGACTCCATCCAGTACGCCGGTCTCCGACGCCAGCCCTATACCCTGTGGAAGGCCGTCGGCGCGCCAACGAAACGGCCCTGCGCCGCTGGCAGCCTGCAACGTAGCGTAATACGCCTCGCCAACTCGGCCCTCGGGCAACGGCGCCTCCACAATGCGCGCCGGCGGCGGGCGAACAGTCAGCGACAGCTCCACTGCTGTTTGGGTGTCGCCGGTGTCCCGAACACTCACCGTGAGATCCGCAGTCCCATGCTCCAGCGGCGCGCCAGCGATCCGGCCTCGCAACGGATCGAAGGAAAGGCCCCGAGGAAGACCCTCGATGGTCCACCGATACGGATCCGCGCCGCCGACGGCCTCGAGCACGACCTCGTAGACTTGACCAGCTTCCACATTGGGCAAAACCGCGGTGATGATGCGCAACGGTCCGGGTGCAACCTCCAGCGTGAACGTTGTCTCGATGCGCTCCCCCTCACCATCGATAATTAACACCGTGACTTCGAAGCGGCTCTCCGCGCGAGGTGTTCCGACAATCGTGCACGCTTCGGACTGCATCGAGAGCCCCTCGGGCAACCCGGCCACCTCGCAGTGATACGGTGGTCTTCCGCCTGACACATGCACGTTCGCCGCGTAATCCTCTCCAACGCTGGCCGGTGGTAGTGCTACGGCGACAATCGAAAGCGGCTCTGAGCCGCCGTCTGGTGTCGGCGGTTCAACAATACTCCCGTCCGCTACGGCGGAATCCGGAGCCGGCGGTTCAATGACGCTTTCGTCGGGCTGGTCATCCCCAAAATCCGGAGGAAAAAAGCCGCCGTCGGAGGAGGTGTCGAGCAGGGTGCCATCCGCCACAACGACATCCACACGGGGCATGTCGACATCCACACGGGGCACGTCGACATCCATACGGGGCACGTCGACATCCATACGGGGCACGTCGACATCCACACGGGGCACGTCGACATGGGCCACGTCGACCATCGAAAAATCGACAACACTGTCTGGACCCAGGTCTGCAGCGGCATCGGTGCGGGTCGTTCCCAAATCCGCAAGACCGGCGTCTGGAGGCGATCCATCTTCCCGGATCGCATCGATATACCCATCAAGTTCGGCAGCGTCGGGGTTCGCTGTGTCCAAGAGATGCAAATCGGGAACAAAAATGGCGTCGTCCGTCTGCTCCGCCACTTCTTGGGCGTCTTTGCCTGTCGACTGCTCTCCGCCGCTAAAGTCTTCACAAGCCGGCAGGCATATAGCGAAAACCATCAAGGTGATCCGCGCGGGAACCATCTCAATGAACATTTTCTCCCCCAGACATTAAGTTCCACTAAAACTGGAAGATGTTAACATGGGTGTCCATCTGCCATGGGCGAGGTAGTTCAAAAAGAGGCCTGATGAGGGGAATGGGAGAGGCTGCCCGATTCTGGTAGGGCCAGGGTGTCGAATCCAAAGACACGACCAGAAAAGGCAACCGATGAAAGGCTCGCAGGATTTTGATTTCTCCACCAGCCCCTCCTTTGCAGAGCTGAAGGCCTTCGTGAAGCGGCATCTGTCGCTGTCGGCAGAAGAGGCAACACCACAGCAGTCGGACTTTGAGAGGGGCCTTCAGGAATTGACGGTGAGCTTAGAGCGAGAGCTTCACACTGTGGATCTCGAACGTTTTGATGTTGATGTGGGTGGGATAGTTTTGGGCTGTTGAGGGCTCTCAGAGGCGGTGTTTGGCGGGGTTTCCCCGTCCGGGGCGACTGGTGGTTTTGCCGACCCCACGATCAAGGGCTCCGTCCGCCATGGCGGATGAGCGGCCTTAATGAATATCAAGGCTTCAAAAACCTTGATAAATCCAAGGACCCATCTCTCGGGGGGAGAGGAGCTGCGGGCTCAGCGAGGCGACAGCGCCAGGCATCCCCCAAACTACTGAGGAGGCTTTGTCTTGAGCCAGGATGGTCGCTCCCTGCTCGTGAAGAGCAAAGCAGCCATCGCAACCATCACGCCCCATTCCAGTGAGAATCGTGACCAAGCAGCGGGCTCCATAGAGACGCTGAACCGAAGGCAATAGAGCGTCCACAGCAGGACGAACAAAGTTGATCTCAGGGCCTTGATCTAGGAGCACGCGCGGCTCTGATCTGCCTCCCTTGAGGCGCATATGATAACCTCCAGGAGCAAGCAGAAAAGATCCCGCTTGTAGAAAATCTCCATCGCTCGCCTCTTTCACCTCTAAGCCAGTCTTCTTGCTCAGGCGCTCCGCGAGACACTGGGTAAAGACAGGAGGCATATGTTGAACAATCAACGCAGGTACAGGCAACGGTCCTGGGAGAGACTCCAAGAGCTCTTGTAGAGCTTTGGGACCCCCAGTGGAGGAGCCAATCACCCAGAGATCCCAAGCTTCTCTCTTTGGCTTTTGAAGAGGAGCTCTTGATCTGCTCGGGCTGGGCCGAGCTTTGACTGCAGAATTAGGCTTGCGGCTGCTCGCAGGGCTGGAGCGAATTTTGACCGCAGAAGTAGGCTTGTGACTGCTCGCAGGGCTGGAGCGAATTTTGACCGCAGAAGTAGGCTTGCTGTGGCTCGTAGAGCTGGGTCGAGCTTTAATCTCAGGAGTGGGCTTACTGTCAGCTATAAGGTCGGGTCTGGTTTTGAGCGTTGGGCTGGGCTTGTGATCGACTGTGGAGCTGGGCTCCTCTTCACTCTCAGGCTCAAGCTCAGGCCTCTTCTGAAACATCTCAGGGATTGAGAAGGGCTCGTAAAAGAGCGCTTGGATCTGCTCCTCCAAGGTTTTCCAGGTCTGCAAAGCACCCGCACCACCCAAACTGCTGGGTTTGGTGATGTAATCAGCAGCTCCCTCTGCGAGCGCTTCTAGGGTGAGGCTCGCCTGAGCTGGGTTGAGGGCGCTGAACATAAGAATTTGTATTTCAGGGTGATGCTCACGGATCAGCTTGAGAGCCTGTACTCCATTCATTCCAGGCATTTCCACATCTAAGATGATCAGATCGACTTGGTTTGAATGGAGCCAATCAAGGGCCTGGAGGCCCCCATTACAGCTTCCAATGATCTGGATGTTTTCTGCACTCCTGAAATGCATAGAAACCATCTTCCGGACAACAACAGAGTCATCCACAACCAATACTCTGATCTGTTTCATCTTCCTACCCGACGATTTTTATGATTTGGTTGAGGTCTAGAAGCAAAAGGAGATTTTTTTCCAATTTATAGACACCTTCAATAAGAGTTCGAGCGACATGGTCCTCCTGCTCTGCTGGTTTTTCCCACTGCTCCTCTTTTACATCTACCACTCCCATCATACCATCGACAAATAGGCTAAAACTATCATGTTTATGATGAAGTACGATATGTACACAGCGCTTCTCATCCTCAGCCGGATGGAGACCCAAACAGCGACGCAAATCAACCACAGTGACCACCTGCCCTCGTAGATTGATGAGCCCTCGGATCTGAGGCCTTGCGAGAGGAATGGGGGTCTCGATCTGATCGCGGACGATCTCTTGGACTGAAGAAACTCCGATTCCGAAGAGATCATCTCCGATCCAGAAAGCACAGAGCTGGGTCTCCATATTTTTTTTCCTCCTCTCAGTTTGTGTCAATACTCCGGCCAGGGTTGAGATGCAAAACAAGGCAAGCGAAGTTTAAGGGGG
>CAYLJJ010000025.1:0-61756 GCA_964384025.1 uncultured Nannocystaceae bacterium
CCCACCCTCATAAACCACGGGGTCATAGCGACCTGAGGATGACCGGAGTATTGAAACATGGTTGTCCCCACCGGATGCAGATCCATCGAATCCTCTACAATTACTGTCATTTTCTGCATGACGCAATCTACCGAACTCAATAGACGAAGCTGACATGGGGCATGTGGCGTCGACACTCACCGATGTTCTGAGGCGGAGTGATGGATATGTATCCAGTGATTTTTGAGCCTGCACCCACTCGGAACAGCCTTGGGTTGGAAGCGCAGCTCAGCCATCGGAGCAAGTGGCGAAACCCTAGGTTGTGTTGCTGGAAGCATCAGATGTTGAACCATCGGGAGAAGTCTGGGCAGGGAGCCAAGCAGCTGAAGGCTCCAGCACCGAACTGCTTGAACCTGGATCTTAGAGAAGGAGTCAGGCATCTCTCCTCGCCATGCGCGATTCACCTCAGCTCCCAACTCCCTCTTCTGTAAAGCGCCTGCACTTAAGAGTGAAAGGGCGGGTACAGGGGGTGGGTTTCCGTCCCTATATTCATGGCCTCGCCAACGCCCTTAGCCTGAGTGGCTGGGTAGGCAATGATGAGCGTGGGGTTTTTATCGAGCTGGAGGGCAGCTTGAAGGCCCTAGAGCGCTTTCAGATTCGCCTCCCCAATGAGCTGCCTCCTCTCGCTCGCCTCAATACTCTGGAAATTGAGGAGATCCCCTGCCTGGGCGATGCCAACTTTTTTATCCAGACCAGCCGCCGAAGTGGACAGGCAGAAGCGGAGATCAGCCCTGATGCGGCGAGCTGTTCTCAATGTCTGGCTGAGTTGATCGATCCTGAAGATCGTCGCTTTGGTTACCCCTTCCTCAACTGCACTCACTGCGGCCCCCGCTACAGCATCATCCGCGATCGCCCCTACGATCGCCCCCGCACCAGCATGGCAGGCTTCCCGCTCTGCTTCGCTTGTCGTGCTGAGTATGAGGAGCCTTTAGATCGGCGCTTTCACGCCCAACCTACCGCCTGTGCCCGCTGCGGTCCTCGTCTGAGCTTCTGTGATCGAGATGGACAGCTGCTCCCTGGAGAGATCATCCCTCAGGCGATCCAGTACCTTGAGCAGGGGAAGATCCTAGGAATCAAGGGCCTGGGGGGCTTTCATCTGGTCTGTCGCGCCGATGAAGAGGCTGTCGTCCTTAAGCTGAGAGCGCGTAAGGCGCGTGAGGCGCGGCCTTTCGCCCTGATGCTACGAGATCTAAAGGCTGTCTCACGGCTGGTTCAGCTTCCGCCTGGTGCAGCCTCTCTGCTGGAGAGCAGCGCGGCTCCCATCCTTCTCCTGCCTCGACATCCGGGGGCTTCTGTAGCTCAGGCGGTCGCTCCTGGACAAGCACGCTTAGGAGTGATGCTGCCCTACACTCCGCTCCATCAGCTGATCCTGGCGCAGATCTCCTTTCCCCTGGTGGTGACCTCAGGTAACCTCAGCGCCGAGCCCCTCTGCTATAGAAACGAGGAGGCCCTATCACGCCTCAAGGAGTTGGTGGATGCCTTTCTGCTGCATGATCGTCCCATTGAACGAGCTGTAGATGACTCTGTGCTGCTCTGGGGTGAGCCCCCAACCCTGATACGTCGTGCCCGAGGTTTTGTCCCTGAGCCCATCCCTGTTGATCTCCATCCTGAGCACCCCATCCTGGCTCTGGGGCCAGAGATGAAGTCCACCCTCTGTCTGCTTTATAAGGGGGAGGCGCTCGTCAGCGAGCACCTGGGCACTCTCTCCAACCCGGCAGCTTGGCGTACCTTTCTTCAGATCAAAGAGGAGTTTCCACGGCTCTTTGAGTTGGAGCCAGGTGCCCTGGCGGTGGATCTGCATCCAGACTATAGCGCCAGCCGCTGCGCTCCTGAGCTGGGGCTCCCCATCTATAGGGTTCAGCATCATCACGCCCATATGGCCGCCTGTCTGGCTGAGAATGGCCATCAAGGCCCTGCCCTGGGGATCATCGCGGATGGAGCGGGCTATGGTCTGGATGGAACGGTCTGGGGCGGAGAGATCCTTCAGGGGGATCACTCAGGGTTTCTGCGGCGGGCTTGGCTGCGGCCCTTTATGCTGCCAGGGGGAGATGCAGCGGCACGCTCTCCCTGGAGGCTGGCTCTCTCGCTGCTCCATGAGTTGAAGATGGAGCCGAGAGAGGCGCCTCTCCTGAGCCTCCCCTCTCCTCTGCAACTCCCGCCCATTAGGTTTCTGCTTCAAAGGGAGCGAGCGCCCAGGTGCAGCAGCCTGGGGCGGCTCTTTGATGGGGTCGCCGCCCTCTTGGGGATCTGCCAAGAAAATCGCTTTGAGGCGGAGGCCGCTATGCTCCTGGAGGCTGCCGCCCTTGACGCGGAGGCCGCTGAGCCCCTGCCCTGGAAGCTGAGCGAGACCAAAGAGGAGCTGATCCTCGATTGGCGACCGATGATCAAGGCGTTGTTGAGGCGCAGTCAAGCCGCTGAATCTCCCAAAGCTCTGGCCTTGGCCTTCCATCTGGCGGTGGCTGAGATCTTTGCAGAGGCGGGGCAAAGGATCGCTGGACGAGAGGGCCTTAAACATATCGCCCTCTCAGGGGGTTGCTTCGCCAACCAGATCCTGAGAGACAGACTGCGTGATCTTTTAGAGGCTCGCGGCTTGATCCCGCTCCTTCATCGCCGGGTCCCGCCCGGAGATGGGGGGATCTCACTGGGTCAGGCCGTAGTCGCAGCCGCTCAAGAGAGGAGCGCCTATGTGTCTGGCCGTGCCCGCTCAGGTGATCAGCCATCGAGATGATCAGCTCGCCATCGTCGATCTACAGGGGAGCCGTATGGAGGTCAGCTTAGCCCTCCTCCCAGAGCTGGAGCTGGGAGCCTGGGTCCTGATCCACGCAGGCTATGCGATCCAACACCTCGATGAGGAGGAGGCCCGTGAGACTTGGCGTTACCTCAAGGAGGCAGAGTTGGTGGATGAACTGCCCCCAGAGTTCCAGGAGGAGGGGGTATGAGCTTGATGGAGTTGGCTGAGGGCCTGCCCGAAGTTCGCCTGATGGAGGTCTGTGGCACCCACACCGTCTCCCTCTTTCGCAGCGGACTGCGAGCCAGCCTGCCCCCCAATATCCGCCTGATCAGTGGCCCTGGCTGTCCTGTCTGTGTCACCAGCCAGGGCTATATCGATGCCGCTTTGGAGATGGCTCGCGGTGGTCGCGTGACCCTCTGTAGCTATGGCGACATGCTGAGGGTTCCAGGGCGAGAGGGGAGCTTAGAGTCCCTCAAGGCGGAGGGAGCGCGGGTGCAGATCTGCTACTCTATCCGCGATGCTCTCGGTCGCGCCGCTGAGTACCCTGAAGAGGAGGTGGTCTTTTTGGCGGTGGGCTTTGAGACCACCGCTCCAGCGACCGCTTTGGCTGTCCTGGAGGCGGAGCGCCGGGGGCTCTCTAACTTCAGCGTCCTGATGGGACATAAGCGGGTGATGCCTGCCGTAGAGGCTCTGCTCTCACAGGAACATAACCTCCACGGATTTCTGCTCCCTGGGCATGTCAGCGTCATCATCGGCTCTGAGCCCTATCGCCCCATCCTGGAGGAGCATCGCTTGGCTTGCGCCATCGCGGGCTTTGAACCCCCTCAGCTCTTGGCGGGGGTCTCAGCCCTGCTGCGACAGCTCAAGAGCGGGCGACCTGCTTTAGAGAACCTCTACGGAGTGGCGGTGCGCCCTGAGGGCAACATCAAAGCTCAGATGGTGATGGAGCGGCTCTTTGAAGCGGAAGAGACCGACTGGCGAGCGATGGGATCGATCCCTCTCAGTGGAGATCGGCTCCGAGCTCCTTGGCGTCGCTTTGACGCCCAGGAGCGCCATGGAGTAGAGATCGGCCCCGACTATGATCCTCCAGGTTGCCTCTGTGGTGAGGTGATCCAGGGCAAAGCGGAGCCCCCCGAATGCTCCCTCTTTGGAGAGGGCTGCACCCCCAGTCAGGCGATCGGCCCCTGTATGGTCAGCAGCGAGGGGAGCTGCGCGGCTTGGTATCGCTATGGAGCGCGGGGATGAGCGCAGATCGTATCATCATGGGGCATGGCGGAGGGGGAGAGCTGAGCCGTCGCCTCCTCAGCGAACATATCCTCCCTCGACTCTCCAACCCACTGCTTGATCCGCTGATGGACAGCGCGCTCTTACCGCGCCCTGGAGGTCGCCTCTGTATGACGACCGACAGCTTTGTTGTACATCCCCTCAGCTTCCCGGGAGCGGACATCGGGCGCCTCGCGATCTGCGGGACGGTGAACGATCTGGCGGTGATGGGCGCGCGTCCTCTGGCGCTGAGTTTAGGCCTTATCCTGGAGGAGGGGCTGCGCATCTCCACCTTGGAGCGAGTGCTCGATTCCATCGCCCAAGCGGCTCAGGAGGCTCAGGTCTCCATCGTCACTGGAGACACTAAGGTGATTGAACATCGAGAGGGAGAGGGGCTGATGATCAACACCAGCGGCCTTGGGGTTCTGCCTTCGGGCTTGAACCTCTCTCCCGCTCAGATCCAAGCAGGAGATCTCCTCCTGCTCAGTGGGATCCCCGCTGAGCATGGCCTCGCGGTCCTCTCCGCCCGAGAGGGGTTGGGCTTTGAGACCGGCATCCAGAGCGACGCGGCCCCTCTCAACAGCCTTATCGAAGCGATGCTGGCTGCTGGAGAGATCCATTTCCTGCGAGATCCTACCCGTGGCGGGGTCGCTGGAGTCTTGGCGGATCTGGTGGAGGAGACAGGGCTGGGTTTAGAGGTTGAGGAGGGGCGCATCCCCATGAGTTCTCAAGTGCAGCATCTCTCTGAGGCCCTGGGTCTGGACACCCTCAATGTCGCCAATGAGGGCAAGCTTCTGGCGGTCCTGCCTCCTGAGTCCGCGCCAGCGGTCTTGGCGGCGTGTCGCGCTCACCCCCTGGGACGCCGAGCCGCCCTCATCGGCCAGATGATCGCTCAAACACGGCCCTTAGCTGAGCTGATCACAGGTATAGGGCGGCGTCGGATCCAGCGCCCCTATGGAGAGGACCTGCCCAGAATCTGTTAAAGCCTGTCCTTCGTCCAGAGCACAGGGGAACTGCGTTCCCGCTCAGAGGAGGAGAGGATGCGATCATTTTCTTTATACTGTCTGTGTTGTCTCTGGGTGCTCCCCGCTCAGGCCCAGCGCCCCTATGAGACCAACCCCAGCTTAGGCGGTCCTGGAAGCCCCACGGTGGATGGCGCCAACTCGGGAGAGTGGGGGCTACACAATCTCATCGCTCTGGATATGGCCAATGATGATCCCCGTTCCCTACAGGACAACTGGACCATGCATGAGAGCCCCTGGGATCTCAGCCATCTTTGGGCGGCCTGGGATGATCAGCATCTCTATCTGGCTTGGCAGTATGTGGATGTAACCGACATCATCGATCCAGCCAACGCGGGCTCAGCAGGAGGAGGGAGCCCCCACTCTATGGATCTAATCCAGTGGATCGCCTTTGACACGCTCCCCGCTCAGGGAGCTGTACTGGATATGTGGGGGAAAAATGGGGGGGAGCCTTACTGGACCGGCGTGGATCAGCCTGACTATCAGATCTATATCGCCTCCAACCTCTGGCAGGGCTACTTCTCGCGGGCGGTCGACGGGACCTTTGTCGTCGATGATGGAGGGATCGATTACTTCCCGATCGAGGAGCTGGGAATCGAAGTGGCGACCGAGGCGGGCTTTGCTGCTGATCAGCTTTGGGGGGTTGGGGATGTCGATGATCGCAATGATCCAGGCAGTCTTCGCGACTTCATCGCTGAAGGGCACGATCGAGGACGAGACACTTTCTACGAGATGAGCATCCCTTTAGAGGCCCTAGGCCTGGACCGCGAAGGTTTAGAGCGTGGAGGTCTTGGAGTGATGGTGGGTCAGGGAGAGTTCTCCTGTATGGATACCATCCCCCATGATCCAGCGACCCTGAATACCCCTGGGGTGGGTGACTCAAACTCCTCCTTGGAGTGGAGCGATGTGGACTCTCTCAGCGTCAACTTCGCTCGGGTCGGAGCTGCTCAAGGGGCTTGTCCTGATTGTCTAGCTCCCGATTTTGGAGTTCATCGAGAGGATATGGGGACGGAAGAGGATATGGGCGGAGCAGGCGACAGCGCCGATGGGGCTGCTGGCGGAGGCGCAGGAGAGGCTGGAAGCGGAGGTGCTGAAGCTACCCCTCTACCTCAAGATGTGGGAAGAACGAGCCAAAATGACGCAGGTTTGATACTCCAAGAAGAGACTGAGGATGGTGGAGGGGGCTGTGTTCAGGGCCATGGTGCTCCTCCTTGGTTTATATTTACCCTTTTAGCTCTATCTCTCCTGCGTCTTCGGCTCAGAGAGACCTAAACTGAGTTCAACATCTGAGATGGTCTATGGAGTAACCGATGAGCCTATAGATGCTCAGAGGGAGGTCAATGAAAATTTAGTGAGCCAAGCTGCTCTTAGGCTTGGGCTTAGCGTTCCAGAGCCGAATCGCGAGCAACAGGCCGATGAGGGCCATCGGAATCATCGAGATAGGCCAGAGACTCCAATTGGCTGGATCCGCCGCCTCACCCACACCATCTTGGGGTAGGATGAAGATATAAAGCAGGGACATAAAAGCGGTACCAGCATAGACGAAGCCATCGATGATACCCACGACCACGCCTACGTTCTTCTTGCCACCAAAGTCCATGCTCGCGGTCCCTGAAAGCATCCCATGCACGCCGATGACAAACATGCTCATCAACACCACCAGCCAACCTACAGCAGGGGTGTCATAGGTAAAGGTCAGGACGATGGCACCCGCCAACATACCGCCATAGAGGATCCCAGCGACTGGTCCACGGCGAGAGTCAAAGACACGATCTGAGATGATCCCCGCGAACAATGAAACCAAGGGGCGTTGCACTTAACGATGGCTACAGCGCCAAAGCTCTGGAAGTACATATTGATGGCATAGAGTAGGGAGAAGAGAAGGACAAAGTTACCTGCGATAAACTCAGCCCCGCTGCCTTGATTGAGCAGAATCCAGGTGGAGATCCTCATCAGGAGATTGGCTACCAACGCACCTCCTGCACCCATGAGGATAGCGAACTTGCCTCCTAAGCGATCGGTGAGGGGGCCGTTGTTCAGAAAAGCGCAGCCATAGACCGCCGTGCCCACCATAAAGATGGTGGCGAAATCGGCGTTGCTCATCAAAGGATCTCCCGCTGCGTTCTTGAGATCCCCAAAGGCATGCTGGCTCACCTTGATGTTGTAGCGACCCATATAGAGAAACATATAGGTCAAACCCAGAGGCAGCCAGTTACGAACCCGTCGCCAACGATAAGCTTGGCTGTGATCGATCCCCTCCACTTTGGGAAGGCGGGCCAGTACGATAGCCACCACAACCAGCAAGATCAGGATAGGAGCCAGTTTCCTCAAGAAACCCTTCTTCTGCTCCTTTGGCTTGGCCTCTCCAGCGGGCTTCTCTAGAGACTTGGCCTCTCCAGCGGGTTTCTCTTTAAGTTCAGCCTCAGGCGCCTAGCTCAACTCTGTAGAGTCTAGGCTCGTCAAAGCGGGCTCAGCGAAGGCGAGCCCTCCCTGAAGAAGCATCAACGCTAAGAGCAGCCTAAACCCTCCTACCGAAGAGGAGTATAAAGAGGATAGATATTACATGATTTTGCCTTATCCCTAGAGAGTTTCTCTCTAGTCTCCATCTACTACGCGGAGGCTACTCAAAAGCTCCTGCATCCGATTCTCTACTTTGTTGATGTTGGGTACATTCTCGATAACGATATCCCGAGGTTCTTGAGCAGGTCTAAGAACCAAACGGCCAGAGCGGCAGAGCAGATACTCCATGACATCATTGATCTCTTTTGAAGTACGCAGTCCAGGAGCAGGCCAGCGCTTTACATCACCAAGGAGGCCGTGGTGATGAAGCAGCTCGTTGTTCTTGACCTCCCAGTAATCGAAGCGGGTACGAATAAAAGCAACAACAAAGATGATCGCCAATCCTGTCGCCCAGACCCAATAAAAAACACCATCCATAAACATCTCATGAAAAATCGCTTTTAAGAGAAAGTCACCGACGCTGGGTGCCAGGGTAGACACCAAACCAAAGATGATCATACTGAGGATGATAATGATGCTGGTCAGCCTCGTATAATCAAAAGCCATGATGGTCAGGTTGAAGAAGAAAACCAGGGTGAAGAAGAGCCCTGAGAGGCCCGGCTCGGTCACTGAAGCCCCCGCAGACTCAACCCAGATCCCACAGATGATGGCCATGAGCAGGCTTGGGTAAAGGAATATGATCGCGGGATAAGAGCGAAATTTAAACTCTGTGCTCGCTGGTTTGGCCGACATATATGAAACCCCCTGGGTGAAAACAGTACTCTCTTCTTGGCAGAGCCCCAGTGCAGGGTCAAGGATCCTACTTGGCTTTCTTGATCTCGCGGCAGCGTTGTGGTCGAGAAGGACGGCTCCTCTTCTTTATCTTTGCCCTGCTCTTTTTCTTAGCTCGTTGTCGCTTGAGCACCTCAGCCCTGGAGAACCAGATCTCCTCTCCGCAGCCCTCTCCTTTGGGGGCTTCTTGTTCTCGACACTCTGGGCTGCCCTCAGGGCAACTCAGGCGGATATGAAAATGACGATCATGGCCATACCAGGGACGGATTTTAGCGAGCCAAGCCCGCTCTTCCTTCAGCTGAGCGCAGAGCTGCTGCTTGATCACCCAGTTGACAAAGATCCGCGCCACCTCTGGAGATTGAGCTGCTGATTTCAGGGCATATATATGGTGGGGCTTCCACTCGCTCTCGTCGATGCGCTCTTGGGCGGTGACCATCTTGGGGAAGGCGCTCTCCGTTTTGGGCTTCCCCTTGGGCTGTCCAAAGAAGATGTCCATGTCCAAGCCGTTTTGATGACTGCGATGCCCTGAGCGCATCGGCCCCCCTCGGGGCTGGGCGATATCTCCAATATAGAGTTTAGGGAGGCTTCTAGCCTTCAAATCCTTGGCGTAACCCTCGAACCAAGCCTTGAGGAGAGGATGCCCAAAGTAGCGGTGGCGATGACGACGAGTGAGCTGATAACCCTCTCCCTCAACAGGCAGAGAAACCCCTCCTGCCAAACAACCGCTGGAGTAGCCTCCGATAGACTCAGCAGGGGTAGAGCTGGGGGTCTTAAGGCGGTGCCAAGGGAGCAGCAGAGCGAGGATGAAGAGTGCCTGCATCTACTTGACGATGAAGGTTGGAGCGGGCCTCCTCCGCCAAAGTTGAAAGAGCGCTCCAAAGAGAAGCGTGCTGATGAGGAGGTTGCTCAGTATGGGGAGCCTCCACTCCCGGAAGCTGGCCTCAGCCCCAGGCTCAGGGGGAGCTCGGTTGAGGAAGTTCCCCTGAGTGTTCACCCCAACGGAGAACTCATCATCAAGCTGAACGCTGAGGATCAGATGCTCCTTTCCTCCCAATCGAAGTCGAACTCGAGAGCTCTCTAAGGGGTAACCCCTCTCTGTCAAATTTTCTAAAATCTGTACACGCTCCTCCAGATAGAGCTTCTTTAGAGCCTCAATATTGGGCTCGCTGATCCAAACGCTCAGCTGTTCATAGGCTCCAATACGAAGGGCCTCCTCCTGAACAATCTTGGAGAACTCAAGCTGATGTTGAGTCGCCCTCACCTCTCTGAAGAAGGGGAGCAACGTAAACAGTAAAGAGAGAAGCCAGAAAAGAGCCAAGAAGAGGGGGAATGTTCCCAGCCCTTGTTTCTCCTCTGGGCCTGCTTTTCTGGGTTGAGACTCTAAGATCTGCTGAGCTGTTTTCTGGGTAGAGAGAAGCGCATCCTCTTCGCTTTGGGGCTCAGCTTCATCGTTGAGGAGGAAAAACTCAAGCAGCTCATCTTTGTCTTTAAGCTGTCGTTGACCGCTGGCTTGGGGGCTTGAGTGTGTAGACCTGGATCGCCCTGGCTTGGACTGCGCTGGGCTCTCTCTCTCAGCTTTGAGCTGCTCTGGGCTCTGCTTGGCGTTGGGGGGACGAACAGGACTCTTGGCGACAGTACACTCCTGGGGCTGCTCATCAGCCTGTCGTTTACGCTTCTCTTCACGCCTCCTCTTCTCCTCACGCCTCCTCTTAGCCTGCTCTCGTCTTCGCATCCTAAGTTGATGAGGAGCAGGACGCTCTTTGCGTAGATCAAGAGGGTCTGGTTCCGCTCTCAGATCGTCGACAAGGTGCGAACTCTGTTGACTGCCCTGTGAGGCTCGTGAAGCTTTGGAGGAGTGGGCTGGTTTGGGGGTCTGATCGCCCCGATCAAGATGATCTCCCCAGTGATCAGCGGCCTGGGAAGCTGAAGCCTCACCTGAGTTGCTATGTTTCTCAAGTTGGCGCCGTACCCTCCGGCGCCTTATTTTCCCCATCTTTTTTTTATCACTCATGGGTCCAGCCTTTGCAGACTTGATGCAGTAGATCGAGCATCAACAGCTTCTCATTTCAGGCTCGTGGTTAGAATAGGGGATTCTAGCTTTCGCCTCACGAAAACCAGAGAGACAAAGCCCCCCCTCACAATGAGCATCCTCAGCGCAGTCTTCATCACGTTCACAGATCTCAGCTCTGGGCCGACAGAGATCTCCCGGCTCGGGACAGTGGCTGTCTTGAGCACAATCTTCATCGCGCTGGCAACGCTCAGGCGGAATCTCACAGCGCCCCTCTCGGCAGATCTGCTCTCCTCGGCACTCCCCGTCCAACTCGCAGGAGGGATCCTCAGGAAGGATTAAGAAAACATGGTCTCCCCAATGAGCTTCTCCTCCAGGGCCGCTGGCCTTAAGCGAGAAAGCAACCTGAGTGCTGGGGGGCTGCGTTGGGATCTCTCCTCGCCAAGCTCGTCCCTCTCTCTCCATTCTGATGGCTTCTCCCTGCCCTCCTCGGTCATTCCACCAGCTCAGCTCCAGCCAACTCACGCTGCCTGCCAGTAAGGCAGTGATTTGATAAGGACCCAAGCTATCGGCGCTGTCATTGGGGGGGAGCACCTCCAAAAATTGAGGGGGTACTGGGTCACAAGCCCAGAGAAAAAGCGAGGATATCACCAACAGAGAACGCATATATAAACCTCATCGTGTAGATCATCCAGGGCAATTGCGGCAAAAATACAGCACAGCTGCAAATCGCAATGAGAAGCCGTTTGGTACCACCAACTTTACCAAAGGCATTCTTGCTCCTCGAGTTGAGTGAGGCTGCTTGCATCCGCTGTCTGACATCATCTTATTGACTCTGATGGTGCCGCCTCCGGGGATCAGTAGCTAGGTTTTATAGAGTACAGCAGCTCAGTGACCCACCTTGGGACCTCAAAGCTCAGGGGACAAGCTTGAAGTGGAGAGACACCCTGATCTGAACGCTCTTAGCCCCCTTGGGAGTTGGGAAGCGAAGTCGCTGGAGCCGCCCTCTTACACAGCTCTTTAGCTTAGAATCTTGGGGGCTCATTTTCTCCACCCGTGCGGTATGTACTCGGCCTGCGGGACCCACCACCGCTTGCAGCTCGATTTGAAGATCTTTGCTTGGCTTGGAGCGGGCTCGAAGGCGCTTCTCATAGCAAAATTGGAAGCCCCGCAGGTGCTTGCGGAGCACCCTGCGAACAGCGCTGGAATTTAACTCCTCGCTGACTTGAAGAAGCTTTATCTCTGCCCTGACTTTAGGCTTATTTTTCGCCTTTGTTCTGAGACTTGAGCTCTTGATCTTCGCCGCAGCGCCTACAGGAGCCTCTTTCCCACCTCCCGCTCCTGGCTTACCTGAGGAGAAGCTGTTCCAGTGAACTTTCTGGGATTGATAGGCAGGCTGCACAGCTTGGCTCAAGCCGATGGGGCTTGATGTCAAGGCACGCAGTTCAGGGGCCTGCTCCAAGCCTCGCCCCTGAGAGAGAAGCAGGGTAGTGTCTTTGATCCCAGCCAGGAGCCGAGGGCTCTGCTGCTCTCTCTCCAGGAGAAGCAAGCCGCGTTCTACATAGGCCCGAGCCTCCCCCAACTCTACGCGACCATCCCTATATCCGCTCAGCTCTCCATCAGCCCAGCCTCGCAGGGCTCCCAAGACCAAGTAGCTAAAAGCTCCATGACGAGCCCGCTTTAGGGACCCGGCGATCTCATTGGCGCTTGTGGCGCTCCAGGTCAGAACCTTAGAGGGGGAGAGGAGAGTTGCAGGGGCGGCGAAGCGAGCTCCTGGCAGTAGAGGACGTTGATCGCGACCTGTACCGCTGTAGCAGACATCCAAGATCAGGAGGCTCTGTCGCGCCTTGGAGCCCTGGGCGAGTTCCTGTAGCTCCGTTACTCGGAGGGCTCCTGCCTCAAACTCCAGAAGATCTGCCTTTACCGTGTCCCCTAGGAGCATCGGCGCTGCATCCTTGGGAGAAGCAGCACCGTGGCCGCTAAAATAGATCCAGAGGGTACCTCCCTTCGCCCGCTCTGCCATCCCCTGAGCTGCCCTTAGGATCTGCCCCCGGCTCCCTCCTTTGAGAACCTGGATGTGATCCCGAGGTAGGCCCCGAGTGTAGAGCAGGAAGATCTTGAAAGCTTCAGCATCTCGGTAGGCATAAGGCACATCCACTCCCAAAAAGGGATAGCGCTCTACACCTACCACCAGGGCGAAGTCCTTAGGAGACTGAACCCCAGTCCGTACAGGGCGATCAAGGGAGGGAAGATTTGAGGCGAAGAGGAGGCCGAGGGTCATTAACCCTGAGAGTCCCATGAACAGCTCCTTGAGTCTGAGGAGTTTAGAGTAACTCTCTGGAAGCTTTAAGTCTTGGGTCTCTCATTTCGAGACCCCCAACAGAGGACAGCGAATATCTGTCTGGGAGAGAGCATGCGATGGTGAAGAACTCGATAGGAACATTCAACAATTCTAAAGATGCTCTAAGGCCCTGGAGCTGGGCAAACAAGATGTGAAACCTATGCCGTCTTCATCTGACAGCATCCGTCAACCGATGCGTTGAGTATCTTCAGCCTCTAGACTCTGTTGCTCTTTCCCCACTTAAGGAGCAGCGTCTCTAACTCACCGGGGCGTATCGGTTTGTTCAGCATCTCATCCATCCCTGCTGCAAAGCAGCGCGCTCTATCCTGGGGGAGAACCGCTGCGGTGAGCGCGATGATGGGGATCTTGGAGATGGGTCCAGGGAGAGCACGGATCGCCAGCGTGGCTTCAAAACCATCCATCACCGGCATCTGGCAGTCCATCAACACAAGATGAAAGCGTTCCCTTCCTTTCAACTGCTCAAGGGCTTCACGCCCATTATCCACACAAAGAACCTCAGAGCCCAAGCGACTCAGGAGACGATCGATCAACATGCGATTGACAGGGTTATCCTCTGCCACCAAAACTCGAAGCTTGAGCTTTTCACCGCTCTTTGATTCCTTCAGAGGTTCGAAGCAGCTTTGCTCTGGTTGGTCCTCGAAGATCGCCAACAAACAGCGCTGAAGCCGGTGACGCTTTAGAGGCTTGTTGAGCCAAGCCCTGATCCCCAGGGCTTTTAAACGCTCTGGAGAAAGCTTCTGGCCCAGAGAAGTCATGATCATAAGAGGTGTTTCGCGGAGCTTTGGATCTGCCTGGATCGCCTCAGCCAGCTGCTCACCGTCCGTCTCGGGCATCTGCATATCCAAGATCAGCAGTTGGAAGGGATCATCTGCTTCTATAGCCTGCCACTGCTTCTCCAAAGCGATGGCCGCGCTGGGCGCCTCATCCCAGCGACAGCCCCAAGCCTTGAGCAGCAACTCCATCAAGCGACGGTTGGTGGCGTTGTCATCTACAACCAAGATGTGTTTACCCTTCAAACTTTCCTGAGGCTGGGATAGCTCTCTCTGCTCGCTCTTGGGCTGCTTGGAGAAGCTCAACTGGAACCAGAAATTGGAGCCTTGATTTAGTTCACTCTCTGCACCTATCTCTCCACCCATAAGCTCCACCAGATGCTTGACAATGGAGAGCCCCAAGCCAGTCCCACCATAACAGCGAGTTGTGGAGCTATCAGCCTGAATGAAGGCATCAAAGAGCCCACTGATCTTCTCTTGAGAGATGCCGATTCCGGTATCTCGCACTTCAAAGCGAAGCGAAACCTCCTCCTCCTTCTCTGACTCTAGAGAGATCTCCATCAAAACCTCTCCTTCCTGAGTAAACTTCAGGGCGTTGCTTACGAGGTTGCTCAAGATCTGTCGAAGGCGACCTGCGTCTCCTCGCAACATCGTGGGGATCTCAACATCCAAAATCGCGACATACTCAATCCCCTTCTTTGCTGCGCGCAGCGCCACAAGATCACTGATCTCATCAACTGACTCTTGAAGATCGAACTCCTGCTCATCGATGTCGAGCATACCCGCCTCGATTTTAGAGAAATCAAGGATATCATTGATCACTAAGAGGAGCGCTTCTGCACTGCGAAAGATAACCTGGACGTACTCCCGCTGCTCTGAATCCAAAGGGGTGTCTAACAGCAACTCACTCATCCCCATCACTCCGTTCATAGGAGTGCGAATCTCATGGCTCACATTGGCCAAAAACTGACTCTTGGCTTTATTCGCCTGTTGAGCTTCGATTGCCAACTCTCGCGTTCGTACAATGGCGAGTTCCAACTCTTGGTTACTGACTTTGAGCTCTTGTTGAGATCGGTGTAAGGCTGCTTCAGCGCGCTCCCGTTTCACTGCGCTGCGCTCCAGGTGACGTCGCCCCCAGAAGAGAGCCAAAAAACCAGAAATCCAAACGAAGAAGTGCCCAAAAACCAAGATATAGGCTTGCGGATAGAAGAGCTCCCAGAGGGGCTCCATAGGGATAGAGGCGCTGATACCTCCTCGAATATCGCCCAAACGGTAGCCCTGCTGCGCGTGACATTTGAGGCAATCCTGCTCCACAAGGAGGGGACGCATCAGGCGCATATAGGAGCGCTCCTCTATCTCTTGAAGCGCGCTGACCTCCTCCTCTCCCTTCTCAAAGGCTTCTAGAGCGGTTCGCTCCCATCGATCAGGGCGGTTCTCGGGGCGGAGGGGGTTGAGGCTGGTGATATGCCCTCGGATATCGCTTTTTTTATCTCCCAATTCATGCACCTGCCGGGTCATATAAGCAGGATTGATTTTGGTGTAGAGTTGTTTCGAGGGGCTGAGGATCTCACGCTCGGGGATCTTTAGGTAGGGGTTGATGGGACTCTCAACGCTTACCGGTGCATAGAGCCCCCCATGTTGAGCGTTCCAGCGACGGTAAAGGAGATCCTTCTCAAAGGCGGTTCGCGCGGCCATCTTGGCGATGCTCAGAATTTCATAGCGTTTAAAGCTTAGCGCCAAAAGGAGAGAGCTGCCCAAGCTCAGAGTCCACGCTATAACAAGCACCCGACCATAACATTGCAGCCTCTGAATCATCATATCGGAGATTTAGACCGAGAAAGACTCCAATTACAACACCCCACGCCTCAACCTCTCTTACAGCACAGCATCACGGAACAACGCCGATCTCCAGACCGTGCCGTCCACCATCCTCAGGTCGTTATGAGCGCGGGCAAACAGGGCTGAATTAATGGATTCTCGATTTTTAAAGCTAAAAAATATGTAACATCAGGTTTTCAGGTGGTCGTGAAGATGTAGTGATTTGAAGGTCTGGAAGTCAAGAGCCGCATGAGCCATATCACTACATGTTCAGCACCATCAGAAGAGGTTAACCAATTTTTTTCTTCTAATGCTTTTTTTGGGGGTCGTTGGCTGGTATAAGTTGCGTATCCAGCATATTAAATAGAATAACAAGAGCGGTTCTAGAGCTTAAAACTCTCCAACAGAGAGTTGAGGGTTTGGGCGGCTTGATAGAGCTCTTCAGCTTCATCTACAACCTGAGATGAGACCTGAATGGTCTTCTCTGAGACACTCAGAGCTTGTTGAGCTGCACCTCCAACCTCTCCCTGGACCTGCTTCAGAGCAGAGGCCGCACGCTGCGTCCCCGCGTTGACCTCAGCCGCCCGCCTCTCCTGGCTGTTCATCAAGGTGGCGATCTCTCGGTTGCTGGCGTCAATCTCTACGCTGATCTTCTCAACTGCGCGGATCGCCTGCTCCAGTTCCTGGATCAGAGCGTTCATCTCCTTATCCCGCGCGACGATTCGTTTGGCGGCGATGGTGACCTCTTGGGAGAGTTGCTTGACCTCCTGAGCCACCACAGCGAAACCTCGCCCATGATCGCCCGCTGCTGCGGCTTCAATACTGGCGTTGAGGGAGAGTAGATGGGTTTGGTGAGCGATGGATTGGATGCTCTTGATCGTCTCGGCGATCTCATCCTCAGCTTTGGCCAAACTCAGGAGTTGCCTGAGCGCCTCTGTAGTATGAGCGGTCGCACGTTCGCTGGCGATGGTGGCCTCTTGAGCTTGAATATTGATCGTCTGGACAGATTGGTTTAGAAGATTCTGCGCGTTGGAGAGTGTTTGTGTCTCATCGGAGACAAGCTGAGCTTCTTCGGCGAGCTTGAGCAGTTGGATGTTGATCATCTCAGTCTCAATGCTCAGGCCGTTCTCCTCATGAGTCAACTCAGAGGCTGCTCTCCGCAGCATCCCTGAACTCCTCTCAATGAGCTGGCCTGTAGAAGCCAGCTCACGGAGCAGCTGAGTCATCTGCTCCATAAAGAGGTTATAGCTCTCAGAGAGCACACCGATCTCATCCTCTGCCTCTGTCTCGATCCGTGAACTCAGATCTCCTGTTTGAGCTGAATGGTTCAACTGAGCTGAGACCCGCTTCAACCGCCTCAGGACCCTCCAGGAGAAAAACAACGCGACGAAGAGGATCAATAGAACACTGATCACCGAGGAGCTGAGCATAAAATAGATGATATTGTCGGTATCGGCGAGGATCTGTCCAAGCTGTTGGCGCTTATACTGGGCGAAGAACTCTTTTGCGAGCTTCACCTTTTTAAGGAGAAGTTCCCGTGAAGCGTTAAACTCCGCTGAAGCCTCCCCGATCTCATCAAACTCCTGATCTGCGTTGAGCTGAGCCATTCGCTCGGCCCGCTTTTGATAGATGGGGAGCTCTGTAGCGATCGGCGTTAAATTCTCAAGACCCTTCTTCTCAGCAACCAAGCCTTTCAAGAGGATTTGAACCTGGATGTTCAAATCCTCAATCTTGGCCTTACTTCCTTGCGTTCCTTCAGCGATATCTTTTTGATAAAACTTGTCGATTTCTCTGACTTTAAACGTCAGCGTACTACCGCGTTCATCTCTGAGTAAATCAACGTTTTTCTTCAAATCCCACTGTTTGTAAAGAGAGCCGATTGCTCCGATAAGCACCGTAATAATCAGCGCTCCTACTGTACTGATGAGTTTGGTGCTGATCGGTGTGGCTCTCATGACTTAATTCCTACCTCTTTTCTAGCTTATAACCCGCCTTGAGCATCCCCAACTTACCACCTGCAAGCATCCGAACGTTGCTCAAACCATGGTGGTGCAGTAACCAGCCTGCGATCTTAGCAAGCTTATTCGCATGATCAACGATCAGAATTGTCTTATCCCTAGGCAGTGTTTCTATTTTGCTCTCAAGCTCATCAAGGTTGATATTGATCGATCCCTTTATATGAGCTTTCTTGAATCCGGCTGCATACATCACATCAACCACATGGAATTTTGAAGGGTTGGCAAGGAATTTTTTAGCTGAAACTGTCTTGAGTTTAACTTTCTTAAGCTCAAGATCTTTTTGTATCTTGTATCCTTTTTTTGCCCAACCTGGAATTCCTTCGTTGTAAACAAAGACGTTTGTGTATCCAAGTTTTATGGCCGCTTTGGCTGAACGCTTAGAAAGCGTACACTTGGGACCAAGGCAATAAAACACCAGGGCTTGTGCTTTATCATCAGGGAGCTGATCCTTCATCTTATCGAAGAGGCCAAAAGGAATATTGATCGATCCTGGAATATGCCCCATCCGATGCCTTGGCCCAGGTAGAGCATCGACTAGGAATAGCTTATCCCCCTTGTCTAGTCGGGTTTTAAGCTCATCGGTTTTGATGATCTTAAACTTCGCTTGCGCAAAGGCAGGCAGCGAGAATGTTAAAAGATAGAGAAGGGAAGTGAAGCGAATCATGAACTCTCCTTATCTGAGTCATCTACGGAGCCAAATGAGAACTCGGCTTGCGGCTATTTAAACTTGAAAACAACAGCAGAAGATTTACAGTGTGTACTACACAACCACTGAAGCTTCTGAAAAACTCTGGATGGGGAAATGTTGATATTGTCAAGCTTCCTCCTGGGTTCTGTTGAACTTGAGGAGCGAGGATTGTGCAGAGTAGAGATTCTCTCGTCAGGAGGGTGGTGCAGGCGACATCAGTGCCAAAGACGCTGTAACCGCCTTTAGCGGTTGAGCCGATGATGAAGGCTATGCCTTCATTGCCAATGTAAAGCGCCGTCAGAGTAGAGAGAGCAACTCTGCGTCAACAAGGGCAGGTTCAACTGGACCAAACTTTAATCATCTCTCCTCCCCTTTTCAGCACCGCGCTCGTCTGCTTTATGCAATCATTACCACCTTGAGAAAAAGCTGCGGAGATCTTGGGCCCAAAAGCCCTGAGATGATCTTCTATAAACCTGGCATACTTTTAGCTGGCATTCAGGTCGACCCCAAATGCAGAGAGATCCCCATCTTCAATCCAGAGGGAGTGAACCATGAGAGGAGAGCGCGCTTTTACGCTCTATGAGCTGTTGGGCGTCCTGGTGGTGATCGCCATCCTCACAATGGTGGCTTACCCCTCGATCAAGAAGCTCAGCAACCCCAACAAAGATGCCTCGGTGGCAGGAGAGATAGCTCAGCTCTTCAACCGCAGTAAAGATCAGGCCCGCAAGCGAAACCGCGCTTATCTCTTCAGCTTCAGCAACTTCAGTAAGGAGCAACCGAGAGGCACCCTTGATATCCGAGAGGCGAACAATCCAAGCTGTCGAAAGAGCGCTGTTGATGTCGCCAACCTCAGCAAGAGCATCCGGCGAGTTCCCTTTGGCGCTGAGACTTTTGAGGATGAAAATGTGGGCGAGATCCAAGCAGAGGATCCAGAGATCGGCCTCCTGGAATGGGAGGATGAAGAGGATACAGTCAGCAGCCAACCCCTGCTCCTTTGTATCAGCCCCAAGGGCTCAACTTGGAGAGTTGTCGAGGGGGTTCCCAAGCCTGTTGAGCGGGTCTCTCTGCTGCTTCAGCACTTTGCGACAGCCAAAGGCCCCCCAGAGGGCTTACCCCGACGTGTCGATTTTCGCTTTGGTGCAGGTGCCCGCTTGAGGTTGAACTGATGAGACATCAAAAGAGCCGGGGTTATACCCTCGTCGAAGTCCTGATGGCTGTGATCTTTAGCTCTCTGGGCTTCGCCGCTATCTTTGCCCTACAGATCGGGACCACTCAGGCCAACATCTCAGCTCGAGATCTCGGCTCTGCGGTGAATTTGGCTGAGCGCTCTGTTGAGATCCTTCAACGCGATGCCTATGGCTGGCTCCAGCCTGGAGCTGCAGGGCGCCCAGGCCCCTGGTTGAATAAAGCGGAGAACACTTGGCACACCATGACCCCCATCCCTGTAGATCAGAACGGGCGCTTGCACCTCTCAGATGATCCTCAGGGAACCATCCTCCTTCGACAGCGCTTCTGTGTGCAGTATCTGCTCAGTCCAGAGGCGGGAGCTTTCAGTGATCTACTCAGCGCTCGAGTACGAGTGGTCTGGCCCAAGGCTGAGACAGATGCAGATGTGCTGAGAGCGGGAGGTGAGAATGGCAGAGGAGCTTGCTCTGAGGAGGCCGCTCAAAACTTTGCCATGGATCCTGATTTCTTTTCGCTGACCCTGCCAGTCAGCATCCGTCGCCATGATCAGGAGTAAAAAGATGAAGAGAGGAGCCGCCGCCTTCACCTTCGTCGAGTTGATAATGGCTGTATTCATCAGCTCTCTGGTGCTTATGGCCATCTATCTGGTCTTCATCACCAGCACCGATCATTTCTATGATCAGAAACAGGTGGTGCAGCTTCAAGAGGGAATGCGTTTTGCGATGGAGTATATCAAGAGCGATCTGCGCAATGCAGGGCGTCTCTCCATCGTCGAAGCGCGTGACACCCCCGAACGAGATCCAGGGCTTTGTCAGGTCCAAGATCTAAGCGCGGTGCAGATTGAGGATAATAACATCGAGGATCTTCCCAAAATCCTCACAGAGTCTCCCAACGCCATCAAACCTGATCGCCTGCGCCTTTTGGTGGAGAACTCAGGGGCTCTACCCCTCTACACCCAGGAGATTTTCCAAGATCGAGTGATCTTGGCTCCAGCAGCTCAGCAGACCACTCTAGACACGCGCGACTTCCTCAGCTCTCCAGAACGCCTGGAGGATGCGTTTCAGGAGGGCTTCTTTCTCTATATCTCCAACCCTCTCTCCAACCAGACCGATCTGGTGCCCATCAAGAGTATTAACGGTGACACACGCAGTATCATCTTGGACCGAATCACCTGCATTAACACCCTGCAATGCACCGGAGGCTGTACTGTTAATCCAGTCCAGCTGATCGAATACAGCATCCAAGGCGACGAAGATAAGGAAGATGAACGTACAGTACTGCGCCGCAGCGTCTTGGACGCCCGCAATGGAGATCCCATAGAGAGGGATGGGATGAGCTTGACCATCGCTGAGTATGTCATCGATCTTCAGATCTGGGGGAACTATGATAGCCGGGCGGTTGGTGCCCAAGTTCCTCTCTTCGCTGATGATCCCAACCCCCAAGATGATATCGGCAACTGGAAGCCAGCTCCAGCCAGTGAGGAGCAAGCGCTCAATTTCAATAACCGCCGAATCCGCTCCCTCAACCTACTCTTAGCGGTGAGGACTCCCAGAGAGGATGAGGGTTTTACCCTGGCACCTCGTTATGACGACGAAGAAAAGCGTGTCCCCATGGATCGTATCTGGTTCGATCTGGACAAGCTACAGAGCACCGGCTTAGCGAGGGTAGCTACCCTTCATGGCGAGGTTCATACTCCCAATCTCTATAGAGGCTTATGATGAGGCGCAGAGAGGAGCGAGGCAGTGCCCTGGTCCTGGCTATTTTGGTGGTCTTCTCCATGTTGGCCCTGGGGCTCGTCGCCATGCGTGACGCTACCCTCAACATCAGCGGTTCAGGCAATCAGCGTATGAACAAGCAGGCTCGCTATGTCGCTGAGTTGGGCTTGCACCATTCGATGACCCTGATGAACCGCATGGGCTCTCAGATCCTCAACCGGGTCAGAGGGCCTAACTATCAGAGCATCCTGCTCATCGAGAGTGATGGACGAGTCGCCGCTGTTCGTCCTGAAGATCGAGACAATCCCCTGGGGGTCTGGAATCTTCCACCGCCCGATCTGCTGGATAACGCCTTGGGGCACTTTGGGATGCAGCCCAGCTATCGTGTCGAGGTTGATGGTTTTACCTTTATCCCTGACAACGTCGGCAACGATGGTAAAGCTGCTATGGAGGGAGGAGAAGGACGCTGTATGATGCACTTCACCGCCCATGGTTATATCGCCAATGTCGTCTTACCCAGCCCCGAGCAGCTGGACGCGGATGAGCGCTTCGCTGAGTTCACTCTTAAAGCAGCTGCTCCTTTGCCCGCATATGCCGTTGATTGTCGCCGATGGTGAGGAGTCCCCTGATGAAGCTTTCAGACTTGCTCTTTCTGCTCCTCCTCCCCTTGAGCTCTCTTCAAGCTCAGGAACCAGAGATCGACCTCCTCATCGACACCAGCCGATTGATGAGCCAAGGAGCCCGCTGTTCTCCTGAGCAAGCTCCAGAGGTGGGGTTGACAGAGCCGGTTGGAGGTTATGCTGAAAGTTGGCTTCATATCCTCCAAGATGCCCTCCTCGGTGATCGAAAAGTCTCTGTGTGTATGGAGCATGAGATTCCTGCGGCGATAGATCCTGGACGCTTAGCGCTGGATCGCATCCACAATCGTCCCTGGTGCTGTCAAGCCCCCCTCTGTGAGGTCTGCGCTCCAGACCATGGAGATCCACAGGGTCCTTGGGACCCTCTCGCTGGGTGGGGGCGTGATCCTGATGGTTTTTTTTCCAGGTATCGTACAGAGGCACGCTTTGGGGTCCTGAGCTTGGATGCTCGCCCTCGCCCGGTCAATGATCTGGCAGGAGGTTGGTCTCAGGGCGAGGACAAACTCTATAACGAGGGTGAAAGTATCGCTGCCGATCGCATGTCAGAGGTGCTCGCTGGAGAAGATGGAGTGCGACCCCCAACGCAGCCCAATATGGGCCTGCGCAGCGAACAGGATGCCTTTGGGGGGAGCTATTGGGCAGGGCAAGAGAATGTACAGGAGCCAAACATACAGAATATCGAGGCGGAGAGGCGTATCGCCATGCTGCTCCCTGATGGACCAAGGGCTCCCCTGGCGGCGGCCCTCAGAGACGCCATAGAGCATTACGAGGTTCAGGGGGCGGGCTGTCAATCCAGGTTCCTCGTTCTCATCACCCGAGGAGATGAGGGGCATGGCTATACCACAAACGTGAATGAAGCGCTCTGTAATGAGCGAGGAGAGATCTGGTCTGATGACACGTGCCATGGCTCCTTCCCCTACCGCTCTGCTCAAAAATATGCCCAGCAACTTAAGCAATTGGGGATCCCTCTCTTTGTCATCGGTCTCTCTCCAATCTATGAGGAGCGCCTTCGAGATCTGGCCCGACGAGGCTCTCCTGGTTTGGGATTCTCAGGGAGCGAGGGTTACTTTCGAGCTGATGATGAGGCCAGCCTCCAAAAGGCTCTTAAACATATCCTGGATCTAAGCAAGGGGAGCCATCGCTCCCATACTCGTGCCCTGGTCTTGATCCCGGGTCCTGGAGATTTTGAAGAGCAAGATGATATCCGCCAGTGGCGTTTTTTGGCGAAGTCTCAGATCGAAGATCGAGACTATGGACGCCTTGAGCAGATCCGTATGGGCTGTGATCCCAATCGGATTGATCCTGAACGCCCTGGCGCCTTGGTCCCCTTCGCTTCCCGACTCTTGGAGGAGCTGCTGGCCTCAGAGCCCATCCGTAGGGTCTTGGGCTTCCACGTCTCAACTCAGAAGGTTTTCGCTCTCTTGGGTGGGGAGAACAGCGCCTTTAACTCTCTGGGCGTACCCACCGGAGAGATCGCTGATCTCCCACTTAGAGGGATCCTCGGTCTCCTCGCTGGTCCCCTGGAGATCGTGGGTCGCTTCCTCGCGGGCTACTTTGGCGATGCAGGTCTTCCTGGCGGAGTGATGCCTCCAGAAGCTGACCTTCAGAGACAGTTGGGAGCGCTCACCGAGGGTCAGATGGTGGCGATGCGTCCTCCCAGCCTGGGGCTTCAGCTCCCCGCCTATCTCAACTTTGAGAAGCTACACGCTGAGCGTCCCACCGTCGTTATTCTTGGAGCGGATGATGGCATGTTGCACTTCTTCCACGCCGTTACAGGACGAGAACTCTTCAGTTACAGCCCCTCAGGGCCACTGAGTCGTATCGGCTCGGGCGTCTTAGGCGCTCGAGCCTATGCGGGTATGGATCTGGCGGAGATGGCTCTTTGTCGACGTGTGAGCGGTGTAGGAGATGAGGAGTGTCCCAAGAGCGTTGATGATGTGCAGTTCGCCACTCTCCTCGTCGGGAATATGGAGGACCAGCTCTTTGGCCTGGACCTCAGCTTCAATGGTATGGAGATAGAGGAGCTCTTAGAACAGCCCATTGAGCAGAGAAACTACTTCCCCGAGGGAGCAGCTTGGGATCTTCCAAACTTAGGGAAGAGCCGCTCCACTCCTCAACTCAGTCACGTTCAGGTGGGGAAAGATATCCACGCAGCGGCGATCCTGGGTTGCCCTAAAGATATCAACCACAACAACGGACGCTGTGTTCTTATCCTCAAAGCACGCAACGGAGAGAAGCTCGGGGATGTGCGCTTGGAGGGGGTAGAGGAGGGCAGCGTAGAGATGGATGAAGTGATGGTGGGTACTCCAGCCCTCTTTCCCTCTGGAGGTATAGGAGCTGCAGAGCGGGCCTATATCGGAGACAACCTGGGCCGCATCTGGCGTATCGATCTTCGTTCCAACGATCCCGCCGAGTGGAAGGCATCCCTGGCGTGGCCTCCCAAAGATGCTGCAGAGAAGATGGAGCCCTCCTATACCTTAGGTCGTCAGCTCCTTTGGAGGCCCAGCATCGCCCTCAAGGAGGATGGCAGCTTAGTGGTGGTTTTCGCCACAGGGAAAGATGTTTTTGAACCTGAACCTGGCAAAGACCCTGCTCCGATCGTTGACAGTGCGGTGGTCAGCTTTACAGATCGCCGCTTTGTCAACGCGGATGGCTCTGTCGAATTTAGAGCTCAAGGCAACTGGGTCTTTCCGTTAGGAGAGGGCGAGGTGGTTACAGGTCCACCCGTGATCAAGAATGGCATCGTCCTCTTTACCAGCAAGAGAGACTCAGCGGCTGCCTGCGCCAGCGCCGAGAGCAGGCTCTTTGGAGTTCACTACTACAAAGTCAAACACACTCAGGAGGGTGCAGTGATGGATATCGCCCGCAACGGTCGCACCATCCACATTGAGCCTGCCCTGCCCCTCGCTGGGGGTCAACGTGCTCTCTCTCTGCTGCTGCCTCCAGGTCGAGTCGCCTATGGGCTCAGCGTAGTCACCAGCCCCTCCTGTAACGATGAAGGACAACCCACCACCGAGGTGATCCTCAACCTCTCCGATGAGCAATCGGGGAACAGCGGAGCGCTCAGCTCCAAAGAGATGTTTGTAGAGCGCTTGGGCGCAAATGGTTTGGAAGCGGTCAGGCTAGATGGCCTGCTCTTTGTCAACTCCAATACCACCGATCTAGCGGTCTGTTTGGGCTGTGATGCCAAGGGTAACCCCAGCCAGAGTGGCAAACATCGCTCCACCGCTCCCTTCCCTTCCATCTTGACCTACTGGGGCAGTACCTTCACAGATTAAGGTGCTCTTGACGACCTCGCTGCTCTGGGAGTAGAGGCATATATGCCTCTTTATCGTCTTACGCTCTCTCTCCTCCTCCTTGGCTCCTCCGCTCAGGCAGAAGGGATCGCGCTCCTCCCCATCGAAGCGCACCAAGTCGAGGCTGCGGGTCAGCAGATCGACGCTGCTCTCCACCTGGGCTTGATCAACCACCCAAAGCTTAAAGATCGAGGGAAGATCAAGATGAAGTTGGAGGAGGCTCGTGTCTCCTTCTCCTGCTTTGAGGAACGAGAAGCCTGCATGGCACAGGTGGGGCGTATTTTTAGCGCTGATCGTCTCTTTTGGGGACATCTCCGTCGCAGTCGAAACATCTGGGTTCTGCGCGTCTTGGTTTTGGATGTACGGCGTGGCCGCCTCCTCAATGACACTCACCTGGCTCGCCCTGCTGGAGAGGGCAGCGTTGAAGCTTTGGCTCAGGCTGCATTGAGGTTGATCATGGGCAAGGCGGTCGCGGCTGAGATGAAGGCGCGGCTGATCATCCTCAGTGATCCCCCTCAGGCTCAGGTTCTGTTGAATGGTGAGCCCAAGGGACCGACGCCTGTGTTTCTCGATCCCCCAATAGGCAGTCATAAGATCGAGTTGAGCCTCTTTGGTTACCAGAACCTCAAACAGCAGCTCAAGATGGGGCGTGGACATCGCATCCTGGAACTACGCCTCAAATCAGCAGAGGTTCAAGTTGAGGATTTACATGTTCCCTCCAAACCTCGCGCTGAAAACTTCTGGTTTGGGGTGGGCAGCGCCAGTTTGGCTGCTGTCGCGGCAGGTGTCGGGGTGGGTTTGGGTTTTCGAGTCCTGAACTTGGAGGATGAGGCGGCGAGCCTCCCTGAGACAGAGGAGAACAGTGCTCAACGTGCCAGCCTGAAGAGCGACTTTGAGCGCGCTCAGCTCTTCAGTAACATCTCTCTAGGAGTAGCTGCCCTCGCTGTAGGAGGTAGCCTCTACTTTTTTTTGTTGGCTGAAGATCCCTCAGAGGGAGCTGCTCGGCTCCACCTAAATCCAGGAGGAGGCTTATTTCAGCTCTCCTTCTAAGAACACCCCCCTATCGAATGGAGTTCAGGAAACCATTTTGATGGAAATATTTTTTTATACTGAAAAAAATAAGCCATATGAACACCGAGCAACCTACTGAAATTAAAAGTGTTTCCATGAAATTTGCGCCTGGGTTGAGTCGAGTATTGCTATTATCAACCGCATGATTTCTATGAAAAACATGGGGGATGAATTATCATCTCTCGCTCCTGAGGGATGATGTACAATATAATGCTTTTGTAGCTTTTTCAAGCACAGGGACGAGCTTCGAAGCAGATTGGTGAACTGATGGAACAGTGGCTAAGCTTTGCATATCAATATGGTCTTGGTGGTGGTTTCTTTGCACTTACGTTTATGATTATGTTTAAAACTGGAGCACTTCAAAGGGAACGCAAACAAGATCTTCGTTTTACGTTCATGCTCTGTGGTGGTCTTATTCTATTTATGCTCATACATGCGATCTGGATCTTTGTCGCAGGAAAATAAGCATTTACATACAGAGAAAGGGGGGAACAAGAAATGCTAGATGGTATTATCGTTGTAGTTTATCTGATGACTATCGTTATCATAGGTACTCTTGTAGGAAAATTCAGTAAAACAACATCAGATTTTTTCTTCGGTGGTCGAAGATTTGTTTGGTGGATTATAGGCTTTTCATGTGTAGCGACGCTGGTAGGTTCATATAGTTTTATTCAATACTCACAACTTGGATATAAATATGGTTTTTCTTCACTCAGTGGATATACGAATGACTGGTTCGTTTTGCCTTTATTTCTGGTTTTGTGGGTTCCAATTTTTTATTATAATCGCATAGAGTCTGTCCCAGAATATTTCGAGCGGCGCTATGATAAGAAAACCCGCAAAATTGTCATCGGTTTCCTGATTATATATCTAACGGGCTATGTTGGAATAAACTTATTAACAATTGGTCAAGCCATCAAAGGGATCATGGAGGCAGATCCTGTTCTGGCCTCATCAATTGGATATGATGCGCTCCTGGGAGCAGATAATATCCTGCCTTGGGATTTGATTGTACCTGCAATCGCAGTTGCTATTCTCTCTGAAATCTATCTACATGCAGGTGGACAAACCTCCGTTATCGTTACCGATCTCATTCAGGGGGTGCTCCTGTTACTCGTAGGTCTGACCATTGTTTGGTTAGGCGTCGATGCGCTTGGGGGTTTTCAAATTTTTTGGGAGGGCTTACCCGAGCAGCATCGCTTCCCCTTCCCCCGCTTTAACGAACCCTCAGACTTCCATTTTGTAGGTGGCTTCTGGAGTGATGCAGCGGTCGCGACCTTCGCGTTTTATCTGATCAACCAAGGCGTCTTGATGCGCTTCCTCTCTGCTCGTTCGGTAGCAGATGGGCGTAAGGCGATGATCTTCGTGGCCATAGTTCTCCTGCCGATCGCTGCGGTCTCGGTGGGTGGAGCAGGTTGGGTCGGTCGTGTGCTGGTCTCCAAGGGTGATCTACCACTCTCAGATGAGTCTGCCCGCGATATCTTCATCATCGTCTCACAAGCGCTCACCCAACCAGGGGTATATGGTCTTGTGATCGCAGCGGTTATCGCGGCTTTGATGAGCACCCTGGATACTCTGATCACGGCGGTCGCCGCGATCGCTGTCAATGACATCGTTCGTCCGATGCGTCCAGGCAGAGAGGACGCTTTCTATCTGCGCATCGCAAAGAGGATCGCGGTCTTGGTGACGATCATCGGACTGATGCTGATCCCTGTGTTCAACCAATTTGAGCTGATCTCTCAGGCGCTCACCCACTTCATCACCATCGTGATCCCTCCTCTAGTGGTTGTAATCTTCATGGGCATCCTCAGCCGCCGGTTTAATGCCTCGGCAGCCTTCTGGACTCTGCTCTTGGGCGCCGCCGCGATCCTGTTCTCGCTGTTTGAGCCCAGGGTGATTTTGCCCTTCGCTCACGGAGTCTCGCCCGATGGAGGCTTCAGCTATATGCGGGGACTCTATGGATTGAGCGTCTCTGCGATAATCGCTGTCACCACGATGTTTATCTTCCGAAAGCCGCCAACAGAGAAGCAGTTGAAGGGCCTCGTCGCACACTACCTCAACGATGCCCTCTTAGCCTTCAAGGGTGGAGAGCCCAGCTTTGAGGGGACAGGCATCAAAGAATTTTTGCAGATTGAAGTCAATGAGGAGCTGGAAGAGGGCGCCGTAAGATTGCCAGAGGCGACCATACAACGCCTCCATATCAAAGCTGGAGATATGTTGTATATCTGTGATCCTCGCTGGTGGTGGGGCGGTCTGCGATCAGTACATGGCAAAGCTGTTGTGGGGCAGAGTAGTGAGGGAATCATGGAGGTCTCAAGGTCAAGCTATGATCAGGGAGGCTTTTCACATCCGCGAGCCTTTGTAGAGAAGATGCTTTGAACTTCGCGCTCTGTTGAGTACCCGCAAAGGAGAAACGTCAGCCACCCCCAAACCATCCAAACCCCTGCCTGAACTTTAACAGAGAGTCGCTGTGTTCCTTCTGCTCTTCTCTGCCTTCTTTCTTTGCTTCATCCTCCTCGAGTTTCTGCTCTGGCGCTTCTTAAAAGAGCGCTTCTCTGAGCTTTTGGCGCGGCTGTTTCAGGGTCCAAGACGCTGGCTCTTTTTGGCGCTGCTGAGCTGGCTGCATCTGGCGCCTTGGCTCTTCTTTTTACGAGGTCGTTACGAGCAGCTGCTGAGCGAACAAGGCTGGAGGCTGCTTCTACAACCCTCCTATATCTTGGCTCTGAGCGCAGCTGGCCTCCTCTTGAGCCTTGTCCTTCCATTAAACCTTATCTCTCTCCTCTACAAACTTTGGAGAGGCATCAAGCCTGAGCGCTCTGAGCCCTCAAAGAGCTGGAGCCTGAGCCGCCGTCGCTTTCTTCAAGCGGGTACGGGGGGGATGGCTCTGGCCTCCACCAGCCTCAGCGCCTATGGAATGCTCCTGGGCGCTGAGCAGCTCCAGATCGAACACCTACGCTGTATACATCCCGATCTGCCCCCTGGCTTCGAAGGTCTCAAAGTACTACAGATCTCCGATCTGCATGTGGGCTCCTTTATGTCTGAGCGCCGCCTGAAGAGCTATCTGAGCTTGGTTGAACCGCTCAGCCCTGATCTCATTGTGATCACCGGGGATATCTTTAATCATGACTTAGAGCAGCTCTCCTCTACCGCAGAAGCTTTGGGGCGCCTCAAAGCTCCTTTGGGGATCTATGCCTGCTTAGGAAACCACGATTATTGGGTTGATTTGGGAGAGATGATCCCCGCCTTGGAGGCAGTTGGAGTACGGGTGCTCAGGGGGGAAGCGATCAGCTTTGAAGGGCTGCGAGAGGGAGGAGAGCGCTTCGCTCTCCTGGGGGTGGACGATCTGATGGGGAGCCTTGAGCGCTCCTATGAGCCGCTCTTAGAGTCCTGTTTAGCTCAGCTCCCCGAGAGTGTCAGCTTTCGCCTCCTGCTCTCTCATCGGCCCAGGATATTTCCCTTGGCTGCAGCCCATGGGATTCAGCTCACCCTGGCGGGGCATACCCACGGAGGGCAGCTTGTCCTGCCTTTGGGTGAGGGGCGCAGCTTAGGCGCCGCTCGGCTCATGACCCCCTATGATCGAGGCCCCTTTGAGCGCGATGGCAGCCTCCTTTATGTCAACCGGGGTTTGGGGATCGCAGCCCTTCCCATCCGCCTCAACTGTCCCCGAGAGATCAGCCTTTTCAGCCTGGAGAGAGGTCTTGATGCTCGTTGGGAAAGGTTCGATAGAGAAGCTGGAACCAGGACAGGGCCACTGTCCTGAAGCGGGATAAAGCTTTACTCCACCCGGAGTAGCTCTCCTCCTGAACTCCTTGAATATAACATTATAAAGCTGGAGCAGAGACTGCATTCATCCTTTCTCCATATCGAGGAGGAAAAATGCATCAAACTTCACGCTATGAGAATTTTTACAATTCATTCGCCGAGATAAGATGGTGGTTTCGTTATGATGTTCACTATCGAAGCCGCAGACTCCAAGAAGTTCTCTATTTCCTGAACTGCTCCAATATCGGAGATATACTTGATGTAGGCTTCGGTGGAGGTCATTTGCTGTCCAGCTTTCCACAGGAGTCGAGGATCTTTGGTGTAGACATTTCATCATCTGCTGTGGAATCAGCTCGGCTTGGTGACCGCTTCTCTAGATATCGTTCTGCTCAATTTGAGCAGATCGTTGAAGATGATCCCGAGGCGCTACCAGAAGGTCCATTCGATCTGATCCTCTCTTCCCACTGCTTGGAGCACGTTCCTGATGATCGGGCCGCGCTTAAGGCGATCCGCAGCAGGCTTCGACCTGGAGGGATCTTCGCGCTTTTTGTACCCATCGAGGAGCCCGATTATATCTCCTTCCATCTGCGTAGCTACTCCCTTCAGTCGATCAGCGAGCGGGTCGCTCAGGCGGGCCTTCGCCTACTTCATGTTGAGGGAAGCTTGCAGGTTAACGGTCACATCTGGAAGCTTCTCACCATCCCCAGCCGAAGAGCTTGGCCTCTGCTTGGTCCTCTGGTGGACGCTTTCCGCTTAACGCTCCTCTCCTGTCTGCCCTACCCTTTGCTGCGCTTTATGGACTCCTGCCTGCATCGCTTCGGCTTTGGTCCTCGCCAAGCGCTGTTGATCGCTACCCTGGATCCAAAACCCTGATCAGGCTATGAGCCAAGGATGAGCCAAATCATCATCAAAATCGGTGGAGAACTCTTCCAGCGTGATGGCCTTCTCTCTGCCATCGCTCAAGATATCCAGATTTTAGCGGAGTCGCATAAGCTTCTCATGATCCACGGGGGGGGACCTCAAGCTACAGCCCTACAGCGAGCGCTGGGACAGGAGGTGCGGGTTCAAGGAGGACGGCGTATCACCGATCAGGCTGCTCTGGAGGTGATGAAGATGGCCTTGGGTCGCCTCAATATGGATCTTTGCAGCGCTCTTATGGCTGCAGGTGCCCGTCCTGTAGGCCTCCATGGAGCCAGCACGGGGCTCATCGCAGGAGAGAAGCGCCCTCCTCGCCTCCTGAGTGGATGCGGCCCTGAACCTCTGGACTTTGGCTTGGTGGGTGATGTCAGCGGTTTTAACCTGCCTCTGTTAAAGCTGCTTCAGGAAGCAGGCTTCCTGCCTGTCCTGGCCTGCTTAGCTGCGAATGAACAGGGACAGCTCCTCAACATCAATGGAGATACTGTTGCCAACCAGGCTGCTGTCGTCTTAGAGGCGGATCAGCTCCTCCTCTTGACCTCAGCACCTGGGGTTCTCAGAGATCTTCAAGATCCCAACAGTCGCCTCTCCAGGCTTTCAATCAGCGAAGCCCGGCGAGCCATCGCCGAGGGCGTGATCCAGGGAGGAATGATCCCCAAAGTGGAGACCTCAATCCGCAGCTTGGAGAGCGGTGCGGTCAAAGCAGTTCATATTTTGGGGCCCTCTCAAAAGGGAGATCTGCTCAGGGCGATCGAGCAACCGGGCAGCTTGGGGACCGTGCTCGGTCCAGATCCTCATTAAAACCTTATCCCCTTCTGGGAACCCTGTGCTACGGTCCCTTGATCCATAACGAAACCAGAGATGGGGCGACCTTGATCGACGAAATCTATGCGGATCTGAAGAGCAACTTTGCAGAGCGTTATGAAGCTCTTAAGCGTGAGTTGGCGCGGGCTCGAACAGGTCGAGCCAACATCGGCCTGTTGGACAACATCAGGATCTCCTACTACGGCCAGACGACCCCCCTGAGCCAGGTCGCGGCGCTCAACGTACCCGACGCACGACAGATCACCATCAAGCCCTGGGAGGCCAGCCTGCTCAAGGATATCGAGCGCGCGATCCTTAAATCTGATTTGGGGCTTAACCCCAATAATGATGGCACCCTGATTCGCCTTCATATTCCCCCCCTGACAGAAGAGACCCGTAAGAAGCTGGTTCGTCAGGTTCATGGTCATGGAGAGCAGGGCAAGATCGCGGTTCGCAGCCATCGCCGTGAGGCCAATGCGCTGATTAAGGACCTAGAGAAAGAGAGCGAGATTACTGAAGATGATCGTGATCGTGCTCTTAAGCAGGTGCAAGCCTTTACAGATGAGGCGATCAAAGAGATCGACAAACTCATCAGCGCCAAAGAGATGGAGTTGATGGAGTTCTGAGCCCACATCTCTCCTCTCCAACCCAAATTAGAAAATCTCTCCTGATACAATACCTTCGCCATAAGACCGCCGTTCTCTCCTCGTGGATCCACCCTGATAGCGAAGGGATTGGATAAATCGGACCATTTGAACCGACCTTCACCCTTGCTCGAGATATGGGCTCATGTTAGCGGCGGTGCTCCAAAAGAAAGGAGTCTATATGTCGCCGCATGAGCTGATCGATCTTCCACCGCTCTCTATGAACACAGCTGCGATCCTATCGGACTTTGGCCGTTACCTCTGTTTTAACCAGGGCCGGGATCGCTATAGCGACGCCAACCTCTATCGCTATCGGGCTCTGGCTCTCTCTATCCGAGATCGTTTGATGGAGCGCTGGAAGCAAACCCTGCGCGGACATTATGAGCATAAGGTTCGCCGTGGGTATTACCTCTCCATGGAATATCTGATGGGGCGGGCGCTCTCCAACGCGGCCCTCAACCTGGGCCTGGAGGAGTCTATCAAAGAGGCCCTCTTGGATGTGGGTATGAGCTTAGAGGAGATCAGCTGTGCTGAGGTAGACGCAGGTTTGGGCAATGGGGGCTTAGGGCGTCTAGCGGCCTGCTTCTTGGATTCCTGCGCCACGCTCAAACTGCCTGTAATGGGCTATGGCCTCCGTTACCAGTATGGGATGTTCCGCCAGATCATCAATGAAGGGCGGCAAGTGGAGTGCCCAGACAACTGGCTGGTGCATGGTAACCCCTGGGAGTTGGAGCGTCCAGAACACACCGTGAAGGTGCCCTTTGGTGGACGCACTGAGTATCTCAAAGAACGCTCCGGCCATTTTAAGGTGCGTTGGGTAGAGACTGAGGATGTCCTTGCGGTCCCCTATGATCTGCCCATCCCCGGTTACCAAAACGGCACGGTCAATACGCTGCGGCTCTGGAAGGCGAGCGCCACTGAGGATCTCAAGCTGCCTGAGTTTCATGAGGGGGACTACACCGACGCGGTAGCCGCCAAGAACGAGGCGGAGAAGATCACCATGGTCCTCTACCCCAACGATCAGTCAGAGAACGGCAAAGAGCTGCGTCTGCGCCAACAGTTCTTTCTTGTCTCCGCCTCTTTACAGGACGCTCTGCGACGCTGGACCGATGTTTGGGGCTGCAATTTTGAGGGCTTCTCCGAGAAGAATCGCTTTCAACTCAACGACACTCATCCCGCGCTGGCTGTCGCTGAGCTGATGCGTCTGCTCATGGATCGTTTTGATCTGGGCTGGGAGAGTGCTTGGGAGATCTGTACGCAGACGATGGCCTACACCAACCACACCCTCCTGCCTGAGGCTCTGGAGAGGTGGGCGGTGTCGCTCTTTGAACATCTACTCCCGCGTATCTTGGAAATCATCTATGAGATCAATTTTCGTTTCCTCCGCGAGGTCGCCAACCGTTGGCCTGGAGACAATGAACATCTGAGGCGGATGTCTATCGTCGAGGAGGGACCGGTCAAGATGCTGCGCATGGCTCACTTGGCGGTGGTGGGCAGCTTCTCAGTAAACGGCGTCGCAGCCCTTCACAGCCAGCTGCTCAAGCAAGGAATCTTTAAAGATTTCTTTGAACTTTGGCCCCACAAATTCAATAACAAGACCAATGGTGTGACCCAGCGGCGTTGGTTGGCGCAGAGCAACCCTGGGCTGCGAGCCTTGCTCACAGAATCCATCGGCTCAGCTTGGATCACAGAGCTGGATGAACTCAATCAGCTTACAGCCTTCGCTGATGATCCACGGTTTCAAGCACACTGGATGAAGATCAAGCAGCAAAACAAAGCGCGTTTGGCTCGGTTGGTAGAGCAGCAGTGTGAGATCCGCTTTGCACCACACGCCCTATACGATATCCAGGTTAAACGTATCCATGAGTACAAGCGCCAGCTCCTTAACATTCTCCATGTAATCCACCTCTATATTCGCATAAAACGAGGAGAGATTCAGAGCTGGACAGATCGAGCGGTGCTTATCGGTGGAAAGGCGGCTCCTGGCTATCACCTCGCCAAACAGATCATCAAGCTCTGTAACGATGTCGCGAAGGTGATCAATGGAGATGTTCAGATCGGAGATCGCCTCAAGCTGGTCTTTCTACCCGATTATAAAGTCTCTGCCATGGAGATCATCGCGCCAGGGGCGGATCTCTCCTCGCAGATCTCCACCGCAGGCAAGGAGGCATCAGGGACGGGGAATATGAAGTTCATGATGAACGGCGCCATCACCATCGGAACCTTGGACGGCGCCAATATTGAGATCCTAGAGGAGGTTGGAGAGGAGAACTTCTTCCTCTTTGGGCTCAGGGCTGAGGAGGTCGAGGCTCGGCGAGCCCTGCACGATCCTCAGGCGCTCTTGACCACTGATGAGGATCTAGCGCGGGTGCTTGAGCTGCTCCAAAATGGGCACTTTAACCCCATGAACCCTGGTGCTTATGACGCGATCTTGCACAGCTTACTGGAGCGCGATGACTGGATGGTGTTGGCAGATTTCAGAAGCTTTGTGGAGGCTCAAGAGCGAGCCGCGCTGGCTTTTCAAGATCAGCAGCGCTGGGCTCGGATGAGCATCCTCAACACAGCGCGTTCGGGAAAGTTCTCAACAGACAGGACGATGCGCGAATACAATGAGGAGATCTGGGGCTTAGAGATGCTTTAGGCCCTGAGCTGCTGGATACAGCGAGATCTCCTGGAGCAGGAGAGCAGCTCCTATTCTTTTTCCTCTTCATCCCCCTCGCCCTCCTCAGGCTCCTCCCCCTCCTCATCACCTTCTTCCTCCTCATCACCTTCTCCCTCCTCAGGCTCCTCAGACTCCTCAGCCTCTTCAGCCTCCTCAGCCTCCTCGCCCTCTTGGGTCTCCTCGACCTCCTCAGGCTCCTCCTCCTCTTCAGCTCCCTCACCCTCCTTCTCTCCTCTCTTTTTAGAGAGGGAGGTGTGGCCTTTACGCTTATTAGCTTTGGCAGCTTTCCTGTGCGCCTTGGCTCGCTTCTGCTTCTCCATCCGTCGCTTAGAGGCTTTGGAGAGCCCCCGCTTTTTAGTGCTCTTCTTCCTGACCTTATGAGCGCTCTTTTTGCTGCGCTTGATCTTTTTGGCGCTGCGTTGCTGCTTTTTGTAGGGACTGAGTTTCCTGGGCTTGCTCTTGGCTTTTTTGAAGGAGACCCCCTTGAACAACAGTCCAACGAAACCATCTTCGTCCATGGCATTTTTAGAAAAGGCTACACGCAGAGCCGCTCCCAAACTGTGCTCTTTGAGGAAGTTTTCAGCGAAACGGAAACGCATATGAAGTCGGGGTGCCCAACGCTTTAGTTTGCTGTTTAACAGGACGAATCCTGTGAGTTCTCCCTCTATATCTTTGCCATTAAAACTGAATTCTTCAATGTTGGCCTTGCGTTTTTCGAATTTAACCTTACCTCTTAATTCCCCTAATTCAGCTTTAGGAAGTTCAAATTCTCCCATTCTGGGACTCTTGAACGATCCTGGTCCAGCCAGAGTCTCTGAAATATTGAGACTAATCTCACCAGTGATGCTTGCATAGCGGAGCTTGCCTTTATCATTAAAAGGAAACTCAAGATCCATCATCCCAGCAAAATTCCCACCTAGAGGAACCTTGATGAACTCCTTTAAGATTTCGATCTGTCGGAGGTCAAGTTTAGACCAGCTTCCTTGCAATAGTAGATGCTCTTTATTGTGCTCAAAATTAAACTGCAACTCTCCTTGAAGGACCTCAGCGCTCAACTCACCGCGAACTAAACCTTCCATCAGATCCAAGGGGTTAATGCGAGCGCTCAACACTTCAAGAGAGAGGGCTTGAGGCAGCTCGGGGATCGGTGGAGCCTGCTCCTCCTTGAGCTTTTCCTGCTCTTTAGAGGCTCTCTTCTCTTCCTCTTTCTTGCCCTTCTTGCCCTTCTTGCTCTTCTTGCCCTTCTTGCCTTTCTTACCCTTCTCTTTAGGGGCTTTGCTCTCCTCCTTGCGCGCCTCTGCTTCCTGCTCTTTGGCCTTCTTTCGTTCCAACCACTCTTTGCGCGCTTTTCGAGCAGCGCGGATCTTACTCATCTCTTCGGCGCTGGGCCTTGGACGATAGGTCACTCCTCGCACTGCAAAAGAGCTGGGTCCAGTCACCGCCAGCTCTGAGATCTCTAGGTCTGCGGCATACTCATCGGAAACTTTGCGCACCAGATAAGCCTGGAGGGTTTCTAAAGGGAGGGTGAGGTAGATAAAAAAGATCAGGGCAGAGAGAAAAAAGAGCGTATAGGCCAGGTGTTTGAAAAAGCTCTTTAGAAAGGCAGGCATCAGAACTCCACCTCCTTGTTTCGATAGGTAGACACCGTCATCTTCACCTGTCGCAGGACCTGACGATCACTGGAGAGTGTGCTGATGCTCAATTTTGTGATCTTGATGGGTTGTGGACGGCTCTCTAAAGCAGCGATGAACTTAGAGAGGTTCTCCAAACCGATCCGCCGGATGGTGACTGTTTGGCTCTCCTCTAAGAGATCGATGACTTTACGCTTCTTTGCACCATCCCTCTTCTTCATACGCCTGTGTTTCTCTGTAAGCCAGCGCTTACCCTCTCTAAAATCCTCGATGGTGATCCCCAGTTTGTTGCCCTCGCGCTCCATCAATTGCACAAGCTTGATCTTGTTGGTATCCAGCTTCTTCTTATGAGCATCGAGTTTGGCTTTGTTTAGGAGATAGCTGTCTTTATGAAGCATCACCTGTTCTAAGCTCTCTTTTACCTGTTGATTGCGCGCCTCCAACTCAGAGATCTGAGCACCGACGATCATCCAGACAATAACCACTGCGGTGATAAAGACCGCGCCCAGCAAGCCACCCACCATGAGTTTTTCACGGCCTGAGAGGCGATCAAAGGCATCGAATAGCGCTGTTCCCTTGGCCATTTGCTCTCCTCAGCCGCAGGTCGAGCTGGCTTTAAGTCGAAACTTGGTCCGATCATCAACGGACTTTTCAACCCGCTCTTTGCTGATCCGACTGAAGCATTTTGTAGAACGGATGGCATCAACCAGACGCTCTACATCTCCACCTGATTTGGTTTTTCCTCTAAGGTTCAACACTTTACGTTCCAAATCCATTTCAAATTGGTCGAACTCAACTTCTAGGTTATAATCGATTTGTTCTGATAGTTCAGCCAGGATATTAAAGGCGCTCTTTTCAGGAATGCTCGCCGCTGTATGCTCTTTGCCACCAGAAACGACGGTGTTATATAGCATCTCAACATCGTCAGTCTCATATCCTAATATAGGTTCACTAAGGATTAAAACCCTTTGGTTTAGACTCTGATATTCCGCTTCCAAAACGCGTTTCTTCGAAACAGCCACCATTGCACCAAGAATTAAGATGATCACCATGGAGAAGGCTAGACTGATCAGCCGTCCTCGCATAAATCCAAAATCACCCGTATAGATATATTCTCCCTTACGGAAGTTTATCTGGCTCTGATGAGCAGGGTGAAAGGCGCGTAGAGAAAGGGCCAACGCCTTAGGTATATAGGGTCTGAGGCGGTCCGACTCTCCAGCTAGGCGATTAAAGCCATTCTTGAGAGGGTCAAGCAGCTGTACGGGTAGAGTCAGGGACTCCTGCAGACCTTCACAGAGGCCCTCAAGCTGACTGCCCCCGCCGGTCAGATAGAGGCGCTCTATCGGCTTAGCCCCTTCAAGCTCGTGCGCAGCGAGGGTCCTGCGCAGCTCTCTGAGGATGCCTGTCATCCCCTCATAACAAGCCCGTAAGATCAGCTCTTGGCGTTGCTCTTCAGATCGGAAAGGAGGGAGCCCAAAACGACCCTCGCTCAGCTTGCCCTGCTCCGCCTGCTCCATCTCGACCTGAAAAACCCCAGCCAGGGCTCGGGTCAGCTCAGCCCCACCTCCAGCGATATCTCGTACAGAGACAGGTTGTCCCCCTGCAAAGAGGACCAACTCGCTGTGATGGTGGCCGATGTCCAGGATGGCGACAGCCTGAGTCTCATCTTCAAGGAGGTGATCGTAGAGGTTAAAGAAGGAGAGGGCACCGATGGAAAGGACCTTAGGATCGATCCCCTCAGCGTTGAGCGCCTCCAGCAGCTCCTTGAGGATCACCTCCTTTACAAAGGAGACCAGGAGGGTGACGCCGCCATCTTCCCGCTTCTGGATGATCTGGTAATCCCAGACAACATCCTCTACATCAAAGGGAATCACCTCATCGAGTTGGAAGGGAAGGACCGCCTCCAGCTTCTTACGCTGAGAGAAGGGGAACTCTAAGCTGACTGTAGAGACCAGGCCCGCAGGGATCGCGGCCATGAGGGTCTCACCCAAGAGGCCCCGCCGCGTCAACAGGAGCTGAGCAGCTTTAGCCATCTCTTCAAAGCTGGCGCGAGCCTGGATGGGCGCCTCAACCGGCTCGCTGCCAAAGCCCACCAACTCGAACTTGCGAAAGGTGGTGACCAGCTCACAGACCTTGACAGTGTGAGTCCCCAGATCCAATCCGACGATCTTGGTCGCCATCAATCCTCCCGGTAATACAGGGTGCGCACGATGACCCCGTCTCGCTTGAGTATGGCAAAGAGAGAGCGGGTCATATTTCCCACACGAGCCTTCACTCGAAGGCGATAGATGTTGTTCTGGGTGCCTACGCTGCGCTGTACTCCAGCCCAGTCGATGCCCAGGCCAGCAAGCATCATCTGATAAATGTTGAGATCCATGCCATAGCGCATGGCAACCTGCTGAGGATCAAAGAGCTGAGAGTTGCCAAAGAAGCTCTGCCCCATATATTTCTCCAAGGCTGCCAAAGGATCCTGAGCATCACGAACAAAGTGTTGAGGCTGCTTATAGGGCTTGGAGAGGGCATATTGTAGCAGACTGGACTTCATGTTGCGGACATCGATGATCATCTGGGCATAACGCCGAAAGATATCCTCTGCCAGTTGAGGCGTGTCCGACTCCTGACCACAGGCGCTCATCTCTAAGAGCTGAAAGTTGGCCGATTGGGCTTGTAACAGGGCGGCGATGACATCCACATTGGCTTTATTGACGTTCACCTTGTTCATCGAGTGGACGCTCACCTTGTCGCGAATAAAAGCGAAGAGGCGATCATCGATGCCGCGCACCAAGCGCAGCTCCTCAATGCTGTCAAAGGGGGCATCTTTGCTGCGATAGCGCTGCTCTCCCTCCTTGAGGTAGGAGTCCTCCCCCTCTCCGGTGCCCTCAGCCAGCTGCCAAGTGTTGGGGTCGATATAGATGCGGTTGTCGTCAGTATCCATCCAGTCGATGATGTTGCCGATCACCTCAGCTCGCGTATAGCGGTGTCCATCTGCCTGCTCCTTCTCAAAGACCTCAGCCACCAGGGGATCGCAGAAGAGGGAGCGGAGTTGACGCACTGAGGTTCGGCGAGTAGCGCAGTTGTGGTTGCCCCGCTTACCGCAGTGGAGCCCGGCGATACTCAGAAAGGATTCCTCAGGGATCAGCTCCATCGACTCGATCTCTCCCTTCCCGAGACCAACCCCCTCAACCCCCTCCAGCTCGATCGAGAGCCCCCCCACCGGCAGATCGATACGACCCTGGATGAAGATCCCCAACAGCAGATTACAGAGACGCTCCAGATCCATCTTGTTTTGAAGGGTGCCCAAGGGACCCCAGGATTTGGGATCCAGGCAGGAACGGGTCATCACCAGGGCGGTGTCCCCCAAGGTGCTGGCGCGAATATCATCCCGAACATTAACCCCAGCGCTGAGATGCATGTGGGTGTTGGTGGAGAAGTCCACTAGGATGATCGCCATCATCGCCACGAAGCTCACCACCATCAAAAGTGCGACGCCCCCCTGCCCGCCTCTTTGGCTGCGCTGCTTCATCGCTTCCCCCGGTTGTTGGCTCTCTTCTCAATCTCCCTCTGCTGCTTGCGCTGCTTCCCTGCGTGGGTCTTGGGGCGCACAAAGGATTCCAGGATGTTGATCGGGCGGCGTATCTTGGGGCCTGCTTGGCTCACAAAACGGATGGGCTTACCCACCTGTGATTCTAGCTCCAGGGTGATACGCACTCGCGCAGGCAGGAGATCATTCTCGTCGCTGTCCCAACTTCGCTGCCAAGCATCATCTCCAATCTCTTTAGCGTCATCCCAATACTCCAGTTTGAACTCCTTGACCCCTTCAACGAGGGGCCAGATGGTCCCTCCACGCTCAGGACGATCATCCAAGCGGCGACTCTCTCGGCGGTAGAGAGTCTTGCCATCGTACTCTTTGGAGTGCCCCGACTTGAGGAAGTAAGCCACCTCCGCTTGATCCGACTCCCGCGATCCCGCGTGGAGGCGCAGGTGAGCGGTGGTGGCGAAGTAGAGCTCATCATCCTCACCCAGAAAGCGGGTGAGGATGGCAGGATCCTCTTCACGAAGCTCTTCAGGGGTCTTGGCAAGGAGCAGGCCCATACGCAGCTCGCGGGTGATGCGGCTCATCACCTGCCGCCCCTCATGATAGCGATCATTGATCAGGCTCACCCGCCGCTTGGTCTCCATGGAGAGCGAGAGGGAGCGCAGCAGCGCGACCCCCACGGTCACCAAGAGGATCAGGGCGATCATCACCTCGATCAGCGTAAAGCCTCGAGCCCTCCTCATCTCTTCTTCCCGCCCATCAAGCCGGAGAGATCCAGCTTTCCAGGATCAAGGTCGGGAGCCTCAGCAGCGTCTCCATCAGCAGGGGGAGGAGCATCTGAAGGATCGGCACCCAGGGCGGTGACAAAGCGCTCCAAGACAAGGCGGCGCTCCCGCACCATATCGGTCCAGGTCACCTCCAACTGCACTTTGCGGATCTGCTCCTCAAGCTGCTCTAAGAACATCGGGATCGCCCCCACTGCCATACCGATCTGACCGGCGATCATCCCCCCCATCCCAGCACCTCCTCCAGGATCTCCAGCCATCTCAGGCCCCATTCCAAAGCCGGAGAGGAGCTGCATAAAGCGCTCGGTGATCGCATCCGAGGCTCCATCCTGCATCTCCAACTTATAGGCACATACCTTCCACTTGAAACGGCGAAAGCCCTCGTCTCTAAAGTCCCCCTCCTCACAATTGTCCAGGCTGTCCATGCTGTCCTTGAGCAGCTTGTGCTCGATATCCAGCATCTTACCCTGAGCCAGAAAGGCCGCCTGAGAGCTTCGATTGGAGTAGTCACTCATCTGGATCGAGATCCCCTCATGCCCCAGGAGGGCGGTGAGGGCAAAGACCAGGATCGCCATGGCGATCATCACCTCGAGGAGGGTAAAGGCGCGAGCCTTCATGGAGATTCCTCCTCGATCTGATCTGGCTCGCCAAAGTCTCGGTCAGGATCGACCTTGCCATATTTGCGGCGCACCCGCCCAGTGAGAGGGCTGAGCTGGAGGGTGTAGTAGCTGTTATCGTTGTCGGTGGTGTAGATGATGGCGGGCTCTACAAAGCCGTTGGGGAAGAAATGGATATAGGCTCGACCGCTCTGGAAGATATCATCCTGGCCGGAGGTGTGGACCCCATCAACGCCGATCCCCTTCTCCATCTTGACGCGCTTGATCACCCCATCCTCCTGGAGCGTTTTGCGGATGTTGCGCTTGCCCTCCTCCTCATCATCCCTCTCCTCAGGTTCCTCCTCCTCTCCCTCCTGTCGCTTCTCTTGAGCCAGGAAGATAGGCTCCTCTGAGGCCTCAACCCAGTAGCTGTCAGAGTCGATGTCGATCACCATGCGCATATAGAGGCCGTGAGAAACAGCCCGGTTGTAGGTGAAGCGTAGGGCCGCCGAGAGACGGTTGGTCTGGGTGCGCAGCTGAGTGCTGGACATATCGGAGATGCTGGAGACACTGATCCCCATCATCATCACCAAGACGCCGATGACGATCATCAACTCCAGGAGAGTGAAGCCTGCGGTGTCTCGCCGTGCTCTATGGGGAGGAGGCATCTTGGGGTTCCTTTGCAGGAGGAGGCTCCTACTTCTTTCTCACATCATCTTTGGTACCCTCTTGGCCATCGGGACCCTTAGAGACCACCTCAAAGGGAGCGCCCCCCTTACGAGCGGGGTTGAAGTACATAAACTCAGCACCCCAGGCATCCTTGGGGACGCTCTTCTCAGTGAGAAAGGGCTTGCCTCCATCAGGGGGGCTGACCAGGGCCCGCAGCCCCTCTCCCTGGCTGGGGAATTCGCCATAGGAGACGCTGTACATATGGATCGCTTTCTCAATATCACCCGCCTTGATGCGGGTGGTGTTGATCTTGGCGCGCTCAAACTGACCCATCACGCCGACCACGATCACCGAGGCCAGCATCCCTAAGATGGCGATGACGATCATGATCTCCAGCAGGGTCATGCCTCTCTGGTTGAGGCGGCTGAGCTGTCGTCTTGAACTCTTGATGGCCATGATTTCTCCTTTATTGAACAAACTCATTGAGCTGTAAGATGGGCATCAAGACCGCCATAACGATGATGGCGATGGTGATACCCATCCCGACGATCATGATGGGCTCTAAGAGGGTGGTGAGCCCGGCGATGCGGGCCTCTACCTGAGCTTCATAGGCTTCAGCCACCACCGTCAGCATCTCTTCCATGGCGCCTGAGCGCTCTCCGATGGCCACCATATGAACCACGATGGGAGGAAAGTGCCCGCTGCGCTTCAGTGGATCTGCGAGGCTGGCGCCCTCTTTGACCGCCTTACGCGCTTCATCAATGACAGCGGTCAGGGTGAGGTTCTCTAGCACGTTCTTGGTGATATCCAGGGCGGTGAGCAGGGGCACTCCAGAGCGCAGCAGGGTGGCGAGAGTCTTAGTAAAACGCGCTACACCGATCATCAAGCTGAGGCTACCGAAGATAGGAAAAGAGAGGCGGTAGCGATCCCACTTCTGATGTCCCTTCTCAGTCACTTTCCATTTGCGGAAGCTGACCACGCTGATGGTGAAGAGAAGGAGGCTCAGCCACCAGTAATCTCGAAGCATATGGCTGAAGCCGATGAGCATCTGAGTGATAAAGGGCAGCTCTTGACCTGAGTCTTCAAAGATTTGGGTGATTTGAGGGATCACAAAGACAAACATCCCGATCAGGATCAGGCCTCCCAGGCCCACCATGATCACGGGATACATCATCGCCCCTTTGATCTTCTGGGTCAGCTTCACCGAAGCTTCGCTGAACTCAGCCAAGCGCAAGAGTACCTGATCTAGAGTCCCTGAAGCCTCTCCAGCCCGCACCATATTGCCGAAGATGGGGCTGAACACCTTGGGATGCTGCGCGAGGGCTGCCGCTAAGCTGGTGCCCTCGCTTACATCCTGTCGGATCTTAGCCAAGATCTTACGCAGTTTGGGCTTCTCTACCTGATCAACACAGGCCCCCAAAGACTCCACCAGGGGGATCCCTGCTTTGGAGAGGGTGGCGAGTTGGCGGGTGAAGACAGAGATATCTGTCGGGCTGATGCGCTCAAAATATTGGGCGATATCAACCTCAGTGGCCAAGAGAGACTGCCCCTTCTGGCTGCCCTTGCCCACGCGGGTGAGAAAGATCCCTTCCTTTTTGAGGAGTTGCCGTAGAGCCTTCTCATTCTCAGCCTCTCGGACTCCACTGACCTCCTTACCCGCCTTGTTCAGGCCTTTATAGTCGTAAACAGCCAAAGACTCACTCCAGGTCCAGCATGTCATCCTGGGTTACGCGAAGGACCTCAGAGATTGCGGTCTCCCCACGCATCACCTTGCGCGCGCCATCATCCCTGAGAGTCAGCATCCCCTTCTCTTTAATGGCGACCTTCTTGATCTGATTGCTGCCTACGTTCTGCATGATCAGCTCGCGGATATCATCATCCACGAGGAGCAACTCATAGATCCCTGTTCGGCCCATAAAGCCGGTGTCCAGACACTCCTGACAGCCCTTGCCTCGAAAGACATAGCCGGGAGTGACCTCTGTAAAACGAGCCCGAGAGTAGCCCAACTGGCTCAGCTCAACTTCGGTGGGGACTACCTGCTCTCGACAGTGAGGACAGAGCGTACGTACCAGGCGCTGGGCGAGAATACCGATGACCGAGGAGGAGATCAGGAAGGGCTCTACGCCCATGTCGATCAAGCGGTTAACCGCGCTGGCGGCGTCATTGGTGTGAAGGGTGCTGAAGACCAAGTGGCCGGTGAGCGAAGCCTGGATGGCGATCTCAGCGGTCTCCTGGTCACGAATCTCACCGATCATCACCACATCAGGATCCTGCCTGAGGATCGCTCGGAGCCCCGCAGCGAAGGTCAGCCCCACTTTGGTGTTTACCTGGATCTGACCGATGCCCCCCAGCTGGTACTCCACCGGATCTTCTACGGTGATGATGTTGCGGGTGGGGCTGTTGATCTTGGCGAGGCTGGCATAGAGACTGGTGGTCTTACCTGAACCTGTGGGTCCTGTGACCAGAATGATGCCATAGGAGGCGGTGATCAGCTCATTGACATGCTCTAGGACTTGAGCACCCATACCGATATGGCTCAAGTCTTGAAGCACCGCGCTCTTATCCAAGAGACGCATAACGATACGCTCACCATGGCTGGTGGGCACAGTAGAGAGACGAATATCGATATCTTTCCCCGCCACCTTGATCTTGATGCGCCCATCTTGGGGAATACGCTTCTCAGCGATATCCAGGCCCGCCATAACCTTGATGCGGCTGGTGATTGAAGCATGGAAGCGCTTGGGAGGCTGGATGATCTCATAGAGCACCCCATCTACTCGAAAGCGTACAGCGATATGCCGCTCAAAGGGCTCAATATGGATGTCGCTGGCGCGCTCCTTAACCGACTGAGAGAGGATGGAGTTGACCAGCCGGATGATGGGAGCCTCATCATCGGCGTCGATGATGTCAAACTCGATATCACCGATGCCCTCATCGACAGAGACCACCTGTTCATCGGCGATATCATCTAGGACCTTGTCAGAGGCTGCGCGGCGATCGAAGACCTTGTTGATCGCGTCCAGGAGGCTCAGCTCCGCTACCACCACCGGCTCCACCGGCTCTGAGAACATCATGCTCACAGCGTCGAGGGGATCGAGGTTGAGAGGATCAGCGATGCCGACCTGAACCCGCCCGCTCTTACGACAGAGGGGGAGGACCATATGAGCGCGAGCGTAGCTGACCTGCATCTCCAAGGTCAGATCGACCTCGATCGACTCAATATCCAGCTCTTTAAGGAAGCGCATACCCAGAAACTCAGCGCTCAGCGAGCGGACCTGCTGGAGGTTGACCCGCTTCATATGGATGAGGGCCTCGGTCAGACGCAGCCCCCGCTCTTCAGCGACCTCCTCCGCCTCGCTGAGATCTTCGGGGCGCAGCTCCTCCCGCTCCAAGAGAGTCTCTAAGATGCGACGATCAAAGCTCATGGCTTCGCCTCAGGAAGATCCTCGTTGGGCTCCTCAAAGGCTTCTAAACCGTCGATCTCCTGGGGCAGCGGGGGTCCTTTATCCTGGTTGCGCAGCTCCTCTAGGAAACGCTCCTCTTCACGAGCCTCCTCCAAGGATTTATGGATCGCCTCCAAGAGGCCGTGCTTCTTGCCATAGTCAACACCCAGGACGATCTGATCCCCCTCCTTATGAAAGCGGGCCATAAACTCGCGATGCTCATCCATCTTGCGCTCAAAGATAGCGCTGAAGTCGCTCTGGCTCTCGATGACATGGGGGGTGAGCAGGAGCAGAAGGTTGCGGCGCTCATGCTCCTTGGAGTTGCTGCGGAAGAGGTGCCCTAAGAGAGGAATCTCTCCCAGGATGGGGACCCCTGTGCGGGCGTTGAGGTGACGGCTCTTCTGAAGCCCACCGATCACCACAGTGTGCTGATCCTTGACCACCACGACGCTCTTGATGCTGCGCTTAGAGGTGGTTGGCCCCAAGCGCTCATCCATCCCCTCGATCTCCTCGATCTTCTGGTCGATCTCCAAGGTCACATGGTTCGCCGCGTTGATGCGGGGGGTGATCTTCAGGGTGAGAGCTACATCGGTGCGTTGGATGTTCACCGTAGGGAAGAAGCCTCCGCCCATCCCTCCAGCGGCGCCGCCAAAGCCCCCGCTCATCATGCTGCTGACAAAAGGCACATTGGAGCCCACCACGATCTCCGCCTCCTCATTATCGGTGGTGAGGATGTGGGGGGTGCTGAGGATGTTGACATCGCTGCTGCGAGCCAGAGCGTTGAGGACCACCCCAAAGGCGGGGATATCTTGTCCCGCGAAGCTGAAGGTCTTGTCGGGCGTAAAGGCCGCAGCCGCGAGGCCCTGAAGGGTCGCGGCGCTGGTGAGATCCCAGGAGGAGGTCAAGGCGGTCTGGCTGCCCAAGAGCACCGGCATGCTCTCTCCCATCGCGGTCTCATCAGGCAAGCCCCCGTGGAGGGAGATCCCAAACTGTCGATTGTTGCGGATGGAGACCTCCATCACGATCGCCTCGATAAAGACCTGACGCCGAGCGCGGTCCAGGATCTCGATCACCTGCTTAAGCGCCAGATAGTCCTTGAGGCTGGCGGTGATCACGAGAGCGTTGGTGTCCTCATCGGCGGTCACCGAGACCTCTCCCTCAAAGAGCGCCGCTGAGCCGCTCCCCTTGCTGCTCCTGCTGCTGCTTTTCTTTCTCTTGCTCTTGCTGCGTTTCTTTGTGCTCTTGCGCTTGCTGCTGCCTCGCCCTCGCTGCTCCTGGCTTAGGTTGCTCAGGACATTGGCGAGATCCACCGCCTTGGCGTGGTTGAGCTGATGGATATGAACCTGCCCCTCCCCCTCGATAGAGATATCCAGCTTGCGGATCAGCGACTTGATGCTGCGATAGCTGCGGGCGGTGGCGACGATAAAGAGGCGGTTGGTGCGCTCATCGGCGATCACTTTGGAGGCGCGCACGTCCAGCTCTGACTGACCCACGCTGCTGGATTTGGGCGCGGTGCGGCCTTTACCCCGCCGCCCCTTCTTGGCCTTCTTGACCTTGCTGCGTGATTTGCCCGCCTTGGCGTCCGCTTCGAAGATCTCGTTGATCTTCTGGGCGATCTCCTGAGCCTCCGCGTTGACCACCTGATAGACCCAGAGCTGCTCCTGACCCCCTTCTATATCAAACTCCTGGATCAGCTTGCGCAGCTTACGCAGGTTGGAGGCGGTCTCGGTGATGATCAGAGAGTTTGTAGGAGCGTAGACGATAAACTGAGCGTTGTTGGTCGCCAAGCGGCTGAGGACCTCATTGATCTCAGCGGCGTCTACGTTCTTAAGGTGGATGATCTGAGTCACCATACGATCTTCCACCGGTGGAGTGACCTCATCGTCCAGAATAGGATCTGGGTAACGGGAGGCGTTCTTGATGTCGATGATGCGCAGGAACTTCCCCTGCCTAGAGATGGTGAAGCCGTTGGCCTCCAGGCCGGTGAGGAAGGCACGATAGGCCTCATTGGCGGTCACCAAGCGGGGGGAGTAGATGGTGATCTTCTTCCCCTTGAGGGACTTGGCGAGGATGATGTTCTTTCCGGTCATACAGGCGATGAGCTTGACGACCGCCTCCAGTTCCTCATCGTAGATATCCAGATGGACCCGCACTCCGGGCTTGAGGCGCTGACAGTTCTTGATGAAATCGGCGCTGAGCGTAGGCTCATTCTCTTTCTCATCCACCTGTTTCCACTTGGCGCTCTTCCCTTCAGCCTTTTTATTCTTCTGCTTGGCTTTGCCTCCCGCCTGAAACTGCCCTTTCCTGCTTTTGCCTTTACCTTTACGGGAGAGGGATTTGAGATCTCGGCGCCCAGGCCTCTTGTTTTTGAGGCCCGCTGGCACCCCTGGGCGCTTAAATTTGCTCGCCCCAGGCTTCCGCTGCTGAGCGATGGCGCTGGAGCTGAAGAGGAGCGCGAAGAGGATGTAAAAGAATCCGAGCTGTTTGATTGGATTAAACGCTGCCAGCCAACTCATTTGATCGCGTACTCCAAGGTGACCTTACGCCCCCGTCGTTCTACTTCAAGGGTTATGTTGTCTGAGTCTTTCATCTGATCGAAGATCGCCAGTGCCTTCTTAGGGTTGGTGATCTCCTCATCCCCCACCGCTTTAATCACATCCCCAGAGCGGATGCCGATCATGCTGTAGAGGGTATTGGGGCGCACCCCCACTATCTTATAGCCCTTAGATTTTCCCCCTTGGTAGTGGGGGATCACTCGAGCCTTATAGACCTCTCCCGACTCCATCTGTTGTGTGATGGCATCGCGCTCGATCTCATATCGATTTTTGCCGACCTTCTTGACCGATCTGCGCAGCGCGATGGTGTCTTTGCCGATCTTCTTATTGGGCCGCGCGGCGCTCCCCTGACGGTTTGGATTCAGAGCCTTACCTCTGCCCCTCCCCTTCTTCTCTCCCAAAGCTACACACTCAAAGCGCTGCTCCTTAAAGAGCACCACACGGCTTCGCTGGATGGCGGCAACGAGGAATTCATCCGCTCGCTGCCCCTCGCGCCGAATGCGTACCCCATCAGCGGTGTTCATTACCGCCATAGAGAAGTCGGAGGGATCCGCCATCATCGTGGCATCTACAGAGAGCGTGGATTTGCTCTTCTCACACTCCTCACCCGGCTTTGGGACACGATCGGTAATGGGGCCCTTCTCTTCACCATCCCCTTCAGGCTCAGCCTCTTCAGGCTCTGACTCCTGGGGAGGGTGGGCGTTAAAGAGGTTGCGCTCTTGAACGATCTGAGTTTGCTCCTGGATATGAACGTTCATCGCTTCTGGGCTCTTAGAGCCTGCCTCCTTTGAAGCTGAGGGTTTGCTGGGGAGCGCGATGATCTCCGCTGCTAAGAGGTTGTTGAGCACCTGAGCGCTGAGGAGGGCCATAAAGGAGAGGATCAACAGGTTGAGGACCCAGAGATGTTTTGTAAGCAGACTCTCCATAGGCCGGGCGCCTTTAACAAAATCTGTACCAGGGCCCTGGCAGAGCAGAAAACAAGGCGAGGGCAGGGGCTTGCTTGCAGCAGGAATGCCAAATTGTCAACCCTAAGCCCTCAATGAGCGAGCTTGTCACCTTCAAGCTTGCGATAGATGGTGCGTTTGGCGATCCCCAAGAGCTGAGCGGCCCGGTTCTTATCTCCCCCCGTAAAGCGGAGGGTCTCTCGGATGACGCGGCGTTCTATCTCCTCTAGGGGCAGCCCCAGCGGGATGTTTAGGCGTCTCGCCTCGCGCTGATCTTCTAAGATGCTCTCCGGCAGGGCCTCTTCTTCTAGAAGGGGACCGTGAAAGAGGACCGCTGCTCGCTCCATGCTGTTCTCCAACTCCCTCACGTTGCCTGGCCAGCCATAGTCAACCATCAAGCTCAGGGCAGCAGTGCTGATCCCCTCAAAGGTCTTGCCATACTTTTGCGCATAGAAGCGCAGGAAGTGATCAGCCAAGATGGGGATATCATCGGGTCGCTCTCTCAAGGAGGGCAGGGTGATGGGGATCACATGCAGGCGATAATAGAGATCCTCTCTGAACTCTCCCCGCTTGACCGCCTCCTTTAGATCTCGATTGCTGGCGGCGATGATGCGGCAGTCCGCGTAGAGGCTCCGGCTGCCACCCACCCGCTCATACTCTCCAGACTGGAGGGCGCGGAGGAGCTTAACTTGAACATGGAGAGAGAGTTCCGCCACCTCATCTAGAAAGAGCGTGCCCTCGTGAGCCCGCGTGAAGCGCCCATCTCGGGTGGTATTGGCTCCCGTATAGGCCCCCTTCTCTGCTCCAAACAGCTCCGCTTCGATGATCGACTCCGGTAAGGCTCCACAGTTGACAGCGACAAAGGCTCGCTCCGCTCGAGGAGACATTCCATGAATGGCTCGAGCGAAAAGCTCTTTGCCCGTACCACTCTCTCCACCCAGAAGCACCGTCGCTGAGGAGGGTGCCGCCTGACGAGAGATCTCCAAGACACGTCTGAGGGCAGGAGCGTTGCCGATGATGCCCCAGTCTCCAGGCTGAACACGACGGGCGTCGGCGAGCTGGACTCGAAGCGCTCGGTTCTCAGCTAAGAGCTGGGTCTTCTCCAGAGCGCGCTTCACCACCCGCTCAATCTCCGCTCGACGAAAGGGCTTGATCACAAAGTCATAAGCTCCCTCCCTCATCGCCTCTACCGCCAACTGGATGGTCCCATAGGCGGTCATCATCAGCACCTCTGTGTCGGGGAAGAGGCTCTTGATGTGCTTGAGCAGGTCCATACCGCTCATCTTGGGCATCATCAGATCGGTGAGCACCACCGCCACCTGAACCCGCCGTAGGGTCTCCAGTGCCTCCTCTCCATGGGTGGCTGGCAGCACCCTGAGGTTGAGGCGCTCAAAGACCTTGACTACGCTGGCCAAGTGAGAGGTGTCATCATCGACGATGAGGATGCTGGGCTGCATGAGGTCCTCCTGAGATGGGAGCTTTATAACCTCAGGGGTTCATCCAATAATCCAACTTCAGCATCAAGATCTCTTCTCTCTCTGCCTCTGGAGAGAAGAGGGCTCCCAGATCCCAGAGCTTCCCGGTCTCTTGATGGATGTTGGAGTGCTGCCAAACGAGGTAGAGGGTAGAGCCTGGCAGATACTCCCAACGCAGGACCAAGTTGGAGCGCAGCTGCCTACGGCGATAGTCTGGATCGCTGAGGTCAAAGACCGTCTCACCCTGGCTGAGCCCCAACTCTCCATCCGCCCGAGAGCGCAGATCCAGGGGACGAAAGAGATCACGATAATGAGGGGCGCGGGCTCGCTCGATCTCCTTGAAGCCCTCATAGTCAGCGCGACTAAAGAAGGGCTCTGCATAGAGTTGAAGGCTGAGATCGGGGTGGAAATTGAAGTTCACTCGCAGAGCCATCGAGAAGCTGAGCTGATCCATCGCAGCGAAGATATAGCGCCCCTCCTCCTCACCCACCCACATAAAGTCATCCTGAGTTACAGAGAAGCGGGGTTCTAGTTTAAGCTCTAAAGAGGAGCTGGGCCTGAGGACCGTGGGCAAATTAAAACCCCAACCCCAAGTCCCTGACTCTGTCTGTAGCCATCGCCAGCTCTCCAGGCTGGTGTAGACACTCTTTCGATCATCGCTATGAAACCCCGTCCAGACACTCAGGCTCGAGGGGATACGGAGCGCGGGCCCTCCCCAGGTACAGGCGGTGCAAAGGCTCTCATCGCGATAGCTCGCTCCCAACCAAGCACCCCAATAGTTACTGAAGTGCACATAGAGGTTGCTCTGACCTCCAGTGCGGAGATTATCGCCCGCGAAGTTTCTCTGCATATCCAAATTGTTGGACCACTCTATCCGCTGCGTAAAGCGATCTGGTTCATCATCTCGGAGGCTCAACCAGAGTTGAGGGGTGATCAGGTCTGCTTGGTTTAGATAGCCCAGATCATTGATCTCAAACTCTGGGCTCTGAGCCTGAAGGCCAAGCTTCATCCGCCAATGAGGCCCCCCAAATTTCTCTAGACGCAGCTCTCCTGAGCCCCCTGTTAACTGACTCCGCTCGGGATCCAAGCTCAGGTGGTGGGCATCAGGGCGTTGAAAGTAGTGAGCGCTTGAGCTTTGAGTCTCCTCGATCGCCTCCTTGGAGCCTCTCACATGGCTCAAAGCAGCATGACCCAAAATTCGCCAGCGGCGCTGATCCCAGCGATGCTCCCAGTCCAAGCCCCCGACGATCGCCTCTCGTCGTAGATCGGGGACCTCATCTCCCAGGCGATAGCTGCTGGTCAAGATCGCGCCGAGGCTGCTCTCTCCCCCCCGGAAGTGGCGCTGGAGACGCGCCACAAAGAGCTGAGTGAGCGGCTCCACCACCTCCTCATGTTCGCTTCCATCCTCCATCTGCACTCTTGCGCGCTCCTCCTGAGTCACCGCCTCTAGGACACCGATAGACCAAACCTCATCTCGCGCGGTCAACCGCAGGGCGCCCAGAATGGTGGTCCAGTCGGGGCTATCTATATAGGCCCCTTCAGGGCTCCCTTGGGGAGCGCGTCCAATGCGCCGAGAGTAAAAGAGCTTAGGACCGTTAAAGTTGAAGATATCGGCCCCCTCTTGAAAGAAGGAGCGACGCTCCTCAAGCTGCGTCTCAAAGGCGGAGAGGTTGATCTCAGCCGGATCCATCTCCACCTGGCCAAAATCGGGATTGAGGGTCGCATCTAGGGTCATCTTTCCGCCCAAGCCATACTTGAGATCCAGGCCCGCGCCTCCATCAAAGCTTCGCCCACTGAAGGGATCATCTGAGACCTCCTCAGGGAAGAGACCACGCCCCATCAGATAGGGACGCAGCTCTAAACGCTGTGGGCTCTTGATCTTCTGAACTCCACGCAGCTCTCCATAGCGGGAGACCCAACCTGACTCTGTGCGAGCCACAGGGGCCCAGAGCGCAAACTCTCCTCGACGGCTGAGCGTGCGGGCGACTTGAAGCCCCCAGAGCGGCAACCCCTCTTGAAAGCGGAGCTGGCTCAGAGGGATCTTCATCTCCACCGTCCAGCCACCTTTATCCTGAGTTACAGAGGCATCCCAAACAGCGTTCCAGTTGCCATCCTGAATGTTGTCATCGTGCGCAAACTGATCCCGTTTGACTCCTGCTGGGTTGACCAGGAACTCATAAGCACTGCGTTGATCTCCATGGCTTGCTAAACCCACCCCAAACCAATCTGAAGGGGGCAAGCCATCTCTTCGGCTGAGGAGGCCCCTTGGAGGCTGGCTGTCATGGAGGCGAGCACCCACATAGAGGGCCTCATCATCATAGAGGAGACGAAGCTCACTGCGCTCTGTGGCGGGCGATCCCTCATCAGGTCTCTGTTGAATAAAGCCAGTGATCGCAGGAGCTTGGAGCCATTCAGGCTCAAGCAGGCGACCATCGATCTGAGGTGGCTGGGAGCAATGGACCGCTTGGGCGATGGGCCTTGGAGAGGAGAGCAAGATCAGCAAGATGGTGTACACAGCGCCTCATATCTCTTGAAATCCCCGATCCCTGCTCTATTACAGCAAGTTGAAGTCCTTTAAAATCCCTTTGCTGTTCTTCCAATAGATACCTTCGCTGCTCCGCTGTAAGCCTCTTCCCCCGAGCCTGTGCTGGAGTTAAGGGTCTTCAAAGAGTCAGTTGGTATGAATTAACCGGATAACCATGGGGTGGCACCTTGGCTGGTCACTCCTTATATGGTACCTCGCCCTTTTGAACGAGCGACTCAGGCGAAGCACCTTGGGGATCTTTGACAGGTTGAAACCTGTGCGGGCTCAAGCTGAATGAACACGACGATGCACGGGCCTGAGATCCTTGAACCTCAGACATCTGGCTGGGTCGCGGGCTGGCGAGGCGAAAGCCCAGGTTGCTGTTACGCTTGCCTGGGTTGTCGTTGTTGCGGTTGGCTGCGCGCAGGTTTGACGCACTGTTGTTCCAACTGCCGCCGCGATTAACGCGATTGGAGCCTGGCTCAGCTCTCGCCGAGTTCAAAGTACCTAGGTGCACCATCCCTCGCAAGCCTCCTGAGCAGACTCCTACGAAATTGAAGCGTATCGGCTTGCTCAAGCCAAGCAAACAGGCTCTCCATCTGAGGCAGCACAGCCTCCTCTTCAAGTCCAGAGAGCCTGTGGAGGCGCCGTATGACACGACGCCGTCGAGCGCCATCCAAGCGGATCAATCGAGGCCAGATTCGAAAACCCAAAAAGGCGACTCCTATCCGCGTCGGGTTCAAGCGCTCTGCCTTCTCTCTAAGCTTGAGTTGGAGGCGCTCCTGAGCAAAGGCTTCTATCTCTAGTTTCCAAGCCTTGAGGGTCGCTTTGTCAGGGCCAAAGAGCAGCAGATCGTCCATATAGCGGAGGTAACCAGAAACCCTCAATTTCTGCTTGATGAAGCGATCCAGGGGCATCAGGTAGAGGTTGGCGAAGTGCTGACTGGTGAGGTTCCCGATCGGCAGACCCTCGCCAGGAAGAGAGCCTGGGGCGCCCATAAAGATAAAGCGATCACAGAGGTTAAGGAGCTTACGCTCCGCGAAATATTTGCAGAGGAGCTGGCTGAGGATCTCATGCTTGGCGGTCTCAAAGAAGCGCGCGATGTCCAGATTGAGCGCCCAAGGATGCCCCCGACAGAACGCTTGGCCGCGCTTCACCGCCCGCTGGGTCCCCTTCCTTGGCATACAGGCGAAGCTGTCCTCGATGGCGAGGCGCTCAAAGGTGGGAGCCATCGCCGCGCAGAGGCTGTGATGCACAACTCGATCAGGAAAGCTGGCGGCGCTGATGATGCGAGGCTTGGGATCGACGATGCGGAAAGTTTGATAGGGCTTGGGGTGATAGCTCCCATCAACAAGAGAGCGTTGTAGCTTGAAGATCTCTGGCTCCAGATCAACGAGGAAGCGCACCGCCGCTTGACTCAGGGCTTTGCCCTGTGCGGCCCGTCGTGTCGCTTCACAGAGGCTCTGAAAGTCGATCACCCGTCTCCAGAGATTTTTGCTGCGCCTCACCATCTCAGGAGCTAAAGGTCCGCCAGCCACCCAACATCCGCCCTGCCTCATTGATCTTCTCTGAGAGCCTCTCATAAGCCCCATGGCTCAGATGGGTGCGACGGTGAGCCAGACGCAGGAGTACCCTCAGCCGGGCCAGGGCGACATCCACCTCAACCAACACTGGGGCAGTCTCCTGGCCTTTGCTATAGCGCGCTCGCGTCAGGCCCTCCATCACATCCAAGCCAGCGTTCTCGATGCGCTGCGTCAGGCTGAAGCGCATCGCCTTGGGGAACTTAGCGCAGCGCTCCAACAGCTCATCTAAAACCTCCTCCCACAGCACCAAGATGCGCAGATCCTTCATTGTGTCTCCTTCGCCACCTGCGCGTTGTGCTCATCAAAGGTCCTGATAATCTCCAACAGAGCCTCCCCATACTGTTTGCTCCGCGCCTCCCCGATGCCTGGGAGGCTCCTCAACTCACCGAGATCTTTAGGCCGCTTCGCCACGATCGCCGCCAACTGACGGTTGGTCAACAAGCTATACACCGGCTTGCCGATCTGCTCAGCGTGTTTGAGCCGCCAAGCCCGCAGAGCATCATAGAGGGCTTTATCCGCCGCTGGGATCACCACCTTGCTGCTTCGCCCCGCACTGGGGTGACCACCCCAACCCTGCGCCCCTGATCCAGGCGGGGGTCGATCTCGATAGCTGAGCATCATCGCCCAGGCAGGCATCCCCCCGATGTTGAGCAGCTCTCTGGCGACCTCTAAGATCTCACGGCCCGCTTGAAAGCCCAGCATCGCCTCCTCATCAAATTGGCCGGTCTCTGGATCGATGTACAGTATAAAGGTCTTGGTTTTGATCATCTCTGCTCACTAGAAAATATAGAAGCTGCGTTTGACGGCCTTGCACACAAGTGCTTGTGCGAGGGGGCTGCTCCCGCCCTCTTTACTTCGCGAGGGCGCCCCCCGCCCCCGCACACCAGCACCGCGGCCCAAATCCCACGCTCCGGGTTTATGTCGCTTCCTCTTTCTTTTCACCTTTAATCATATCGCCAGTCTTTTGTCAAGGGAACAAGTGTTCAAGTGACAAGGGTACTATCTGGCGAGGCGAAAGCCCAGGGCGCTGTTACGCCTGCCTGGGTAGCCGCGGTCGCGGTAGGCTGCGCGCAGGTGTGACGCACTGCGGTTCCAACTGCCGCCGCGATTAACGCGAGCGGAGCCTGAACGTCTGTTCGGGGCGCCATTGCGCGGCGTCTCTCTATAGTTGTCCACCCATACATCCTCTACCCACTCCCAAACATTCCCTGACATATCGCACAGCCCCTGTTTCGTCTCTCCTCTTGTTTTAGAGCACACCGGCAATGTTCCCCCTGTCCCGCAACCATTTCCCCCATCATCCATCACCGCATAACGACAACTCGCCTGCACATTTCCCCAAGGATACTTCACATTCTCACCCCGATTTCGCGCCGCGAACTCCCACTCTGACTCACTCGGCAGTCGTCCTCCTGCCCACTTCGCAAAGCTCCTTGCTTCTTCCCAACTAACACAGTTAACTGGATGGTCATCTATCCCCGACTTACCCCAATTGGGTGAACCCCAATGACACTCATCTGGTGCAGAACAAGCTCCCGCCTGAACACAGGATCGATACTGCCCTACAGTCACCTCTGTCTTCGATATCCAAAAAGTAGGCACTCGAACACGATGCACCGGTTTTTCATCTGATGATCCATTATTAGAGCCCATCCTAAAGCTGCCCCCCTCAATACGAACCCACTTAATCCCCGCCTTTCCAATACGCTCTTCCTCCTCAAGCTGTACCAACAAGGCCTTCGCCTCTTTTTGATGTGGATTGGGGAAGCTCTTACCAGACCAGCGCGAAAGAAAGAGTTGTAGAGCCTTCTTGCCATGGATCCCCCCTCCTCGAGCGACCGCCTGCGCCTTCTCCCACTCTGCCTCTGCCTTAGCCTCAAACTCTCTCTTCTGCGCTGCCAACTCTCGCGCCTTGTGTCGCTCGATCTCTGCCAACCGCTTCTTTAGCGCCTCCTCCTCCTTCTGCGCCGCCGCCAAAGAGGCATAAGGATCATCGCCGCTCGGCAGCTGAACCCTAGACGCTTTCAGCTTAGGCGCCTCTTCTAGCTTCCGCCCTGAGGAGAGCACCCACTCCCCCCAACTCCTGAGCTTCGTGGTTACGTTGGGCTGCTGCTGCCTCATCTCCACCACCCCCAGCGCTCGCTCTACATACCGCGTCGCTTCCTCTAAGCTCACCTTCCTATCTCGCTCACCATCCACCTCACCATCTGCCCATCCCCGCAGCGCCCCCAACACCAGATAGCTAAACGCCCCATGCTCTGTCCCTTTAAGCGGCAGAGCCACCTCGTTGGCGCTCGTCGCGCTCCACACCACCACCTTAGATGCTCCCTGTAGAGATGCTGGCACCGCAAATCGCCCCTCACCCAGCTTGGTTCCATCACGACCCACCCCCCCATAGCAGACATCCAGCACCATCATCACCCGCTTCGCCCTCGACCGCTGCCCGATCTTCTGTAGCTCCGACAGATGCACCGCCCCCCGCTCAAAGCTCCGCGTGTTGTTGGCTTTTACCGTGTCTCCCAATAGCATCCGCCCTTTATCCTTAGAGGAGGCCGCCCCATGCCCCGCGAAGTAGATCCACAGCATTCCTCCCTTTGCTCGCTTCGCCGCCCACTTTACCGCCTCTAAGATCTGCTCTCTGTCAGCGCTCCGTAACCGCTTGATCTTCTCGCGGGGCACCCCCCGCGTATAACTCAGGAAGTTAAAGAAGGCGTCCGCATCGTGATGGGCGTGAGGTACCCCCACGCCGAGGAAGGGGTACTCCTCCAGCCCCACCACAACCGCCGCGTCTCGAGAGGCTCTCGCCCCTGTCCGCACCGGATCCTCTATCTCTGGCAATTGAAGCGCGTATCCCACGCTCAAGAGGCCCAATACCCCGATTAAGGAAAGCAAAATCTTCATCTTCTCTCTCTGTTATTCAAGGTTATCAAAAGTTTACCCTGGCTAGAGCGATGTGAAAAGCATGGCACCTTGCTGCTCACGTCGCTCCAGCTCAGCTTGTGCATGACACCTAAGTTGGAGTCCTTTAAAATCCCTTTGCTGTTCTTTAGAATCCCTTAAAGGGGGTCCTATGCTTAAAACAATATCTCTACTGTTGACGCTGCTCTTTGGCTGCGTTCACAGCTCCAGCTATAGTCCCAAGATCAGCCCTCAAGCTCATCTCATCTCGCAAAACGATAAGTCGGCGCGCTTCGTCGCTCAACATCGACCCTCCCTCTCCGGTGAGGCTGAGAGGCCTCCAAGCTCCATCGCGATCAAGATGATTCTAGAGTCAAAGCCACTCAGAGGGTCTGGAACCTCTCAGCCCTCCGAAGCAAGCCACGCCGAGCCTAGACAGCTCTCCAAGCAACACAGCGCTAAAAACAGAGGTTGGGCTCTTGGGCTCTTAGGCTTAGGGGCGCTCAGCACCCTGGTCGGGAGCTACTCGCTCTGGACAGCTCAAGAAAGCTTCGCCGCTGCTGAAGATGAACATGGGAGCTATGAAGAGGCGAAGAGCACGGTGGATGCTGATGAGCATCGTGTTCAGGTTGAGTCCAGCCTAGAAGATGGGCAGCGACAGCGCCTTATCGGCGGCGCTGCCTTGGGGGTGGGCGCTTTGGGGCTTATCTTAGGAGCCTGGATGTTGCCCTCCGATGAGGAGAGCGCAACCTCAGCCTCCTCTCTATTGATCAACTCCAACGGTCTGGGATGGAGGAGCAGATGGTAAAGCTCTCTTATGGCACCTGCTGTTTGCTCCTGCTCCTGAGCTGCGAGCCTAAGTTGGAGTTTGAGAACCCCTGTGACTCCAAGAATGAGCCCAATGGGAGCTGTCAGGCTGAAGATGGCGGGAGCGTTGAGTCCCCAACTTCTATCGGAGACCCTTGTGAGCGCAATGCAGACTGTCCTGGGGGGAGCTGCCTTGATTATACAGGGGGCTACTGCAGCCAGGACTGCCAAGCTCGCCCCGAGTGTCCCTCAGGCAGCTCCTGCTGGAGTTATGCGGATGGCAGATCTTTCTGCCTCAAGAGCTGCCGCTCTGTTGAAGACTGCCGCGCCAATGAGGGCTATATCTGTGATTCTGACAACAGCTGCTTCCCTGCACCTGAAGAGGAGATGGATGTAGGCAAAGCCTGTCGAGAGGACAGCGACTGTCAGACAGACTTCTGCATCCAGAACATTGAAGGAGGTTACTGCTCTCGACGCTGTGAAGAGGCGCTCTGTCCAGGAGAGGCGAGCTGTTGGAACCTTGGAGAGTCAGGCAAATTCTGTCTCCTGAGCTGTCAGGAGAGCAGCGAGTGCCGTGAGGATGAAGGTTATCTCTGTGATCCTGATAACAGCTGTTGGCTGCCCTAAGTGGAATAGATCCTCAAAGAAGGCGCTCACCACCCGAGCCAGCCCCCAAGGATCGCCTGAGCAAAGCAGCCTCCAGCCCTTAAGGTGAGGTGGTCTTGAAGGCGAAGTACAACATAGAGACTCGCCAACTTCCGCCCTCAACAAGCCCTTGGATGCGCCAGCTCAAAGCATGCTCCCCGGTTATAGAGAGGCTGGGCAGCTCCGCCTCAGTCCAGATACGCGGTGGCGTGAGGCTCCCTGGGCACCAATTGGCCCTGGAGGCGCGGACGCTGCGGATGGCGCCACAGGGATTCTCCAAGCAGTAGTCGAAGCCCTCGGAATCTGAGCCATAGCGGGCATCACTGCACAGCTCACCGCAGTCATCGCGCCAAGGGATAAAGCGATCCACCTCCTCTCCATCCAGCTCCACGATATGCTCCCTTTGACAGAACTCCTCGGCAGGACCAGTGCAGGCTCGACTTGGATCATTCGCACCGCCATGTCCTGTTATCCGGTACTCCAAGCGCGCTGCGTTCGCGCCCTCAGGAATGCGCAGGGTGAAGGAGGGCTCGTCAAGGAGGGGCGCGCCTTGATCGCCATTATAGATGGGGATCACCGCCAAGACTTGCCGAGGCGCGGGGCCGGGGGTGAAGCGCAGCCGCGCGGTGACATTCCAGCCTCCATGGGAGCCGCTGACCTGCCCCGCCGCGTCCGACCATGTGGTGATATGTACTTTGAGTTGATGGATGCCAGGCAGGCCATTGACCACATCGGTCACATCCACCTCGAAGCGCATAGGGCCGCCAAAAGGGGTGATGGCTCGAAGCAACTCAATAGCGGGTGGGGTGGAGGAGCCCTCCTTAGGCTCATCAAGGGTGAACTCGAAGTTACGATCAAAAGCATCACAGTCAGCAGGCCAATTCTCCCCCTCAGGTGGCGGGTTCTCACGCCAAGCGCTGAAGGGATAGCATGTTGTGTTAAGCTCTACCTCCAAGGCGACGGAGGCATAAGGCCCCTCGCCGAAGTCGACCTTCGCCGTGGCGCTCTGAAAATGCTCATCCTCCGCGTGACTGGAGAGGCGCAGGTTCTCGAAGATCGTGGTGCTGTAGCTGAGGTCCCCAGCGTCTGGGCGCGGCTGAACATCTGAGTTTCTGTCTACTACGCCGTCGTCTGCTGGCTGGGTATTTGAGCCGCTGTCTACCACGAGCTGGGTGTCCGTGCCGTTGTCTCTCACACCTTGAGCGTCTGTGCTATCCCCCGCTTCGGCGCCATCCTCATCACAGCCGCTGAAGCAGAAGAAGAGGATCAACAGTGCAAGGTTGGAGCGCATGGGTCCTCCTCAAGGTGGGCGGTGGGCTCACACAGCCGTCGCCAGATCATCGCAGAGGGGCGAACCGTTCTTGACTATGTTGCCAGATTCACAACGCGGGCAATTCATGGCAATTACCCAATTTTTTCGCAAAATACACAACAATATATCCGATATGATCCTATCATGCATAAATAACCAGTGCTATTCAAAACCAAAATCACTACATCTTTATGACTACCAAATTAGATTCCTCATCTAACCGGATGCAACTCAAGTAATAGATTTTTTATCCTTTACCATCGGTCACATCCTGTTTCTACTATACCCCAGAGAAATCGCCAAGAGATTTCTTCAGTTAACCCAGCTTTCCTCCCCATTTTTCGCACTCAGTTTACAACCCCGACAGGCCAGCCTCAGCCTCTTCTACGGCGCAGCATCATGGGAAGGAGCAGCAGAAGGAGAGAGAGAGAGCTGCCTTGGCCCGCTCCTACATCACAGGCGCAGTCCGTTGGCGCCTCCTCTGCTTCAGCACCGATGTCTCCAGCGTCGGGAGGGGGTTGAGTTCCGCCGCTACCCCCCCCGCCTCCCCGGGGCCCTCCGGGGCCCCCTAAAGGGGTGGGGCTAACGCCCCAGCAGCCGGCCCAACCGGAATAAAGTGAACAACAAACACGGCTCCTGGAGATACAGCACGAGTACCAGACCATTCTTGCACAGGCCATGGCTATACGGGAACAGATAACCCAGGCCCAGGACGCTCAGGAAAAACAGAGACTAACTGCCGAGTACCGTGTACTCGAGAAGAAGGTAGCGGACCTGCAGAAACAGGCCCAGGGCGGCACCGCGGGAGCAGGAGAGGTTGAAGCGCAGGTAGAAGAAAAAGCGTTACCCGGTGCGGGGATTGACGACCAGCTTGCATTGCCCCAGGGCGATACAGCCCAGAAGGGTGAACCGGCCGAACAGGCGGAGGCGAAAAAGAGTGAGAAGAAGGCCCTTGAGGATTCTCTTTTCGATTTCGGTGATAACAAGGAAAAGGAATCAGATGAAGCGGGTGAGGTGAAGCCTGTTCTCATCGAATGTCACGTCTGCGGAGCTACGAACGTCGTGAGCACCAGCGAGCGGCCCGCGGTGGTGGAATGCTCCTCCTGCGGGGAGCAGGGTTATCTGGCTGAATAAATAGAATCCAGGAAATTATTCCCTTGGTGAAGGTGCCATTATGAAAAAGGTAGGTATTTTTTTTTATTACTTACTCTATCGATAATCATATTACTTACATCAAGATGTTTGAAAGAGAAAACTGGATATGCAGAATCTCAGGAAATTGAATTTGAATATTATGGTGTGGACGGATTTGTGGAATACAATTCCAATCTTACACTCTATGATGTTTTTGATATTTTAAATCGGAGTGAAAATATTTCATTCATGACAAACAAAACACAAGCTACTTCAATCGCACAATTCAATTATTCATGTAATTCATTTCAAAATAATGAGAGTGACTATTTCTTTAACACTCTGCAAATGGATGAACGAAGAGGGAAAATCGAGATACGGATACATTATTCGACACCTTCGCCAATAGCGGGTGGTTTATTTCTTAAGGATGATAAAGAGTTTTGGGATAATGTAACGAATCAGTATTTGAAGGACTTAGAAAAATATAATATATTATTTTATCGATTAATCGATGA
>CAYLJJ010000026.1:0-61670 GCA_964384025.1 uncultured Nannocystaceae bacterium
CAAAGAACCTCAGGCGAGCCCTGCTCTAGAGCCCCCCGTACAACAAGTTCTCCAAGAGGAAAATCCTGGGCGCCTCCCCCCCCCAGCGCGTCGCCGAAGGTTCTGGCTCCTATTGCTGCTCCCTCCCCTGGCGGGACTCGCTTTCTCTCTGTGGCCTCAGCAGCAGATCAAGGAGCCTGAGGTACAGGAGGAGTCTGAGGGCCTCGTGCTTCAGATGGGACAGGAGCGGATCCTTGAGCGCGCTGTGCTCTTTGACTCAGAGCCCACAGGGGCGCGGGTCCTGGTGACTCTTCAACCAGAGGGTCGTGCGCCGATCCGAAAGTGGCTCCCAGGGACTCCAGGAGAGCTGAATATCCCCCAGGGCAGCCAAGTAGAGGCGACCTTTAAACTCAAGGGCTATGCGCCCAGCACTATCCGTTGGCAGGTCAACCGAGACAGCTTGATGTTGGCCTCTTTGAGCCTTGAGCAGTCTGAGATCCGCCATATCAAAGCCCCCCCAGAGCCCAAGCTCAGCTCTGGGAACAAACCCCGCCGCAGGCGCAAACCACGCTCTCCCAAACAGGCTCGAGCAGAGGCGGACTATCTGAGAGGAATCGATGCTGAGAAGCGAGGGGCGCCCAAGAGCGCGGGTAAGTTTCTCAGGCGTGCGCTGAAGAATGGCTTATCGGGGCGTAAGGCGCGTGAAGCGCGCAAACGCCTTAAGCGTTTGGTCGCACCAGATCTGGACTCAAGGTCGTTTTGAGCGCGCCCCCTCCTGAATGATCCGCAGGCCCTCGGGAGGAACAAAGTGAAAGCCTGAGTCAGGCAACCCCAGGTTACTTTTTACATCCTTGAAGATCAGGTGGTTGCTGTTGCCTACAGGATCAATCACTGTGCTGGAGAGGACTTGATAGCTTTTGCGATCTACCTTCAGATGCAGAGCCTTATAGTCTCCCTCATCAGTCTTGGGGATCAACTCCAGTAGGTAACTCTTCTCATCAGGGCTCTTAAGCAACTTGGCGTTAAAAGCCTCCTTGAGCTTACCCTGACCGCTCATAAAGCTGAGGGCCACCGGAAGCTGAGCCTTGGCGAGAGATTGCTTGAAGGCTTGGTTCTCCTCCGGCTCATAGACCCAGAGTAGCTTGCCATCAGAGACAAAAACCTTATGGTTGGGCTTCTGGTAGTCCCAACGCATCTTACCCGGTTTCTTGAAATAGACGATGCCTTCTGAGAGCTGCTTTCGGTCATAGACCTTGTAGTAATAGCTCTGGCTGAACTGAGCCCTGAGATCTTGAGCCTGAGCATAAAAGTTCTGGACCCCCTCTATGATGCTGCCAACCTCAGGTTGGGGAGGGGCGATGAGGAGCAAGAGCAGGGCGAGCATGGCGATCTCCTGGGGTGAGCGTGAGGAGCTTTATTACAACAGTGGGCTCTCGATCTCTGCTCAGTTGCTCTTGAGGCGAATCAGCTCACGCTCAATGATCTCTTTAAGAGCCTCAGGAGACTGGGCACCCCCGATCATGATGCCGTTGATAAAGAAGGCAGGGGTTCCAGAGACACCTGCTTGAGCGCCATCAGCCTGATCAGCCTTGATCGCGGCTTGAACGCTGGGATCAGCTTTACACTGGGTCCAGGCTGCGAGATCGAGGCCCTGCTCTTTGACGATCGCCTCGATGCGGGCATCGCTTAGATCAGACTGGCTCTTAAAGAGGGCCGCGTGCATCTCCCAGAACTTACCTTGACGCCCTGCACAGCGCGCGGCGATGGCGGCAGGCATCGCCCGTTGGTGAAAGCCCAAGGGGAAGTCCTTGGCGACCAGACGCAGCTTCTTAGGGTACATCGCCTGTACCTTCTCAGCGCTTACAGCAGCCTGAGCACAGTAGGGACATTCATAATCCAGGAAGGTGATCAGGGTGACAGGAGCCTCTTTGGGACCTTTGGAGAAGCCTTCAGCCTTGATCTTCACCCGAGGGGGCTCCAAGAAGATCTTGAGTTGAGCTGCTCCTCGCAGTTTAGAGGTTAGGGCGCCTAGCTTCTCTCGGCGAACTTGGTTGCTCAAAAAGCCTTTGATCTGCTCCTTGATCTCCTCAAAGGAGCGACCCTGCATCTGCTCTTTATGCTCCTCATAGAAGGCTTTGATCTTCTCTTCTTGGACCTCCAAGCCTGCCCACTCCGCTTCTAAGAGGGCTTCGATATTTTTTAAGCCCCGCTTCTGAGCCTCAGCCTTGAGGAGCTGCTCATCAATGAGGCCGTTGAGGACTTGAGAGCGCAGCTCGTAGAGCTTCTTCTGATATTCCTGCTTCGCTTGGCGCAGCTGTGCGCCGACCTTGCTGTCCAGATCAGATTGTCTGATCTCTTGGGCTCCCAGGGTGGCGACTACTGGGCTTGGGGGGGAGAGGAGGAGGGCGATGAGTAAGAGCATATAAACTCCAGACAGGCTCCCTTCTGGGAGCGTAAACGATCACTCCTGGATACCGCCGCTGAGTGATCAGATTCCAAAATCCCAGCGAAAACGTCCAAAAAAGCGGTCATGCTCAGTCAAACCCGCCAGAGGGCCGAAGCCCTCTCCAGGATCATAATGGATCAACCCCAACTCCAACTTGAGGCCCTCAGCCAGCTCATAGCCGCCCTCTAAACGAGTCATCCACCCCCCCTCAGCGTCCCAACCCAGGAGAGTCCCCACCCCACTCAAAATCAGCCGCTCCCGCAGCATTTTATGACTGAAGCGAAGGGCCAGGATCTCTCTATCGATGGGATAGAGCAGGGCCTCAGGCTCCTTAAGGAAGAGCCCCCGACTGCCCTCAAGGCTGATGATCGTGTCGCTCAAGCCGCTATAGCTGAGACCCAACATCCCGTTGAGGAGCCTGCCCTCCTCCGCCTCCAAACTGGGGATGCTGGCCTCCATATCTCCTGTGTTCCAGGCTCTATCCCACTCCAAGAGCAGCTCCCCTCTGAAGATCCAAGCTCCCAAAGCGGTAGCCCCTGAGATCCCCATAAGGCTGTAACGCCGATGATCCAGCTCTAAACTCAGCGCCTCATCCCCCAGGATTGTGCTGATCTCAGGAAGCTTGAGCAGCCCTTGACGATCCAGAACAGAGGCTAGATAGAGCCCCAGATCCAAGCCAGGGCCTCGATAGAGCCAGCGGAGGAGGAGCTGCTGCTGATCCAGGGCAAAGCGCCCCTGCTGATCCTTCCAGCTCATCTCCCGCTCCAGCAGGCTGGCGCCCATAGGATTCTCGGCCAGCAAGAGAGGCAGAGGACTGAACTCTCCCAAGGGTGGAGGATGTTCTCCAAAGCTGGATTCATGGACGATCATCAACTCCAAGAGATGATCACCGAGGAAGAGGCCCAGGCGACTGGCCAGCACCGAGAGCCGCAGCGCTTCCAGCTCTGCTAAGCCGGGCTCTCGCTCATCTCGGGGGTTGACTACATCGAGAGGGCTGATCATCTCCCCTTCTCCCCAAGCTTGGATCTGGCGTCCCAGAGTCAACTCTAGAGGTCCCAGGGAAAACGCAATGAGCTGCTGACCGCCAATGAAGCGCAGCTCATAGGTCTCTAAAGTAGCCTTTTGGTAGCGTGTTCGCTCATAGAGATAGGCTGCATCCCAGGCAGCGCGACCCTCAAGGAGGAGCCGCATGCTCGGAGTTTGGCTCTGAAAATTCAAGCCCAGGCTCTGTCGCCCCTTGGCCCAGGGCTGCTCCTCTAGACGCTCCAACCAGAGGCCCCAGTCAGCACTGAGGTTGCCCGTTAAGCTCCAACTTCGAGCAGGAGGGAGAGGGCTGGGCGCGGGGAGTTGAGGAGCTGGTGTGAACTCATCCTCCTCCTCCTCCCCCCAAGCTTCCTCCTCGATCTCTCTCTTTGTGGGTGGTTTTTCCGGCTCGATAGAGTGAGCAGGCTGAACAGAGAGGAGGAGTAATGACCAGAGGAGAAGCTTCATAGTTCAAGCAGCGCAAGAGGGTAGATAGATGGTAAAACGCGCTCCCCTGACGGTGATCGCGCCTCCGTGGGCATTGAGGGCCAAGCGCGCAAAGGCCAGCCCCAGGCCCGCCCCTCGGCGCGGCCCCCCTGCATTAAACTTCTGAAAAACCTGCTCCTCTGCTCCCTCAGGAACCCCCTCCCCTCCATCTTCGACCAAGATCACCACTTGATGATCCTCGGTTGTACAGCGCAGCTCTATAGGAGAGCGACCATGCTTAAGAGCGTTGAGGAAGAGGTTGACCAGGACCCGCTTGAGGATCGCTGCATCACAGTCCACCTGGGGGAGCTGCTCATCTAGGTGGAGCTGAACCTTAAAACCCTCCGCTTCCATCAGTCGCTCCACCTGAGAGAGGGCCTCCTCCATCAACTCAGAGACCTCATGAGCGCCTCGCTCCAGTTCAAAGCTGTCCGCCTCGATCTGCGCTAGGTCCAAGAGATCCTCGATCATATGAAGCAGGTGGCGGCTACGCTCAGCGGCCTCAGCCACCAAGACCCGATCCTCCTCTTCCAGATGTCCCGCCTCTAGGAGACCGAGCAGGGCGGTGACATTGCCCACAGGGCCTTTGAGATCATGCACCAGCATATGACTCATGGCGTCTCGAGTAGCCTCGGTCCTGCGCAGCACCTCATTGACCGCTCTCAGCTCTTTCTCTCGTCCAGAAACCTCACTCACCGCTTGGCGAAAGGCCAGGGCGAGATCCCGAGACTCTCTAGGGCCACCGATGGGAACGGTCTCGATCGCAAGACTATACTCTCCATCAGCCATCTCCCGCGTCGCTCTTCTGAGGCGGGAGAGGGGGGCAGCCAAGAGCAGACCGGTTCCGGTGGCGATCAGCACTCCTGCAGCAGCAACCCCTCCTGTGACCCAAAGGGCACGCTGAAGAAAGAGGACCTGGATATTTCCAGGATCTCCTCCCTGAACAACAGAGTGCATCACCTCTACTGCTTCTCGGCTGAGGGTCCAACCCACGAGGATGCTGGTCGCTAGGACCAGAAGAGAAGCCAGGGCAGCGAGGCGAAAGGCGAAAGACACTTCAGCTCCTGTGAGCGCTGGGCTCAATGCCATAGCGCTGGCAGAGCTCCCAGAAGCTTTTGCGATCTTTACCAGAGCGCCGCGCCGCACGGCTTAGGTTTCCCCCAGAGGCTCTGAGCGCGGTCTCGATATAGCAGCGCTCAAAGCGGGCCACTAGAGCCTGCTTGGCTACTCGAAGGGGGATCTCTAGATCGATTAAACTCTCTTGGGGCTGCTCCTGTTTCTTGATGAAATCAAACTCGATCGCCTCGGCTTCAATGTCACCCAGGGAGAAGACCAGAGCGCGCTGAAGGACATTCTCAAGCTCACGAACGTTTCCTGGCCAGCTGTGAAGAGAGAGACGCTCTAGGGCCGCCTGAGAGAGGCGCAGCTCAGGACGAGAGGTGGAGTGGCGATATCGAGAGAGAAGATGTTCCGCTAAGAGGGGGAGATCACCAAGACGTTCTCTTAGAGGGGGTACTCGGAGGGGCACGACGTTGAGGCGGTAGTAGAGATCCTCTCGAAATTTCCCCTCCAAGATGAGGCTCTTGAGATCTTTATGAGTCGCTGCGACGATCCGCACATCAACTTTGCGAGTGATATTTCCCCCTACCGGCCTCAACTCTCCCTCTTGGAGAAAGCGCAGGAGTTTCACCTGAAGCGCAGGGGGCAGATCTCCCACTTCATCCAGGAAGAGAGTGCCTCCATCTGCCATCTCGACCAAGCCCTTCTTATCTCGCTTGGCGTCCGTGAACGCTCCTCGAACATGGCCAAAAAGCTCAGACTCCAAGAGAGGCTCAGGCAGGGCACCTGCGTTTAGAGTGATCAGGCTCTGCTCTCGACGAGGAGAGAGCTGATGGAGAGCGCGAGCAACCAGCTCCTTTCCGGTACCTGTCTCTCCCTGGATCAGCACACTGGCCTCGCTACGAGCAGCCAGAGGGAGACGCTGTCTGAGGGTCTGAATGGCAGAGGAAGCCCCCACGATCTGCTCCGCGGGTTCCCCAACAATGGCGAGGCGGGCGCGCAGCTCCTTCAACTCTCGATTGAGGCTGGCCTGCTCAAGAGCATGTTGGATACGAGGCAGGAGGATCCCTGCATCCACAGGCTTGGTGATAAAGTCACTGGCCCCTTGACGCATCAACTCTACGGCGAGATCGATGCTGGCGTGGCTGGTCATGATAATCACAGGCAGATTGGCGTTGCGGAGACGGATCTCAGCCAGCAACTCAGCGCCGTCCAAGCCAGGCATCTGATAATCACTGAGAACCAGACCAAAAGGAGCTGAATCCAGCAGAGCCAGAGCCGCTTGACCAGAGGCGGCTTGATCTATCTGAGCCCCAAGAGGTCGAATCGCTCGAGCGCAGATGCGTCGCGCCATGGAGTCATCATCGACGATCAGGATACGGAGGTTCATCTTTAAGCGCCTGTGTGGAAGCTGAAGGTAGAACAGTTCATAAGATAAGCAGTAGCAGAGAGAGACCCATAAGGAGGATCAAGATCGCCAAGAGGATCTGAGCAGAGGGCCCTGAAGAGCGTGGTTTCTGAACAAGGGTCTTCTCTGCTGAGCTTTCACTCAACGGAGAGAGTCGGGGCGATGTTTCTTCTCCAACGCTGATCTCGCTCAGCTGTGCCAAGACCCGGCGGGCACTCTCTGGACGCTCATCAGGTTCCTTCGCCAGCAGGCTCCTGAGCAGCGCCGCAATCTTAGGAGGAAGTTCGGGGATCGCTGGAGCGGGGCTACAGAGGTGCATCCAACCGATACGCAGAACACTGGGGAGATTGCTCACTTCTGGGGGAACAGAAGCCAGAGCGGTAAAGGGGGGTTCACCAACGATCATCCGATAGAGCAGTATCCCAGCCGCATAAAGATCAGTATGTGTGTTAGCGCTGCCTCCACGGAACTGCTCTGGGGCCATATGTGTAGGCGTCCCGATGAGCGCCCCCATGGTGGTAAGATCGGTGTTATCTCGCGCCTCGCGGCTCAAGCCAAAGTCGAGCAGGATGGCGTGCTCTCCTCCGTCGGGCAACTGGATCAGGAAGAGGTTATTGGGTTGAAGATCGCGATGGATGATCCCCTCTGAATGAGCGTCCGCGAGACCTGAGATCACCCCCTGAAAGATCTTGAGCGCTCGTTTTAGAGGCAGGGGCTGTCGATCTTGCATAATCTTAGAGAGGGGTAGACCTCGGAGCAGCTCGGTAACGAGGTAGCGACGGCCATCCTCCAAGCGTCCGGTATCGAGGATGCGAACGATATTGGGGCTGCGAAGGCGAGAGAGCAGCTCCACCTCTCGCTCCAGGCGCACTTCAGCGTCTAGATCCATTAAACCTGCCCGCAACACCTTAATCGCGCAGCTGCGATCATGAACTTGCAGCTGTTCAGCTCGATAGACCAGAGATTTCTGCCCTCGATCTAACTCCTCTAAGATACGATAACGCCCCCCGATAACCTGTCCCAGCAGCTCAGACATGGTTCAAGCTCGAAGCATCTGTTCAAGGCGTTTGAGGGTAGCTCGCATCAGGGAAAAACTACGCTGTTTGAGGGGGCGCAGGTCCAGATGGATGCCTCGTCCATCCCAGAGAGAGAAGGAGAGCTGATCTCCATCTTTGAGGATATCCAGGGCCTCAATGCTGCTCTGTGCAAGACGTACCATAGCCCCCTCTCTCCTGTCCTTGAGGAGGATCTCTTCCGGGGTGAGAGCAAATGCGATCTCAGCGCAGAGTTTACGAGGTGTGCTCCGTCCCTGAGTCATCACGGGGCCAGGAAGAAAAATGGCCAACCTGAGTTCTTGATTGAGTTCAGCCTTGAAGCAGGCTCGAGCTTCTAAGAGATCTCCCTGTTCTCGGCCTTGTGTCGTAGCACTTCGTTGAGGAGGAGACTCCATCACATACTCTCCCGTGATTGGAGAGAGCACCTGTAGATCAGAGCTGGAACAGGGGAGATCATCCAACTCAATCCCCCCTCCCTCGAAGCTTTCTCCCTTGAGCCCCTCTTCATGGGCGCGATTGTCTCTCAGCCAGTCTGGGTTCTCCTCTCTCTGAGGAATCTCATCTCGCTCGAGTAGATCCAGCCACTCTGGCCGTAGATTCTGTCGCCTTAGTTTTGGAGCTACGTTTGGGCTGAGGCGGCGTTGCGGTGCTGAGGAGCGCCTGCTTGAGGAAGAGAGGGGGGCTTGAGGCTTCTGGATCTTGGACGCTGGATGCTGTGGAGTTGGCCTCAAGCTGACTTTTTGGGGAGGGTGGCTCGCTCTTTGGGGTTTGAAGCTGGGATGATCAACTTTGGGAGCGAGGCTTCTCATCTTTTGAGAAGGGGTGCTGATTTGAGGCTGCCTCTCCTTTTGAGAAGAAGCGCTGATTTGGGGCAGCCTCTCCTTTTGAGAAGGAGCGCTGATTTGGGGCAGCCTCTCTGAATTGTGACTGTGCCTTGGTGGTTTGCTGGGGTTTGAGAGCTGAGGAACTTGCGGTAGAGATGGCGATGTTTGGCCGGCTTTTACAGCCTCGCTTGACTCCTCTTTTTTCATCCCAACGGGACCGGGGCCTGAACTCTGGTTGAGGCGATGAGAGATGGGGGCAGGAAGCTTCTCACCTGGGAGAAAGACAGGCTCTCCCCGGTTGGGCAGAGAGAGCTTCAGGATCCTGCGGATGAGGCTTCCCATGCCGCGCAGACTCTCAGCAAAATCGCTCAAAGAGGCTGGAATAGAGAGGTTTCCGCGGATACGACGCGCCATTTTCCGTTCACCGGCTGCCTCTAGACAGAGCGCCAAGCCGATCCGAATTAAGGGTCGTCGATCTCCTCGTGAGAAGGCCACCCTCAGGTAGTGGGCGGCAGCCACAGGATCCTCTCGTTTGATAGCGATCTCTCCCCTGAGACCATAGGCTCGTCCCAACTCAGGCTCCATCTGGATCGCTTCTACCGCAAGGGCGTCAGCGTCCAAATCTTCCTGAGCTTTGAGGGCCCTCTGCAGCAGATGGTGTCCATCCATTTATTTCCCCAAACGCGACTCTCTGCTCCTATCAGGAACGAGGAGCAAAGACGAGCCTTTAGCTTGTTGAGAAAAGGAGGATTGGAGAAAGTAAGCTCTTTTGTAGCTGCCCTCTCTCTAGAAGTCATCAAGAAATAAATAGAGTGATTTAAAGCCGCGAATATTTCCTCAACCGCGTTATACACCCTTAAAATCACGCTACTATTTTCCATCAACACGCCGCAGCTGTGATCATAAAATTTGGATATTTATTTTTTAACAGCCCTTGCGCTTAGGGAGAGACAATCGATCTATTCTGAACTTCGATATTTATTCTCTTGTAGCTTTATATCTCCCTGAAATATTTTAGATATTCGAAGAAAATAAATTTCTTCAAGCTCCAAAATCGCAGAGTTTGTTTTCTTAGGGATTCGCAGGAGCTGAGTTGGAGAATTTACTCTTTGTTATCGGAGCGATATCAGCCGTATTTTGACATTCCCAGAACGGCTGTGCTACTGCGCTTGATTATGCTTTACTGCAAAATGGCAGCTGGGAAGCTCAAAAACTTCCCCTTCTCACTGTTTCTCCTCTTTCTTTTCCCCAACCTGGTGCTGGCTCAGATCCCCGAGGAGAAGAGCGCTACAGCTCCAGCGAGCGCTGTGGAGGTCTCCGTAGAAAATAGGGGGATTCCCAAACCTCCTCCGGAACCAGGGACCGCAGATGAAGCCTATCAGCGAAAGATCTCTGCTTTGGAGGGTCGTGTTAATGAGTTGAAAGAAAAGATATTTCGCTCTAAGGCGCGGTTGGCCAATCTCAAGGGTACAGTCCTCTCCACCTCTATCGCAGGCGCTGAAGCTCTCATTGTTCACCGCAACGAGATGGGTTCCAGTTTCCGTTTGGAGAAGGCCATCTACAGCTTAGACGGCCACCCCATCCGCAGCCTCATTGATGAAGAAGGGGATCTTGCCGGAAAGGAGGAGATCGAGATTTTCAGTGGCCCGATTCAACCGGGAAACCATACCATTTCAGTAGTGATGACCTACCGAGGCAATGGCTTCGGTATCTTCTCCTATCTGCGGGGTTACCTCTTCAATCTAAGATCCTCTCATACTTTCCATGCTGACGAAGGCAAACTCATTCAGGTCAAAGTTGTTGGTTATGAAAAGGGAGGGATCGCTACCGATCTTAAGGATCGTCCAGATATTCGTTTTGAGGATCAGCTCAGTGATTCTCGCCAGACGCCTGTCTCAGGGCGAGGCTCCAAGTAGATGAGGGGGGCAGTGCTTGTCTCTTTTAACCTTCTACTTTCTGGCTGGGTTCAGGCTGAGGAGTTCCAGAAGGAGATCGAGGAGATCTCAGCTCAGGTGCTGAAATTGGAGCAACGCTATCTCGCTCCCATTCGCTTTGAGCGTGCTCATCAAATGACTGCTAAGATGAGTGAAGGCCAACTCTTCTTTCTTACTAAAGATTATGATCTGGCTGCTGTAATTCTTTTGGATGTGGTTGAGAATCAAAATTCAAAGAAAAATCCAGGTTATGCTGACACTCTATTCTATTTGGCTGAGTCGCTCTATCAGATCAGGAATTTCAATGCCTCTCTTCTCTATTTTGATGAGATTTTTAAAACTCAAGGTGCTGAACGCAGACAAAAAGCTGTTGCTCGACTTTTAGAAATCTCTCTTAATACTAGAAATATTCTAGAAGCAGAGAGGTATTTAGAATTGGCTGGAAGACTGATAAAGAGTCATCCGAATTCGGGTCTTCTCTATGCAGTAGGGAAATATTACTACAGACTTGGGAATTTAAAGCAGTCAAAGACGATGTTTAGGCGGATAAAGGAAAATCAGAAAGATTTTCCTAAAGCCCTCTATTTTTTAGGCGTAATTCATCTTAAAGAGCAAAAAGTCAGCAAAGCATATCAACTCTTTGAAAGAACATCTAAAATCGAAGATGCAGATCAGGCTGTAATAGACGAAGCAAAGCTCGCATTGGCAAGAATACACTATGAACGCGGTGAATTCAATAGAGCATCTGGAGCATATGCTTCAATAAACAGAGAATCGAACTTGTTTGACCAAGCACTATATGAAAGCGTATGGATATCGATAAAACAGGGTAAATTTGAGCAAGCACTTCGGAAACTAGATATTCAACTTATCAGTGAGCCTAACATCCTCAAGGGTCCAGACGCGCTTCTGCTAAAAGGAAAATTGCTAATGATGCTTAACAAGTATGACCAAGCATCAGACTCTTTCCAAGAGATTTTATTTGAATTTGCTCGCATACAAATGGACATGAAACAAGTGCTTAGGAAGAGCAAAGGCAATCTTAGAGGATATTTCAACCGACTTATCGGTCAGAATTTTGCGAACTTTGATTTAAACTCGTTTTTACCAGAACGTGCCGCAGAATTTGCCGGGCCAGATATGGAAGCGGATAGAGCTTTGGTTTTAGTCAGTGACTTGGCTATCCAAAGACAGGATGTTGAGCAAGCATCCAAGATAATCAAACGTATAGAGATAGCGCTCTCTTCTGGCAGCCGTGTTAAAATTTTCCCAAAACTACACGAAGGATGGCTCAAAGCAGTTGAATTAAGGAATCGGATTGTTCAACTTCAGGGGGAGATCCTAAGGAAAGGCAACCCAGAGGGAGCAGCTCGTCATAAAAAGTTAGCTGCACTCTTCTCGAAGTTACCTCGATCTGTGATCTCTCTTCGTGCCCGTGCTGCTGAAGTAGATCGTCGTATGGCGACTGTTTCTCAAAATGCTCATGAACAGAGTGTAGCACTGAATGGATTAGAAGCTCAATTAGTTGCCATTGAAAAATATATCAATGATTTATCTGCTATACGAGGAAGCGTCCCTAAAGATGATGCGATCCGGCGTCAATTAAGAATAGAATATGAAAACTTGAACTCTTTAAAGACTAGCCTTTTCCAAATTAAGGAAAACATCGAAGCTGAACGAATTAAGATAGGTATCAATGATACTGCATTCCTTAAAGACAAACAGATTCGAGAAAAATTTCGTCATGAGATTGCGAACGAATTGAAGTCATTAGACGGAGAATACGCTCGATCTACCAAAAAACTTTATATACTCGAAAAAAACATTGATCGATTTCTTGAAGAAGCAGACAAACTCGTCGAAGGCGGAATTGTTGAAATAAAGAGACAAATTCGACGAGAAAAGGGTAAAATAACAAGATATGATGAGGAACTAAGCAGTTATCAAGGCCAAACAGAGACGCTAGGCGGCTCGATTGCGGCTCGCAGTTTTAAACATGTCAAGAACAAAATTGATGGCATTGTTCTCGAAGCTGATGTTGGACTCATTGATGTTTCTTGGAAACAAAAAGAAGACCAGACAAGCCAAATATCTAGAACCCTTGAACGCAAAAAACAAGAACTCGATCTTTTGGAATCAAATATGAAAGAAGTAACAACAGATGATTAGACAGATCCAATGGATCGGATCATTGCTGTTTCTTTTGAATATAGCAATAGCGCAACAACCCGATTTTCCTGTTGATAAGGGTCCTACAATTGAAAAAACTGTTGTTAAAGAAAAGAAAGCACCAATCCCATCAGTAAAAGAAAAAAATATTCAGAAGCAAAAGAATGCTTCTCAACAATCAGATGGAATAGAAAAATTCGCCTCTGAGATTGATCAATTTGCCCTAGAAGTTGCAGAATACAGACAAGATGTACGCCGTTTAATACAGGCTCAATATGATCGAAAACGAAGGGATATTCAGAAACGTTTTCAATCAGTCATTGATAAACTCTCTGAAGAAGAAAGAGAGCGCAGAGAGAATGCCATTAAACGTTTTGAAGAGTTTGTTAGAAAATATCCAAACAAGCCTCGATTTACTCCAGATGCGCTCTTTCGGCTTGCTGAATTGCATTTTGAAAAATCAAATGATTCTTATATCACAGCTCTTGAAGAATATGATGAATTGCTCATTGAATTTGACAATGGAAATATCAAAGAAGAACCGGCAGAACCAAGGCAAGATTATCGAATTTCGATCGATTTATTCGATAGATTGGTCAAAAATTGGCCAGATTACAGAAATATAGATGGTGCATATTACTTAAAAGGCTATTGTTTACTCGAAATGGCGGAAGAAAAATTGGCATTAAATGAATTTCAATCTTTGGTTTCCAAAAAACCAAACAGCAAGTTTGTTCCTGAAACATGGACTCGTATTGGAGAATACTTTTTTGACCATAACAAGCTTCCCGAAGCAATTGTTGCTTATCAAAGGGTTGTTGATGAACATCCACAAAGTGGATATTATGATAAAGCTCTATATAAACTAGCCTGGACTCGATACAGAAATGATGAATATACTGAAGCAATACAAAATTTCCGTGATCTCATCGAGTATAGTGATGAACTTGCAGAAAAAACTGGTCAAGCAGGATCAGAACTAAGATCTGAGGCTATAGAGTATCTTGCTGTATCCCTTCAAGAGGAAGACTGGGATAGTGATGGAGACCCAGATCAAGATTCTGGCTTTCCAAGAGTTCTTCGTTATGTAAAAGGAGAAAAAAACTATGATGTTGAGATTCTTCGCTCATTGTCGGATATATTTTTTGATAACGCAAAGTACCCAGAAACAATTTCAACTATCAGGCACCTTCTGAAAAAATTCCCCGGCAACAAGGAAAATCCAGAACTTCATTCAAAAATGATCACTGCTTATGAACGTATGATGGATTTCGATAAGGCTTTCTCCGAACGTTCTGTTCTAGCTAATGCTTATGGAGAAAAAAGCATCTGGAGAAAACAGAATAAGAGTCAAAATACCGCTCTATTAAATGCAGATGAGATGATGGAAGACGCACTCATCCAAACTGCTACATACCACCATTCAAATGGTCAACGTCTTAGAAAAGAAGGGGGCACCGAAGAAGAAATTCTCAATGCCTATGGAGAAGCAGCCAATTCATATGAAAAATATCTAAAGCGATACCCTGGGTCCAACAATGCCTATGAATTAAACTATCTTTATGCTGAATGTCTCTATTATTCGTTCCATTTTAAAGAGGCTGCAGACCAGTATTCAAAAGTACGAGATAGCAAGTTAGATGATAGATATAAGGAAGACTCTGCTTTCTCTGTTATATCTTCAAATGAAGAACAGATTAAAGAACTTATAAAGACGGGACAGATTCCTAAAAAAGCAACATTATTAGATCTTGCTCTTGAAGTACCAGAAATAACTGAAATGAGTGAAGATGAATATGGAAAAATCAAGGTCATCCAAGCTGAGAAGATCCCTGAGGAAGTCCAACGATTAATAGACTCAAGAATCTATTACTACGAAAATAAATTTTCAAATCAAGAATATCCTGATCGCAGTTCCAATGTCCTCTATAAAATAGGGGAGGTTTATCTAGGATTTAGAAATTTTGATAAAGCAAGAGAATGGTTTTGGAAAGTTCTTAACGAATATCCAAATAAAGAAGTTTCAAAATTTGCTGGACAGAATATTATTGAAACTCGTCGCCAAGAGAATAATCTCAAACTCTTCGTTGAAGAGAGCACCAAAATATCGAAAATCATCAAAGACAAATCTTTTACTGAAGAAGCAGGTACTCTTGTAAAGATTGCGATCTTTAAAGATGCAGAAGCTTTGATGGCTCAGTCAAAATTTGATCAAGCTGCCGCTGGATTTATGAACCTTGTTGAACGCGATCCGGGACATAAATATGCACCTGCTGCTCTTAATAATGCTGCTGTTGCATATGAAGAATCTAGAAGGTTTGAATCTGCAACAAAATTATATGAACGAATATATAAAGAACATCCGAATTCAGAATTTGCAGAAGGGGCTCTGTTTCGTGTCGGAATTAACTCAGAAAGGTTTTATGATTTCGACAAGGCGATAAAGAGTCACTTAGAATTAGTTCGAGAATTCAAAAATTCTAAACACAGATCTAATTCGCTTTCACAAGCAGCAATACTCCAAGAACAAACTCAAAAATACAAAAAATCAGCTGAAAATTACGAATTATTTGCCAAAAACTACCCTTCGAATGAAGATTCAGCTTCATTCTATTATCAAGCAGGAAAAAACTATAGAAAACTAGGAGACAAACAGAATGAAATAAGAATATATGAAGGGTTCATCAACAAATATGGGCGAAATCCAAAACAAAACCGATTAGTAATCGAATCATTGGCTAGAATCGCAGAAATCCATCAAGAAGCAGGTCGAAGTCGAACAGCTCTTCGCGCTTGGCAAACAGTTATTGACGAATTCAATCGTCGAGCTATGAGTATTGGCGGATACCATGCTCAATTTCCAGCAAGAGGAACATTCGAACATATTGAAGTTAAATTTAATGAATATAAAGCATTGAAACTGCGAGGTTCCCTAACAAGTCAGGGACGTATTATTAAAGAGATGCAGAGTTATATCAAAACACTTAACCAAAAATATACTCAAATATTCCCTTTTAAGTCTTTTGATTGGACTTTGGCAGCTTTTTTCCGAACAGGTCAGCTTTATCAAATTTTCGCACAAAATCTATATGAAGCTCCAATTCCGCCAGATTTCAGTCTGGAAGAAGAGGAGATGTATAGAACTCAACTTGAGGATATTGCAATGCCTATTGAAGATGAAGCAATCAAAAAATATGAGTTTGCTTACCAAAAAGCAATCGAATTTAAGATTAACAATAAATGGACTAAAAACATACTATTTGCTCTTAACAAATATAAACCTAATGAATACCCTTTATTTAAGGAAGAAAAAACTCTTTTGTTTAAGGAACAGTGGAGTCCTTCCCAACTCTTGAACACTCCAACAAATCCCGAAAGTGAAGCGATTTTAAAGGAATCTTCCTCTGATCCTGAAGCTGCTGGCGTCGATGAAGAGAAAGAACCTACTCTCCAAACACCTAAAGAAAGTGTAGCTTCCCCTCCGGCTGCCAGCGGAGGAGGTTGATATGCACAAACTTTCAATTTTTAGTCTTCTACTTCTCTCCTGTGGAGGCCCCACTCCTCCGGTCACAGTTGGGCCGGTAGAGAGCCCCCTAGAAGAGGTCGGCAGTTCTCAGGCGGTTCAGAAAGATGAGCAACCCCCAGAGGATCCTGAAGCGGCCACCACTTATATAGAGGAGGGTCGCCGAGCGGCTTATGAAGGAGAACTCTCTTCGGCAGAGGCTCTGTTTCAGCGAGCGCTCCAGGCCAAAGCAAACTCCGCTGAAGCACATTATAACCTGGGCGTTTTGGCTGAGTGGGCAGGTAAACTTTCCCAAGCCAAACAACATTATCAAGCAGCACTTCAAGCACAACCGGAGTTTGGTTTGGCGGTCGTCGCCCTGGGCAGCCTCCAGATCCGAAGCGGAGAACCTCAGGCTGCTTTGAGTTTTGCTGAGGAGCAGCTCTCTCGAGCACCCAACTCTCTTTCTCTTCAAAATGCTGTCAATCGACTCCGTTTGGCTCTTCCTGGACAGAGCGCACGGGTGATCAAGGATTGTAAAAAGGTTTTACGACAAGATGAGAAGAACATCAGGGGGATGATCATCTTGGCCTCTGCTTTTCAACAAGAAAAGATGTATGAGTTGGCTTTCGCGATTTTAGAAAACGCCAAGGCTCTCTCAACCACAGATCCAGAAATCTTCGCTCGTATGGCGATGGCAAAACAGGATCTAGGTGAGGAACGACTAAGCCGTCAAATCTTAGAAGAAGCAGTCAAACTTCCAGCTGGAGGAACATCCGAAATTTATAATAGCCTGGGTTTAATATATCATAAAGCGGGTAATTTTAAAGAAGCAGAGACCAAATTTAGACAAGCCCTATCGCGTTGGCCAACTATGCTCGCTGCCAAAGTAAACCTTGGAAACTCTTTAAGAGGTCAACAGCGTTATTCAGATGCAAATTTGATTTTTGAAGAAGCTCTTAGGCAAAGTCCAGGAGAAAGAACCATCCTTTATAATTTAGGAATTCTCTACTTGGATGGAGAACTTCCAAATATATCAGCTATAGAGCGTCTAAATAAATCATTGGCTTTCTTCCAAGAATATATCAACACGGGTAATCAATCTTCCGAAAATGATCCAGCTAAACTTTATTTGGAAGAGGCTAGAAAACGCATTAAAGTAGAAAAACAACGCGAAGAACAAGCCAGAAATCAGCCGAAAGAAGCTCCTGATGAAGAAGCTGAAGCTCCTGATGAAGAGGCTGAAGCTCCTGATGAAGAGGCTAAAGTTCCAGACGAAGAGGCTAAAGTTCCAGATGAAGAGGCTAAAATTCCTGATGAAGAGGCTGTAGCTTCTGATAAGGAAGAAAATCAGTTAGAAAAAGCTGAAAGCTCTGAGCCTGAGAAGCCCTCTTCAGAGGACCCTGAGGCTCGAGAAGAAAATGGAGCGCCAGAAGAAAACTCAAGAGAGAAGAACCCTGAACCGATTGAAGGAGAAAAAGGGGAGAAGCCCGCAGAAGAGGTTTTGGATTCCAGCCCTCCTAAACTCAGGGAGAAATCTGATGAAGGAGCTCAGGATCCAACCGGAGAGAAGAAGCCTACAGAAGAGATCTTGGACTCCACTCCTCTTCCAGAGCCAGATGAACTCAAAGAGGAGCCGGTTGAAAGAACTCCGATTCCATCTGAAGAAGCTGTTGAGCCCCTTGAAGAGAGAGAAAATGCTGGATGAGGGCTCTCGCTTTACTGGAAAGCTTTGCTCAGAAATTCAGATGTTTTGGAGTGTGTTTTAGTGATGGTTTTGCCCCCACAGCGGCGAACAGAAGTAAGCTCCTCGATCTCAGAAGGCGCTGGTTGGTTACGCAGGCAAGCCTCAAAAATTTGTGTGAAGGCTGAACATCAGGGCTTCTGTCGGGGAAGCTCCTGGCGATCACCTTCTCCTCATGGAGAATAGAAATTTTCATTCAGTCGAGCAAAGGACTGGAGATAGCTGGAGGCCTGCCTCCACATCATCTGAGTCTTTGCCTCGCTTCCCCGAGATTCGAGAGAGAGAGATGCGTTTTCTTCTGCTCAGCCTACTCCTGTTCTTTGCTGGGAATGCCCTTGGAAAGCCCAAGCAGGGCGGGGTCATCCAGCTGGAAGCCTTTCGAGTCGAAGGGCGTATTCAAAAGCCAGAAGCCTTTTATATTCTGCAGCGGAGTGAACTTAACTTCAAAGGCTTGGAGCCCAAGAAGAGTTTCATCCCGCTCATTCTCAAGAGTGTGGAAAAACAGCCCTTTTAGGAGATCGTGGAGGACTCAACAGGAGCACCGCTGAGGTGCAAAATCCTGCCCCGGATCAGAAAAGGCTAGACCCCCGTTTTCGGTCGATGCTATAGGTTCCGGGATGTTCGTCGGTTCAACGACGAATTACTCGGTTTGCAGATCAACAAAACTCCTGATTCCACAAATAGCTCAGATTTGTGCGCAAAGCGCACAATCAGGAATCACCCCGAGGAGGGAACAGCGAATGGGTGCGGTTGCGAAGTTTTACTCCAACGGTGGGGCATGGATGCACCCCATACTTTTTATGAGTATTATCGCTCTTGGAGTAATCATTGAACGTTTCATCTTCTTGTACTTCAAATATAATATCAACGCAGCGGCCTTTATGGCGCAGATCCAGAAGTTGGTCATGGCCAACAATATCGATCGTGCCATCAAGCTCTGTAACGCCGCTCAAGCGGCAGCGCTCCCCAGAGTGATCAAGGCGGGACTCACTCGGGCCAACCGTGCCCCAGATGAGATCCAAAATGCTGTCGAAGAGGCAACCCTAGAGATTGTCCCTGTGGTCACCAAGAGGACTTCGGTTCTTCAGCAGATCGCTAACATCTCTACTCTCTTGGGTCTCTTAGGTACGATTCTGGGTTTGATCCAAGCTTTCCAAGCTCTTGCGGATCCTTCAATCCCCCCCGATAAGCGACAGAGCATGTTGGCTAACGGTATTTCCATCGCCATGAACACCACGGCTTTTGGTCTGATCGTTGCTATTCCCTGCCTGGGTGCTCAACTTTTCCTCTCCTCTGTAACCAAAAAGATCATTGATGAACTTGATCAATATTCTTTGAAGTTGGAGAACCTCTTGATTTCTCGTCTTCACGGAAATACTGAGAACCGTTAAAGAGATTTCTTGTCTAATAAGAGTTTTTGATACTTTAAAGAGCCGGAGGGTATAATGCCTCGAAAGAAGCAACGCTTCAAAGAGGTCGTAGATGAGCTCAACCTTGTCCCGGTAATGAACATGGTTATGTGCCTCATTCCGGTTGTCTTAGTTGGCTCTTCACAGGTTACGATTGGGGTTGTCAATGTCAACGCGCCTCGCTTTGGAAGTGGGGCTGTTACTGAGAGCAAACCTGACGATCAAAAACCTCTTAATCTCACCCTCGCTGTTGGTGAAGATGGATATCGGCTTACCGCTTCAGGAGCAGATATCAATGAAGTCCTTCAACTTCCTCCAGGACAACCTGGTCCTAATGGAGAGCCTCCTCCTCCTGGCCCTTTCATTAAGAAGAAGGATAAGAAAACTTATGATTATATTGAGCTTTATAATAAGCTGGTTAAAATCAAAAAAGCTTATCCTCATGAGAGCATCATAAATTTAACTGCAGATCCAAGAATTCCATTTAAACATATAATTAGCACGATGGATGTAGCACGAGTTCACTTGGAATCTGAAAGTTATGATAACTCAGAAGTTTTCATGCATACAGGGATTAAGTACACTGCTGAAGGCAAGCCAGATCTGCTTTGGCCAGATGTTGTCTTTGCTGTTGCTCAATAACCACACCCCTTTTAAAACTTTAGCTGGATTTTAAGATGGCCGAAAAATCCCACCAAGATCTCGTTAAAGAGTGGTTGAACTCTCAAGAAGAGGGCAAAAAGAAGAAAAAAAAGGGCCGTCGACTCCCCGATTCGGGAGGAGGAGTTACTATTAACTCCCTCATGGACGCTATGTTCATCATCTTAGTTTTCCTTCTGATGAACTACGCCATTGACCCTCTCAGAATTGATATTTCAGAAGATCTAAAATTACCCCCTTCAACTTCTGATGTTAATCCTGAGCCCACAGCCGCTATCACCATAAGTGCCAAAGGCATCATTGTGAATGATAAGGTTGTTGTAGATGTCAAGGGAGGGACTGTCAGCAAGATTGATAAGCAAGGCGCAGAGAACAGTCTCCAAATCCAACCTCTTTTTGAAGCTCTCAATGAAGAGGTCACTCGCCAAAAAAATATAGCTCAACTTAACGGAACCCAATTTAGCGGGATCCTCACCGTGATTTGCCACCAAGAGACTCCATATCGCTTGCTTACCGAGGTCCTCTATACCGCTGGACAAGCTGAATTTCGGAAGTTCAAATTTGCGATCCTCCAAGGCGGTGCTCGAGGAGTATCGGGTTAGAAACCCAATCTTCAGATTTTCGGGATCCAACGCCAGCAAACCCACCTCCGCCGCAACGCAATCCTCAGGTGATATGATGTTAAAGAAGAGGTTAAGAAATAAATGTTGCGGTTTGCAATGGAGGCTAAGCCTCTAACACCGGCGACTTCCTCGCCTCGATCTACGACTGCGCCGCCAACAACACTTGCTCCGATAGGTTCCACCACCGATGCCAAGAATAGCAACGCGATTCTCGGGAGATACAAAGTAGTATAATGAGATGCGTCGGTGTTCAGAATCGTGGCAATTATTTTTTAACGAGTCTTAACCACCAGGACAGGTTGATTTGGGCTCCTTGGGCGGCTATCTTTTCTAAGCGCTCGTTGCTGAGAGTAGGCGGCGCTAAGCGCCGCTTTTTTATTACAGGTCCTGCTCTTCTCCACCGATGCTGAGAGAACCAACTACACAAGTTTGACCGAAAGGATGCTTCGGAATGACGCAAAGCCGGGACCGGAAGATCCTTCGTGTAGGAATCATTCAAAATGGAAAAATCATCGAAGAGCGCCTCCTCAGGAAGCGCGAATCGGTGACCGTCGGTCAATCTCACCACAATACCTTTGTCCTCCCCAGCGCAGGCCTTCCCCGTGCATATAAGCTCTTTGATCTCAGGGGCGGGGTTTACCACCTCCGTTTCCGTAACGATATGGGCGGAAAGGTCTCCGTTTCAGACGCTGTCCTCGACTTCAATGCTCTAAGGGAGCAGAAACTCGCGCGACAAAAAGGAGAGCTTCATATCCTCCCCCTCTCAGAGAAGAGCCGAGGGAAGATCCTGATCGCCGACGTTACTCTGCTTTTTCAATTTGTTAGCCCTCCTCCTCCGCCCTCTAAATTGCAACTCCCTGCTTCTGCGAGAGGAGGCTGGGCCAAATCAGTCGATTGGACTTTTGTCTCCTTCTTGATGGCCAGTTTCGTCCTTCAAGTCTTCTCTTTGGGTTTTATCCTCTCTCAGGATTATCCCAAGCCACCAACAGGGATAGAGTCGCTCCCTGATCGCTTTATCCAGCTCCTCGTCGACGATCCCTCCAAGATAGAAGCGCTCAGGAAGAAAAAAGAGAGCGAGGGAGAAGGGGAAGAAGAGGTGGAGGAGGAGGAGGTTGTCGAGGAGAAACCCAAAGCAAAGGCCAAAGAAAAGGCCAAACCCAAGCCCAAAGAAGATAAGGGAGGAAACGACGGTAAGCCTCTAACAAAAGAGCAGATTGCTCAAGCCAAAGAGGCGCGCCGTAGGCGAATGAGCGCCAAGGTGCAAAGTAAGACGATCTTGGGACAATTGGGGGCTTTAGGCGGAGGTGATGGAGAGGGAACCATCGTCGATAGCCTTCAGGGCGGAGCAGCCGAGGTGACTATGGCGGCAGCCTTCGATGGAGCTGGCGGTCTCGTTATGGCTGATCAAGGGGGAGCCTCAGGAAAACGCCGCAGGAACCTCACCAAAGGGAGCGGACAGGTTGCTGGAATTAAAGATAAGCTCCGAGCCAAAGGGGGAGGCTCTGTTCGTTCAGGAAAGAAGGGCAAAGAAAAGAAAATCAAAGGACGAATGTCCATCAAAAAGCCCAGCGAAGCCTTTGGAACAGGAGTTTTGGACTCTGCTGCTATCGCCAGAGTGGTCAGGCGCCGACAAGGAGCGGTGAAGAGTTGTTATGAAAAGCAGCTCAAAAAAGATCCCAAGCTGGCAGGTAAGGTGAAAGTTCAGTTTACGATTGAACAAAGCGGTCGAGTCGGAAAGGCCAAAGTAATCCAAAATACGACAGGCGACACTGCTGTAGGGCGCTGTATCACCTCAAAGATCAGACGCTGGCGTTTTCCAAAACCCAACGGAGGCTCTGTCACTGTGGCCTTCCCCTTCGTTTTTGCCCCTGCGTCGCGCTAAACCACTCTCCGGTGTTTGAGGAGGGCAAGGATCTTCGCAAAACTGTCTTTTTTATGCGATATCAAAAAACGCGAGGAGTTTTGCAACAGCAACAGGGTCCAAGAGATCTTTAAGGTAGGACCCGTTTCTAAGCTCCAAATGGAATATCCTGAGTGATCTTGGATATCAAAGGGGTCTAAGAATCTTGAACGAATCGAGGTAGCTCAATATGCGGAGCCTGACCCAAATCGGGTTTCTTCTTCTGTGGGCGTTCCCCGCCTATGCACAAGCTCCTTTTGGAGCCAAGATCAGCACTCAGGAGAAGTTAGAACAAGCAACAGAAGCCATTGATCAGATGAAGTCGACTCTCAAAGTTGCTCTGGAGCGTCTCCAAATTGCCCGAGAAAAAAAAGATATTATCCAAATAAATTGTGTAAACGACAAGCTCTCAGCCATAAAGGGGCTCTTGAAGATCTCTGAACGAGCAGATGTAAGTTTGAGAGAGGCCGTTGTACGCAAAGATGAAGAGTTGGTGGAACATGAGTTCACCAAGATCTCCATCGCCTTAGCCCGCATTGGAAATTTCCGCGTCGAGGTGGAGGGTTGTGTCGGCGAAGCCAGTCAGTACACAGGTGAAACCATTGTAGATCTCGTCATCGACGAGCAAATTCGAACAGATGATCCCAGCGGCGATGATATCTTTGTGGCCTTTGATGCGGTGGAATCTGATCGGCCTGCTGCGGTAACGGGGAGCCGCTGAGGCGAGCCAACATGAGCTTCAAAACGATATTTTTGTTTTTTCTGATCAGCTTAACCGGCTTTGGAGGGGAGGCTCTCGCGAGAGGAGATGGAGTCCGCAAAGGGGATCTCTTGATCCATCCCAGCGCAAAAATCGCCGCTGGCTATGATAGCAATGTCTTCTATGAAGCCCCTGAAGAGGCCCCCAATTCAGGCTCTATGATGATGTTTGGCGGTGGTCTAGAACTCTCCAATCGAAACTCCAGACGCTTGTCTTTCTCTTTAAAGTCAGACCTGAACTTTCGTTTGATGACCTCCCTGGACACCGAAGAGACGCAAACGGAAGAGCGAACTGGTTTGGAGTCTGCCAAGATGAGGGCAGACCTGCGGCTCTTTCCTCAATCTTCTATCAGTCTGGAGCTGAAAGATAAGCTCAGCTACGCAGAGCGAGCCTCCTATGAGTTCTTAGCCGATGGTTATCAAAAGCTGGAGAACGCGGTAGGCGCTGATCTCATCTTTGCTCCTGGTTCTCGCCCTGCATCTAGAGCCCTGACACTGAAGCTGGGTTATGTGCTCCACACAACACACTTTTTGGGGGCTCAAGGTCAGGGACAGAGCCGTGCTGAGAAGCTGGCTCATGAGATGGAACTACAAAGCCGGTGGAAATTTTTTCCCAAGACCGCTGCAGTGTTGGGAATAAGTTACTCTCTCATTGACTATGAACAGCCCAAACAGTTGGAAAATGAATCTCTGATTGAGTCTATGGATCGCGATTCAAGTCCCTTACGAATCATGGCTGGTCTGGAAGGTTTGATCACCCAACGAGTATCTGTTGTATTAAAAGGCGGATTTTCAAATTCTTTCAATGCAAGAGGAGAGTCTTTTCAAGGATTTATTGGCAAATTCCATCTCCAATATCTTATGGAACCGACACTTCAACTTCGGTTGGGTTATGAACGAGACGGTCGAGACACCAGCTTCTCTAATTACTACAGTTCCCATCAGTTTTTTCTAAAAGGAGAACTTTTCTTCCTAAACCAATTTTCAATCAACTTAAAAGGAGGCTTGCATCTCTACACATATGCTGCTTCTGGCTCTCCGGATGAAGTCACCGGCGCTGCTAATCTAAGAGAAGATCCTGTAATTAGAGTTGAGGGTTCTTTTACTTATCAATTGAAAAACTGGCTAAAATCCTCTCTGGTTTGGGAAATGGAGAATAATAGAACAGAATGGGTAGATCATGGACTGGTTGATAACCCTGCGAATTATTCTCGACAACTGATGATGCTTCGAGTATCAGCTGATTATTGAGCATTATTCATGAGATATTTTGCTATCATCAATCTATTGCTCTTAAGTTGTGGTGTTCCTGAACACCCTTCGCTTCCTCCTTTGCCAGATATGTCCAGTATTATACAGGCTTCGCTCTTAGGACCAGGAGATGTAATTGAAGTCAGGGTTTATCAAGAGGAAGGAATCTCAGGCTTGTATCGTATTGGTGCTGATGGGACTTTTGCTTTTCCCCTTGTAGGCGAAGTTTTGGGAAAAGACAAAACACCTGGGCAACTAGGGCAACTGCTCATCAAAAGACTAAAGCTGGGTTTCATCAGGGATCCTCAAGTCAGTGTCTTTGTGAAAGAGTTTAACTCTAAGAAAGTTTTCGTACTTGGTGAAGTGAGAAAGCCTGGAACTTTCGCCTATGAAGAGAATATGAGCATTGTTCAAGCTGTTACTCTGGCAGGAGGTTTAAAATCCCTAGCAGCAGGAAATCGGGTGATTTTAACCCGTAAAGTGGGTTCAGAAGAAAAGAAATTTTTGGTTCCTTTTACAGCCATTGGCGGAGGAGCAGAACCCAATGTCAACCTCCAACCAGGCGATATCATTTTTGTGCCTGAGTCTTGGCTTTAAATCTGGATAAAGAGCTGAGAGTCCTTCTCAGCAGACCCCAACGCAGCTCAGGTGGGCAGAGGAACAACTTAGAACCTTGGAAGAGGAAAGGGTTGGGGTTTTCGGGTGCTTGAAGCACTCCTGGCAAAAGTCTAGAGAGTATCGTCACTTCAACTTCGGGGAGAGAGCCACCAGGCCAGAGCTCAGCTTCTTTGAGCCTCAGAAGAGCCAAGTCAAAGGCTCGCTCCAGTCCATAAAGCTTTACGCTTTGCCGCAGTTCACTCCAACTCTGAGATAGGGTCCTGCGAATGAGCACAAAATCTAGAAGGTCTAAAAGATCGAGATAGCCTCCATCCTTTGAGCAGTTGCTCAACCAAAGCAGGAGACGATCTAGAGGTCTGGGGATCTTTAACCTAAACCCCTGGAGCAGACGCAACTCTGCTCTATGCCAGAGCGCCAAGCCCCGAGGTCCTGGACGGTGGGGAGGCTGAGGGTCTGAATGAAGCTCCAGCAAGCAGCCCTCGATGAGGAAACCCAAAACGATCTGAGGCTCTCCAGGAAAGCGCTCATAGTGAGCCTCCCTCACCTCGCTGGCTTGGGTCGAGAGTTGAGGGATGATCGATTCAAAGGCAGGTCTGGGGAGCAGGAGATCTAGATCGTAGGCTCTACGGGCTCCTGGATCATCATAGAGATGCTCTCCCAGATCCGCGCCTTTAAAGATCAAAGGAGGAGGCGCCGAGACAGGCCAGCATCTACGAAGGATCTCCAGACGTCGCAGATGTGCTCCTAAGTTTTCGTTCCACTCCTGTGCGCATTTGTTCTGCTCTGCCTCGCTGAGAGGGAGAGCAATATGGTAGAGGGTTCCGTTCAATCGAAGAGGGGTTGAAGATTCAGTGATGCCTGGAGGTGCCAAAGGAAGTGGCTCTCCCTGGAGCCAGCATCGGAGGATATTTGAGAGCAACATAAACTCATCCTCACCTGTATCTAGACTCTCTGCAAATGGTGACTTTGGAGATATCTTGCTCGGCTGAAGGGTCGAAGAGGGCGTTATGGCGAAGATACTGATTACAGGTGGTGCAGGTTTTATCGGCTCTCACTTGCTGAGAGCCCTGCTTGATCGCGGAGATGAGGTGTGTGTCCTTGATGATCTCTCCAGCGGACGGCGCTCCAACTTAGAGGGTCTCAGCGGTTCCCTAGAGTTCATCGAGGGCAGCCTACTGGATGCTCCGCTCCTAGAACGTGCCCTGGAGGGGGTAAATGGAGTTCTTCACCAAGCGGCGATGCCCTCGGTCCCCAAATCGATCGCTCAACCCTTGGCGACGCATGAGGCCAACGTCACCGGGACATTGAGGCTCTTGGAGGCTTGTCGCCACGGAGGAAAGCCCAGGGTGGTTTTCGCCGGCTCTTCCAGCGCCTATGGAGATCATCAAGAGTTTAAAAAGTCTGAGGAGTTAGAGCCTCGTCCACTCTCCCCCTACGCACTCCAGAAGCTTAGCTCTGAATATTACTGCCACCTCTACCACGATCTCTTTGGTTTGGAGACAGTGGTTCTTAGATATTTTAATGTTTTTGGCCCTCGGCAGGACCCCAATAGCCAATATTCTGCGGTGATTCCCCTGTTTATCACTCGAGCGCTCCAGGGTCTCCCCCTTACGATCCATGGTGATGGTCTTCAGTCTAGAGATTTCACCTATGTTCAAAATGTAGTTGATGCTAACCTTGCAGCGTTAGATCTTGGCTCAAACATATGTGGCCGAGTCTATAATGTAGCTTGTGGAGATAGCATCACGCTTCTAGATGTGATTGACATGCTAGAAGATGCTATAGGTGTTAAAGTTCAACGTTCATTCGTTGACTCTAGAGAAGGAGACATCCGTCATTCATGTGCAAACATATCAAGGATTGAGTCTGAATTTGATTGGTCCCCTAATATCTCTATGAAAGTTGGAATGGAAAAGACCATAGCCTACTATGCAAAACTAAATAAATCAAAGAAAGGCTGATAATGAAGCCATTTAAGGCTCTAATTGAGGAAAAGAGCATCTCTATCGGAGTTGTTGGGCTTGGATATGTAGGTCTTCCGCTCGCCGCTGCTTTTGCCGAGGCAGGTTTTAAAGTGATCGGTTTTGAGGTTGCGGAACAAAAGATCGCGGCGTTAAACGCAGGAGAGTCTTATATCTCAGACGTGAGCAGTCAGCGCATCGCTCAGCTCAGAGAGCAGGCTCTCTTTGAGGCAACCTCTGATTTCTCTAAGCTCAGAGAGTGTGAAGCCATCAGCGTCTGTGTGCCCACCCCCCTGAGAAAGACTGGGGATCCAGATCTGACCTATATTCTGGAAGCAACTCGGCAGATCAGAGCCTTTCTAAGGTCTGGTCAATTGGTCGTTTTGGAGAGCACAACCTATCCTGGAACCACCCTGGAGGTTGTCGCGCCTGAACTCAGCGCCACTGGCCTTGAGATCGGAAGCGACGTTTATCTGGCCTTCAGTCCAGAACGTATCGATCCGGGCAATCCTCACTATGGAGTTGAGAACACCCCCAAGATCATCGGTGGAGTGAGCCCCCTCTGTACAGAGCTGGCTTCGGCTCTCTATCGCCAGATTGTTCAGCAGATTATGCCGGTCTCCAGCCCCACCGCGGCGGAGATGGTCAAGCTTTTGGAGAACACCTTTAGAGCGGTCAACATCGGCCTTGTCAACGAGATCGCCATCATCGCCGATAAGCTCAAGCTGGATGTTTGGGAGATTATTGAAGCAGCTGCGACCAAGCCCTTTGGCTTTATGCCCTTCTACCCAGGACCAGGATTGGGGGGGCATTGTATCCCCATCGATCCTCACTATCTGAGTTGGAAGCTCAGGACCCTCAACTACCGAACACGCTTTATCGAGTTGGCCGAGGATATCAACTCCTCCATGCCCAGCTATGTTGTGGATAAAGTGAGCTGCGCTCTTAACCTGGACGCTAAGCCCATCAGAGGCTCTAAGATCCTCATCTTGGGGGTTGCCTACAAGCGCAATATCAGCGACTGGCGCGAATCCCCTGCTGTCCCCATCATCGAGGAGCTGTTGGAGCGTGGGGGAGAGGTCTTCTATGAAGATCAACATGTCCCTGAGATCAGACTCGGCGATGGAACGCTGATGCGCTCCTCGATCTTGGAGGTCTCTAAACTGGGGGATTATGACTCGGTCGTGATCGTCACCGATCACTGCTACTACGATGTTCCCGCTCTCTTGAAACATGCCACCAGGATCATCGACACCCGCAACCTCACGGGCGCTTACTGCGACTCCAAGGTGGTAAAGCTCTGATGCCCTCTGCGGTCTCCCCGAGAAGTCAGGAGAGGGAGAATATCCTCGCAGCTTGGCTTGAGATTGTCTGGAAGCACAAGTGGCTGATGCTCTCCTTTCTGCTCTTGGTTCTGGGTGCCACGACAGTATTTACTCGCCGTCAAACCAAAATCTATCGAGCAACCGCCCATATGGTCATCGACCTAGCGGCGCCTCGTTATCTCCCTCAACAGGGCTCTGAGGTCGCCTCCTTGGGCACTGGGAACAGCTGGAATTCTGAGGAGTATTTTGAGACCCAGTACCAGATCATCCGCAGCCGCGCTGTCCTCAGCCAGGTGGTTGAGTTGGAGGGGCTGGCGCGAAATCTCTCATTTCTGGGTCTGGACCAAATTGAAGATCCCGAGCGACGCGCTCGAGCCCTTGAGCGGGTAGATCCGATCGGGCTCCTACAGGGGCGGGTTCAGGTGGAGCCTATCGCTCGCAGCCGTGTTGTTCTTCTCCATGTTCGAGATAAAGATCCAAAACAAGCAGCACGCTTGGCTAACGCGCTCGCTTTCTCCTATCGCAAGTACAACTGGAGCACTCATAACGTCATCGCTAGGCGGGCTGTCTCCTGGCTTAAGAAGCAGGAGAGCGAACTGAGCAAGCAGAGGAGAGAAGCGGGCAAGGCACTCAGGAGTTTCAAGCGAGAGAAAGGCATCTTTAGTGCCAGCTTAAAGAGCAAACAAGATCAACTGGGTTTTAATCTCCGAGAAGCTCAGACCCAGCTTCGCAAGGCAAGACAGGAGAGCGCACGGCTGCGAGCAGAGATGGAGCAGATTAAGGACCTTTCTCTTGGCGCTGTGCAGAGCAGCGTAAAAGAGGTCTTGGCCAATGGATTGGTTCAAAGGCTCAAAGAACAACTCGTCGAGCTTCAAAATCATCGCACAGAATTATTAAAACGGTACTTAGACAATCACCCTGATGTTAAAGTAGCCGATCGCAAAATTAAGCGCATCAGGATCGCTATCGACTCAGAAGTAAAGGGGATCAGAACTTCGATTAAACGAGAATATTATTCTACGCTTAAAGGCGAAGCTGAGATCAATGCTGAAGTTAGAAAAATACAGAAAGAAGCAGCAGATCTTTTAGAGTTAGAGAAAGAGTATCAAAAAAGGTACAGCGTTCTTGAATCCTCCAAGCTATTGCACCATCAGATGAGTCTTCGTCTTAAAGAAGCTGAGCTTCAGACAGAAATTGATGAAGAGGTTAACAATGTACGCATCTTAGATGAAGCTCTTGAACCCACACGACCTGTCTCCCCACGACTCTTTCTCAATCTCCTCATCGCCTCGGTCTTGGGCTTATTGGGTGGGATCGGTTTGGCTTTCCTCATCGACCAGCTCGACAACACAGTAAAGAATCTGGAGTTCCTTGAAAGCTGTAGCCTCACCGCTCTGGGGATCATCCCCTCGATCCAGTCTGTTTCTCGCAAAGAGGGACCCATCAGCAACACAGATCGCTTTGTCCTAGAGAACCCCAACAGCACTGTCGCTGAGACGGTGCGCACCATCCGCACCAACCTGCTCTTTATGGCCCCAGAGCAGAAAATCCGCAGCATCGTGGTCACCAGCGCAGGTCCTCGTGAGGGGAAGACCAGCACCTGTGTCAACATCGGGGCCACGATGGCGATGGCGGGCAATCGCATCCTCCTCATCGACTCCGATCTGAGGCGACCTCGGATGCACAAGATCTTTGACTACGACAACAAGCGAGGTTTGACAGATTTGATCATCAATCCCAAAGCGCAGGTGAAGGACTATGCGCGCCCCTGTGGGATTGATAACCTGGATGTTCTCTGCTCAGGTCCCCTACCTCCCAACCCCTCAGAGTTGCTTCAGACTCAGGGTTTTCGTCGCGCCCTGGAGCGTCTGCTGGAGGTCTATGATCGCGTGATCTTTGACTCTCCCCCTGTTGCAGCGGTGACAGATGCTCAGATCTTGGGGATGCAGCTGGATGGAGCGATCTTAGTGGTCAAAGCGGGACAAACCACCCAAGAGATGCTCAGAAAGGCCACCCGCTTGCTGACAGATGTCAATGTCAACATCTTTGGAGGGCTCCTCAACAACCTGAACGTCAGCCGCCGAGGCTATGGGGGTTATTACTACCGTTACTACCGCAGCTATGGTGCCGATGAGAGCAATGAGAGCGCTGAGAGCTAAGCTTCAGCTTTTGAAGAAGCTCAATTGGACTCACGCCCTTGAGCTGAGATGCTGTTCATCGATCTCTGGCGATGATAGTAAATCTGGAGCGCTGCTCCCTTGGGGCGGGGGCCACGAGTCCCAGTCATGGCCAGACGATAGGGAGTGATCAGCACCTCAGCGAAGCGACCATCTTTCTCAAACCAGTCGATCACTTCGCTCAGCTCATGGTGGTAGTTGTAGGGAGTGGAGTACATATCGAAGTTGCGTGTGATATTGGACTGTCCATTCTCCAGAGGTTTATAAACATCAGGAAGAGTGACCCAATCCAAGGCTTTTGCGAAGCCCTCTCCTAAGCGTCCCCTCGCACGAATCTTCTCCACCAAGCGCCTCCGCTGCCACAACAACCGGCAGAAGTTGAGACGAACTCCCTTGGGTAGAGCTGAGATCTGCTTTCGTAGAGGCTCGGTTAAGAGGGCGTAGCGCAGCTGCCCCAAGAGAGCTTGGGGGGAGCCGTAACGGCGCCAATCTTGGTGGGGTCGCATATAGAGATAGAGCGAGAATGTACCTGTCTCAGCCAGCAAGTCTGTCAGGGCTTGAAATCCGGCGTCGGGCTCTGCTGTATGATGAAGCACACCAATAGAGATAATACGCTGGAAGATCTCTCTTCGGAAGGGGGGTCGGAGAAGATCTCCCTGAATCCACTCAATCCCCAACTCTGGATCACTTTGAGCGCGAGCCGCCTCAACAGAGAAGCCTGCATCCAGGGCGATAACCCGCCCACCTCCACGGGCCATGACCCGAGACATACGCCCCGCCCCACAACCTGCATCCAGACAAAGTTTGCCTTCAAAGTCGGCAATTTCGAGGCCTGTTCTGGCTTTCAAAATGGCGGTGTTGTTGAGCTTCTCAGCTAGGGGAGTATAGAGTTCTCCTTGGTAGTCAGAGTATTTAGTGACCGTGTCCCGCATCGCTTCAGCGCGGGGATCAAGCCGATCAGGAGCGTTTTTTTCGCCTTCAAAATACCAAGCAGCCTCACTTAACATCCTGGGAATGCCCTTGATGATGGGATAGTTCTGAGCGCAGGAGTTACAGCTCAGCCGCCCAGTTTGGATCTCCTCTCCCTTGCTTGATTCTACTCTGAGAGAGAGCAGCTCTGAGCGACAGTTTGGACAGCTCAGGCTCTCCAGTAGGGATTCACGCAAAAAAACCTCCAATTTCCTGGAAAGGATTTGGGTCCAATCAAATCACCGTGGAAGATCTGCTTTTATGGGAAGAGCTTAAAGCTTGTGGCGATAATGCAACAGGCGGAACTGCTCTTTAGGCCCCCCTCGATAACGCAACGCCAAACCAACACCCAAACCCATAGCAGACCAGAAGAGGAGCATCACAGGGAATTCATAGAGGGCATCGCTAAAGAGGATCAGGAAAGCAAAGCCTAAGAGCCCTGAGGCGGTCGCCCAGAGATCCTCCTGAGCTTGAGGATCTTTGATCTGAGGGGCTGTTCTAAACATAAAGAGGAGTCCTCCACCCAAAAAGGCAAGGAAAAAGAGCAAACCTAGAGGACCATGATCGATAAAGAGGCTCAGGTAGCTATTTTGAGGCTTAACCGCGCCCCGCAGCTTACCCAGACGCTTAGCTGTCGTCAGGTGGAGGGGCATAGTCCGAGCACCAACCCCTACCAGGAGGCGCTTAGGGCTCAACTTCTCCAGCAGCAGAGCCTCTCCTGTGACCGCAGCTCTTAAGTCTCTCAGGGCACTCTCTGGTTGCATTCGCTGATCACCCAGGGCTGTTAAAGAGGTCAACAGCAGGAGAAATCCCCCCAAGATCCAAACCACCTGTCTCTGGTTGACACGCCAAAAGTAGAGGCTCAGGGCCAGCGCCAAGGCCAGGATGCCAGAGCGGCTTAAAGTCAGGAGCGCAGCGATGAGCAAGAGGAAGCTCATCCCCAGATAGATCCATCGCAGCCTCCCCAAACTCTGTCGGTAACGGGAAAGGGCCAGAGGCAGGCTGAGGACCAAGATCGTCGCCATGATGAGGGGAGAGCCATAACTTCCAGCCAAGCGCCTGAAGATCCCCTCGCTGCCCATGAAATAGAGAACCTCAAGCAGGGAGAAGAGCGCTACTACCGAGACGGTGGCGGTGAGCGCGTGGATCAGGATCGAGCGACGATCGCTGACCATGCGAGAGTTGAGCACCAGATAGAAGACCACAGCACCATTACAGATATACCAAAGCAGCCCGCGTAGGGCAGTCTCAGGAAATCGGCTTAGAGGGATCAGGAGAGCGCTGACGATGAGAAAGCCCAGTAGGGGCAGATCCACCGGAGTCTTAAAGGCATAGATGCGCTCGCGAACCACATCCTTGCGCAGCAGATGAAGGAGGACGATGAGGCTGGGCACCAAGTAGAGGGCATTGAGATGATGATTGAAGAGTTCGATGGAGAAGTGAGCTTGTAGGTTCTCAGGGAGGATCACCGCCATACCCAAAAGCCAAGCCAAGAGCACTGCGGTGGTGAAGATCCGCGTCATCACACGAAGGAAGGTAAGAAAGATCAGCTTGATATCCAACAGGACCGAGCGATGAGCGATATAGAGCATCTCATAGAAGAGTTTGTGGCGCGGGCTGGTGTAGTAGCCTCCACGAACCTGAGCTTGGCCGGTGATCCCTGGTCGGACAGAGAAGCGTCGAGCATAGCCGGGGATATGGGCTTTATGATCAGCCAGGAAGATGGGACGTACAGGGCGTGGCCCCACCAAGTTCATATCCCCCTGGAGAACATTAAAGAGCTGGGCCAGCTCATCCAAGCGGAACTTCCTCAGAAACTTGCCGATGGGGGTGTAATGGTTCTCGTCCTGTTTCACCAGCCGCTTCCCGATCTTCAGCTCCGAACCCAGATACATGCTGCGAAACTTGTAGATGTGAAAGATCTTCTCGTCCTTGCCCACCCGAGCCCCTGTGTAGAGCGCAGGTCCTTTAGAGCTCAGCTTGACCGCCAAAGCGATGAGCAGGAGGAGAGGAGAGAGCAGGAGGATCCCTAGAAACGCCGCTATGGCATTATAAACACGGGTGATCAGATCATAAAGAGGCTGCTCATTACAGGGGATTGCGGTGGGAAAACAGCGTAGAGATCTGCGCCTCTGTTGAGACACAGGGAGACCAAACCAAGCTCGTGTGCTGCCGATGATCTTGCTGTGCATCATCTCTCCCTCTTGTTTGTTTAAGCTGCCCGACCTTCTCTGAAGCGCTCGTTGAAGAGCATGAAGCTTAAGAGCGCCCAAAGGCTGCGGCTGTTGTCGCGTCTCCGAGTTTTATGATCTTCCAGCATCGATTGGATCGGACCAGGCTCCCAGAGCCCCAACCTTTTGATGCGCGAGGGGGAGAGCATATCTCGAGAAAGTGCATAAAGGTCTTCAGAGAGCCAGCGAGCCATGGGGACATTAAAGCCTGCCTTGGAGCGATGGATGAGCGCATGAGGGAGGCGTGAACGCAGCGCCCGCTTGAGGATCGCCTTGGTTCGCAGGACTCGGAGCTTATAACTCCCTGGGAGTCGCGCGACTCGATCGACCAGCTGATGATCTAGGAAAGGGACTCGAGCCTCCAAGCTGTGACTCATGCTGACGCGATCCACCTTGGTGAGGATGTCATCAGGCAGATAGATCTTAAAATCGCTGTAGAGCACGGCATCCAGACTTTGTCCATTGCCAACCCGGTTAAAAGCCTCTTGAAAGAGGCGGACGCTTGGAGCTGGCCTCCAGGGTGAGCGCCGCAGCTGTGCACGAGCAGCCTCAGAGAGGAACTCCTTGAAGCTGTAGTGGGCTTCAGCAGGGGGCAGGGCGGCGGAGCGCACAAAGGCTCGCGCTTTGAGATCAAAGCTGACCTTGCTGTGACTCACAGGGAGCTGAGCCACCAGCGCAGGGATCAGGCGCTCTCGCAAAAGCTTAGGCAGGCAGCGATAGAGCCCCGCCAAGCGCCAAGCATAATGGCTGCGGTATCCTGCGAAGACCTCATCGCCTCCATCCCCTCCCAGAGCCACGGTTACATGTTGGCGAGCATGGCGACAAAGGTACCAAAGAGGGATAGCGCTGCTGTCCGCGTAGGGCTCATCAAAGGCCTCGGTCAGCGGCCCCAAGAAGGTGTCTGCGTCAGGGTGAACAGTCTCAATGTAGTGTTCAGCGCCAAAGCGTTGAGCGATCTGGTGAGCGTAGTTTGACTCATCATAGCTGGCCTCCTCAAAGCGGATGGTGAACGCCTTGATGGGCTGAGTGGAGATCTCACTCATCGCCATTAACACCGCGCTGGAGTCGATCCCTCCGCTGAGGAACATCCCCAGAGGAACATCCGATAGCATCCGCCGCCGCACTGCAGATCTCAACTCATAGAGAACCTGCTCTGCGGCCTCCTCCCAGCGGGGAGTGATCTTGGGCTCCATCAGAGGAGGCTCCCAATATCTCCAGATTCGCAGCCCCTCGGGGGTCCAGAGCAGGGCATGACCCGCTTGCAACTTCTTGATCCCTCGAAGCAGGGTGCGAGGCCCAGGGCTGTAGTTGAGGGCGAGATAATCGTGGTGGGCTTGAAGATCGATGGCGTCATCAACACAGCGAGCTGCCAACAGCGCCTTGATCTCGCTACCAAAGAGCAGCCCCCCACCGGGCAGCTCAGCGTAGAAGAGAGGCTTGATGCCCGCACGATCCCGAGCGAGGAGCAGCCGACGCTCCTCTGGATCCCAAAGCGCGAAGGCGAACATCCCGTTCAACGAACTCAGACAGCCCAGTCCCTCTTGTCGGTAGAGATGAAGAAGAACCTCGGTGTCTGTTTGGCTCTCAAAGCGTGCCCCACCACGCTCTAGGTATGTCCTCAGTTCGGGAGAGTTATAGATCTCACCATTGTAGATCAGGCGTCGCGTGCCCAGCACCATCGGTTGTCGTCCCAGGCGGCTGGTATCTAGGATGGAGAGGCGGCGATGAGCTAAGCCGATACAGGGGCTTCCCCTCTGATAGTAGAACCCGGTGTCATCAGGCCCCCGATGCCGCAGAGTATCTCGCATATAGACCAAGCGTTGTCGAGAAACGGGGGCCTCAGGTCCTACAAAGCCTACAAAGCCACACATTTAGCGCCGTCTCCTCAAGAGCTTAGAGAGCATCGCCTCATATTGATCGATGATCCCCTCCTGAGCATGGTGGGTCTCTACATAAGCGCGGGCACGCGCTCCCAAGTCACGGCAAAGATCTGGATCTTCATAGAGTTCGCGAACAGCTACGGCCAGGGCTTCTGGATCTTCAGGGGGGACAATCCGACCACACTCTGCGTTGAGGATCATCTCTTCAGTATCGCTGCCTGGATCCACCCCAGCGATGACGGGGCGCCCAGCCGCGAGGATACCGAAGATCTTGCTGGGCACGCTGGTCCCCGCCATTCCTCTCCTCAGTGGAGCCAGCCCCAGGTTGCAGCAACCCAGGAGCGCGGGCAAATCCTCGCGCGCTTGGGTCGGCAGCAGCAGGACTCTGGGATCAGCTCCCAAGCGCTCCTCTAACATCGAACGAGCTTGACCATCTCCTACCATCATCAAGCGTAGATCTGGGAGATCTTTCAGACGCCTCCAGGCCTCCACCACGGTCTCCAAGCCCTGGCTGTACCCCATACGACCGCTAAACTGTAGAACAAAGCGCCCTTTGAGCCCATAGCGCTCCCGGTAGGGGCTCTCCTCTGGCTCCATGGGTTGGATGAACTGAGTGTCTGTATAGTTGGGGATCACTGTGATCTTCTGAGCAGGGACCCCTCGCTCCAGGAGGAAGCGCTTAAAGCCTTCGCTGATCACTGAAAGGTGGCTGGCGCTGCGATAGATATGCCGCTCTAGGCCCTCAAAGCCACGGATGACGAGGGGGTTTTTAAGAACTCCTAGACGGATGGCAGCCTCGGGGAAGAGATCCTGAAGGTTATAAACAAAGGGGATCCCCCGACTCAGGCTGAGGAGCTGATCGACGAGGCCCAAGGTCAGCGGCGGAGAGGGGGTGAAGATTAAATCAACATCTCGCACCAGGGTGGAGACCGCCAAGGCGCTGAGCGTAAAGGAGGCGTAGTTCCCCACCTTGGCCAAGGCTCCCCCTTCAGGGGCATAGATATAGCTCCTCAAAACCTCCACACCATTGAGCTGTTCTCTCTGAAACAGCTTCCCTCGGTAGGGAGCCTCAATGCGACCCTTCTCATGGTGAGGGAAAGCGCAGATCACCGAGACCCGATGCCCTCGGCGTACCAGTCCCTCCGCTAGGCCGGTCATCAGGGGAGCATTGCCCAACTTGTCAGGGGCGTAATTCAGGGCCAGGAGGAGGAGATGCATCAGGGCTCCTTTAGGCTGAAAAGAGGAATGTTGGTTTCAACAAGCGGAGATTTCCAGGATCGATAGAGAACAGTTTAAGGCTCAGTCCCAAGGAGTTGTAGGCGCTTATCCAGCGTCCATTGGGGCCATCGGTCTCTGAGCTGTTGAAGTTTAGAGCGCAGCTCTGCGCTGTGTCCCAATTTGAGAGCCATCAAGGCAAGGGCCTGAGCATAACGGGGCTGAGGATCTAAGGCTAGGGCCTCTCGGAATGCTTTGAGAGCCTCCTCTGGTGTCCCGTAGCGAGACTCTAGGTTTCCCCTCAGCGCCAAGGCAGCAGCGGCGCTGCGCTCATCAGCGATAGAGAGCTGCCAGAGACGATCAAGGGCTCTACGCGCAGCGGGTAGCGCTCCAAGGCGAGCATAGACCCGGGCAGCGACCCGCTGAAAATCGGGATCTGCGCCACCCAATCGAGCCCCCTCCTTGAGGGCCTCCTGAGCGCGTTCACGCTCTCCTCGCTGAAGCGTCAATAGGGCCTTGAAGGCATAGCCTCCCGGATCTCCCTGCTCTATCAACCAGTGGGCTTCCTCCTCTAGGCAGCTCAGCGCTTTCATCTCTAGACAGGCTCGAGCGCGAACACGATGAAAAACGGGATCCTGACGATCCTTCTCCTCTGAGAGAGGATCCAGGAGCAGGGTCTCTGCCAAGGCGCGCGCCTCTTGGACTCGCTGCATCTCTAAGAGGATGTTTCCCAACCGCCTTCGGGCTCGAGAGCTTTGAGGACAGGCACTGAAGAGGAGAGAGATCTCTCCAAAATGAGCGGCGACCTCCCTGAGAAAGAGACTCTCGTTCCAGGGCTCAGCCTCCATGGCGAGGCGATACTCTAAGGCCGCCTGTTGAAAACGACCCGCCCTAAAGAGGACCCGTCCGCTCAGGAGATGAGCCCGTCCGCCTCGAGGAAAGTTGCTCAGACTGCGATTTATCCAGCGCAGGATCTGGGGGAGGGGGCGCTTGAACTCAAAGAGACGATCAGCAACCACCAAGGGCAGCAGATAGTCAGCTGGATGAGCGCGAACAGCGCGCTCAGCTTGAGCCTCAAGGGTCCCCTCTGATGCTTCTTGAATCTGCTGAATTGAGCGCCCGACCTGTTCATCGAGAGCCCGTGGAGCCGCCCAAATCAGGAGCCCCCCCCAGCTCAGGCTGAGAGAGAGCGCCAGGAGCCCTGAGAGACGACCCCAGGTGCGATACTGAGAGAGCAGGAGTCCTAGAGAGGCAGCCACGGGAAGAGAGAGCCCCATGCTCTCCAAACCGAAGTCCATCAGTTGATGAAAGCTGATCGCGATCAGAGCAGCCAGGAGAGCCCATCGAACCGGCTGTGTGCTGCGCCCCATTCGACGGATCAGGAACCAAACTACGCTCAGTCCCCCCAGGAGCGCCAAGAGGCTGCCCAAGACTCCCCACTCACAGAGCCACTGGAGAAGGATATTCTCTGGGTGGCTCACCGTGCCACTCAGAAGCAGGCTCTGATAGCGAGGAAAGACCAGAGCGAAGCTGCCACGACCGCTGCCGGTGGACCAGAACGCCTTGATGTATTGCCCAGTGTCCAGCCAGGTCAATATCTTCTCATCCAGCTCAGGGGTATTGAGGAGGCTACGCCACTCAGGCAGAAAATAGAGAGCGGCAGCCACCGCCAACATCGCCACGCTCAGAGCTACACGGCTGAGCATACGGCTCCTGATGCGGGCGCTCTCCAAGACCCTTCGGCTGCGGAGGTGGGTCATAAGGAAGAAAAGAAGCAGGGCAAGGAGCAGGGCCAGATGTCCTCCCCTTGAGCCACTCATCACCGCCCCAGCGCCGCAGAAGAAGGTCGCGCTCAGGGCCAAGCGCTTCCCCAACTCCGACTCAACCTCGGAGAGCAATCCCAAGGAGAGCAAACATCCCAAGATCAAAAGGCTGGCGAGGGTGTTGTTGTTGACAAAGGTGGAGAAGTAGCCTTGAAGGCGGGGACTGTCCTGGGCCTGATAAAACCCATAGATCTTATCTAACTCCAGGCCCCAGTGCAGGAAGCCGATGAGGGCGATCAAGGTGATCCCCAGAGCCAAACCCCAGAGGAGGAGAGGGCGGCTCCTCTTCTCCAGGTTGATCACAGCCAGAGCGACAGCCAGAAAGCTGAATTGCTGAAAGAGGGCGATCCAGCTACTGCTGGGATCTAGGCTGATGGGCCAGTACCCCAGATCGCCCAGATCGCTCAGCGCGAAGCCGCGAATTTGGGCCGCCTCTGGAGAGAGTAGGCCCAGCAAAGAGGGGGGAAGGGGCAGCAGTTGGAGGAGCCCCAATAGCAGCAGCGAAGCGGGAAAGAGGAGCGGCCAGGGGATACGCAAGCCCCGCTTCAGGCGCCCTAAGAGCAGCAAGATGAGAAGAAGGAGAGAGGCTGCTGAGAGCAGCACCTGCACCTCTGCTCGAGTGCCACCGATGGCTAGGGGAGCGACCAAGATCAAGAGCAGGAGTAGAGAAGCTCCTACGCGGCGAACAATCTCTATCACTCTCAGCTTCTCCAATAAATGGTTTTTGACCAGCTCAGAGGACCCCGACCGAGACCCCCCTATCTATTTTTCTCAACAATCAACTCTAAGTTCTGTTGAGCTTCTATCGGCGTACGCTCTTCAAATATCAACAAAGCCTAGAGACTCAAAGGAAGCATTTCTCCTGTCGATGCACACTTTCCAGATATCAACAGAGCCCAGGAAATCGAAGGAGGAAGCGAGCTCCTCCCTCCTCAGCGCTCTCTACCTCTAAGCTGCCTTGATGATCGAGGATGATCTTACGGACGATGGCCAAACCCAAACCGGTGCCCTCCGCTTTTCCTGTGACATAGGGCTCAAAGATCCGCTCTCGCTGCTCCTCAAGCACTCCAGGGCCGTTGTCCTCGACGCTCAGGCTTGGGCTGGGCTGAGCCCAGACTCTGAGCTTGATCTGTGTTGGGCTTTGAAGCTCAGCGCAGGCTTCAACGGCGTTCTTGATTAGGTTAGTGAGTACCTGCCGGAGGAGACTGCGATCCCCCAAAACCATCACCGGCGTTTGGGGCAACTCCAGGAGCAGTTCTTCCACTTCAGGGTGGGCTGAGGCCAGATCTTGAACAAGGAGGCTGAGATCCAGAGGCTCAAGTTGCGCCTCTGGAAGCCGCGCAAAGCGGCTGAAGTTCTCTACGAGGCGGCGGAGAGTATGCACCTCCTCCTCGACCACCTCTCGCATCGTATCCAGGGTACGTTGATGGCGTTGATCCTCACCATGATGACTTTGATGAGCCTGCTGAACCGCCAAGAGGATGGGGGTCAGGGGGTTTTTGATCTCATGGGCCAGCTTACGAGCGATCCCCTGCCAAGCGCTCACCTGTATAAGCTGTTGGACGCGAGCTTGACTTTCCTTGAGCCTCAGGCTCATCTCATTGAATCCCTGGCTGAGATCTGAGATCTCATCTCGCCCCTCTGGAGGGAGCTGGATCCCCATCTCTCCTTGAGCCACCGCCATCAACGCGCGTTTGAGCAGACTCAGTCGCTGAGTGATCCGACGAGCCACCAGGAGAGCGACCCCTGCGGCGATAGAGAGGATCAGGGCCAGATAGGCGATAAAGCTCCAGGCGTAGACCTCGGCTAAATTCTCTCGATCAGCCATCAGAGCCATAAAAGGACGGATCACCTCCTCATCCATCACTTTAAAGCGCTCCTGAAAGCTTCGCTCCAAACCGTAGCGATAGCGCAGTTGATGATAGCCCTGAACATCCTCTAGGCTCAGAAGCTCCTCAGCCTGAAGCCAAGCCTCTGGGGTTGGTTTCAGGGAGCTGTTTAGCTCCAGGGCTGGGCCTACAGGAGGGATCAAGCTGATTGAGAAGACCCTCGGCGCCTCTACGGCGGGCCTAAGCCAAGCATCTAAAGCGAGAGGCCCTGTCTCTGCCGCCTCTCGTAGCCCTTGGCTCTCAGCTAGACCTTTGGCCAGGGCTCGTTGTCGGGCCTTCTCGCTGCGGATAAAGCGCCCGTAGATCTGCACTGCGTCTTCTAAGACAGGCTTTAGGGCGGGATTCAGTCCAGTGTCTAAGCTGCGTTCAAAGAGGGTCCCTAAGAGGAAAAAGGCCAGGGCCATAGGCAGACCGGTCAAGAGCAGGAGCAGGGAGAGGAGCTTGAGTTCGAGGCGACCCATCATCTCTCTGGGAGGCGATCTCCACGGAAGGGCTGCCCTTGATGGTGCAGGCTTCGCTCGGCGATCCCCGGTTTGAGGTTATCAAAGAAGCGCGCGAAGGAGCCCAAGAGGCTCCCGCTCACAGGATCCAGGGAGGAAGCGGCGTCACCTGAAGCCAGCCAGCGTCGGATGCGCTGCTGCTCTCTTAGATCCAGAGGATTTACATCGAGGATGATCTGAATTTGATAAACCTTGGGATTTCGAGGGATCTTTTTCGCTAACTCAACCTCTTCAAATTGAGCGAACTCCTTAAGAAAGCTGGAGAGATCTTGGAGTTGCTTCAAGCTGTGTCCTTTAGGGCTGTGAAGATCCATGGAGAGCTGCTCTTCCCAAAGATCCCAACGTACGCGGGCGGTGCGCCAAGTCAGCCCATACAGCACCTCTGAGTTAAACCCTTGTAGCTTGATTCGCAGATCCAGGGTGATGCTCAGGCCGCTCTGAAGGCGACGCTTCAGGGAGGGATCAAAGAGGGGTCGTAGATCTGCGTTGAGCAGCAGCTTTGCTCCTTGGCGCTTGACCCAGAGTGTCGGCTCTGGAGCGGCCAGGAGACAGAAGAAGAGCAAGGTGATCAAGGATCCACCAACAGCAGGGTGTTGCTCAAGCTCAGACCCATCACCCCAATCTCACTCTCGATCCGCAGCCCCAGATCTATCGCCGCGTCCAGCGCGCGCTCCTCCCCAGCGCTCCCCAGGCTGAGGAGCGCTGCGCCCAGAAAGAACTCAGTTCGATAGGGCTCACTCTCTCCCAGAGGGATGCGATACTCTCCTCCCAAACGTGCGGCAAAGCTCTCATAGCGCTGACGCTCTATCCCCTGATCCAGCAGCTTGGGGCCACGACGCCGCCCAAAGTTCAGCCCCAAAGCTCGCTCGGGGATATAGGGATGCCAGTCACCAACAAAGAAATGCTCAAAGAAGGGTGCTCCACCCAGGATAAAGCCTGCTTCAATATCGAAGCGAAAGAGGTGTTGAGAGAGCAGGCGACTGTAATGCTCTAGGCTGATCTGCCCCCCTCCGTAGGGGCCATCATAGAAGCCTCCCTGAGCGAAGGCAGCTAGGCGCATCCCTCGGGTGGGAAAGGCAGGATCGTCACGACTGTCCCAGCTGAGCCCTGAGAAGAGCTGAAACAGCAGAGCGTTGTCCTCCAGGAGTTGAAAATCAAACGCCGCGTGCTCCACCTCTCCAGCGCCATTTGCTATCAGGGCTTCTCCCCCTTTAGGGAGTTGAGCATAGACCCCCTCAACGCGAAGCCCTAGGCTCAGTCGCAGAGACTCTCCCATACCCAGGGCCAAGAGCCCACCGAAGCGACGATAGGAGACTCTGAGCTGATCTACCCAGACACCCCCCTGCATCTGTCCTGAGGGGCCAACGAAGGGCTCTCGCCCCGATACAGCTCGAAGCTTGAGACTCCAGTTCAAGCCTCGGGAGAGGAGACCGGGGTGTTTGATGCCCAACTCCATAGCGCGTTGATCCTCACTGGAGACCCCTGCCAGAGAGCCCTCAACTCCCAGACCCAAGGGATCTAGATCTGAGAGGGCCAGCCCTGCCCAAAGAGAGGTAGGACGAGCGTGCCCCAGATAGAGCCTATCGATGCTCAAGGTTCTCCGCTCTTGACACTCAAAGATAAGCCGTACTCGCCCGCGCTTTGAGCCCCGCTCTAGATGTGCTTCTACTCGCTCAAAGAGCCCTGTGGAGAGCAACCGGAGTCGAGCTTCTTGGATCTGCTCCTCATCCAGGGGCCTTGGAGTGGAGATACCTAAGCATCTCTTTAAGGCTGGGCGGCGGATCAACTGCACTCCCTGCAACTCAACCGCCTCAATGATCGGCTTCTGAGTCAGGGGAACAGGGGCCAGGAGCGAAAGCAAGCTCGACAATATGAGGAGCAACACCGAGAACCCTCCTTGACTTTGCTGAGCATACACAAGCAGAGAAGAGAGCCCCAGAGCGCTCTCAAAGGAGCGGAGCAGGGGAGATTCGGCGGGTGGCTCCGGGCTGTTGGATCACAGGAGCGCTCGCTTGACCGCTGTGTAGCAGCTCCAGAGGAGGAGAGATCTCTCGAGTCGCGCCCTCCTCCCGCCAACTTCGATAACGACTCCAAAAGTTGGAGCGGTGGCGGCTGAGGAGCAGGAGCAGCAGGGGGAGGCTCCAGAGGGCCAGAGCCAGGAGCAGGGCATCCCCCCCATCTCGGGTGGGCATCAGGAGAGCCAGGACCGCTCGCCCCAAGAAGGGCAAACTGAGGAGCAGCCCCAGAAACTCCAGAGCACGCGCGGGCCAACGCAGTTCAGTTACTTTCCAAAGAGAGAGAAGGAGAGGGGCACTGAGCAGGGCCAAAGACCAGCCTCGTCGTCCTATCTCAGCCAGGAGGCGACCCGCAGCGGCCAGCCAGCAGCCGGGTGCGAAGAGAGAGTCAGCGCCCTGTAGAAGATAGAGGGGCTGAGAGGCCCACTCTAGGCCGGCGCCCAGCAACAAGAGCCCCAGGAAGAGGCAGAGGTTAAGCACCGCCAGCTTAAGTAGGCCTTGAAGGCCCAGGCCAGGGGGCAAAGCTCGATAACGAGTCTGAGCAGAGGATCTCCTCAGCAGGCTGGCCAGGGGCAACGCGGCCAAAGTAAACAGAAAGCAGAACGCAGGCTGGAAGAGTTGATAATCCATTTGACCTCCTAACCTCTCATCGGGCTCAACGCGAAGGTGTTGCATTTGAGTAGGAGTTATGCGGTTTACTGAGTGCTCTTACAGCTGCTCCCAAGAGCGTTCTCCTGATTAAATTTCTCGAAATTTAATCACCAAAGCTTAACATTGTCCTCTCAACTGACGAGCTTGGGGACGGTTGAATATTTGAGGTTAGAGAATGGAAAACTCAAAAACTTCTCAGGATCGCTCACTCCAGAATCTCTCTGAATACCAACATGCATTGGCGATGCGTGAGCAACAGATCGCTCATGTTGCGCTGCCCAAAGCTCCCAAATCCTGTTTCCTTGTTCCAGATGCTTTCCAGAGGCGCTTTAAATGGATTAACTGGTCTAAGTTAAGAGTGAGTCCTTCAGGGCGGGTCCTCTGCGTTTTTGCGCAGAAGGACGAAGGGGAAATTTTTATCCATCTATGGGCTCTTCCTGAAATTCGATTTATTAAAGAATATAGACATAAATTTGATGGTAAGAGCTCGATCGACCCTCTAGATAATAATACTCTTCATTTCATCCAAGATATTGATTTTATAGATGATCAATTTCTTGCTTTGGGTTCTAATATGGGAGATTTAATCGTTATTAACTTAAAAACTGAAGAAATATGGCAAGACTGTATCGGGGATATGGTTGCATCATTGCGATGTTCTTCTCGTTATTTAGCAGTTTCGATATTTCCTGCTCGAGATGGACGCATCTCAAATCCTAATGCCCTAGGAGTGACACTTTACGATATAAAATCACTTAAAAACAAGCATTTTCGCCCAACTATCCGTTTTGGATATATACCTTTTTCTGGTATCCCCAATAAGCTTGTATTTTCTAAAGATCAAGACTCTTTATTTACTGTAGGCCATAATTACGACAGGTTACTAGGAGACTATGAACTTAAACTTCACCAAATAGATCTTAAAAGAAAAAAAGTTACATTTCTACATAAAATAGATCACATTGGAAGCACAAAGAGCGGTGTTGTTCATATAGAAAAACAAAGTTTGTTGCTATCGACGCCAAAACAAAATATAGAGTTTGATCTCAGCCGAAAAAACATCATCAAATCATCTCTATCTGACATAGAGTCCTTATGCCTTGATGTAAGTGATTCAGTTTGTTCTAAAAACAGGGATAATTTTGTCTATATCAATAACAACTGGAGAATCATAAAATTCAATTTATCTACTTTAGAATATAAGCAAATCGCAAACTATGCTCCTCGCACCAGTAGACTTTGTCAAGTTCCAAATGGTGGAGTAATCTGTTTACAGCTCATGGATGACAGATACCAACTTCAACATCTAACTACATCTGTTCCCCACTTTAGGGTTCCTATACTAGAGCTTTTCCGAGGAGGTTATGATATTGACTCCCAGGGAAGGCTTTCTTTAGCTGCAGCAAATCATATTTATCGTTTTAACCAAGGTATGAAGCTCCAGGACAGTTTTGAGTCTGAAGGTCCTATCCATCAGATTCTTTCTCAAGGAGAGCGCCTCGCGATTCTGAGCTTCTCAGGCCAGGTCTCTTGGTATGAACAGGGAAACTTGAAGCCACATCTGAACGCTGCAGGTGGTCCTTTTAATCCGGGCAGTGGACGCGAAATTATGCTGTTTACTCCACAAGCTCAGCTCTATCTTGGCAGCAGTTGGAACAGCAACTACTCTTGGAAGCTTAGAGGAAATCCTAAGCATCTATGTTGTTGGCATGGAAACAGTAGGCTTACAGAATGGTGTATGGATGAAGGATCAGAAAATTTGGACGTAGGTATATCACTAAAACTCCTACAGAGCGCCAAACATCCCTGGAAACGGGTTCAACTTTGCGAACTATGGACAAAAACTGTGCTTCTTACTGAAGATGGAAGATTGCTTTGCTTTGATTTCGGCTCATTAATGACAAAGGAAGAGGAAGGTGAACTTAATATTCTTGAGCAGAAGGAAAACATTCGGCAACTCTTAAGTAAAATCAAAGAACCTAGAGGTCTTAGCCCATTGATGGGTGGCGGCCTAGCACTCTGGACCGATTCTGAGCTTCACCTTCTTTACTACTCTGAGAGTTGGAGCCTGCTCAGTGAACAGCGGCTGGTTGTTCAAGATCTCATCAACGTCAAAGAGTGTCCCTTGACTGGGCGTCTCTTTCTCTGCCACAGGAGTCATCTAAGCATCTGGTCTCCTCATCTTGCTCAAGAAATCTTGAGGATCTACACCCTCTCTGGGGGAGTATTACTTCAGGCTCCTCTCTCCAAAAAGCAACCAGGCTACTTTTGGTATCAACAGCTTGGAGCGCCCCTCAGCCCCAGAGAGATCCCAGACAAGTTATTGAAGATATTTAAGGTCCTCGATCAGCAGGGAGATGAGGTGCTGGATCTGGATTACAAACGGAGCTTTTTGGCGCGCTTCTTTGTTCCCAGATATGTACAGAAGGCCATCACAGACTATGATGGTTTTTTGAGGCTTGTAGGGCGACAACAGTTCAGCCTCCCCAAACCTCGTCGAGCGCTCTCTGATCTCTCCTAATAGAGCACCAATCCATTTCTTGCGGTTATTTAATGAATTAATTTCATTGATTCACCTGCGAAACTTGACACGGGGCTCTGAAGTCGAAAGCCTGGATTTTGAAATTTCGATCCCGAAGAGGAAACAGATATGTCCTACGTGAGTTTGCAGGAGGAGCTGAATATTCTCTTAGAGCAGAGCGAACGAGGCGAAGAGCTCTCCAACCACAGCCTTTTTTACAAAGACTCCAAGCTTTACTTCCCCAGCCCTGAGGAGATCGCTGAGAGAGTACGCCTCCTCTTTGCTCAAGAGGTCGAGGAGGGTCAGCTTGAGAGCGCCTGGGTTCAGATTCTCTTTTTGGTAGTCAAGGCTGAGTGGGAGCGCTACTCGGCCCAACACAAGGACTCCAAAAAGGAGTTCAAGTTGCCGCCTGATCTGCTCGTGGAGCTGCTCAGGCGATTCCCTGAGATCATATGGTCCCCTGAGGAGCTTCAAGCTGCTTTAGAGCAGATGCTCAACGCCAAGCTCTATCTTCGAGCGATGCAGGAGAGCGTGGTCTCTGACCTTCTGGAAGAGATCGCTCAAGAGCTGATCATGAGTCAGCTGATCACGCCTGAAGAGCAGGAGCAGCTCTTTAAGCTGCGGCAGGAGCAGCGCTCTCTTCTGGACAAGATCGCGGTGGTCACTATGGAGATGGCAGAGCTGCGACACCGCGCGCAGTTTACTCGGGTTGAGTGGCTCAAGATCTTCGGAGATGCTCATAAGCGTCTTCAGACCGCGATGATTCATCTACAGGAGCTGAATCAACTCCAGGAGCTGAGAGGACTCTATCCTGAGGCGAAACCTGAGGAGCTGAAAGAGGAGATCCTTGAGTATCAACTGCAGATGGAGGAGTCGGTGAGGCTCCTTGAACGAGAGATCAAGCGCGCTCAAAATCTCAAGCACTGGAAGAGTGATCTTGGAGGACGTATCGATTCTGAGACTCTTGCGGTGGAGGAGAAGAAGATCCGAGAGGCGCTCAGGAAGCTTTGGCTCATGCTTCACCAAGATCGCTTAGAACAGGAACCCAACTACAAGCGGCTCAGCTCCACACTCCAAGCTGAGCTGGAGGATATCCGCTTGAGGGTCCCTCCCCCTCGACGTTCAGCGGATCTGATCTATAAGCCTGGACAGCTGGGCTATGAGCTGCCCAGCCTTTCTCAAATCCTCAGCGATCTTTGGAGGGTCGAGGAGATCCTCAAGGGCGCTCAGATCCCCATCAAGGAGAGCGAGCAGATTCAGGGAGAGACTGCTCAAGAGAAGATCAAGTGGCTAAAAGATGAGCTGCTCTTCCTTAAAAAAGCTTATCAAGAGGCTGAGGATGAGCTGCTCATCGAGTATGAGAATAGAGAGCTGGAGCAGAAAGAGCTGGAGTTGGCTTGCCCCGCTGCTTACGAAGAGATCAGAACGCGTTTGCTCAGTGAAGCGGAGCGCTTTGAGCTCCAGTGCGCTGCATTGGAGAACAGGTTGCCAGATGGATGGTTTTGATGATCAGCTTCTCTGAGATACGAGCGCTCTGCCGTGAGACCTTCTCAGGGCTCCCCTGCACTCTACCCCGCCTCTTGGTGGCCTGGGCACGCTCTAAGGATAAGGAGCTGGAGCGGCTCTTGGTCGAGTCTGGCCTCAGCCTGTCGATTTTCTTAGAGGTAGTTGAGCCCCTGATGGAGCAGCCTCAGGCGCAAGATAGAGCCCTCCTTCGGCGCTGTATCCGTGATGCAAAAGAGATCCCTGTTGGTGGTGGAGATCTCTTGAGGAGCTTGTTGAGCAGCCCTGAGCACCCCATCTTAATCGCCTTGCTGGAGCGGGGCCTCAATCAGCAAATGTTTAAGCGCAAGCTCAACCAGCGGAGGGCTCAGCCTCTGGCGGTGGGAGCCCCCAGCTCAGAGCCGGAAGGCTCCCCCTTAGAGGAGCATCTCCTTAAGCGTTATGGTCGCGATCTTCTGGCAGAGGCTCAGGAGGGCCGCTTTGATGATCTCTATGAGCGCGCTGAGGATCTAGAGAGGATGGTCGAGATCCTCCTGCGCCTCAATAAGCGCAACCCAGCTCTGACCGGGCCGCCAGGGGTGGGTAAGACCGCCCTGGTCGAAGTCCTGGCCCGGCAGATCGTCAGAGGCGCGATCCCCAGCCTCAAAGAGCACCGTCTCTTTGAACTCAGCGCTGGGAAGCTGGTTGGAGGGACCCGCTACCGAGGGGACTTTGAAGAGCGCATGATGAAGATCCTCAGCGCCCTAGAGAAGCTTCAGCCTGTACTGCTCTATGTAGATGAGTTTCATACCCTGGTGAGCGCTGGGCGGGCAGAGGGGATCACCACCGATGCTTCCAACCTGCTTAAGCCCTATCTAGCTCGAGGTCAGATCAGCCTGATCGGCGCCACCACAACCCAGGAGTATCAGCGCTATGTGGAGCGCGCTGATCCAGCGTTGGCGCGGCGCTTTGAGGAGCTGCGGCTGGAGGCACCTCAAGGAGAGCGCTGCGCTCTTATGGTCCGCGCCCAAGCTCGCGTCACCGCTCGGCACCATGGAGTGGAGATCCCTGAGGAGCTGATCCCTCTGGTGATCGAGCTGAGTGATCGTCATCTCCCTCAGCGTTATCAGCCTGATAAGAGCGTGACCCTCCTCGACAGCGTCGCCGCCTATGCTCGGCGTCGGGGTATCGATCGCCTGAACCCTGAGCTGCTCTATGAGATCCTCGCTCGCCAAACAGGGCGCTCTATTCAGCTCTTGGATGTTGATGGGGGGCGGGCGCTCAGCCACCTCGCCCAACGGCTCCAGGCTCAGATCCTGGGCCAAGATGAGGTGATCAAGGCAGTGGCCGCGACCCTGATGTATCGCCGTCAGGACTTAGCTCCGACAGAGCGCCCTCTGGGCAGTTTCCTCTTTGTAGGAGACACTGGAGTGGGTAAGACCGCCCTGGCTCAGGCCTTAGCTCAGGAGTTCTTTGGAGACGCCGAGGCTCTCCTCCACCTGGATCTGGCTGAGTACAGCCAAGCAGCTTCGATCAACACCTTGATCGGCTCTCCTCCGGGCTATGTAGGCAGCGAGACGCGTGGGGGCTTGCTCACCGACTGGCTCCTCCAACATGAGGCGGGAGTGCTCCTCTTTGATGAAGCGGAGAAAGCCAGCCCAGAGCTGAGGCGCCTGCTCTTGGGCCTCCTGGACAATGGCCGTATCCGCAGCGCCAGAGGAGAGCTCTGTGATGCACGGCAGTGTGTCTTGGTGCTCACCAGCAACGCAGCTTCATCCAGTGAGCTGCGTCGTAAACAGATGGGCTTTGGCTCCGCTTCTATCAACCCGCTTAAGATCCTCGACCGCTTCTTCCCCAAGGAGCTGCTGGCGCGTCTAGATGAGATCCTGATCTTCTCTCCTCTAGAGCCTGAGAGCCTTAGAGAGATCCTCGCCCTGGAGCTCAAGCGGGCTGAAGCTCGTCTAAAGACTCGCCAGCTCTCTCTTGAGTATGAACCCGAGCGCCTCCTGAGCTGGTTGATGGAGCGGCTTCAGGAGTCTCAAGCGGGCGCTCGGGGAATTCAACGGCTCCTGGAGCGCCAACTCTTGGAGCCCCTGGCTCGCCTCCTCCTAACCCATCCTCGGGATCAGCCCGCACAGTTTCATCTGAGTGAGGCTTTTTATCGAGGAGAAGCTCTACCCGATCTGAAGCAGAGGGAGCGATAATTCCTACCTTTTCTTAAATGGAGCCCCTTATTCTCTCCACAGCAAGAGAGGAGCACCCAGAGGGATGGATCTTGAGATCCTACAAAAGAGCTATGACCGCTTTGCGCCGCGCTATGAAGAGGTGTTTCTTGAGCTACAACGCCCTAAGATCGAAGGGCTCGACGCGCTCCTCCCTGAGCTGCCTGAGCCCTGTGTTGATCTGGGCGCAGGGACAGGGCTTTGGCGGCGCCTCACTGGGCGACCTTGCTTTGCTCTAGATCTCTCTAGAGGGATGCTTCTGCGCGCCTCTGGCCCTCGCGTTCAGGGCGATCTTCATCACCTGCCCTTTGGAAACCAGAGCTTGGGCTCGCTGATCTCCCTCTCTGCGCTCTTGGGCTGCTTTAGACCTCGACCGATCTTGGTAGAGATGCGGCGCGTCCTGCGCCTTGACGGACTCTTGGCTCTAAGCGTGCTCAAGGTGGACGCCCCTGGAGAGGTGGAGCGTCTGCTCTCTCCCTTGGGGTTTGAACTCCTGGAGCGCTTGGATCTAGAGCAGGATTTGGGCTTTATCGTCAGGAGGAGACTTTGAAACACTCACAGACCTTGGAGAAGCGCCTCCTGCGCCGACTGGGCCAAGCCAATAAGCGCTTTCAACTCATCGAACCGGGGGATTGCATCGGGGTAGGGCTCTCGGGAGGTAAGGACTCTTGGGCCCTGCTTGAGCTGCTTTTAGCCTATCGTCGGGCGCGGCCCTTCTCTTTTGAGATCGTCGCTCTCTATGTAGATGCAGGTTGGGGGGCTTCTCTAGAACCCCAGCTCAGGGCGAGTGTGGAGGGGCTGGGGGTTCAGCTCTTGGTAGGGCATCAGGAGATCGCTGCGGTGGCGCGAGAGATCTCCAACCCCTGCTCCCTCTGCGCGCGGATGCGTCGGGGTCTGCTCCAGCGTATCGCTCTGGAGGAGGGGCTTAACAAGATCGCCCTGGGGCATCACCGGGAGGATCTCATCGAAACTTTGCTGATCAACCTGTTTCAGTCAGGGCGGATTCGCAGCATGGCGGCGCGGGTTACCGCAGAGGTGGAGATCATCCGGCCTATGGCTCTCTGCTCTGGAGAGGAGATTGTTCGCTATGTCGAGACCCTGGAGCATCCGATTCTTCGCTCAGGTTGTCCAATGGAGCGCGTGGGCAAGCGCGCAGAGGTGCGAGCGCTTCTAAGGAGCTTAGAGCGTGAGAACCCAGAGATCCGAGGTCGGCTCTTAGCTGCCTTAGGTAACTTAGAGCCAGAGCACCTCTTAGACCCGCGCTATCTCAGCCGCTCTGTACAGCTCTGAGCCGGGCAACCCCCCAGCATCTCTCGGCAGCCTCGATGGATCAGCGCTCCACAGCCTGGACAGCGCCAGGGATCTGGCTGAGCTGAGGCCCCACAGCCCAGACAAACAGGCCCCTCTTCTAACTCTCCAGAGTCCCTCAACGCTGAGCCCAGATCATGGAGATCCCCAGAGAGGCTGCGCGCCAAGAGCACAAGGATGGGTCCCACCTCCTCTAGACTTTCATTGGGTGATTGCACCGGAGTTAGGCTCCCTCGGATCAGGAGGTGGCGGTGGGCAGGGAGCAGCTCCAGCGCCTCCAGGCCACTCTCTCTAAAGCACTCCAGGATCAAAGCTCGTGTCGGGGCTGGACGCAGAAGCCAACGCAACAGGCGCTCATCTGTAGACTCCAGGCCCGCTTCTAGATAGGACTCCTCTTCAGGATAGAAGATCAGAGGTTGGAGCCCAGGAGCTCGCCAACGGATGGGGGGCGCGGGGGGCAGAGTGATCCGGGAAGCAAAGCCAAAAGCCTGCTCTTGGTAGACGCGCAGCTCTAGGGCCCAAGCACGACGATCTGGATGCCGTCGCAGGCCCAGGCGTCCTTCGCCATCGGGGAGAGGGAAGTGAACCCAGGCGCCCCGCTCACCCCAGCGCAGCCGACACTCTCCCCCGATGCGACGCGCCAAGCTCCAGTAGGCGGGTCCAGGCTGCGCCGCTCTTAAACTTCGAGCCTCCCAGAGAGCAAATAGAGGCAGCAAGAACAGGCAAAGCAACAGGAGCAGAGCAAAGAGGAGGAGGGAGATGGGCAGGGATTGGACCTTTCTCTTATCTGTTTAACCGCGAGCGTGGTCGAAGAGACGTGCTGCAAAATCAGAGAGGGTGCTGTAGAGGCTCTGAACATCGACGCGACGAACCCGTGCCAAGCTGGGGGCTCCCTTCGAGAACTCTAGGCTCAGGCCGTTAACCTGGGCCTCTACTCTCTTGAGCTGACCCTCTCCACTCCAGAGCAGAAACTCCTGATCAAAATCGACTCCAACAGGTACAGCGGCGGCAAACTGAACCTGAAACGCTTTGGCGTCCCGGATCACCAACCATCCAGGAGGTACATACTCAGGAGGGGCAAACTCTTCGATGATCTGGAACACCAGCTGCCCTGGCTGCTGCGCCTCTGCGTTGAGGTCGAGGCGGGTGAGGGTCTTGGACTCTTGGTTCTCACAGGCGAGAGCGGAGAGGGCGATGAAGATGATGAGCGCAAAGCGGGACATAGAGTTCTCCTTGATTTCTAGGCGCCGCTTAGCAAGGAGTGGACCAGGACAAAATTCCACGCAACAGAGCCCTTCTAGCGGCTCTACCGGCCAACTCTGTGGCTGGCCAGAGGAGGAGTCTCCAGTCCGATGGCCACCCATTTTTTAGAGCAACGAGTGGATGAGGCGCTGCGCCTCAGGATCTTTGGAGAGGCGGGGGCAGCGCAGCAGACCCCAACGCAGCAACGCCTCAGCCTCCTCGGGACCTTGAGCGCGAGCGCGACGCTCCACCTCAAAGCAGAACATCCCCAAAGGCGCCTCAGGCTGAGCTAAGAGCCGCTCCAGGAGTTGAGGAAGCTCAGGGATCTCATACTCGATGGCCAGGGCGCAGAGGTTGTTGAGCATCTGCGGCCAGCCAGGGCTCTCGGAGGGCTTAAGAGGCAGGGCCCTTAGATAGGCTTGGAGAGCGTCAGGGTAGCGTCCCAGGCTCCAGCAGGCGCTCGCTTGGAGCTCATAGAGCGTCCACAGACGATGGGGGAGCCGAAGCTGCCCCCCCATCCACCGAGCCTGACTCTCCAAGGCGGCTTCGAGGAGTGGTAGAGCTTCAGCGGGCCGCGTCAGATTCATCAGGACGGAGCCCTGGGAGAAGAGGAGATCTGGATGCCCTGGGTGGTGCTGGAGCGCAAAGGCGCTCAGCTCCAAGGCGCGTTGCTCTTCTATGCCCAAGGCTGCTTCAGCTTCTAGCAAACTCAATGTGATCTCGGGCAGAGGCCCAGATCCAGGTCGCTCCCTGAGTCGCTCCCAGGCAAAGCGCAGCTGCTCCTGAGCTTCAGCCCAGCGTTTCAGCTGGAGGTACTCCCGCCCCAAATAGTAGCGATATTGCAGATCCTCGGGCCTCTCACGCACGCTGGCTTCGATCAGCGGTAGAGAACGGGCGCTCTTGCTCCGAGCGGCGTAGATCTCAGGGTCGTAACCCAGATGTTGAATCTCCAAGCCCAAGAAGCGCTGGACCTGGACCTTGGGCGCGGCGGGATCCAGGGCACCAAAGCGGTTGTGGACGCGGCCCTGGTAACCCAAGCGGGGATCGCGGGGAAAGATCCGAGTGCTGAAGAAGGAGGAGATGGGGCGGCCATCCAGGTGAGTGTTGACTACCTTAAGAGCCAGACCCTCAAAGGGGTGATGAGGTCCCCGTTTTAGATGAGGGCGAAGCTGAGCCCCACCCCTGAGGCGCTCATCGGCATCGAGGATCAGGACCCAACGTCCCCGTGCTCGACGGAGGCTCTCATTGCGGGCCGCTGAGAAGTCATCACACCAGGAAAAATGCTCCACTCGAGCGCCCAGTGCCTTGGCGATCTCCACGCTCCGATCCTTTGAGCCGGTGTCCAGGATGAGCATCTCATCTACAAAGGGGCGCACGCTCAGGAGCGCTCCCTCTAAGAACTCCTCTTCATCGCGAACCATCATCGCCAGAGAGAGGAGAGGTGGAGCCTCTTGGCGTTTGCTTCGTCTCCGCTTGGATCGTCTCCGCTTCAAGTCTCATCTTCCTTGATCACGATCTCAGCCAAAGCGCGGCGGCGGTAGAAGAGATAGGCCAGCATCGCGGCCCCCGCTAGGGCCTGAGTGAGCGCGGGTCCCAACTCCAGGAGTTGACGGGCGAGCAGGTACCAAATACCGGCAAAGAAGAGGAAGAGGAAGCACATAAAATTGTTGACCGCGAAGGTCTGTCCGCGCATCCCTGGTGGGGGCGCATCCTGGAGGTAGGATTGTACCGGGACCACAAAGCAAGCACCTGAAAAGCCGATGAGGCCAAGGAGCAGATGAGCGACCCAGAAGCCCCCCTGCTCACGACCAAAGAGGAGCCCCAGGCTCAACAAGCCCAGCTGCCCCAAAAACATCCCAAAGCCTCCCCAGGTTGCCAAGCGCCCCGGTCCCAGGCGACGGCTCAGGAGAGGGGCGATCAAGCTACCGATGATGATAAAGAGCGCCAGGGTCACCATCAGGTAGGAGAGCAAGCTGTTTTCCCCCTCACCGACATCTAAGATCCCTGGCTCCCCAAAGGCGAGGATCGCTTGCTGGATAACACCCCCGTTAAACCAGAAGAGAGAGTGGAGGATCAGCACAGGGAAGAGCCCCTCCCGTCGTCGAAGATCCTGGGTGGTGCTCCAGAGGCTCCCAAAAGGGTTGAGGCCGATCGGCAGCTCAGGCCGCAGGGCCTTCATCGGGCGCATGATCTGAGCGATCCCTGTCCCCAGGATGGCGAAGCCAACGCAGAAGAGGGCGGGCAGCCAGAGCATCTCTCCGAAGCGATCCATCAGGGGACCCGCCAGAGCCTGCCCCATCAAGATCGCCATAAAGGTGGTCATGGCGATGGTGCCGTTGGCGGAGATGAGCTGCTCAGGGGGAACCAGCTCAGGGATTACTCCATACTTTGAGGGACCGAAGAAGGCTGACTGAGTGCCCATCAGAAAGAGCACGAGCAGCATGAAGTACCAACCCATCGAGTAGAAGGCGAGGGCACCCAGGAGCATCACCCCGATCTCAACCCACTTCATCTGGAGGATGATGCGACGCTTGCTTAGACGCTCGCTGAGGTCCCCGGCGATGCCGCTGAAGATCACAAAGGGCAGAGCGAAGATGGCGAAGGCGAGGCCCTGCATATCCTCTCCCGGAAAGAGCTGTCGCGCCGCCAAGAAGAGCAGGAGCTGCTTAAAGAGGTTGTCATTGAAAGCGCCAAAGAACTGAGCACCCACCATCGCCTGAAAGCTGGGGTTAAAGCGACGCAGGAGCCCTCGAGCTAGGCCACCCAAGAGGAGAAGGGTTAGGAGAGTGGTCAGGCCCATCTGAATCAGGCTCAAGGCGCGCTCCCTCGTCTTTGACAGAAGCCGCCAGAATGAGGCTCTCAGGGCTGAGGATCAAGGGCAGCGCTGAGCAAAGAAGGGGATATAGGCTCTCGCTTCCTCCAGAAGCGCTGGACAGGTCAACTCTCCCAGGCTTTCAGCCCACTCTGGATCGCAGCCCTCCAAGCAGCGCGTTTGGGCGAGGAGCCAATCGCGTCGTGCCAGCCCCGCGCAGGGGGGCGGATCAGGGAGGCTCAGGCAGTCAGCAAGGGGATCGCAGATATGTAGACAGGGGGACTCTGGATCATCGCTGCGACCATGGATAACCTCACCTCGGCTGTGAAGCTGTACACAGATTCCGATGGTGTCGCAGTCGGGCGCCCCCAGCTCACAGGCACGGGGAGCGCCACCATTCCAGGTTACATCAAAGCCATCATCTCCGTTGCCCATCTCAAAGAGGTCGCGGATGAGTGGCAACGCTGCTTCTGGACCATTTCGGAAGACCATATTGATGGCGAAGTTATCACAGATTCTGGGGTGCTCTGGAGCTTGGCAGGTCGCATGAAACGCACGCAGCCACTCCAAAACCCCCTCCTCTCGCCAATAACCCTCTAGGCGTCCTGCTTCTAGGGCGATCCCTGGACCATCAGGCCGTAGATCTCCCTCGATAAAGCTTTGCTCCAAGAGCACATCGACGACGAGAGCCTCCTCTACTCTCCCCACCGGGAAGGGGAAGACAAAACGCTCAGGTGTAGTTCGAAAGTGACCCTCTGCATCCACCTGAGTGTTGGGGAAGTGAACCTGAGCCTCAAACTCCCCAACGAGGCTCTCAGGGATGATCAAGCTGCGCCTTTGGCGACGCTCAGCGCTGAGAGACTGGAGATCGATCAGCTGCCCGTGATCAACAGGAGCTAAGGGAGGCCAGCCCCGCGCTTCTAGGAAAACAAAGATGACGGAGCCTCCTTCAGCATTGGGCTCTAGGTAGGGCGCGAAGCCGGGGACCTGAAGGACCCTGAACCAGCTTTGTAGAGAGGTCCCTGCGTTGCGACCCAACACCTCACAGCCCATCTCCCGTGCAGCCTCAGGGCTCTCAGCAAAGCTGAGTTCATCTAAGCGGCCCGCAGGCCCCCAAGGCCCTTGAGGGGCTAAGCTTCCGGGGGCTGCATCGGAGAGGCTGCTGTCTGGAAGAAGCTCCAGATCTGGAAGCCCTGCATCCAAGCCCACATCTGGAGGAGGCGCCGCATCTGGCTCGGAGCCATCATGTCCATCACAATTCTGATCTTCACCATCGACAAGCAGATCAGGCTGCCCTGGGTTGATCAGAGGGTTCTCATCTTGGCAATCTCCTCCCCCACAAGAGAGGCGCTGATGTCCATCGTGGTCTCGATCGCAGTTGTTGATTTGAAACTCCCAACGTCGCTCTAGGACTTGGCCCTGGGGATCGCTGGTGGAGAGCTGTAGGCTGAGGGGACCATCGGGCCACTCCTCTGTTTCAAAGAAGAAATCATAAGGATCCCTGAGGCGATGTTGCTGATCGGGCAGGCTTAAGAGAACCAATGCGGGGGGTTCATCATCATCCCTGATCTCCGCCTTGAGCTGGAGGCTCCCAAAGATCTCCCTCTCCTGAAGAGGGCTGCATTCTGGATTACAGAGCATCAGCTCCATCTCCAGGGGGTGATCAACATCCAAGATCAGGCTCGCCTCCGCCTCTTGCCCAGCGTTGTCCAGAGCCTGAGCTTTGAGCTGACGCAGACCCCGACGATATTCAGGGGTCCACTCAAAGCTCCCTAGAGGATCAAAGTTGCCCAAGGCGCGGCCATCCACCTCTAGGCTGACCCTTGCAAGCCCCAGATCATCTTGAGCATCCACCCGGATAAGGCTGGTTCCCCTCAGCACTTGAGGGTGCTCTAAGAAGCGCAAGCTGGGGGGGCGATCGATCAACAGCTCTCGACTCAGCTCTCCCCTCAGGCCCGCTCTATCCCAAGCTTGAATATGCAGGGTTTGAAAGCCTGAGGAGAGTGAAGCCAGCTCAAATCCCAGCTCCCAAGGGGGCTGCTCACGGCGCTGCTCTAAGCTCCCCAGTTGCACCTCCAAGCGAGCAGCATCTGGAGAGAGCTGCACTCGTACGCTCAGGTGTCCATGCTGAGGTCCCGCCTCCGCTCCAGGCTCTAGCAGTTGAATTATGGGAGGTTCAAGATCCAGTTCAAAGTTCAACAGATGAGCCACCGCCTGCCCCCCCGCCTCACCCAAGAGGAGGAGCTGATGTGGACCAGGGCTGATCTCCTCGGGCTGTAGAAAAAGGGAGAGAGGGGGCTCATCATCTTCTTGATAGGGGAGCGCATCCAGGAAAGCTCGCAGCCTGGGAGCTTCTCCTGAGAGGTTGACGCTCAGCTCCTGAGCTGCAGTCAGGAAACGCAACTCTGGGCTGAGCCTCAAACTTGGAACGGGTCCACAGCCCGCCACCCCCTCCAGGCGAAGCTCTGTTCGGCGCTCACCCTGAGCATCAACGGCGATCAGGCTCAGCTGATGGGGACCAGGAGAGATCGACCAGATCGCCAAGTGAGGGAGCCCAGGTAGAGAGCCCAAAGGCCGACCGTCCACCTCAAAGCGCAGCTCAGCCTCCCCTGCTGAGTCCATCTCTAGGAGGAGATCCCCGCAGAGGCGCTCAGGGAGAGCGAGAAGCTCGGGAGGGCAGCCCTCTGGAGGACAGGGCTCAATCCAGCGAAACTCTCGTTCAACGCGACTGACCTGAGCAGCGCTGTCCTCCGCCATCGCCTCTAAGCGGTGTAGACCTGCTGCTGGCTCTGCCCAGCTCCACTCAAAGGGGGCCTCGCTCCATTCCGCCACCTGCTCCCCGTTCAGGGAGAGCACAACCCTCTGGATCCCATGGTCATCCTGAGCCTCCAAAATGACCTGCACTGCACCGCTCAGCTCTGCTCTGGGGCTCAGAAAGCGCAGCGTTGGGGGTTGATCCTCAGCGCGCTGAACATCGGGCTCGGCGTCCGTTGAAGGAGAGATGCTGCTGGCTTCAGGTTGACAAGCGAGCAGAGAGATGGAGAGGAGCAGGCAGCGCTTCATAAGCCCTCACTTCGAAAGGATGCTCTCCAAATCGGGGCGACCTGAGGAGCACCTTTACAGGAATACAAGATCTTCTGTCTCAGCGCAGTAAGAGTGCTCTTGATTTCAGATATGCGTGCCCATTTTGATTTAGGTTATATCCAGTAATATCAGCAGCCTGCTCATTTCATATGCACTCGTTTACAGTCCGTTCATCGCCGTCGGGAGTTCGCTCAGCAGAAGATCCTGGGTGCTCTAAATGCCAAGCCATGCAAGATGTTGATGGCTATCGGAAACAAAGCGAGCGGGTAACTCAGCTCACAGAATCTAAGGCATGCTCCATATCCCGCTTGAGATCGGAAATATGCTCTAGGCCGACGGAGATCCTAATCAGCCCTGCGCTGACCCCCATCCGCTCCAGTTCCTCTTCGGGTACGTCAGCATGGGTCATCCTCATGGGGTGCTCCACCAGAGTCTCAGTGCCCCCCAGTGAGACCGCCAAGCGACAGATCTCAAAGCTGTTGAGTACCCTAAAAGCCGCCTCCTCCCCCCCCTTCACCTCAAAGGAGATCAGAGAGCCTGGCCCCGAGCACTGTCGTGTATAGATCTCCTCCTGAGGGCTGCCCTCCTCAAAGAGCCCTGGATAGTAGACTTTCAACACCGCTGGGTGCTCTTGGAGGAGCTGAGCGAGGCTCTCAGCGCTCTTGGCTTGACGACGCATCCTCACCGAAAGGGTCTCTAACGAGCGAAGGAGCAGAAAGCCGCTGAAGGGGGTGGCCATGGTGCCCAGGATGGTACGAGACTCCAACACCTCAGCCATCACCTTCCTGCTCCCAGTCACCAACCCAGCAATGAGATCGCTGTGCCCTCCAATGAACTTGGTGGCGGAGTAGATCACCAGATCCGCGCCCAGGGGAACAGGGCGTTGAAAGACAGGCCCTAAGAAGGTGTTGTCTACCGCCAAGATCGCCTTACGCTCTCGCTTGGAGTTCCAGCCCTTGAGAATCTCAGCGATGGCGGCGATGTCGGTCATCATATTGGAGGGGTTGGCTGGGGTCTCTAGAAAGACAACCCGGACGCGATCAGTGCCCAGAGCTTCCCCTTGCTCCTTAAGCCTCCCTACCGCCTGCTCTCCTGCGTCGATAAACTTCACCGTGACCCCATAGCGAGGCAGGATCTTATCGAAGAGGTAGTGAGTACCTCCGTAGACAGGCCGGGTAGAGAGTAGAAGATCCCCAGGACGCAGGAGAGCCAACATACTGGTGCTGATCGCGGCCATCCCAGAGGAGAAGGTGGCTGCTATTTCGCTGCGATCCCAGGCAGCCATACGCTCTTCGAAGATCTGCATATTGGGGTTGTTGAGGCGGCTGTAGATCAGGCCCATCTCCTCCCCCTCTTCAGCTTCTCTCAGGCCATAGGCCAACTCAAAATAAGCTTTGCCCTCCTCAGCCGAGCGAAATTGAAAGGTGGAGGTTAGAAAGATCGGTGGCTTAACCGCGCCCTCTGAGAGGGTAGGATCATAGCCATAGCCCAGGGCCAGAGTCTCAGGGTTGAACTCTTTATCTCCTCGGCTGTGCTTGAGCTTCATAGACTCCTCTTCACTCTTAAGGGCTGCGATCAGCAGCGAATCCTCTTTCTTAGCATCTTTGCTGTTTGCTGCAAGATCTCTCTATTCTTGGTTGTCTATTTGCTTCAAGGCTCAACATGTATAGACAAGCTGCTCTCCTCCTTCTCTGCCCCCTGAAAAAAGGACCAGAGCCCTAAGCTGAGGATCGTCATAGAGACAAGGCCACAAAGCGTCCCCCAGAACCAGTAGGGGAGAAGGAGGGCTTCAGCCATCTGCTGGGTATCTGATGGCATCAGGCCCTGACCTGTCTGAGCCATTTTAGTGAAGAGATAGTCTCCTCTGGAGAAGACGCTCAGGGCCATCTGTGAGGCGAGGAAGATGATGGCGATTTGTGAAGCCCAGGGCTTGGCCTTGTAGGCCAAGAGCAGGAAGAGGCCCGCTGTAAGCCCCACAAAGAGCATCCCAAAGAGGCCCCGAACGACGAAGATCAGAGAGATCGTGAGGATCACACCAAAAGCACCCAGACCCAGGCGGGAGCGACGCTCACCTCGCCCCAACCAGAAGCCTATACCTCCCATGATGGCGGGTCCCAACAGGCCACCTGCGGCCACAAAAGCTGAGGACAGACGCCCTACGTTCCCCTGCCAACGAGCTACCCCCGAGCCGTCCGACCACATCTGAAACTCCAGGAATTCTCCACCTACCAGGATGGCAAAGATCCCATGACCCATCTCATGAACCAGGGTCGAGAGCAGAGTAAGAGGGTAGGCGATCAAGCGACCCTGAGGGATGATGTAGTAGAGCAGCAGGGTGAGCACCACGCTGAAGAGGAGGAAGAGGCTGGCGCGCTGGTTGGGTCTCTGTGTCATAGGCCGAGTATCTCCTCTTTTGGGCTCTCAGGGGAGCCTTTCATTTCCAGGTGAACGCGTGTGCATAGCCCTTGCTTAAAATTCCAGGGAGGAGGTTGAATGATGCGCTGGATTGCGATCTTGCTCTTGGCCTTGGGTTGCACTGATGGAAAGATCACTACGAGCCCTGTACTCGGAGGTGATTGGGAAGAGGATATCAATGACCACGGGGGTATGGAGGGAGAGCCTGAACTTAAAGCGGTACGCGGCTGCGATCAGCGTTGGTTGCTCAGCCCAGAGGCTGCGGCCGCTGGGGATCGACAAAACGTAGCCTATGAGTCTGCTGGGTCTCGCTGTGCTGGGGATGTCACACCAGGTGCTCGGGCTTTGGCCGACTATGTAAAACAGAACTTCTCAGATTTGATCAACCGAGGGGTTCCGGGTGGAGGGACTCAGATGTATGCCTGTCGCCAGATCCGAGGGAGCAGCAGTCTCTCTCTTCATGCGGCAGGACGAGCGGTGGATATATTTATCTCAACCGTGGGGGGGCAGGCTGATAACGCCAAGGGTGATCTCATCGCAGATTGGTTGGTGACCAATGCTGAGACCATCGGCATACAGTATCTCATCTGGGATCGAACCCGCTGGAAAGCCAGCGGAGGGAATCGGGTTCGATGCTACACAGGAAATCACCCCCATAATGATCACATCCATCTTGAGATCTCCAAGGCTGCCGGTCGCAAAGAGACCGCCTTCTTTAAGGGAGTGAGCGTCGCCGGTCCCACACCCTCTGCCTGGATTGGAGATGCCTGTGGTGATGGAGATTGCAGCTATGCTGGTGGGCATTGTCATCTCTCAGAGGGTGGCGCAGGGATGTGTACTCAAGAGTGTGAAGGCTACTGTCCCGATCGCCCTGGTGCTCCGATAACCTTCTGTGTTCCCGCCTCAGCCCTGGGCAGCGTTGGGGGCGGACGATGTGTCCTGCGCTCTGATGGAGACTGTGCCCAAGGTCTTTATGCTGCGCAGGTTGATCGATATATCGGGAACTCTTCAGCCCCGGCCGCTCAACAAACGGTCTGCCTGCTTGAGCAATCCGAGCCTGAACCTGAGCCTGAATCTGAACCTGAGCCTGAGCCTGAGC
>CAYLJJ010000027.1:0-61330 GCA_964384025.1 uncultured Nannocystaceae bacterium
CCTCGCTCGTGTATGTCGGTCGCTTCTTCTTCCCCATCTCGGAACCTCGTCGGGTCGGGCAGCTTCACCCGGTCTGGGGTGTCCACTTAAACGTAGCAAGTCCAGTCGATGGATGGCCATCCGATTGAGGGTGTCACCTAAAACTGAGGGGGCCATAAACAGAAGTTTACAATCGCGTGTTTAGAAGCCCCCAAGCCCCAGGTTTGGATCTTGCTCAGGCCCCCTCTAAAGCAGCCCCTGGAGATCGAATGCGCGCAGTCCCCTTAAGCACCCTCCTCTTGGCCTTCTCCTCCGCCTGCGGCCCGTTTTACAACGGAGCCAGCACCTCAGCCGACAACATTCAACAGCTGGCTCCTGGACAGTCGATGCTCTCTGCGGCGCCCATCAAGGGCTATGGCGGACGCCTGACCTTCGGCGTTGCACAGCAGGCTGAGGGAGATCCGTCAAGCTCAAAAGGGGGGGCCACGCTCTATGCCCCTCGACTAAGCCTCGGGGGGGATCTGGCGCTCCGTTTGGGCGCTGTAGAGCTGGGTGGTGTCTATCTCCAAGGCCAAGAGAGCTATGCAGACAGCGAGCGCCACAGCAAGCAGTATGCTCTGCGCTTCCGTGCAGCTCCAGGAGGAGATGACTTTCGCTTTGGGATCTCCTTTGAGTTTGGGATAAAACATGATCAATTTCAGTGGGGCCAAACAAAGATCTGCTCAGGAGGAGAGTGTCGCCTCTTCATCACCGACAAATCCTGGGACTCAGGAGAGTTGCTCCACAGCTACTTCGCCGCCACGCTCTATCCCACAGTTCGGCTCTTTGGTAACCTTTGGTTCTATATGGGGCTGGGCTTAGATACCGACAGCAGCAAGGATCATATCGCCTACCACCGCTACGGTGATGAGGGTTTCCTGGAGAGTGAGTGTGAACGCGACTCCAGCATGAGCTTAGTCAGCGTGGCAGGCCTGGATTATCGTATAGGAAACTTGGGTGTGCTTATGGCCTTACGCCATGCCAGCCTCAGCAAGGCCCCCGTTGTTGAGACCCCTGTCATCGAAACCGCCCTGACCCTCAACTTCTAAGAGCCTGTTAAAAAATCACCAAGTTAATTTTCGAGCAACCCATCAAGGCTCTTGCTGAAGAAGGGGAGCGTATCTCCTGAGAACTGTTTAGAGTCTGCCCTCTACTGAGCGAAGCGGTTAAACTGTAGCCCATTACGCTGAGATGATTTGCGTTGGGAGATGCTATGTTGACCCGCCTCAGGGTTCAGGGCTTTAAGAACCTGGACTTCGACGCCCGCTTTGGTCCCTTTACCTGTATCGCGGGTCCTCCTGATGTGGGCAAATCCAATCTCTTTGAGGCGATCTCCTTCCTGGGTGCTCTCGCTGAGCGACCCCTCCTTGAAGCAGCCAGAGGGTTACGAGGAGCTGAGCAGGACTTAAGAGATCTCTTCTTCCTTGGAGAACCTGAGGAGCCATCCAAGATGCTGCTCTTGGCGGAGATGATCGTCCCTGAATGGGGAGAGGATGATTTGGGGCAAGGAGTGCGCGCCTCTATGACCTACCTGAGCTATCATCTAGAACTGGCTTATCTCCCTGCGCCCGAGCTGCGTCCCCGAGGGCGTGTCCAAATCATCAGAGAGGAGCTACACCACCTAAAACAGGGAGAGGCACGCCAGAGCCTCGCCTTTCCTCATAAAAAGCTCTGGAGAGAGTCTGTGGTTCGAGGGCGACGGGCGGCCCCTTTTATCAGCACAGAGGCTGGTCGTGTTCGCCTCCACGCAGACTCTCAAGGGCAAGGTGGGGGCGCTGTGCGCAGCTTCCAAGCTTTGAGCCTGCCCCGGACGCTGCTCTCTACCGCCAGCAACAGCTTGGGACATCGCACCAGCATCCTCGCTCGTGCTGAGATGCGCTCCTGGATCTACGCTCAACCAGAGGCCGCTGAGCTGAGAGAACCCAAGTTTTTTGAGAAGCTGAAGGAGCACGCCTCAAGCCTCATCTGTCTAGATGAGCCCAGGCAGGGGATCCACCCAGATGACAGCCCCAGGCTCCTCAAGCGCCTAAAAGCGCTCCTCCTCAACGCGAACTGGCCTCAGCCTCCAGGTGAGCCGATGCGACAACTGATCATCAACACCCACTCCCCTGGAATACTCTCTCTTCTCTATGATGACAGCCTGCTCTTGGCTTCTCTAAACCAGGGGCGAATGTCGCTGCGCCCCCTTGAGGGGACCTGGCGTTGTCAAGCGGGGGAGGACTGTTGTGATCTTGAGGAGGTTTTGGATGCGCTCTCTCTTCCTCTAGAGCGACTGGGGCTGAACCTTGAAGAGCATCATATGATGTTGCGTGATGGTTTTCAACTGGGGCTGTTTTAGCTTGTGGTAGAGCCTGAGTCGTCCTCTTTTGACAAACTGATCAAGAAACAAGCTCCAGCTGTTTCGGCAGACTTCTCTAAGCTTAGATTCCCTCCCAGCTCTTCGATGAGACGCTGACAGATCGCGAGGCCCAATCCAGTTCCTTGGCCTGCTCCCTTGGTGCTGAAGAAGGGCTCAAATATGCGCTCAATATGCTCTGGTGAGATCCCAGGGCCTTGATCCTCGACCTGGATCTGAACGGAACCCTCGCTCTCTGAGATCCTGATGAGGATCTCCCCCCGCCCCTCCTGAGCCTCTCCGGCATTGAGGAGCAGATTGATCAGGACTTGACGGAGGTGTTCAGCGCTGATCCAGACCAAGGGAGCCTCCCCCTCAACGCGGTATTTTAGACCCCTAAGCTTTTTGTGATAGCGCAGCAGCTCCAGCGCAGAGGCGATCACCTCCGAGACCTCAACCCACTCCAGCGTTCGAGGACTGGGGCGGCTGTAATCCAGGAGCTGTCGGATGGTGCAACGGATCCGCTCCAGCTCCTTATCCATACGAGCCAACAGCTCTCCCTGAAGCTCAGGAGGGCAGCCCCGTTCATCTCGCAGATAGTCCAGGTAGCCGATCACCGCCGCCAGGGGGTTGCCCACCTCATGAGCGATCCCCGCTGCCAGATGTCCCACCGTCGCCAACTTCTCGCTGCGGACTAAGCGATCGCGGGCCTGTTCAAGCTGCTTTAAGCTTGCAGATAGGCTCCCATTTTGAGTCCTGAGGTGCTCCACTAACTCAGCGAAAGTGCGGCTGAGCTGAGCCAGCTCTAGAGGTCGCTCAATCAGCGGGATCTTTCCTTGAGGATCTGAACTGGCCTGAGTCAATCTCCGGATGGGATCGACGATGATTCGCCCGCTGAGGTAGATTCCAAAGAGCAGGACTCCTAAAAAATCAGCCAGGAGGTAGTAACGCAAGATCTGCTGGCGCCGCTGGAGCGCGGCCTGAAGGTCGCTCAGATCATAGGAGGCCAAAAGAACCCCCCAACCTGAGCCCAAACGCAGCGGCCAAGCGACGAGGTGCTCTCTCCGACGATGCTCCTCAGCTGAGGAGTGGCTCTGTAGGACATCCACCACCAGATCTCGACCCAGGGCTGGCCCCAAGCGCAGGCGGGGGCCTTCATAGATGGAGAGGCTCTGGAGGTCTCCACGCAGCTCCCGCTCCAAGAGCTTGGCCTCGCAGCCCTGAGGGCAGCGAGCTTCCCACCATTTGGCGAGGCTGCGTGTTCTAAAGAGGTGTTGGGCTCGGATCCGGCTCTCCAGCTCTCCACCCAAAGGCCGCGTAGCTACCAGGGCGGCGATGAGACCCGCGAGGCTGAGGAGCCCCGCGAGGCCTAAGCCGATGAGGGCTCGGATGCCGAGCATCGAAGAGAGAGATCTAGATCTTGCCCACGAGCATAAAGGCGATGATCAGGGCATAGATCACCAGGGACTCGATGAGGGCGAGGCCAAGGATCATCGGGGTGAAGATCTTATCCTGAGCCTGGGGGTTGCGAGCGATCCCCTCCAAGGCAGCGGCGGCGGCGCGGCCCTGAGCCAGGGCGCCACCAAAGGCAGCGATGCTGATCGCGAAGGCAGCGGCGATGGCAGCTGTAGGACCTGCGTGTACAGCTGCCTCAGCGGCGGCCTCAACCTCAGGCCCCTCTGCGAAAGCAGGCAGGGCGACAAACAGGGTGCTCGCGAAGGCAAAAAGCTTCCAATACAAGCGCTTCATAACTCTTACTCCTGGTCAGCTTTGACTGACTCTTGGGCTCGACTCCCCACCTCTACTCTCTCTCTACCTACGACCAAATCGGGGAGCATTGAGGGCCCTAGTTATGCCCCTGAGGGCAAAAAATCAATGAGCTTCGTGCTGCTCGATGGCCATCGCGATATAGACCACGCTGAGCAGACAGAAGACGAGGGTCTGAACGACACAGACGACGATCCCCAACACCATAATCGGGATCGGCACGAAGAGAGGAATCAAGCCCAGGAAGATCGCCAATACCATGTGATCTCCCACCATGTTGCCCATCAGGCGCAGGGAGAGGCTCATCGGTCGCACCAGATGGCTGATCACCTCGATGGGGAACATCAGGGGCGCCAACCACCAGATCGGCCCCATCAGGTGCTTGATGTGATTGATCCCGTTGTATTTGAGGCCATAGATGTGGGTTGAAGTAAAGACGATGAGGGCGCAGGCCGCTGTGGTGCTGAGGACGCTGGTGGAGGGCTGGAAACCGGGCACCAAGCCCAGGAGGTTGGAGAACAGGATAAAGAAGGCCAGGGTGCCGATGAGAGGCAGAAACCTTCGAGCCGCGTGAGCCCCCATGATGGGCTCCATCATCCCCAAAGTCCCCCCCGCGATCAGCTCCACTATGCTGCGGGTGTTGAAGCGCTGCTCAGGGATCAGGGCGCCCTCTTTGGAGCTGCTCAGCTGCTTTCGATAGCGCAGCGCTAAGAAGAGGATCAGCCCCATCGTAAAGAGGGCCATGATCAGATGGCTCAGGCTGGGGGGGGCGTTGCCCCCAAACCAACCTTTCCCCAAGGCGCCCTGGAGGCCTTGCTCTAGGTTGTGGACTCCAGGCAAGAGGTGGAACCAAGTTTCATAACCCTTTATCACCTCTCCAGCGAGCGCTGAGCCCGGCAGGCTGATCAGCAGGGCGATCATTCGATACATCATCACTCCCATCTATCCCAGGCCCTCTGAGGAGCCTCAGCTTCTTTGGACCCAGGGCTGGGTCCAAAGAAGACCCCCAACATCAGCGCCCCGAGGATCACAGAGACCCCCAATAGGAAGGGCAGGGGCTTGACTGAGAGCCAAACCACCAAGGCGAAGACCAAGCCCACAAAAAGAGAAAACTTTAAGCCAAAGAGCAGGAGGAGGCTCCTAGGTCGCCCTGGGCTCAAGAGACGTCGCCCCAGGTGGATCAGCAGGAGAAAGTTTCCCAGGGCCAGCGCGCTGCCCAGGGCCAAACTGAGAGCCGTGCTGGGGCCAAAGAGGAAGCCAATCGCGGTGGCCAAGAGAGCCAGAGCTACACCGCAGAGCGTGATCCAACGCAGGAAGGCTTCACTGGGCATCATCAGAAGAGTCTCGTTTCGCCTCTCGGCTGATCTTCTGGCTCAGGCGGTACAGGGAGCGGAGCCCCGCTGCGAAACCAAAAGAGAGCCCCAACACAGCCCCCCAGGGGCTCCAGCCGAACTCTCCATCCAGCCAATCTCCGGCGAAATACCCAAGGAGCACAGAAATGGCAAGCTCAATACCTACGCTGGAGTATTTCAGGGCTTGCCAGTTCTTGGCTGTTGACATTATCTGCTCTTCAACCAGCGGGCTGCTTTATCTGCGGATCTTCAATTAATTCACTAAGTTCCTTAGCCTCCGGCTCCTCTTGCCCCTGAGAGTCTGCGGTAGACTGTCCTGTCTGAGAATCTTCTGGAAACTCTTCCGCCTCGGGCTCTTCTGGGCTCTCTGTGTAGCGAGCGATGCTGACCACCTGCTCCTGATCGCCCACGTTGATCAGGGTGACCCCCGTGGTGTTACGGCCGATGGTAGAGACCCCCTTCGCCTGGGCACGGATGATCACCCCTGCGTTGGTCACCAAGAGATAGTGGTCATTTTGAGAGTTGACCTTGATGACGCCAACCACCTGTCCATTGCGCTCATTGCTCTTGATGCTGATCAGCCCCTGTCCCCCACGCCTCTGAGTACGATAGGCGGAGAGCAGGGTCTGTTTGCCGTAGCCCATCTCGGTGACCATCATCAGAGAGCAACCCAGCTCCTCTTCAGGCTCAAAGGTGATCACGCCGATCACCTCATCGCTGCCCTGAAGCTTGATGCCTCGCACTCCTGCAGAGGCTCGCCCTGTAGAGCGCACATCCGACTCAGGGAAGCGGATCGCCATCCCCCCCGCTGTGGCCAGGGCGATGTGACTCTCCCCTGTGGTCCAGCGTACGGAGATCAAGTGATCATCCTCTTTGAGGTTGAGGGCGATGATCCCCGAGGAGCGGATATTTCCATAAGCCATGATGTCGGTCTTCTTGACCAAGCCCTGGGCGGTGGCGAAGAGGAGGTAGTGCCCCTCTTGGAACTCTTTGACCGCCAGAACCGAGGCCAACTTCTCCTCTTCAAAGAGGGGCAAGATGTTGACGATCGGCTTACCTCGCGCGTGGCGGCTGCCCTTGGGGAGGTGAAAGACCTTCTTGCTGAAGACCCGCCCCTCTGTCGTAAAGAAGAGCATGGTGCTGTGGGTAGAGGCGACAAAGAGATCTTCAACAAAGTCGGTGTCTTTGGTAGACATCCCCGACTTCCCCCGCCCTCCTCGACGCTGAGTTCGATACTCAGAGAGGGGCACCCGCTTGATGTAACCTTCATGGGTCACGGTCACCACCATCTCTTCGACCGCGATGAGATCTTCGATGTCCAAGCTGCCTGCGTCTAGATCGATGCGGCTGCGGCGAGGATCCCCGTAGTTGCCCTCTACCTCCAACAGCTCTTGCTCGATAAGCTCGCTCAACAGCTGCTGATCAGAGAGGATCTCCTCAAGGCCCTTGATCTTGCCTCGCACCTCCTGGAGTTCCGACAACAACTCCTGACGCTCCATCTCGGTGAGGCGGCGAAGCCGCAGATCGAGGATCGCCTGAGCCTGAATTCGGCTGAGATTAAAGCGCTGGATCAGCGCGAGCCGCGCCTCATCGCCGCTCTCACTGCCGCGGATGATCTTCACCAACTCGTCGCTGGACCCCAGGGCTTTATGGTGGCCCTCAAGCAGGTGCTCCCGCTCCTTCAGCTTCCTCAGCTCAAAGCGGCAGCGTCGAGCGGTCACCTCTCGCCTGTGTTCGATGAAGTGTTGAAGCACCTGTTTAAGAGAGAGCAGGCGGGGCTCACCATTGACGATGGCGACCATGTTGACGCCAAAGCTGTGCTGTAGGGGAGTCAACTTATAGAGCTGATTGAGGACCACCTGAGCTTGAGCATCCCGCTTCAGCTCAATCACCACGCGCATCCCACGACGATCAGACTCATCGCGGAGGTCAGAGATCCCCTCCAGCTTCTTCTCTCGTACCAGCCCAGCGATCTTCTCAAGCAGCTTGGCTTTATTGACCTGATAGGGCAGCTCAGTCACCACGATGCGCTCACGCTGGTTGGGCATCTCCTCAACCTCGCTGAGCGCACGAACCCGTACAATGCCGCGACCGCCCCGATAGGCGTTGTAGATCCCCTCGCTGCCCTGGATGATCCCCCCAGTTGGGAAGTCAGGGCCCTTGATCAGCTCCATCAACTCCAACAGCTCAAGCTCAGGCTCATGCATCAGGGCGATGACCGCTTGGATCACCTCACTCAGGTTATGTGGAGGGATATTGGTAGCCATCCCCACAGCGATGCCGGAGCTGCCGTTGACCAGGAGGGTAGGCACCTTCGTGGGCAGGACCAGGGGCTCTCTGAGCGAGTCATCGTAGTTGGGTCCAAACTCTACAGTGTCCTTCTCGATGTCAGCCAGCAGCTCATGGGAGATACGCATCATGCGGGCCTCGGTGTAGCGCATCGCCGCCGCCGAGTCTCCGTCTACGCTGCCGAAGTTCCCCTGACCATCCACCAGGAGATAGCGCATGGAGAAGCTCTGGGCCATACGAACGAGGGTGTCATAGACCGCCGCGTCTCCATGGGGGTGAAATTTTCCGATACAGTCTCCAACGATGCGGGCAGACTTTTTATAGGCAGCATTCCAGTTGTTCTTCAGCTCATACATGGTATAGAGCACGCGCCTATGAACAGGCTTAAGGCCATCGCGCACATCTGGGAGTGCCCGCCCGATGATGACGGACATGGCGTAGTCCAGGTAGGAGATGTGCATCTCATCTTCGATCTTGACCGGCAAGATGCCCTTAGGAGCCTGCTCCATTTGTCCACCTATTTTTTCAGGAAAATCATATTTTTATAGTACAAAACACTCTCAGCTGTCAATATATAATATCGCGCACGCGCGCGTGAAAGGGGCTGGATTGAAGCGAGGCTTGGGGCTGCCTGAACTCCGCTTTAAATCTGGCTCAATATGCGTTTTAGGGCCGTGAAACCAAAGTTTCTATGAGCGAATGCAATTCTGCTTTTCCACGCTTTCTTGCATTATGAATGAACTCAAAAAAAGATATATAGTGAGATAGATATTTCTGAGAAATACCGCGATGAGGCCTGAGCCAACTTCTTATTGCCCAGCTATGCTATTTTCGCCTCTGAGAAGAAGACCATAAAACGCATATTGAGCCTTAAATCTTTAGAGGGGGCAGCTCAGACCTGCTTTTCGTTGTCCTGTTCGCCAACGTCGAATAGCCAAAACAAAAGCTTCTACACATCGAGGATCAAACTGAACCCCAGCATAGAGCTGTAGCTCCTTGAGGGCGATCCTATGCTCAAGAGCATCTCGATAGGCTCGGCAGCTTGTCATCGCGTCATAGGCATCAACCACAGCCATGATACGAGCCATAAGGGGAATCTCCTCTCCCTTGAGCCCCTTGGGATAGCCTGAACCATCGTAGTTTTCGTGGTGGGAGCTGACCCCCGCGAGGATGGGACCAAAGGTGGGGATCTGCTTAAGCAGCTCCTCGCCACACTGAGGATGCCTGCGAAAGCGAGACAGCTCCTCTCCCACCAGAGCTGAGGGCTTATTGAGATCCTCAGAGCGCACCGTCAGCTTGCCGATGTCATGCAGTCGCCCTGACTGGTAGATAAGCTCGATCTCCCTCTCTGAGAGCCCCATCTCCTGGGCGGTGATTTGGGCATACTCTGCGACCCTCTGGCTGTGACCTGCGGTGTAGGGGTCCTTTTCCTCAAGAGCCACCACCAGGGCCTCGATAGTGTGGCGAAAGCTGCGCTCCAGGGACTCAAAGAGCTGAGCGTTATGGACCGCGACAGCGGCACGATCAGCGATCACGGTCAGCAGCTTGCGATCCCCCTCATTGAAGCGTTGCTCTCCCTCTCTCAGCGCCAACAGCAGCCCCAGGCGCTCCCCTTTGGAGTTGAGGGGCGCCATGAGCAGGGCGCTGACCTCCTGGGTACGTTCAGTGTCTTGGAGGTAGCGAAAGGCGCGCCCCTCTGAGGCCTGGATCGCGCTCTCAAGGTTGAGGGCTTGGGGCTTAAGATCCTCCACTCTAAGCGGAGAGCCTCCCACCGAGGCTCCCAGCCACTCCAGGCCATCACGAGGAAAGAGAAGCAAGCAGGCCCGTTGAGCCTCAGTCTGTTGAGCGACGGTCTCGACGATGAGTTGGAGGGTGGGAGGCAGCTCTACAGCATCTCCCAGGTGGGCAGCCAAGCGATAAAGAGAGAGCGCAGCCTTAAGCTCGATGTTCTCTCTTTGCAGCCTCTGAGCCTGGAGCCCTTTCTCTACGGTGAGGACCACCTCCTCCATCTTGAAGGGCTTGATCACAGAACCAAAGGCCCCCTGCCGGATCGCCTTTGTGGCCCTATCCAGGGTGGCATAGCCTGTCATGATCAGGCAGATCACCTTAGGGAAACGCCGCTTGACCTGCTCTAACAGCTCCAAGCCATCCATGCTTGGCATCTGTAGATCACTGATCAGCATCTCCACCTGCTCTCGCTCCAGGAGCTGAAGCGCCTCAGCACCCCCAGAGGCGGTGAGGATCTGATGTCCCTCCATCAGGAGAAAATCGGAGAGGATCTCCAAGATGACCGCTTCATCATCCACCAGGAGGATACGCGCCGGGAGGGCCTTCTCCGCCTCGCTCTGCATGACTCCATTTGCTCCAGCTTATCGATGTCGGTGAATGTAGCATATTATCCTACAATAAAAGGGCTTGTGTAGAGTTGGGAGTTCTGAGCAACTGCCTTCATGATTAAGCTTCCAGCCCCCAACGCCCTGGCGCTGCTGGTCCTGATGGCCATTGGCCTCCTTATCTTTCCTATCCCTGCGGAAGCGATCGATCTCCTACTCAGCCTTCAGTTGGCTCTCTCGGTTCTCTTGCTCCTCTCGGTCCTAAATCACAGCAAGCCCTTGGAGTTGGGCGCGCTGCCCTCTTTTTTGCTGCTCAGCACGCTCTTTAGATTGGCGCTCAACCTCTCCACCACACGACTGATCCTGGGGCAGGGCTATGCAGGGCGCATGGTGGAGGCTTTTGGGCGCACGGTGATTGCCAACGACCTCTTGGTGGGCTTGGTGATCTTCATCATCTTGGTGTTGATTCAATATTTGGTGATCGCGAGAGGCGCAGAGCGAGTGGCTCAGGTGGCGGCGCGCTTCGCCTTAGACGCCATGCCGGGACAGCAGCTCGCCATCGACTCAGGCTTACGCAGCGGCTTACTGGACGCTGAGGGGGCTAGGGGCAAGCAAGCACAGCTACAGCGCAGCGCTCATCTCTATGGTGCCCTGGATGGGGCGATGAAGTTCGTCAAGGGAGACGCCATCGCGGGCCTGATCATCGTGGCGGTCAACGCCTTGGGGGGTCTCGCGGTGGGCTTGGGGCGTCAGGGGCTCTCAGCAGAGGAGGCTGCTCAGCTCTTCTTGAGCCTCACCATCGGCGATGGGCTCTTGGCGCAGATCCCCGCCACCCTCAGCGCCTTAGCCGCAGCGCTCCTGGTCACTCGGATGGCTCAACCAGAGGCGCGGAGTTTGACCCAGGCTCTCCTAAGCGCTCTGGAGGAGAAGAAGCCTCTCTGGATGACCGCTGCTCTCTTCGCTGTCCTGGCCTTGCTGCCGGGTCTCCCAAGCTTCCCGCTGCTCCTGGGCGCTGGGCTCTTCAGCCTCGCCGCCCACCTCTGGAACCCCCCCAACTCCAAGGAGCAAGCCAGCAAGGGACCCAAGCTGCATCTCCGCCTTCACCCCAAGGCAGAGGCCGCGCTGCTGCCCAGCTCTGCCGCGCGGGTGGCTGAGGAGGCGCGGGGCTTCTTTATGAGGGAGCATCATCTGTGGCTCCCTCCTGTGCAGATCTCATTAGAGGAGCAGGGCTCGCTTCAGCCGGGGGCTTATCGCTTGGAGATTCAGGGAGTGCGTGTTGGGGAGGGTTTTCTCCCTCAAGGGCGGCGCTTTGTCTTAGGGGCGGTTGGAGAGTTGGAGGCTCGTGATCCGCGCTTGGGCCTCCTGGGCTGTTGGCAGAGGGAGGGGGTTGGTCTCCAGAGCGCTGAGTTTCTCAACGCGCATCTCCTCAGCCTTTGGTCTCATCAGGGCAAGCAGCTCCTGGGCATTCAAACCGTGGCTGATCTTCTCAGGCCCCTTGAGGAGCAGGCTCCCGCGCTGATGAGGGCGGTGATCCCTCGAGTCCTCAGCCTCCCACAGCTCGCTCAGCTCCTACGACAGCTGATGGCTGAATATCTACCTTTGCGGGACCTGCGCCTCATTCTAGAGGCGTTGGCGGTCAAAGAGCCCTCTCAGAGCGCCTTAAGCGCTGCTCGTCTGGGCCTCACCGCCCAGCTCAGCCAGCGCTTGGCTCCTCAGGACCATCTGGAGTTGATCTTCCCCTCAACAGAGCTGGAGGAGCAGCTCAGGGCGGGCTCTCTGGGGCCAGACAGTCGAGATGATCTCTTTGATGGGATCCGTGAGCTTTGGGCAGCACACCCAACAGCAGCCCTTATGGTTCCTCCCGATCTGCGGCTGAGCTTTTACCAGCTCTTGAGCACAGAGTTTCCAGGAATCCCCGTGGTCAGCGCACAGGAGATCTACCCCGGAGTACAGCTGACCACCTTAGGGATCTTGGAGTGAGCGAAGCACAATGCAGAGCCCATGATGCTATAAATTTAGGTCCAAGCTCAAAGAGGCGCGATGATCTCCAAGACTGTCATCCAAAGGCTCGGTCGCTTGGCTCCCCTGAGAGAGGGAGCTGCGGATCTCAGAGCCTATAGCCGAGATCTTTGGCCTCGGAGCCAACTCAACCGCCTGATGGGAGAGCCGCCCAGTCTCCCGGCCTGTGTTCTCTGGCCTAAGAGCCCTGAGCAGATAGCTCAGATCCTGCGCCTCTGTAACGCTGAGAGGATCTCGGTGCTCCCCTTTGGAGCGGGCAGTGGGGTCTGTGGTGGTGCCCGCCCCGAGCCTGGAGCGGTGGTCTTGGATCTCAAGCTGCTCAAGCGGATCCGCCGCCTTGAGCCTGAGCGCTTGGAGCTTGAAGCGGAGGCGGGGATCATGGGGATGCGCCTAGAGCGCAGCTTAGAGGCTCGCGGGCTCACTCTGGGGCATTTCCCCTCCAGCATCAGCTGCTCCACCCTGGGGGGCTGGATCGCAGGGCGCTCAGCGGGGCAGTGCAGCAGCCGCTATGGCAAGATCGAGGATATGGTCCTCGATCTGGAGTGGGTCACGGCGGAGGGAGAGATCTGTCGTACAACGCGCTCTGAGAACCTCCAGGGCTTGGACTGGAATCAGCTCCTCCTGGGCTCAGAGGGCACCCTTGGGATCGTCACCGCCGCCAGCCTAAGGCTGCAGCCTCAACCCCAGACGCGCCGCTTTCAAGCCTGGATGATGCCGCAGATCTCCGACGGCTTAGCGGTGATGCGCAGGATCATGCAGGCGGGGCAGCGCCCCGCTGTGCTGAGGCTCTATGATCCCCTTGACACCTTGATGGTGGGCTCTGAAGGGCAGCGTACAGGGCGGTTCAAGGCGCTTATCAAGGCGCAACTCAAGGGAGGCTGGCTGCTCAATCAGCTTCTCAGTCGCCCAAAGCTCCTCAACCACCTCGCGGGTCGAGTCCCTCAGCGCTCTCTGCTGATCGCCATCTCTGAAGGCTGCTCAGAGGAGGTGGCGCGCTGTGGGACTCAGCTCCAAGAGCTGGCACAGCGTATGGGAGGAGAGGATCTGGGAGAGGCCCCCGCCCAAGCCTGGATGAAGCATCGCTATGATGTCTCCTATAAGCAGAGCGCGCTCTATGAAGGGGGCGCCTTTGTAGATACCTTTGAGGTAGCGGGCACCTGGGCGCGCCTCCCTGCGCTCTATCGGGGGGTTAAGGAGGCGCTGGGAGATCAGGTGGCGGTGATGGCTCACTTTAGCCATGCCTATCCAGGGGGAAGCTCCATCTACTTTAGCCTCGCGGGCAGCGCGGCCCATCCCACGGCGATGCGCGAGCGCTATGATCGTGCTTGGCGGCGAGGGTTGGATGCGGTGATCACCCTGGGCGGGAGTATCGCTCACCATCACGGCGCGGGGATCTCGCGCGCTCAGCATATGGGGTTGGTCCACGGGGCGGGGCGTCAGGTCTTCTTCGCGCTTAAGCGCAGCCTTGATCCTCAGGGGATCTTAAACCCCGGCAAGCTCTTCCTGGGGGCTGTGCCTGAGCGCCCAAAGTACAGCCCAAGTTCAGAGGGCTTCCTCTTGATTCAGAGCCCCGAACAGGCTGCAGAGGCCCTCAAAGCTGTCTCTGGGTTTAAGCTGGGGAGGGTGCCTGAGCCGGGGTGCTTGGTCCTGGATCTACGGGGGCTCTCGGGGCTACTCAGCTTTGATCCCCTCAGCCATGTGGCCAGGGTAGCCGCAGGGACATCTTGGGGGGCCTTAGAGCAGGCGCTCAGAGAGAAGGGAGCCACCCTGGGGCCGATCCCCCACTACTTGGCTCCTCGTATGATCTTGGAGAGCTTCGCCGAGGATGATCGCCTGCGACCCTCTCCTCGCTATGGTCAGCTCAGCGACGCAGCCCTCTCGCTCTCAGCGATCCTAGCTGGAGGAGCACAGACACGGGCGAGCACCACCCCTCGTCGCGCTACAGGCCCCGATCTGGCCCGAGTCATCCTTGGCGCTCAGCACCGCGCGGGGCTCCTGGTCGAGCTGCACCTCCAAACCTGGCCCCTGGAGTCGCTGATCCCCTGGGGAGCGTACTTTCCAGACTGGGAGAGCGCTTTAGCGCGGGCACTGGCTCCCTGGAGTGAAGCCCCCGCTTGGCTCCAGCTCTCCAAGACACCCAGGGGGATCAGGATGGCGGTCCTGAGTGGATCTCAGGGACCCCAGCGCCCCGAGCCGATCCCAGAATTTGAGGACCTCTTTGAGGAGCTGCTCTCAACACCTGATGAGAGCAGCCCCTCTTGGAGACGGCAGGATTATCTCCCGCTCTCTGAGCTGCCCCAGGCGATGAGATCTTGGCCTGAGGGGATCATCAGCGACCTCTCCCCGCGAGGGGGACAGATCTACACACCCTCAGCCCAGAGCAAACAGAGGGCTTGGACAGCGCGAGAGGCGCGGCTCTTCGCCGAGCTCGACGGAGCTGACGATGTTTCTTGAGATCCACCGAGCACACCAACACAGCGTCGAGACCTGCACCTTCTGCCCCAAGCTCTGCCACTGGGCCTGTCCGATGATGGGCGCTGAGGCGCGAGAGAGCCTCAGCCCCTGGGGACGGATGAACCTGCTGGATGACATCAAACGGGGGCGCGCCCTGCCCAACAGAGAGAGCGCAGCCCTCTTGGAGCGCTGCTGCCTCTGTGGCCGCTGTGAACAGCTCTGTCTACATCAGATCCCCATCCCAAAGATCAGCCGCGCGCTTCGAGGGGTTGCCCACAGCTTGGGGCTTCACTCTCCCGCCCTCTCCATCTGGGCTCGCCAATCTCCTAAGCCCAGCGCGCTCTTTCAGCGCCTCCCCCAAGGGCAGCCCCTCTCATTAATCCCAGGCTTCGCCGATCAAGCCGCCCTTGAGGCGGCGCTCAAGCTGCTGGAGGCGGTGGATCTTCAGCCGGGGCGCTCCTCAATCCTCCATGGGGGTCATCGCCTACGAGATCTAGGGCTTGAGGAGGAGTTTCAGCTTCACCGAGCCCAGGTGCAGGCTCAGCCGGGAGAGTTTGTCTGTCTGGAGCCTGGAGATCTAGAAGCCCTCAAACCCTATCTGGGGGCGCGGGTGCGACACCTCTCTGAGCTGCTCAACACCCTGCCTCTGCGCCCAGTAGAGGGGCAGGTCCTCTATCTGGACGATCCTCGCTTGGGGCGGGGCCTTGGCCTCTATGATCCACCTCGTCAGCTCCTGTTGGGCGCTGTGGAGGAGATCAAAGAGCCGCTCCTCAGTCGCGCAGAGGGGGGAGCGTTGGGGATCGAGGGGGGCTATCATATTCTAGCTCCAGAGGCCGCCTTGGAGATCGCCCGAGGGCGCGTACAATCTGAGTTGCCGGTGGTGGTGGTCGGCGCAGAGGGTGCTGCGCATCTACGCCGCGCGCTCCCCCAACAGAAGATCTATGATTGGTCGGTCCTCTTGGCTTCAGCTCTGGAGCGATCAGCATGAAAAACTTTGTCCTGGTCAATCCTGCCAGTGGAGGGGGGCGCACAGGTCGGCGCTGGCCTGCGCTCTTAGCTCGCCTTCAGAGCCGCTTGGGCGTTGAGCTTGAGGTGGGCCTCACTGAGGCTCGAGGTGAAGCCAGCGGACGGGTTCGCGAAGCTCTTCGAGGGGGCGCAGAGCGGATCATCGCCTTGGGAGGAGATGGCACCTATAACGAGGTGGTTGAGGGTTTCTTTCAGGGAAGGGAGGCGATCAATCCAGAGGCGGAGCTGGCTCTGATTCCTACCGGGACAGGCGGGGATCTCCGTCGCAGCTTGGGGCTCCCCAAGGATCCCCGCGCGGCCATCGATCTCATCGGCGTAGAGGTTCGTCGTGTCGATCTGGGCTGGCTGAGTTGCGCGGGTCTTAAGGAGGGGCGACACTTTATCAACATCCTCAGCTTTGGGCTCTCGGGGCGGGTCGTACAGGCGGTTAACCGAAGCACCAAGCTGCTGGGAGGCCGTCTGAGCTTCCTCAAGGGGATGGCCCAGGCGAGCTTGAGCTATCGCAGCCAATCGATGCGCCTAAGCTTAGAGGATGAGCAGCTTCAGGGTTGCTTCTATAACGTGATCTTGGCCAACGGTCGCTTCTTCGGTGGGGGGATGGAGATCGCCCCTCAGGCCAAGATGGAGGATGGTCTCTTCAATCTGATTCTCTTAGATGAGCTGAGCCCCTGGCAGGCCTTTAAGGAGCTGCCCAAGCTTTATCGAGGGGCGCATATGCAGCTCCCTCAAGTTAAGCAGCGCCTCATCAGGAGCCTGGAGGCGGAGAGCTTAGAAGCTGAGGAGCCCATCTTGATCGATATGGATGGAGAGCAGCCCGGATGCCTACCTCTAAGGGCTCAGATCTGCCCTGGTGCGATCAAATTGGGTTTTGGAAATCTTCCACACCCCACGCTACTCTAAGCGGAGCAAGTGCTATCTCTTGATGAAAGCTGGAGGCTTACGAGCCTTCCACCTGTTGATGTTGAATAGACAACAGTCTGGACAGTTTTCATACACCCTTGAAATGATCAGGCCCCCTCAGAACATTCCTGAAAGCACGACTCCAATTATTTCATAATGTTATATAGTTGCTCTATTGTCACTCTTAAAAAGTGTCTGGGCTATTGAATAGAGATTCATCATCTGAATTTGCAAAAGTGTAGCTGTCCCTATACTCATTATTATTGCCATCTATACCGATGCTATCCTACTGCGAAGTCGATAGTTTGGACAGACAGTGGCTCTACTCGGCGGATGGTGGAATCCGGTGAGACACGGACCGGGCGTTTGCGGGTTGAAGATCACCTGAGACGCCGAGAGGGATGAAACAGACTCATGCTGGCTATCTTTGATTGGTTCTGTCCAAGAAGAGATTCTTTGCACCCCCATCCGCAGGGGGAAGACGAGGCAGCGCGCCTCTCCTGCCTGGGGGTTAAGCTGTCTCTGGGGGTCACCTGTGCCGCCCTCGCGATGTTCATCAGTCGCTTCCTTATAGAGGGCAACGCGAGCGGAACACTCTACATAATTCTCCTTGGGGTCGGCGCGGGCTTGGTCCTTGCGTTCTACATTAAATACACGGGTAATTATCGGATCACTTCCCATGTGATCGCTTTGCTTGGAATTGGCATCATCATCCCGATACGTGTCCTCTCCACTGGCGGCCTGGGCTCTGCGGTCCTGAGCTGGTTTTTTCCTGTCGAAATTCTCCTCTTCGCGGTGGGCTCTTTGAAGTATGCATATGTTGGTTGTGCTCTGATTGTTGTGGAGGTTATCGCGCTCCTGGTAGCCACAAGAGTTGGATGGTACGAACCTGACTTCATCCCCACTGATCTGATCCAGGCGACCGTGTTTCTCTTTGCCCTGGGACTCTCGGTGCTCGTGGTCGGTCTGTATGAGAAGGGCCGAATCGAGAACCAGCGTCTCCTGAGAAGAAAAAATGAGATCATCGCCGCAGACGTGGTCAAGCTTGAGGAGCAGAAGCATGATCTCGAAGAGGCGATGAGAGATCGTGAGTTCCTCATCAGTGTCCTTTCTCACGATGTCTGCAACCAACTCACCCTCATCTTGGGACTGTCCAGTGTGTTGCAGGAGTCGGAGTCACTCACGGAAGAGATGGATGGAGAGTTCGTAGATGGCATCCAGCGGGCTGCTTTGAACATCAACAAGATTGTCAAGAGCGCGCGGCAGGTGCTCGTCGCTCAGAAGCAGATGAAGAGCATCAAGCTCCAACCGGTCGTGGTGGTGCAAGCCATCGAAGAAGCTCTTGGGACCTTCGTAAGTTGCTTACAAGACAAGGAGATCTCCCTGGAGTTCAGGGATGATGCAGCAGAAGGCGCAACCGTCATAGCCGCCCCTGTTCCTCTGGTCCACAGCGTGTTGTGCAACATCCTCTCTAACGCAGTGAAGTTCTCTCGTAGATATTCCAAGATCGAGGTTATCTCCCGATCGACGCCGGAGACCGTGACCTTGACGATTCGGGATCATGGGATCGGGATGAACCAGAGGATGGTCGATGGCTTGTTCTCATTTGGACATGAGATCAGCCGGAAGGGAACTGAAGGGGAGGTGGGTACCGGATTGGGCATGAAGGTGATGCGTCGCTTCATGAGGGAGTTCGGTGGAGATGTAAGGGCCACTTCCACCAGTGAGCAGCAATCACCAGACGATCACGGCACGACCTTCGAGCTGATCTTCCAGAGGGGAGGGGGAGCATCCGGTAGGACTCAGTTCATGCCACGAGAGCAGCACAGTCTAAGCGAGGTGTCACGGTAAAAACCACACTTGTTGTCGACAAGAATCAACACATGTTTGTTTTTTCTTCTCAGCTTTAAAATCGGAAACGAAGCTGCTGAGCTATCTGCTCTGCTGGAGCAGCTCAGCTCTCTTTACGAGGATGAGGAACTCTCCACGGTAGCCCTTGGGATCCTCAGCTTTGGCACCCTCAGCCAGCGTTTTAACTTTCTGCCAGTCGCTCTCTCCTTTGAGCTGAGAGTCCCGCAGAAGCATCCCAAACATCGCCACCGCTGCAGAGAAGCGAAAGTTGTCGCTGGTCTCTTTAAGCTGTTGGTCCAGGATAGCTCGAGAGATAAGTTGGCTCTTGTCAGCGTCTGGGGCTTTATAGCGCAGCTTGAGGGTCATCAGCTCATCGGAGCCCGCAGCCAGAGAGAGGGCTGACTTCTGATATTTCAACTCGTCGATGCCTGGGATCTGCTCTTTGGAGCCCGCCGGGATGATCTCATAGAGAGCTGTTACGGTGTGACCCGCTCCCAGCTCTCCAGCGTCCTTCTTATCATCGTTGAAGTCTTTGGCAGCCAACCTACGGTTCTCATAGCCGACGAGCCGGTAAGCTTTCACTTTGCTGGGGTTGAACTCGATCTGAACCTTCACATCCTTGGCGATGGTGAAGAGGGTGCCCCCCATCTCAGTGACCAAGACCTTCTTGGCCTCCAAGATGCTGTCGATATAAGCATGGTTGCCGTTGCCATGTTGAGCCAACTTCTGCATCTTGGCGTCCTGGTAGTTGCCCATGCCAAAGCCAAGGATGCTCAAAAAGACTCCCGTTCTGCGCTTCTCTTCGATAAGCCTCACCAGAGCCCCATCGCTGGACTGTCCAACGTTGAAATCTCCATCTGTAGCCAGGATGATACGGTTGTTGCCCCCCTCAATAAAGTTATCCTGGGCGATCTTATACGCCAGCTTGATCCCCGCTCCCCCCGCAGTAGAACCCCCAGCACTCAGATTGGAGAGTGCGTTGAGGATCTTCTCCTGCTGTTTGGCTGAGGTAGAGGGCAGGACCAGTCCAGCGGCCCCCGCATAGACCACGATGGCGACCCGATCCTGGACGCGCATGCTCTTCACCAGAAGCTTAAAAGCGGCCTTGAGCAGGGGGAGCTTATGAGGGCTGTTCATCGAACCAGAGACATCTAGGAGGAAGACCATATTGTTGGGCGGCAGAGCTTGAAGGTCGATCTTCTTTCCTTGAAGACCGATATGCAGCAGGCGATGCGCCGGAGCCCAGGGCGCAGCGGAGATCTCTGTGTTGATCGAGAAGGGGGCCTCGGTTGGGAGGAGATAGTCATACTCGAAGTAGTTGATCAGCTCTTCAAGGCGTACGGCGTCTGGAGGAGGCAGGCGGTTCATATTGAGAAAGCGTCGTGTGTTTGCGTAGGCCGCAGTGTCAACATCGATTGAGAAGGTGGAGAGGGGCTCTTTAAGGACCGATTTAAACCCACTCTCCTTAATCTTATCGTAGCCCTCTCGGCTCAGTTCCTGGGCAGGAGCGAACATATGAGGAGCGTCTGCCAGATGAACTCGCTCTCCAGCGCGCTCAGCTGTGCGCCTCCTGCGAGCGTCCACCGCTCGTTCACGCTCAACCGCGCGATTCTTACGAGCAACCATCTGAACTTTAGACAGCGGTTTGGCTTCAACAGGCTTCTCTTCTATCTGCTCACTCGCCACCTTGGTGTTTGTGGGGATTGGAGTTGGGGTGATGGATCTATTTTTCTCGAGGGTCAAGTTTTGACAGCCCATCATCACCACAAGAAGCAGCCCACGAAATATAGGATCCTTGAGAACTCGACTCATCATTCCTCCTCCTCTGCGCTCCTGCTCCCAGATGATCTAGGACTCAGGCTTAGAGCACCATGATACTCGTTATGCTCAACCAGAGAGAGCGCGCCCTCCTCTCGCCCTGAGCGCTCCTGAATCGCTCTGATCGCCCTCAACGCCCCCTGTTTCTGACGCTGCTCGGTGAAGAAGCCCTGACTCAGCTCTCGGAGTTGAGAGATATCCTCTACTTTTCCCTGGCCCTCTAAGATCTCGATGGCTTGGATGCGCACCTCAAGCCACTCAGATCTTAACCAAGCTCGAGGCAGCGAGAGAGAACCACCCAGCTCTCTCCAGAAGCTCAGGAGCACCTCAGCCTCGCTCTTTGCCTCTACCCGCTCGCTGAGAAGCTTCAGGAGGTGCAGGGCCTGTGGTTTTGGGATGAGCCTTATATGTTTGATGATATATCGAAAGAGGTCGAGACAGCTGCCTCTCTGTCCACGCAGCGCGTCGAGGATCTCTTCCAGGTTATCAATGCGTCCCTGCTCCACCATGAGCACGCTCCAACGCGACAGAGAGAGGAGCACAGCCTGCTCCATCTCTTGCTCCTCCGGCCTGTTGCTGAAGAGAGGCAGAGCCTTCATCAGCCGCTCTAGGAGTATCTGGAACTGCTCTTCTGGATCTAAGCCTCCCAGGCTCTGTATGAGCGCAGGAGAGTCCGGGCAAGGCATCAGCCACTCAATCGCCACCAGTGGACGATGTTGGATGAGCGCTTCAAAGCAGTTGAGATCTGGAGCCTCTAGAGCTTTGAGCCCTGTCTGAATTTCTCGATCCAGCTCAGCCCTTATCTGAGCCCTCTCCTCTAACCCCCGCCGCAGTAGGACTTCAGGCCTGCGATCTCGTAGGTGTCGAGCCAGCGTTTGAGCTTTTTCTAAGAGCTTCAGTAGCTCTTGAAGATCTTTCAGTTTACGGCAGCGCTGAGCGTTCAGGCGGAGGCTCTGAGAGGAGATTTTGAGCCCCTTGATGCTGAGCTTGATGAGTTGTCTACGGGCCTCTCTATCCAGGTAGGAGAGGCCCACCGGCGGGCCGATATATTTGAACTGGAGATCGAAGCGTTCATCCCCGGTCAGAGGAGAGCGGAAGCTGGGGAGATCTTCTGGAGAGCGAAGGAGGAAGCGATGTTTCAGATCCAAACGAAGCTCCAACTCCACCCACTCCAAGCTCTCCCAGTGGAGCCTGAGATCTCCCTGTTGAAAAGAAAACAGCTCTCCCTGGATGGTGGGCTCCATCCTGAAGCGCTGGATAAACTCCGACCAATCACTGCGGCTCAACATGAGCTATGAATTTTCAGGGAAGCGTGCCTTAAAAGCGAGGAGGTTGGGGCTCTCTCCTTTGCGACTGTAGATGGCGAAGACCACCTCATCGAAGGCTCCCGCAAAGCGGGGGCCCTCAATCCAGGCGCCAAAGGCATCAGCCACCCTTCGAGGATCGTTGCGAAAGACCCCACAGCCCCAAGCGCCCAGGAGCAAGCGACGCTCTCCCTGATCCTGCGCCACCGCCAGGACTTTCCCTGCGCGCCGCCTCAGGCAAGCTTCTACGGTCGCCTTGGAATGTTGTTTGCGGCTGAGAACCTGCCCTGCGTTGGGGGCGGGCGCGGTGATCACCGAGGCCAGAAAGGGTTCCTCCAACAGCTCTCGACTCTTCACCCGAAAAAAGGGCACCCGAGGGGAGTAGATGATGTGGTCACTGTAGAGGAGGTTCCGACTCCTGCGATTGTGCTCGTAATAGTCAGGCTGGGTCATTAGGCAGGGGTAGAGGCCAGAGCAGCGCGCAACATCCTCCTCCTGAGCCTTGGCACCATTGATAAAGCCTCCCCCAGGGTTGCGCGCTGAAGCAAAGTTCAGGAGCACCAGAGGCCCTCCCTGAGCCATCCGCTGAGCCTCAGCCTGGGTGCTTGCGCGGATCACTCGAATGTGGGGGGGTGCTCCTTTACGGGGTGCTTGTTCAAGGAGCTTATCCAGCTCCTCAGGCCGATAGAGGCGGGTCTCTGCGATCGCCGCCCCCTGCTCCTGAGCGATAAAGCGCTCAACTCCGGTAGGACTGGTATAGTATCCAGCATCGAGAATAGAAAGGGTCTCTTGGGCGATCCCTTTGAGTGACATCCTAGACTGTCTCTGTTTCTGTCTCTGTTTCTGCTTCTGTCTCTGCCTCCAACTCAACGCTGACAAGCGCGGTTAGGGCCTCAATGCTTGAAGGATCCAGGTGGGAAAAACAACCTTTGATCCCCAAATTTTCAGCTTCTCGAAATTCTTTAGGATCACAGCCATAAAGGAAGAGTAAAGTTTGAGGCTCTGCGTGGAGTATCGCTTTACACATCTGGATACCGGAAAGGTCATGGTTACTTTGCCCTAGAATCATGGCCCTGGGGCGCCAGAGTCGCAAGCGGTGAAAAGCATCTACAGCGGTTCGAGCTTGGCTGACCTGAAGCCCTTGAGCTTCTAAGACTGGGTAGAGCAGCTCTGAGATCCCAGGTTCATCTTCCACCAAAAGTACCCGATTTTTTTGCCGCCTTGAACTACGAATGCGCTCAACGGTGGTGTGGAGAAAGAAGCTCACCTCAGCGGCATGGTAGAGCTGATCTGCTTCAAAGGAGCAGCCAAGGAGGAATCCCTTCTGACTCCGCCGGACGTTGCGAACCTCAGCCCGGAGCTTCTCTAAGATCTGGTCTGGGAGGTTTAAGTTTAGGGAGATCTTGTGGCTCAAAGGCAGGGTGCTCTTACTTAAGATCCCACAACCGCCTTGGCTGAGATCGAGCAAGCGCCCCTCTCTGAGTTCTCCATCCTCAAGTTGCATATGGCAGGGTAGATCTACTTCGATCCGCTGATGTTTTCGGATAGAAATATTCTCGATATGTTTGGGCCATGAGATTCGGAGGTATGGGGTCTTCTTGCGATTATCCCACCCAAGGAGCGTGCCCACCAACGCACAAACAGAGCCATCTTTCAAGAAATGGAGTTGGCAGCGTTGCCCTGCTTGGAGATAAATAAATGTCCCGTTGGGGGCCCGAGGACGATCTAAGAGGATATGCTGGTCTTTATGCCAACCACGGATCACCGTTTGGTGACTCTTCTCCTTTCCTACCCCCAACTTCAGTAGAATTGGAGCCTCGACAGTCAGGCAGGAGTCTAAATCTTTCTCTTTCCTCATTCTTATTCCTCTAATGTTTCAATATTACAAGGTTGATATTTCTCGACTCGTCATCTCCAATAAGTAACGAAAGTTAGCAATTGAACCTGTAGAAGGGGCCAACTTTTTATATCAGAATTTCAGTCCACTGGATCCCCAGGGATCTTGCGCTCTCTTGGGGAGCAGAGATCTGCTCCCTGAAGCTTCGCTAGGTGAACAAAAGCTCTATACGACAAAAAGAACTGAACCTTTAACCCCTGGGGTTCTCCCGATTGACACGCTCTGAGGCGCGTCTCTAGGATGCGCTATCTTTTCCGAGGACCCAGGCATGAATCAAGACACAGGATTCTCTATCGTCGCAGCTTTTCTTGAGCTCGCCGACTTTGGCGCTGAGTGGGTGATGTACCTCATGATCGCTCTAGGGCTCTTGGGGATGGGGCTCTTTCTGGAGCGCCTGATCCTCTATCTCAGGACCCAGATCGACGCTCCTGCTCTGGCCCGAGATCTGGTCAAACATCTGAGTGAATCCCGCTTGGATAAAGCGATCAATCGAGTCCGCCGAGGGCGCACCATGGAGGAGCGCGTCCTGGCTGACGCTCTGGAGTCTTTTGGGCAGGGCGCCAGCGTCACTGAGCAGATTTTTATGAGCTCTCTGGCCCGTGAACGGCAACGCTTTGAGCGCTTTCTTGGTTACTTTGGTACTCTGGGAAACAACGCCCCCTTTATCGGCCTCTTAGGAACTGTTATCGGAATTATCCTGGCCTTTAAGGAGCTGGGGGAGAACCCAAAGGGAGGGCTGGAGGTGGTTGGACCGGGCATCGCTGAGGCCCTGGTGGCCACCGCCGTAGGGCTCTTTGTCGCCATCCCCGCCGTGGTCTGCTTCAATGGTTTTAAGGGAGCCCTCAAGAAGCGCGTCAGCAACACCGAGTTTTTGGGTCGCATCGTCATGGCTCAGGCTGAGCGAGCCCAAGAGGAGCAAGCTCAAGCCCAGGAAGGAGCAGGCTGATGGCGGCGAGTATGGGCTCCGATGATGATGATGGAATCGTGGGGATCAATGTCACCCCCCTGGTGGATATCATGTTGGTTCTGCTGATCATCTTTATGGTGGCCTCGAGCTATATCGTCAAAGAGAGCATCGAGGTGGACCTGCCCAAGGCCGCGACAGGCGGTGAGGTGATGGGCACCACTCTTACCTTTATCTTACAAGCTGACGGTGCGCTCTTTCTGGATGGGGAGCCCACAACCCAAGAACAGATAGCCGCTCGATGTCGCCGCGCGGCTGCTGAAGATACCGAAGATAAGAAAGCTCAGGCGATCATCTCTGCCGATAAAGCGGTATCTCATGGAGAGGTTGTGGCGCTCATCGATCTGGTGCGCCAAAACGGGGTCCTCAGCTTCGCCATCAATATCGATCCAGCTCCTCCGAGCGACTCCAACTCTGGTTCTCTTTCTGAAAAACCGATAGCTCCAACTCCAGCCCCCCCGAAAGGAGAGGCGAAGGAGGGAGGATAAAATGTTTGTCTTACAAGATGAGCCTGAAGGGAGGGGGTATCGCTTTCTGCTGATCGTGGCTGGGGTGATCCTGGGATTTGGGCTTCAGGGTGGAGGGCTTTGGGCCGCGCGGACCTGGAGGCCCAAGAAAGAGGAGAAACCTCAAGCCATCCGCTTTACCCTCGTTCAGAAAAAGCCAGAGCCTAAGCCCGAGCCCAAACCGGAGCCTAAGGTAGAGCCCAAGCCCAAACCCAAGAAGAAGAAGAAGAAGCCCAAGAAGAGAAAGAGGAAGAGGAAGCGCAAGAAGCCCAAGCCCAAGCCCAAGCCTCAAACTGCGCCAACAGAGGCTCCACCTCCCAAGAAGCCTGTCCCTCTACAAACCGGGCTCACCCTGGGCAGCACAGTGAAGGGGGCCAAGGGTCCTGCCTTTCAGGTAGGTAACACTCAGATGGGCAGCGTAGGTCGAGTAGCCGCCAAGCCGGTCGTCGGCCCTGCCCCTAAAGGTCCCCCTGTGAAGCCAGAGGAGCCTCCTGTCCGAGTAGGTGCTAAGCGAGATAAGATCTTCCGCCCTCAGTACACTCGAGCGGCGCTTCGCGCTGAGGTTGAGGGGGTGATCATTCTGCGGGTGACCATCAACACGCGAGGCCGAGTGGATAAGGTCAGGTTGATCAAAGGTCTGGGCTTTGGTCTGGATGAGGCAGCTATCAAAGCGGTACGACGTTGGCGCTATAAACCCGCTACCCTGGATGGGCGCCCAGTGCGTAGCACGCTGCGGGAGAAAGTGGAGTTTGTCATTGAGGATTGAGATGCGGAGTATCGTAGCCTTCTATCTCCTCAGCCTCCCTGCCCTCCTCTGGGCTCAGGGGGAGGAGCCAACGGAGCCGACAGGGCAGCTCACTCGACCTCCTGAGCTGATCCATTTTGTAGAGGCTCCCTACCCTCCTGAGGCGGAGGCGCAGGGGATCACCGGGGAGGTGGTCCTGCGTCTGATCATCTCTGAAGAGGGGGTTGTCACCGAAGCGGTGGTGGAGAAGCCTGTGGGTCATGGCTTTGATGAGGCTGCGGTTAAAGCCGCCCAGAGTTTTCGCTTTCGTCCAGCGGAGATCGACAACCAGCCCGCCTCTGTCCAGATCTTCTACCGATATGGCTTCACTCTGAAGGAGCAGGTGGAGGAGGTGCCAGTCAAAGGGCCTCTGGGCGCGATCAGGGGGCTTCTTCTTCAGCGCGGGACCCGCGCTCCTTTGGCGGGTATCTCTCTGCGGCTCTCCGATGGTCAGGAGAGCATCAGCGATGCTCAAGGCGCCTTTGAGTTCAAGGAGGTCCCTGCGGGCAGCGTGACCCTGATCATCGAAGATAAGGAGTTTTACACTCTGGAGGATGAGGAGGAGGTGGTCGCTGGTCAGGCGACGGTGTTGAAGTACTACCTAGAGCGCCGAGGAGGGGGAGACTCGATCCTGGTGGTGGGTCGCCGTATCCGTAAAGAGGTAGCCCGCCGTACTCTCACTATGGAGGAGATCCGTAAGATCCCTGGCACCAGCGGGGATGCTCTCAAGGTGGTTCAGAACCTGCCTGGTGTAGCGCGGGTTCCCTTTGGCGGGGGTGGCCTTATTGTTCGAGGGAGCAACCCAGGGGACTCCATCGCCGCGCTCAACCGCCACTTTATCCCCGTTGCTTTTCACTTTGGAGGTCTACGCAGCGTCTTCCCCAGCGAGCTGTTGGAGAGCATCGACTTCTACCCTGGGAACTTTGGCGCTGAGTATGGCCGCTATGGTGGCGGCATCATCGATGTGCGGATCCGGCGTCCCAAAGAGGATGGTCTACATGGTCGGGTAGAGGCCGATGTTTTTGACGCAGGGTTTCTACTGGAGGGTCCTCTTACAGAGCACTCCACCTTCGCCCTCGCGGGGCGGCGCAGCTATATCGACTTCATCCTCCAAGCGGCCCTCCCCAGCGACGCAGGCGTCAGCTTCTCTGTGGCGCCCAAATATTATGACTATCAGGCCCTCTGGGACTGGAAACACAGCGGGCATCGTGTCCGCCTCTACTTCTTTGGCTCTGACGATGAGCTGGAGCTGCTTTTGGACGAGGCCGCTGAGGATGAGCCAGACGCCGTAGGCACCTTCCGCAATGAGACCAACTTCTATCGCCTCTATGGAGCCTGGGATGTGGAGATCAACAAAGATCTCTCCAACCACATAAGCGCCTCTGTAGGACAGAACGCGCTCTACTTCTCGGGGGTCACTGAGCTGCTCTTTGATAACGTGATCACCGTGATCACCGTCCGAGAGGACCTACAGCTCAAGCTCAGCGAACAGAACAGCCTGCGCTTGGGGGCAGATCTAGAGATGTTTTTGGGGAATATCGAGATCAGGGCGCCCCAGCCTCCCAAGGAGGGGGGCTCACGCGAGTTGCCGATGAGTGCTCAAGAGATCAAGGAGGTTCACAGGGACTTTCAGATGGTCCAGCCTGGGCTTTGGATGGAAGCGGAGCTTAAATTTTTGGACAAGCGCCTGCTCCTTATTCCAGGTTTGCGCTTTGACTATGAGCCTGACCTGGAAGACTATGCCTTGGATCCTCGGCTCAGCGCCCGTTTCACTCTACAGGAGGGGACGATCTTCAAGGGGGGCGCGGGTTGGTATATGCAGCGCCCCTCTCCCGACGAATATGATGAGACCTTTGGCAATCCAGATATTGAGCTGGAGCACACCTTCCAGGTCTCAGGAGGCATAGAGCAGGATCTCTCTCCCTGGCTGGGCACGGGCATTGAGCTGGATGTACTGGGTTTCTACAAATACCTCTACAACTCTGTAGCTCGAGTTGATGATCCCAACATCTTCTACACCAACGATGGAAAGGGGCGGGTCTATGGCCTTGAGTTGCTCCTGCGTCGCAATATGTCTGAGCGTTTCTTTGGCTGGATCAGCTACACCTTGATGCGCTCAGAGCGCAAAGATGGTCCTGATGAAGAGTGGCGTCTCTTTGACTTTGACCAGACCCATATCTTGACTATTTTGGCTCAATATAAGCTGACCAACACATGGGAAGCTGGATTCCGTTGGCGTTATGTCAGCGGCAATCCATACCGCCCTTACCAGGGCTGCGTCAGAGATGATGATGGTGATGTCTGTGTTGCTTATCCTCTCAACACAGGGGAGCATCGTCTCGATCCCTTCCACCAGCTTGATATCCGCGTTGATCGCAACTGGATCTTCAACACCTGGATCCTGACCGCCTACTTGGAGATTCAAAACGCCTACAACCGCCAGAACCCTGAGTTCCCCTTCTACAACCACGACTACACCCAACAGGAGGAGATCAGTGGGCTTCCCGTGATCCCCTCCTTTGGCCTCAGGGGGGCCTTCTGATGAGCCGCCACCTCTATTTGAGTCTCCTGATCCTCAGCTTGGGCTGTGGCGAAGACCCCTTTGATGGGGACAGCTTCAGTAAGCTCCGGCGCTATCGTGTGATCGCCATTGAGGCTGATCACCCTGAGCTGGGTCCAGATGACAGCGTTCAGCTCCAAGTCCATGAGTATGATCCCAGCCATCTAACGGAGACACCAGAGCCCTCCTTCTATGTCTGGTCCATCTGCCTCTACTCTTTGGGCGCGGTGACTCAGTTTGAGTGCGTTGCTGATGAGTTGGAGTTCTTCTTCTCTACAGAGGAGCCCAAGCTAAAGGTTGATCTGGGTCCGGACGGCCTCAACCTGCGAACGATTTTTCAGTTCTTCGTCGCCATGATGCCCCCTGAGACGGTGCGCAGCTTTGGCGGAGAGCCTCTCTCACTGGAGCAGGGCTTTGACATCTATGTAACCCTTTACAGTGGAATTGAGGGGGAGTCGCGAGCGGTGACCGTAAAGCGCCTACATATCCGCGAGGCTCCTGATGCTCCTCCTCCCAACCAGAACCCTGGTCCTGTTGAGATCAAGATCGAGGAGCAGGAGCCGGTCAAAGTGGGAGATAAGTTGACGCTCTCCCTTCAGCTTGATCCAGGCGCCTCAGAGCCTCTCGAAGAGGACTCGGAGATCCTACGTGTTGCTTGGTTGAGCACAGATGGAGAGCTGGATCGAGTGCGGGGCGAGCTGGATCAGCTAGAGGGCATGGAAGACCAGTTGGAGACAGAGTGGAGCGCTCCTGAAGAGCCTGGACCGGTGCGCATCTTCGCGACCGTACGAGATGGTCGCGGTGGGGTCGCTGTGACCCATCAGGATCTTGAGATCTTACCTATAGATCGCTAAGCGTTTAATCTATGGCAGAATCGAGCAGGACCAGCAATAATTACTTAAAGAAGATATTTAAAACTTTTAATTACGCACAATATTGGTTGTTTTACCGATTTCATCGGTACACATCCTTTTCTCGAGAAGAAGGCTAATAATATAAATTCTAGAGCATTTAAGGATCTTCGAATGTGGTTTTTGATACTATTTATCAAAATTTAGAGGTTGAATTTATTATTCTTGACGTATTTTTGCATATTTTATGCTATAGGATAGAAACATCAGGAATGTATCTGCAATTTTTTCGAGATGCTCATAGCAATGCCAAGGGGTATTGTCATATCCATCCATAACTTTCCCATAATTTCGACTTGCTTTATCACAACAAAGGAAAAACCAATGTTTATCTCCTCTACCACCAATTTCGATCCAAATTTCATCATATTCTCGATATTGTTCCTGTTGCCTTGCTTTTCCACACAAAGAATTGCCTTTTCCGACAGGAACACGAACATGTTTGCTTTCTAAGAAACATTTTGTGTCTAAAATAATAGCATCGGGTGACAATAGATAATACCCATAGGGATCACCAAAAGAAAAATGTCGGTTTTTGAGTAGAATCAGATAATCCTGAAAATAGTCGGGAAACACAAAATTAGTATCAAGTTCTTCTGATTTTCTTCTTAGATGAAATTGAAAAAGCGTGAGCAATTTTTCTCTAAAAGAAAACACAGAAAACTGTCCTGTGTTTTCGTGAAATACCCTAGAAAACTCCGAAAACACCTGAATATGGCTGGCAATGACCCTCTGAGGCATACTCATCTCTTCTGGCGATTATATTAACAACCATATAGTGTTTTAGGCTTGAATGGCAAGCTCTATTCTGAATGGATGCATTGATTTTTTTAAAAAAGCAATCTACGTTCAATTCATAGGCAATTCAGATCGATGCTTTCTGATACTTCTGAAAGAGGAACACAGCTGAATGTCGAAATGTTGACATTCAACAGCGCCTTTTTACTCACCATCTTACATCACCCTGTCCTGTGTTTGTGGAGCGTCGTCACGGGTACCGATACCAAAGCTTTGAAGATCATACAGCAGGGGCACGGAGCGCCACGTTCTCACCTGATGGCAGCCTCCTCCTCTCGGGGAGCACAGCTGACCTGGATAGAGATCTCAGCGCAGGCGCCGATAGTCGAGGCCATCCACCTTTAGGAACTGACAGAGCCCCGCGAGGCGGCTCATCGCCCGCGCTCCCAAGCTCTCGTTGAGCTGATCCAGATCTAAATTGGCGGTAAACAATACAAGCTGCTCCTGCTCCTCGAAGTCACTCAGGAGGCTCTCAAGCTCCTGTACACTCCAAGATGAGATACGCTCTCCCCCCAACTCATCGATGAGGATCACATCTCGTCCCAAAACCTCATTCATCAGCTTCTGAGTCGATTCAGCAGGCTGCTTGACAAAGCTGGATTGGAGACGCTTGAGCCAGCGAGGCCAAGAGATATAACGCCCGCTGAGCCCAGAGCCCAAGATGAGCTGAATCAAGAGCCCCTGCATGATGCGCGTCTTACCTGTGCCCGTGTTGCCATAGAACATCAGCCCACGCCGCCCCTTAGACAGCTCCTTACGCCCAATCCGCCGCAGAGCCTCGTGGATCTCATCAGCGTTGAGGATCACATCCCAATCAACGCTGCTGAGGAGGTGGTGAACGGCGATGGGAGGCAGCCTTGCCCACTTAAGGCGCTCCGCTCGACGGTGCCCCTCATAGCATCGGCAGGCGACGGCGTAGTCATAGATGCCTCGCATCTCCGAGAGGAAGTGAGCAACGCAACGTGTACAGGGCAGCGTAAACTCCGCGTCCAAGAACTTAACAGGTCGGTCCCGATAGGCGACCCGCTGCTCCTCTAAAGAGAGGCAGAAATGGCGCTCATCTAGATGGCGGGGCCACTCCTCATCAGGAGTGTCTCGAGGCTCTGGTGCCTTGCCGTCGTGGTCGGACCCCATTATCTCTCCTTTCTGATTTGGTCGTCCTGTATCTCTTTAGGGCTCTGTTGAAGCTCATCGCGCATCCCTTTGATCTGATCGATCTGAGCTTGAGAAGCGCCCTGCTCTAAGGCGTTGCGCTCGCTGAGCAGACCTCTTTGGAAGAGGTTGAGCGCGTTACGGATCACGTCCTCTCGATAGGGGGCGTTGACATCAGGGACAACAAACCTGGGCGTGACCTGAGGTCGCCTTAAGGCAGGGCGCGCAGGGTTGAAGTGAGGGCGGGCTTCAGCGCGTCGCCGCGCCATCAGATAGGGGAAGCCCGCAGGAGAGCGGAGGCTCTTAAAGCCGAGGTCTTCAAGGCCCGCCTCCAGATCCTTTCGACTGTAATGTTTGGCGGCGACCTCAGCGGCATCTCTGAGCGCCTTTGAGCGAGGATCAAGGCGCATCCGTTGAGCAAGCTCCGCTCTGAGCCACTCCTCCAAAGAGGGCTTCTTTGCATCAGGAGGGTTTTTGGACCGCTGTGGGGCTTCTTCACATCGCTTCAGAGGTGGCTCTTGGACACACTGGGGGACAACTGGAACCTCTGGAGGCGAGAGGGTCTTGGGCTGTTGAACTTGTAGCCTCGGGATCTGTTTCTGAACTCGCGGCTTTGGGGTTGACTCCAGGCTCAGCGGAGAGGAGGAGGTTTCTAAAGGCGAGGAGATCGCCGATGGCAACACAGGCTGCATCATGGGCGCTGGAGCAGTAGATGGTGAGGAAGCCACCAGAGGCTTTTTCTTCTGGATCCGCGATGTTGTGGGTTTTGATCTGTGAGCTGGGGGTCTTGAGAGAGGGAGGCTGCCCTGCCCCGCCTCTCGAAGCTGGATGATTCGAGCCAAGTTCAAGCGTAGGACAGCACCATTCATCTCCTCTCTGATCAGTTTCTTAGAGATGAGCAGCTTGATGCTGCTTCGCACCGCCGTAAATCCATAGGTGGCTCGCGCGGCGATCTCGCGACGGGAGCGCAGGCAGAGTTGCTGGCCCTTTTGGGTCCAGCTGATGATCGCAGTAAGGATACAGCGCTCACGCCTCTTCAGTGAGGATGCCCAGACCGCACCAACCAAGGCGCCATAGTGATAGGTGGTTGCGGTGGACATTGAGAATCTCCGATTTGGATTGCTTAAAGAAAACAGTTGATCAAAAAGATTGGAAATTCAAGATCAAAAGATCATCTTTAAAAACAGTGGCGGGTTTCAAAGTGTCTGTTTTTTATAAATATGATAAATTTTCAGTAAAATGGCGGCGCAATTATTTCCATATCATCAGTGAAAACTAATGAGAAAATCATCTGTTGTTAATATGACTATGGTAATTTTACTCGATTAAATTAGCCTGAGAATTCTGTAGCCTTTTCCAGCGCTTAATTAACCATTCCATAAGAGAAACTTCCTTGTTTGATCTCCAAAGTATCAAAATTTCACGTTCTGTTCTGTCACTAATAGTATACTCTTCTTTTATGTTTTCATCTTTAAAATTAACTAGTTCACAGATACTAACGCCTAGAACAGATGCAACGGCAGACAGACTAGCAGTATTCCATTTGTATTGACCATTCTCCAATCTAGAAAGTCGGTTAGATGTCAATACCCAACCCAGGTTAGACATACGCTCTTCCATCTGTCTAAGAGACAACCTTCGCTCTCGGCGCATTGCTCTGACTCGTTCGCCGATCTGCTTATTGATTCTGAGCAGCTCCTCTTGTGTCTCATTTAGGCTTGGCATCTGAACTCTATCGAAAATATTCGTGACCGTGAGGGCTAACGCCCGACCTATAAAGAATAGCTGGAGCGAGGGAGGAGGACCAGAAGATGATCCCCTCAGGGCAGCCTGCGCTCCAGACAAACTTTTAACTTGGGGATTTTTAGGCCGCCAGCAGCGGAGATGGCGAAGCCATTGATGGGAAGTCTGATGGTCGCCACGGTCAAGGATCCAGGGGGGCTATGGGGGCACTTATAACCGCCTTATTCTGCCTTTCTCTGCCTTACGCGCGGATTTATTATAGTGTCGAACCCTCAGTGAGCGAGGCTCCCCCCCTCAGTGAGCGCGCCTCCCCCCCTCAGTGAGCGCGCCTCCCCCCCTCATTGAGTGAGGGGTCCTGAACTTCCAAACCCACCTCAAGACTTTGAGCTGCGCTAGGCACTTAAGCCGATCTGGATGAGTTGTACCTGTGCTCAACTCCTGCCACGGTCTCTAGTTGAGAGCAGGCCATACTTGAAGTTGCTGAACTCCTTGAAGAATACTTTGGGATTGAGCGGTAGCCAGCCGTGGCGGTGCTTCGCATGTGCTCGCCGAGCGAGCACAATCCCGAAGCGATCTATTAGATCAGGATCGTCCTCACATAGCCAAACGAAGCCAGCCTCAGCCTTGTCCAGGCTCTTATATTTTCGAAGAAGCGGGAGCGACCCCTTGTGTTCTGTAAATAATCCATAGAAGTCATACTCGGTCAGATTTCCAAATTAGGTTAAAAGAGAACTGGAAACCAAAGGTTTTAAAGATGACCAGGGGCGATATTAATCGATTACTATTCAGATCTGGTGATTTCGATGTTTTGATAGAAAATGATGTAATTTTGCTGGATGAAAAGGTGGTAGATGCAGAGGTTCTCATGGGAGGAAGACTAAAACTGAGAATAGTTGGCGTAAGTACGCTAAAAGGATATTGTTGGTATTTAACAAATCTCTCAAAACGCATTGGACCAATTCAAATTAGTCAAATATATCGAGTTAGATGGGGAATCGAGCTGAGCATAAAACTGGATAAATCAGTAAAGAGAATGGATAAGGCCCCTGAACGTATAGGAAAAACATATATGCAGTCAAAACTATGATTCATGCTGCGATAGCAAGCTCGACATTTGTATCACTACTAGCACATAGACATAACCTTGAGATTGCGAAGCGTAGCAACGGTGGAGAGCGTCGTGAGCCTCCTATCCACGTTCGTCGTTTAGCCCTCTACATCGCCGTCGCCAGTGAGCGGATCGCCTGCTCTTTTGACCTCGAAGGAGAAGAGGCCAGGGCATCCCAATAGAGGACTGTGGGCTTGATGATCCACCACGGAAAAGATCCGAACTGGCGGCGGAGCCCCTCCCCTCTGGACAAACTTCGAGGCTGGAGACGGCGCTCAAAGGGAACCTGAACAGCGAGTTAGCCCTTAACCGGACATCGATGATCCGTAAGCATTGTGCTCGTGAAGCCAGGGTATGGAAACCCTTGTGGATTCGATGAGATCTCTGCCTGCGTTGGAAGGCAATAGAATTCATGAGCAGGAAACAAACGAGCTAAAGCTTTGCTCAGCCCATGCCACTCTGTTCGACCAGTAGGCAGGACCGCGACTCTCACTCCGCACCCCCGATGATGGGAGCGCCAAACGCAAGTCGTTCATAGAGCGAGCCCAGTTTGGCCTGCGCGATCCACTCCTCGGTGTGTAGGTCAGTCATCCTTGCTGGAACCTTGAGGTTTGGATCCCTATGACCAAGCACAAAGACTTGTTCTGGCTCATCCCGGAATTGGTTCAGCACGACCGGCGAGTGTGTCGTCAACGCGATGGTGAGGTTACGCTGATCGGCATGTTGCCGCATCGCCGCGATGATTGATCGGATCGCGTGGGGGTGTAGTTGGTTCTCAACCTCATCGAAGGCGAGCAGGGAGCTTGGCTTCGCGCCCGCGACCGCCGTGAGATGAAGCAGACCTGTCAGCAAACCATCAGCCGCTCGATTGGGCAGCAGTCCTTCAGCCGCGTCGGTCGCGTCTGGACGAAAAAGGTAGGGCAACCCTCGATCAAACTCAATACTCCCGATGATGCCAGGAAAGGCCCGCCGCGCCTCAGCCATGACCCACTCAAACTGGCCATGGTAACGCAGCGGTGAGCCCTTCCAGTTCGCTAGAACCGACCAGAGGTTGCGTCCAGTCGGATGTAAATAGGAATCAGTTGCTCCGATGGGTTCCACACGTTTAACCTGATTTAGCGAGTAGGTATCATGGATACGGATTCTATCAAGGAGGTCAACAAGCGGCCGCATCCAAGGAGCAGAGCCTCTATCCCAAAGAACTTTAGTACAGCATCGATGATCATCAAAGGGTTGCTGTTCTTTATCCAGATGCCAGAACTCTTCAAACATTCTTGCACGCAAAACAAGCCTATTTGAATGATATAGCTCCTCCCCGTAAGTGCTCTTAATACCTTGGCTAGAGACAGGAAATCTTAATTTCCAGATAAGATCGTCAATTTCGATGGAAAACTCCACTGGAGCGTTTATTTCTGCCCCCCAACGCTGGAACATAACTCCATCAACCGCTCGAAATGCAGATTCTTACCCCCAAATAAAGAGTATGCGTAAGAAGCGCAGCGCATCGAGTGCAGTGGACTTACCCACACCATTTGCTCCAGAGAGTATGCACACTCCCTCAGGGCTCCAGATGAACTTTTCGAGGACCCTGAAGTCGCCGATATGGAGAGTAAAGTGTGACATCGGAGTCTCCTATGCTCGTTTCTCAAAAATGTTCAAACAGGGCCACCCACTTTTACCAGAGGGTGTGCTGATTTGGGACAGTATGGGCTGCCTCAACAGCTTAGAATCGGGAATATTGAGTATGTCCCACGTCGCTCGCCGGAGAGGGATTCAGAGCCCTGCGACCCTCCATCACTGATCGCTACCACAAGAAAACAGGGCAATCAGAGCAAGGTGTGAAGAACTCCAACGGATCAGGTGAAACATGCTCAGTCGCTGGAGGGGGGAGAGGGCCGCCGGAGGCGCTCAGAGAGGGGATCAACTCCAGGGTACGGCGCTCAATCTGAGGAGGAGGTTGGAGGAGAGAGCCCAGGAGCAAGGGGCCGCTCTACAAAGCTGGACTGCGCCAACAATGAAACCATTGTTTTCATTGTCTCCGTTGGTTCCATTTCATCCTTCGGCGCTGAGGGCTCAGGCTGAGGAGGTCCTGAGAGCCCCAGGATGAGAAGATCTCCTGAGCAGAGAGGCCTGCTGCTCTACCCTCCTGACAGATGAGGCAGACTCTAATCTCCTCAATAAAAAATCAGCCAAACGTCTTTGGGAGTCTTTTCCACCAGAATATCGTCAGTGCGCTGTCATGTACACAGACTTTTGGAAGGCCTACGCAAGTGTTTTTCCGTCGAAACGGCACGTTGCTGTCAGCAAAGATTCGGGTCTTACAAGTTATATTAAGCGGTTCAACTGTACCTTAAGGCAACATGGTTCGAGATTGGTTCGAAAAACTCTTCCTTTCTCTCGCGATCTAGACAATTTGATTGGATCAACCTGGTATTTTATCCATAGTTATAATTTGAACATCAATGGAATTGACATCACTACGTCTTCCTGACTACCCATATCTCAACCCCTCAGCCCCGTTTCTATAAAGGCAGGCTTTCAGAGTTGAGGTTTATAGAGGGGGGGAACACTGGAAGAGCTCCTCTAAGATCTCTAGAGCCTCCATCGCTGAGAACTCCTCCATCCCTACAGTCCAAAGCTCCTCCAAGCGAGCGGCTCCTGCCTCATCTTGGGCCTTGGCCCCTCGGTTGAGGACCGGCCCCAAGATCTCAAGGCCTGCCCAGAGCGCCGCGCGCGTCGCCCCTGACGCTGCTTCAAATTCTTGGATACGTTGGATCAAGATCATCGCAAGACCTCGATCCAAGGCGGGATCAAGCTGCTCTAGAGCGCGCTGATGTAGGGCCTCATCCTCTGCGCTCTCGGCTGAGTCCAGATCCCGCCAGCAGCGCAGCGCCAGGAGCCCTTGGAAGATCGCCGCGTGAGCAGGAGGGCTGAGCGTCTGTACCAAGCCACCAAAGCCCAAAGCGGTCTCATCAAGCTGCTTGCCCCCGCAGTAATAGGCCCAAGAGGAGTCACAGTCCTTAGCGGTGGTCGCACAGGTCACTGCTTCTTTATAGCTGCTGATGTAATAGAACCAGATCAGAGCTGCTTCAATCCTGTGGGCGTTGATCAGCGGCTCTGTCCCTGCGATCCCCGCCTCAAAGGCGCTCAAAATCAGGGGCTCGATGCGGCTGGGACCCACACAGTATTCAGGCCAACTCTGAGCAGCCTCTTCAGCTTTGCAGTCAACACCCTCAGGCTTGGGGACGTGGACATCATAGCGACGAGTGATGCGGCTCCCGACCCCCCCCTCTTCTCCATAGATCAACTCCGCTTGGATAAACTCCTCAGCGCTGCTCTCCCCCCCCCAAAGCAGCTCAGCTATCGCCTCATAGGCGGCGACCCGCGCTGCGCTTGAAGGGGTGCTGGAGCCCGCTAGATGGTACTGACCATCATCAGAGATACAGCTGTCCCATCCCTCAGGGTACTCTCCTTCAGAGATACAGCTCAGAGGTTCTATGCCTTCTTCACTTGCATCTGTTGCGCCTGCATCTGCTGTACTTGTATCGCTTGTTTCTTGAGAATCACCTCCATCACAACCTAAAGAGATAAGAAGTGAGAGGGTCAAAATAGATCGGGCGATCTTCATGGTTCGATCTCCAAGTTGAGGATGAAGCCTCTCCCCGCTCCATTAACGCTGGAGCCATGTATTCGATAAGCTTCATCTGTGAGGTTTTCGACGACGAGGTTGAGTGAGAGGGCCTGGGGAAGGCGTAAGCCCGCTCTTAGATCTAGGACGCTGTAGCCTGGGGTCCCCCCAAAGGGAATGCGCCGGTCGATGCTGTCACCAAAAGAGAGGCGCTCCTGAGCTGCGGCCCAGCGCAGAGCCGCAGCTGCATAGAGGCCACTGTGGGCCTGCCTCCAGAGCAGCTCAAGGTTGCCGTTCAGAGGAGGGATGCGTGAGAGGGGTCGCTGTTCTCCCTGTTCATGATCTAGAGGGGAGTCTCCCTCTCCCCAAGCCCAAGAGAGGCTGCTCTTGAGCTGAACTCCATGGGGGATGCGTAGGCTAAGGGCGGCCTCATAGCCATAGATCAAGCCATCGCTCAGGTTTACCAAGGTTACTGGCGGAGCGCGTCGCATCGCTGAGCAGCTGCGATCTGAGGGAGGGCACTCGCTGTCTTTGCGCTCCATAAGGCCGTAGAACCTGCTGCGAAAGGCCCAAAGCTCCAAGTGAAGCGCGCGGAAGTTCAACTTAAGGCCCAATTCAGCGCTGAGGGCGCGCTCCGGCTGTAGATCTTCATTGCCCAACTGAAGACCTTGGCCAGTGAACTGTCGAGCGGTCATATCGTCGAGGTTAGGAGAACGATAGCCCTCCTCTAGATTAAAGATCAGGCTGAGGGGACCAAAGCGCCCCTCAAGGCCCGCGTTGGCGACTCCATCGACCCAGCTGGAATCAATCTCTGGAGAGTCAGAGTCTAGATCCATCTGGGCCTGCACCTCCGCATAGAGCCAACGCGCCCCTAAGCGCAGCGTGAAGCGCCCCCAGTCCAGGCGCGGAGAGAACCAGAGGGCGCCCTGCCGAGCAGCGCTGCCATCTATATACTGGCCTCGGGAGCGATCACGGCTGATCTCTGAGCGGACGAGGGTATCCCAGCCCCTAGAGCTGACCGACTCCAAGGTCCCATCCAGGCCATAGGGTAGGCGCAGCTGAAGCTCTCCCCAGAGAGGCAGGGTCCTGATCTGTGCCTCCAGTCTCAGCTCCCAGATGTCGATGCTGTCCTCTCCACTGTTGATAAAGTCGATCCGATTGTTGACCCGCCGCTCATGCTGGCGCTGAAAGCCTCCCGCCGCCTCTAGATGAGCCAAAAGGGGGTTTTTAAACTCCAGCTCCGCTCGCGCGAGAACCTGGCTGCGAAACTGCTCTTCGTAGATCAGGCACCAGTCATCGGGGGTCTCTGGGGGTGGACATTGGTCGGTTCGAGGAGCGTCATATTGGCGATAGAGGTAGCCTGCCAACACCAGACGCTCTCGCTCGGAGAGCTGGTGGAGTAAGCGAGCATCTGCGGTCAGCTCCTCAAAGCCGGTGCCCATCTGGCTGCGACCATTCTCCTCAAAGCGAGGAACCTCCCGCTCCAAAGGCATAGGATCTTCCTTGAGACCCTCAATCGGGCCTGCGGCCTCCAGTTGCCCCAGACGACGCCCCCCAAAACCGGTGAGCAGCCCTGTCTGCGGGCTAAGCTGTGCCTCTACCTCTAGACGACCTCCCAAGCTGCGATCTGCGCTGGCATGACGTAGGTTCAAGCGAGGCTGAAAATGAAACCCCTTTCGCTGAGGATCGATGGCGGGTTCGCGAGGGTAGAGGAGGATCGCCCCCGCCAGAGCGTTGGCCCCCAACTCAACGCTGGCGCTGCCCCGCAACACCTCCAATCGTCCAAGAGTTTGAGCGTCCACAGTAAAGAGGTACTGGTTGGGGCCTTGACGAAAGAGGGCGTGGTTGAGACGCAGACCATCAAAGAGGAGCAGGGTGTGCCGCCCAGTACGACCCCGGATATAGGGAGAGCCCTGGCCATGAGCGGTCTGCTGTACATAGACTCCAGGAGTAAAGATCAGGGCCTCGGGGGTAGAGCGGCTCTGGCGCTCCTGCATCTCCCGGCGTCGAACGCTCTGCTGAGCGCGGCTCTCTGGTGCTCCAGATTCCTGTCTCCCGATCACTCGGATGGCTGTAGCCTCGCTTGGAGAGAGCAGTAGTAGCAGAGAGAGGAGCATGAGGCATTCTCCTTGGGAGCTGGGGTAGCTGCGATGGGGAAATTTACAGTGGGGGAATTTACAGTGGGGGAATTTACGGTGGGGCAGCTATAGGGGCTCTGTTCAGAGCCCTCCAGCCTCTCTACTCACAGAGGAGAGGCTCTGGGAGTCTACAGAGACGCTCTTCTGCAAGGGGCTCTCCCGCTACACGAGCTTGAATCCAGGTGTGCATCTGAGGGAGGGCCGCGACCGCGCCCCTTGAGTGGCTTAGATCCGCACACTCGATGATCTCCATCTGATAGCCCCGCTCACAGAGCCTAGGGAGATGCTCGCGGATCACCTCGGTCACCACCAAGGTGTCCTCCTCTGAGAGGGTCACAAAGAAGGGGGTCTCGCTGATCCTGGGGACGCTGCCCTCAGTCACGCTGTTCTCCGCGAAGTAGCAACCCCAGGGCTCAAGATCTCTTAAGTTTCCCTCAAGACCCGCAGAGATGAAAGCGGGGGTGAAGAGCTGCTCAAGGGACTCAATCTGCTCAAAGAGCGCCGCGGTGTCGTCTCTTGAGAAGAGGCGATCAAAGAGGGTGCTGGCGATCTGAAGCGGTGGATCATCGCGGAAGATCTCATCCAGAGAGGCGCTGCGTCCATACCAGTCCCACATCAAGGCGGCGGCGATCGAGAGCGCCATTGTGGTACTGCCTTGATGCTGTGTTCCCCAGCGAGCGAGGCCCAAGAGATCGGTAGGGGGGACCGCTGCCACCGCCGCGAGGGGAGGTAGATCTGGGGCATAATAGGGCTGATACAACTCGGTAAAGAAGGTCGCGTGCCCGCCCTGAGAGCCTCCCCAGAAAATGAGCTGATCTGTTGAGGGCTCAAACGAGAGCCGCGCTCTGCTGAGACCACGCATCGCTGCTCGAAGAGCATCTAGGCTGCTTATAGCTACCGCCTCGGCGACAAGATAGGGGTGCAGAGTGCCCTCAGGAGAGGGCTCACCAAAGCCGATCATCCCTAGATAATCTGGAGCTATCGCTAAATAGCCTAGAGAGGCGAGGATGGCGACCTGTGCAGCGCCCTCCAGAGGATCATGTGAGGGAGCATCTGTATCGCTGATGCCTGTCGTGCCGTGTAGCCAGAGCACGACGGGGGGTGGGGCCTCCTGATCCCAATCGCTGGGCGCCGCCACCATCGCTGTGGCCTCGCGTCGAAGCCCTCGATCCTGGGTGGAGTAGCGCAGCTTATAGACCTGAGCCCCATATTCAGGCTCTAGGCCCTCATAACCCTCCTCTTCAAGGGCCGCTTGGATAAGCTCCAAGCTGAAGTTTGAGAACTCAGCGTCTCTCCAAGTGAGCACTTCAGCCAGCTCCCCTGGGGGAAGCCAGCTGTAAGGGGGCGCGCCGCACACCGCAGGCTCAAAGGGGGGCTGGTAGATTCCCTCGTCAGGATCTGGAGCTGCATCTAGACTGGGCAGGTCCAACGCGAAGTCCAGAGCGGTAACATCTGGAGGGGGTCGATCAAGGGCGAGATCAGGGAGGAGCCTGTCGGGGCTGCTGAGGTCTCCTTGAAGATCTGGGGCGAGCCCCAGATCGCGCTCATCGGATCCTAGATCTTTTGAGAGATCTGAAGGCCCCAGATCTGGGGCGACGGAGGTTTCAGCAACTTCGAGGGTTTCAGCGTTGTTACAACCCAAGAGCAGAATCAAACAACAACTGAGGGTGCTTCTCTTTGGATATCGCAAGGCGGCTCTTTTGAAAAGTTTTATCTAGAAGAAGTAGAGAGATATTCTAGAAGACATTGAAGACGCTGATAAGTCGCTTAAATTTCCAGAGGAGCTTAGGTGTTCCCGAAACAACACGTCCCAGTCGCTTACTAGCGGTCATTACCTCGCTACTGACATCAGCAATCAGAAGCGCTCGGGTGGGATCCTGTTTTAGTTCTGCGATACTATTCTTCTTAATCGCGGTAGCACTCTTGATCACAGCCGAAGATTTATCCTTGATATCGATCAAAATCTCCATCATAAACTTAAGGTCTTTAATGTTAGACTTAAGTCTCTTGATTTGAGATATTTTATTGCTGTTTCTTCTCGCAAGCGCTGAGTTGATCTCTCTCCCTTTGATTTTATAGATATCGATCTTCAACAAGCTTTCTATGTCTTTATGAACCTTGTTTTGCATAGAGTGTGCAAGTCGATACTGTCCGTAGAGAGTATTAGATTCATAGAGGAACTTATCGAGAGATGCCATCTTGAACTTCAGGTAGGTGATTTTTAATGGTCTCTTGCGCCCTGTTTTCTTCCTAACTTGCTTATTCGTGTTAAAAACATCAAACCGGGATTTGCTATACTTAGAGTATTTTGATCCCAGGCTCTTAAGAGAAACCCTCTGGGTTTTGACTCCGAGTTGTTTGCGAAGCTGACTGGAACCACAGCTTGGCAACAGAAACAGCAGAGCTGAAAAAAGCAGGAAGGTGGTGGCGTTCTTCATGAGATCTCTCCTTGAGGACCCTCTCGGTTGAAGCATCTGCTCTCTACGAAAAGTTTTAAAGGATCTTGCCAAGAGATCTTATTTTTTTGAAAAAATAGAAATTTTGGACCGACTGTCCGCCTCAGCGCGGTGTGGAGGATCTCACCGTTGCAGCAGTAATCAAGCTCTACCAGAGCATCGATACGATAATTTACGGAGAACTCAAACTCTTCAAGATCCTGCGTTTGATCGTTGGCGATGGTCCTGACATGCTCCTCGGTGATAGCGAAGCTGTCCAGATTGCAAAACACCACCCCAGAGCAACATGAGAAGCAACCCAGCAGTAATACAGCCTGCGGCTGCGCTACTTGCTCCGGTTATGTCACAGGCGCGTGGAGCAACAGCGCTCTACACCATCAGAGGATAGAAAATGTATTGGGGAGTGAAGCATGGAGCGGTTGCCTGCTCTGGAGACGATCAATGGGTTTTTGCAAGCTTGAGCACCATCGCCTGAAGGAAGACACGACCACGCCCCACCTTTCGATACCACTCTCCCTCATTCAGGATGAGCTGTAGGCTGGGATCATCCTCTCGCAGCTTCCCCGCTGCGATCAGAGCCCAGGCGTGACGTTGGTTGTTCCCATAAAAGGTGTCCCAGACCCCAGCCTGTAGGGGGACTTGATGGAGCAGCTCATAGCCACAGGCCCGTAAGGTGGTGTGATAGTCCGCCAAGGTCCCCAGAGGCTCTACCATCCGTTCCTCAAGAGGTCCACGTACCTCACTGGGAGCATTTCGGTTGACCACTCCAGGATAGGTCACCACCAAACGGCCCTGAGGTTTCAGCAAGCGCTTCCAGAGAAGCAGCGCCTGTTTGAGCCCCAAAGAGAGCGCTGCGCCCTCAGCCATCACGACCGCAAAGCTCTGGTCTGGGAAAGGAAGCTGAGTATAGCGAGCGCTGAGCGCTGAGACCAAGTTTGAAGCCCCCCCCTCCTCAGCACGCTGCCGTACAAAGGGGAGATAGCGAGTGTCTCGATCCACCGCCACTACACGACAGCAGCGTGAGCGCGCCACCCAAGTAGCACGATCCCCAGAGCCACAGTTCAGATCCAACAGACGGTCTGTAGATTTGATGGAGATGGGGGTTAGATAAGCTGAGGTGAAAGTGGCTGCCCCAGGCTCGTTGCGCGGGAGTTTCGCGAAGAACTCGAAACGATCCACATCAGCTCCTCATAAGAAATCTGTGCTTATCTTAGAGAGGGGTTCTGTCTAGAGACAATCTTTTTGGGGAGCTTTTATCTATTTGATCCCAACCATCTCCTCCAACATCGCTGTGGTCACCGACTTGGGACGCTCGATGGGGAAGCCCAGGGCACGGCTCCAGACCAAGTTGGCCAAGACGCCGATGGCACGACCAACACCAAAAAGTACAGTATAGAAGTCAAATTCCTTGATGCCATAATGCCATTGAATCACGCCAGATTGCGCGTCCACATTGGGCCAGGGGTTCTTAGCCTTGCCCTGCTCTCTGAGGATATCAGGGACCATCTCGTAGAGCATAGAGGTGACGCGGAACAGCTCATCATCAGGCATATGCTTGAGGCAATACTCGCGTTGCTGACTGTAGCGAGGATCTGTGCGCCGCAGCACCGCGTGACCATAGCCTGGGATCACCTGTCCAGAGTTAAGGGTCTCCCAAAGGAATTTCTTCAGATCTTCCTTGGTCGGTACCTTTCCGCCCAGGCGCGTGAAGACGTTCTGTACCCAACGGAGGGTCTCCTGGTTGGCGAGGCCATGAAGAGGACCTGCCAAGCCGTTGATGCCCGCAGAGAGAGCATAGTAGGGATCTGAGAGAGCGGAACCCACCAGATGGGTTGTATGCGCGGAGACGTTACCAGATTCATGATCAGAGTGCAGCAAGAAGTACATCCGCGCGACATCATCATAGGGCTCTGGGATACCCATCAGATAGGCGAAGTTAGAGCCCAGATCCATAGAGGGCCGACAGGGCTTGTGGATATCGGAGCGGTACTTCATCCGATAGATATAGGCTGCGATGGTGGGGAGGCGGCTCACCAGATTCATGGCATCTTCAAGAGCAGACTCCCAAGCCTTCATGCGATCATAGCCCTCCTGATAGAAGCGCGCGAACTTGGACTCCCGCTGCATCGCCAGGATCGCTGTAGAGAACATAGTCATGGGGTGAGCATCATTGGGCATCGCCCGCAGCAGATCGAAGACATACTGAGGGACACAGGTCCGCTGTTGCATCTCTTCGATGATCTCTGCGGTCTCTTCAGCATTGGGGATGTCGCCTGTCAGGAGATACCACCAGAAAGCCTCGACATAGGGGTAGTCCTTGCCCTCTGGCTTGGGCAGCAACTCAAGTACCTCTGAGATGGTCCTCCCTCGAAAGCGGATCCCCTCCATAGGATCAAGATAAGAGATGTCAGTGACGAGCATCTTGACACCTCGAGCGCCACCGATGACTTGGCGAACAGAGACATCACCTACCTTGACATCTCCATACTCTTTGAGTAGTCGGGTGATGCGTGGGCGCTCCATCTCAATCTTTTGAGCCAGTTTTTCCTTCAAGGACACTGTGATCTCCTTCCTGAGTTTTCAGGGTTTTATATGGTATCTATAGGCTCCAAGCTGAGTATTTCAGCGTATAGGGCCATCGATGTTCCCAGAGCATCCTAACAGTGATCCCATAAATGTCCATCCATTTTGACGCCTTGTATAAAATAATCAAACATACGATCAATAGATGTTTTTTGAGCTAATCGAGAGGGGCGTCATAGAGAGGAACAGGAGCGGGGGGAAGATCGGGAGCTGCGTAGAGGGGTTTGGCCTCGCCTTCGGGGGGAGGTAGGGGGAGCGGGGAGGGAGCAGAATAGAGAGGCTTCGCTTCGCTTTCAGGGGGAGGCGTGAGCGGCGGAGGGGGTGCAAAGCGTGGATCAGGCTTCTTTTCTGTAGGCTTGACCGGCATGGGGACCCCGTAAAGCTCTACAGGCTCGGGGGGCTGTAGCTTTGGATCTGGAGCCATATACTCCGCGATGGGACCTGGATCTGCGACCTGTTGAGGAGGAGGCTCAACGGAAGGACCAGCATAGAGAGTCTTGGGTCCACAAGCCAGCAGCCCTGTGCTCAAAAGAGCAGCACCCAGGAGGTTTCTCTTTTGAGCGTCCAGATCTTTGATGAGGGATTTGATGATCTCGCGAATCTGCTCTTCACTCATAAGGAGGAACCCAGCATGTACAACCTCTACAGCCTTTTCCTTTGTTTATATATCTCAAATTTCATATGCGTGCAATATTAAATGGTTCGCCTTTTAAAGAGCTTCCTCTAAAATCCTCTACTGATGAGAAGCTTAATATGAATCGACGCCAACTGCTCAAGGCCCTTGGAGGGACCTCTATCGCTGGGCTCTTTGGCTGTAGTGCTCGCCCTCAGCGCCCAGAGCTAAACCCTGAGGAGTCTAAGCGCCTCCAGCTTGAGGGGGAAAGCCTGGAGATCCTCACCAAGGGGAGCCCTCTACTCCGCCGTCGTGCCCGCCCTGTTCCTCGTGCCTGGGACTTGAAACAGCTGGCGGAGCGGATGGAGCAGAGCATGAGGACCGCTGGGGGGGTGGGGATCGCTGGCCCTCAGGTTGGGATCTCCCTGCGGGTAGCCTGCCTGATGTTGGGCTATCGTGGAGAGCAGCCTCAGCAGATCTTTGTCCGCAATCCCCTCATCTTGGAGCGCTCTGATGAGTTGGTTGAGGGTTATGAGGGCTGCCTGAGTATCCCTGGTGTGGGGGGCCTGGTTCGCCGAAACCGCTGGATTCAGCTCAGCTATGAAGATCTAGAAGGACGCCCTCGGCGAGCAGAAGCGGAGGGTCCTGACGCCGTGCTCTGGCAGCACGAGTTGGATCATCTAGATGGAGTCCTCTATATCGATCGTCTCTTGGGAGAGCTGCTGCCGATGGAGGAGGTGCGCCGGAGACGTAAGCTCCAGGGCCTGCGCCTTGATCCCCTGATGGAGTCCCTGGCCTGATCAGCTCTCCCAGCTGGGATCCAGGATCCAGGGCTCCTCTCTCTCTTCAATCCGAGCTGGAGAGTGGCCCAAGAGCCCCGCTCTCCAAGGCAGCACCTCCTCTTCACCTCTCAGAAAGAGGCTTTGAACTTGGAGCAGATCAGCGCTGAAGTAGAGCTTCTGGAGCTTGGGGAGAGGCTTAACGCAGTTTGTAGCCTTAAGGAAGGGCACAACTGAGAGCGCTGAGAAGCGCTCATGAGCCAGGAGCCACCAAGGATCATAATGCCAAGCACCCACCAACTCAGGGAGATCTAAGGGCTGAGCGGCAGGGCGCAGATGGACGCTGTGGCCCAACTTTAGCGTGCCTAGAAGAGGGATCTTAAGGGCTCCCGGCTGAGGCTTGAAGAAGTAGATCTTGGAACAACCCTCGTAGACGAACATGAGGCTCAGCACCTCTCCATCTCCGTTAAAGAAGGGGAAGAGAGAGGCGCCCTCATAGAGCGTATCGCGGTAGAGGATCTTAGAGTTATGAAGACGATGGGCAGAGATGTTCATTTTTTATCTTCTGTTCTTAGGCGGTAACCCAGGGCAGCCATCGCGGCTGGATCCAGGCTCTCGGTCATAGATGAGGGGATCAGCATCAGAGCGCCTCGCTCTTTGATCGACTCATAGGTCATATTCATGCTGCGCAGCTGAAGGGCGATGGGATCAGCTCCATACACTTCAGCGGCCTCAAGCATCTGTGTGGCCACCTGGATCTCGCTCTCGGCCAGGATCACGCGGGCTTCTCGCTCTCGATCAGCTTGAGCTTTGCGGCTCATCGCGTCCTCTAGGCCCCCTGGGAGGATCAAGTCTCTGATCTCCACCGACTTGACCGAGAGCCCCCACTCTTCAGCTTTGGCCTCTATGGTCTGCTCCAGCTCTCGATCCAAGCGCTCTCGATCGGAGATCATCTGCACCAGCTCTGTACGACCAATCACATCTCGTAGACTGGTCTGGGCTGCCCAGGTGATGGTTTGCAGGTAATCTTCAACCCCCAATATGGCTCGTTTGGCCTCCTTCACCTCCCAAAACAGCACCGCATCGACGTTGATCGGTACGGTGTCCTGAGTGAGGGTTCGTTCTGCAGAGAAGGGGGTTGAGCGGATACGCATATCCACCCGCTCAGCGAGGCTATCAAAGCCAGGGATCAGCCAATTGAGACCTGGCTTGAGGAGATGACGAAATCTCCCCAGTCGCAGGAGAATACCAAACTCCCACTCCTTGATGATGCGAGGTGAGCATGAGAAATAAAGCAGCCCCAGAGAGATCAGCAGGGCTTCTAAGGGGCCTTGGGTATAGAAAGCCAAGCCCCCTCCCACAAAAGCGCTGAGAATAAGAAGCAGAGCGAAGATGTTCATTTGACCTCCATAGGCTTATCTCTTTGGGAACCTCAATGCCCAGAGAGGAAGCAACAGGCTGAGCCAAAACCAAGGGGGCAGGCTGGGGCGCCCCAAGTGGCAGTGACAATCTGCTTCATCCTCCTCAAACTCCTCCAGATGAGGGAGGAGAGCGTCTGGGTTTCTCCCTTGATCTACAGCGCTCCGGTCTGGATTGGAGAGCTCTCCCCGATCCAGCGTGGGCGTAGCATCAGGGATAACCCCCAGATCAAACTCTGGAGCGATCGGTGGAAGACAGAGACCGCTCTCCTCATCACAATGCGGGAGAGCTGGATCACGACACTCGCTGGAGAGCATACAGCGGGGGATACAGGCTAGACCTCCGATATCGGTCTCCGCATCGGCGCAGATCTGCCCTGGCTGACAATCGGCGTTGCGACCACAGCGGCTCAGGCAGAGATTCAAGCCCATCGTCTCTCCACAGGCTGAGCCATCGGGGCAATCTCCGTCGCAGTCGAGGAAGCTACAGTAGCCTCCTCGAAAGCCAGGCACCTCCGGCTCCATAAGGCAGATCATCAGCCCACCACACTCCTCGTCGCGCTTACAGGGATCCCCCACATCCACATCCCCACCGCAGTCTCGATCACCCTGATCTGTGGTGCCATCACAGTCATTGTCTAAGCCATCATCACAGAGTTCATGATTAGGCTGAACTTCGCCCTCACAAGCTCCCCAGAGCCCCTCCATACAGTGAGTCCGCCCGAGACGGCAGAGGCCAAAACCAGCGGTCCCAACAGGGCCTTCATAGCAATCTCGGCTCTCTCCAGGACTACACTCGTGGGGAATGCAATCTCCCCAAGCGCTCCAGGCACACAGCTCAGAGCATCGACGGGTCCGGCGCCCCCGAGCCTCATCGCAGGCCTCCTCAAAGATCTCTTCAGGGCGGCACTCTCCCTCATTGATACACTCTCCCTGCTCCCAGAAGCAGAGCTCAGAGCAGCTTTGCTGCTCGATCCCACAATTGCCACAGCCCTTCTGTCTGTTACTCCCCACCTCACACTCTCCCTGTCTCTCACACTCCCCATACTCTCCCCAGCGAGCATCCTCCTGGCAGATCCGCGTTCGCCAACCGCAACGCTCACAAGGAGTTTGTTGCTGGGCATTGGGATCACAGCCTCCGATGATGGAGCGAATCTCCAGATCGTAGAAGTTGTAGTCCTGTCCATCTCGGGGAGAGACACGAAGCAGATAGTCTCCAGCAGAGAGAGGGCCTGCCTCAGCAAGGGTGGCCTCAGGCAGACTGCCCCCTGCGGAGAGCCGCTCTCCCTCTAGATCAAAGAGATCCCCCTCCAGGCGGCCATTCTGACTGCGATGAACAACTCGGATGCTCAAGAGGCTGCGATCCAAAGTCGAGATCAGATACCAGTCTTGATCACGGCTGATGTGATCAGGGCTAAGACCTTGAGGTAGACGTTGAGCCTGCCCGCTGGCGTCATTCTCCTCCAACTCATCATCTTCAACAAAGCTCAGAGAGATTGTAGAGGTAGAGGGGCGATCATAAAGACACCAGAAACCACACTCCGCCTTCTCAACCTCTGCCCGTGCGTAGATCTCGATCTCTCCCCCGCTGTCTTCTTGAGGGAAGCCAGAGGCACAATCTACAAACCGCTCCAGCCGCTGAGCTTCAAGCTCCTCAGGGCTGATCTCCAGCTCCTGGCTCCAGATCTCATCATCACCAACAAAATCATCCTCATAGAGCCACAGGTAGATCTTATCTCCAGCGCTGAAGGGCACCCCCTCTCCTCCAACCTCAAGCTGGATGAAGCAGTGGCTGCGGCTGTCTCCGCTGATCGCCTGTGAGAGCAGGGTCAAGCCGAGGAGGGTATCATCCACCCGCTCCTCGGTGGACCGCTCACTGGGGAGCGCCTGAGCCTGAGATGAGAGCAGGAGAGAGAGCAGGAGGAGGCGCATCAAGACTCCATAGAGGCACAGCGAGGAGGATCATGATATCAGCATCTTCTCAGGAGAACATAAGCCCAACCGAGTGAGGAGAGGTGATGAAGCAGATCGTAGAATGTGTCCCCAATATTTCTGAGGGTCGCGACCAGAAGATCATTGAGGCCTGTGCTCAGTCCGCTGCGGGAGTTGAGGGGGTGACTCTCTTAGATGTGGACGCTGGCGCGGACACCAACCGGACGGTGATCACCTTCGCTGGATCTCCAGAGGCGGTCTCGGAGGCAGCTTTTCGCTTGATCAAGAGCAGTCATCAGCTCATCGATATGCGCAAACACAGTGGGGCTCATCCTCGTGCAGGAGCTACAGATGTCTGCCCCTTTGTGCCGGTCTCTGGGGTGAGCATGGAGGAGTGCGTGGTCCTGGCCCGAGCGCTGGGAGCGCGTGTAGCAACTGAGCTGGACCTGCCTGTCTACTTCTATGAATATGCAGCCCTTCGTGAAGGGCGCCGCAACCTCGCCCAGGTTCGTAGAGGGGAGTATGAAGCTCTCCCTCAGAAGATGCAGGACCCTGACTGGGCTCCAGACTGTGGCCCTCATCGCTTCTGCCCTGAGTTTGGCGTGCTGCATGTCAGCGCTCGCAAGTTCCTGGGTGCTTATAATATCAACCTCAACACCCGTGCGCGGCGCCTAGCTCATGACATCGCTTTGACGATCCGCCAGCGAGGGCGAGCCAAGCGCGATGAACAGGGAGAGATCATCCGCCACCCTAACGGTAAGCCTGTCAAGGTTCCGGGGCTCTTCAAGCACTGCAAGGCGGCGGCTTGGTATCTAGACGAGATTCAGCAGTGCCAAGTGACCATGAACTTGACCGATCTAGAGGTCACCGCCCCTCATCAAGTCTTCGATACGGTCTGCAAGCTGGCCGCCTCCAAAGGGATGCGGGTCACGGGCAGCGAGCTGGTGGGTTTGATCCCGCTCGACACCTTGTTGGAGGCTGGGCGTTTCTACCTACGCAAGCAGGGGCGCTCTACTGCAGTACATGAGAGAGAGCTGCTGAGGGTCGCCATCGAATCCATGGGCTTGAATGATGTAGCCCCCTTTGAGCCTGAGAAGAAGATCATCGAGTACGCCATCGCCCAGCGGAAAGAAAATGCCTTGGTGGATCTCAGCCTTCAGGGCTTCGCTGAGGAGCTGGCCTCTGAGTCGATGGCGCCGGGTGGAGGCAGCGTCGCCGCTCTCTGTGGTGCCTTAGCCGCCAGCTTGACCACCATGGTGGGTAACCTGAGTCATGGAAAGAAGGGCTATGAGGAGGTTTGGGAGCTGATGGAGTCTGTAGCCCTCAAGGGGCAAAAGCTCAAAGATCGTCTCCTTTGCGCTATCGACGCAGATACAGAGTCCTTTAACGCCATCATCAGCGCCCGTCGTATGCCGCGCCGAGGCGAGGAGCAGAAGGCGGCTCGCGCCGAAGCGATGCAAGCAGCTCAGAAGGCCGCCACCCGCATCCCCTATCAGGTCGCTGAGGGGGCCGTAGAGTGCTTTGACCTCATCCAAGTGATGCTGGAGAAGGGCAACCAAAACAGCCTCTCTGATGCAGGAGTTGCTGCCTACTGTGCTTACGCGGCTGTTCATGGCGCAGCCCTCAATGTGCACATCAACCTGCCAGAGATTAAGGACGCAGGATTCAAAGAGGAGATGCTCAAGAACATAGAGCGCCTCTGCGCTCAGGCTGATAAGCGCCTAAAGGAACTAAACCTTCTCGCTTTGCCGTAATTTTGGCTGTGGAGCGAGAAAAAAAGCTTTAAGCTGACTTTATGACCACATATAGGATCGCTTGGAGTTTGGGACTATCACTCTGTCTGAGCGCCTGTCATGAAGAGGGGCAGCCCATCCAGCGAGACAGCTCAGCATTGGACCAGTCCTTTCTGGAATTGCGTCTCCTCGATCAAGCCTATCGAGAGCAACAACTTAGGGATTTTGCTCCTGGGACCTTGGATCTCATCGATTCGCCTCATCTTAAACTGGACAGTACCCCTGTGTCGGATCTCAGCTTACCCCTGCAGCTTCTCGATCAGAGCCTTGACCAGAGGCCCTCAGACCTCGACATTTCCGAGCCCTGTCCAGAGGGCCTTCGATATGAGGAGCAAGAGGGCAGCTCTCTGGAGGGACAGATCCTCCTCCCCTGCGAGATCCATATCTATCGCTTCAGCGCAGCGGTGGAGAGCGATTTTGAGATCAACCTGCGGCCCTGGGCAGATCTGAATGAAGTCCGCCTCTCTTTGACCTGGGCTGATGTAGAGGGGGAAGTACCTGCCCTGAGCGGTGCGCGCGTTGAGGCTCTCTCTCCAACACCGCTGCGCTTCCGCGCTCCCTTGAGCGGGGAATATCGCCTGCTCGTTGCTGGAGGGACGCAAACACAGGCAGGACGCTATGATTTGGAGATTCGTTGTATAGAGGGCTGTCGGCAGACGAGTCGGCACCCCATTCTCTTGGTGCATGGTTGGACAGGTTGGAGTGAGATCGGCCCCTACACCTACTTCTACGGAGTCAAAGAGCATCTAGAGACAGCCGGATTTCAGGTCTATGTAGCCAGCCTGGACCCCTACAACTCCATCGAGATACGCTCAGAGCAGCTGGCGGAGCAGCTGGAGCAATTCTTAGCAAGTGCTCACGCTGAGCGCATCAATATCATCGCTCACAGCCAGGGGGGCTTAGATTCTCGGCGACTGATCAGCGCTCTCGATTATGGAGGTCGCGTCGCCTCTTTAACCACCATCTCCACTCCTCATCGAGGCACTCCTCTCTTAGATGTTGCTCTAGGCTTGATGCCGGGTCTAGGAGAGCAGGCCCTCGCCGGTCTACTTGACTGGCTGGGGGCCTCGGTGGTGGGCAGCGAGTCTGATGCCATCGCCTCCTTTGAAGCGATGACTGAGGAGTATGTTCAGAGGACCTTCAATCCGGCCCATTCCGACGATCCTCAGGTCAAATATATCTCCTACGCAGGGAAGACCTGCACGCTGGGGCTCAGTTGCGATGATATCTGTGATCTGGAGATTCAGTGGTCCTACCACATCATATTGAGCCAAGCGGGGGAGAACGATGGCATCGTCCCGGTGGAAAGTGCTATCTGGGGAGAATATAGAGGAGAGATCCCTGCTGATCATTTTGATGAAGTAGGGCAGTTGGCGGGGGTAACCGGTCCTAACTTTAACCACCTTGCATTTTATCTTGATTTAGCTCAAGATTTAATCGTTGAGGGCTTCTAACCGCAGGACTCCGAGAGGCACGGGAAACAGAGAACGTAAGAGGCAGAGAGATAATAGGGAGGTACTTCATGGAGAAGTGGACTCTAAGAGAGATGAAACCCCAAGAGGGAAAGATCGCTGTGGTCACAGGCGCCAACTCAGGGCTGGGCTTTGAGACCACACGGGAATTGATCAGAGCAGGTGTTGAAGTTGTTTTGGCTTGCCGAAGTGAGCGACGAGGTCGAGAGGCCTTGGGTCAGATTCAGGATGAAACTCCAGGGGCTAAGCTGCGGTTTGTTCGCCTCGACTTGGGTGATCTCGAATCTGTGCGACATTTTGTGTGGCAGTTCAACTCTCACTACAAACATCTCGATCTATTGATCAACAACGCGGGCATCATGATGCTCCCTAAGGGGGAGACACATCAGGGCTTCGAGCAGCACTTTGGGGTCAACCATCTGGGGCACTTCGCCCTCACCGGTCTCCTGCTCTCCAGACTTTTAAAAGCGGAGGCCGCGCGGGTGGTGACCCTCTCCAGCATCGCTCATAAGATTGGCCTGTTGCACTTGGAAGATCTGCACTATCAGACACGACACTACAGCAAGCTTGGGGCCTACACTCAAAGCAAATTAGCCAATCTCCTCTTCAGTTTGGAGCTACAAAGGCGCTTTGAAGCCAAGGGGGTTAACATCATCTCTGTCGCTGCTCATCCAGGCATTAGCAACTCTAAATTAAGCCGGCATCTCTTTTTCCTTCGCTTTGGTGGAAAGCTGATCGAGATGAAGAGCGCCCAAGGCGCCCTCTCTACGCTTCGAGCTGCGACCGCCGATGATGTTGAGGGTGGAGAGTATTACGGCCCAGGAGGTTTTGGAGAACTCAGAGGCTATCCTCAGCGAGTGCAACCCTCTGAGAGCGCAAGAAGTTTAGAGGATGCGCAGGCATTGTGGGAGATCAGCGAAGAGTTGACCAAGATTGATTACGAGAAAGAGGGCCTCTAAAACCATCGAGAAGATGTTGTCGGGGTCCAGAAAGCGAGGGGAGTTGAGCTTTTAGGGCAGTTTAAAAAAAATTTGCAAAGAGCAAAAGATCTACATCAGTTCCATATTTATCATCGACTTATTTTCTTTCTTGAAGCGTCGTTCAAAGCGCCGTCGATTCCCCTTGATTTGGCGACGAAGCTTCCTCTTGATGCTCTTTCCAGGGCGGTTGGGAGCGCTCTCCTGCTCATCGAAGTTAAAGAAACCATCCTTCTTATCCAGAGTAGCTGACTCTTCAAAAGCAAAGTGGGGACCATCTTGAACCAAGACAGGCCCCACTGGGACCAGAGCGACTCCTCTTAGATCGGTCTCCAAGCGCAGAGGTCGCCCATGTCTGATCGCCCGCACCGTAATCCCCGCCGCAGGCTGGCCCTTACGAAATACCCTCAGCCGAGCGCTGGCACCATAGCCCATCAGATCGATGCGTAGATCGCTGCGGAGCAGTAGGCTGAGGCCCTGTTCACCACCGCCGTTGATCTGAATCAGATAGGCTCCAGGCTCCTTGAGCGGGAGCGGGACCTTGATCTCCTTAGGGAACGAGCCTGCGTTGATCTTGTGCTGTCCAGACCAACTGGGACTGAGCCCATCGATGCGCACAGCGCGTACCCTAGAGAGCCCCGAGTCCCGCAGAAAGAGGGTGCGTAGGTCCAGTTTGTAGGCCCGCATATGTAGGACCTTAAGGTTGGCAACCTCCACCGGCAACAGGGCCTCCTCATCCCCCAGCACGTTGAGACGCTCACGAGGACGTAGGCGTACATCCTCCAAGGCATTGATCGCTTGCTTCGCCTCAGGGTGCTGGTCTGCGGCCCGCCGATAGGCGCTCAAGGCGCGCTTGAGATCGCCTTGAGCTTCATAGAGGCGCGCAGCAGCGTAGCCTGCATCTCCCCGGCTCTCAGAGAAGCTCAAGAGGCCATCCTCCCCCAAAAACTCCTCCTGAGCGACCTGCTCAAAGGCGCTCAAAGCAGCCTTGTCCTCTCGCAGCTGGGCCCGCGCTAGGCCCTCCAGATAGATCAACTCGTCTCTTAGGTGACTCTTGGGGTGGGCCGCGCTGAGCTGCGCAGCCCAATACGCTGCGCGCTCAGGAGCCTTTAACTCCAAGAGGAGCTGAATCAGGTGAAAGCCCGCCTCAGGACGATGAGGGCTCTGAGGCCAAAGGGCCAGGAACTCTCGATCCCAGGCGGCGGCCTGGAGTCGCAGCTTGGTGGCGGTGATCCCCGCTGCGCTCAAGCTCTGGGGGAGGGGCTCATCGGCCATCTCCCCCAGGCGCTGAGGCAACAGGTAGAGGGCCTCTTCAACGGGGGAGATCGGAGGATAGGAGCCATCAAGGGCATAGAGGCCCTTGAGCATCGGCAGCAACCCAGCCACATCTTCGAGGCGGCGGAGAGTGCCCGTCTCCGCCAAGAAGGCGGCCCCTAACGCTGTTCGCCAAGTCTCTACCGCCCGCTCCAGCCGCCCCACCGCGCGGTAAGCCTGGGCCACCCGCACTACCTGCTCCAGAGAGAGATTTGCCCTGGGGGAGGCCGCCTTCAAGGCCTCAAAACGATCCAGGATCTCCGTAGGAGTCGTTCCCCGCTTGAGGGCATATCGGAAGCGAATCTCAGCTGCTTGGGGGCGCAGATCTGGAGCCCCATCCTCATCTCCAGGCCAGTTGTCCAGGAAGGGGCGAGGATCTTGATCCTCATCCAAGGCGCGCTGAGCCTGCCAGAGAGCATAGGGTTGAGCGAGCTGCTTTAGGCTGGGAGCCTTCGCCTTGATCTGCAGGTGGCGAGGCGCCATCAAGCTTGACTCTCCTTGAGCATTGATGATCTTTAGGTCTCTGAGGATCGCCTCTGCCTCAGAGGTGGCGATCAGGAACCTGCGATTTTGGCTGAGCCTAAAGCCTGCTGGGGGCTGCCAGCCCCGGAGGCTTAGATCTGCATCGATATAGAGCCGGTCACCGAGGCTCAATAAGCAGGGCTCAGCGCAGAAGAGAGCGCCTGGAGCTTTGGGCTCAAACCAAACATCCTCCTCATGTCGTCCCAAGGGTGGAAACTCTGCTGGGACGCGCAGCAGCTTGGCCTTCGCCTCTCCTCTGGGGGCTGGATCACTGCGCCAGATAAAGGGTCGAGCCCCGCTGATCTCTATCTGAGACCGACTCAGCTCCCGGTTCAATCGCAGCAGGCCCCCAGCGCTCAGGTTAAGCGTCCCTAAGCTTTCTCCATTCAGCTTAACCTGCTGGACCCCTGCACCTTGATGAGGAGCTTGAGCAACACAGGCCAACCACTCAGCCCCTCCATAGGCCCCCACAGCGGGAGGAGAGAGAGTCGGAGGCGCGCTCTGAATCCCCAAATTTCTTCGAGCCAAGATCGCCTGGGGAGAGTTCCCCTGGATCAGCCCCTCTACGGGTCGCTTGAGCAGCTGAAGGAGGCGCGCTAAGAGAGCACGGCTCTCAGGCTTGAGCTGCTCAGCTTGCCGGAGTAGACGATCCACTTGAGACTGATCCACCTTTAGGCCTGCGTAGCTCTGAGCGTAGAGGAGCCAGAGTCGGGTCTCTCGATCGAGAGCCTCTCCTGGAATCTGAGCCGCCATCGCCTTGAGCTCTGCCTGGGGAAGCTTAAGCAGGGCTTTGGCCTCAGCCAGGAAGAGCAGCACCTCAGCCCCCGCGCGAGCATCTTGAGGGTCGCGACTCTTGGTCATGATGTGAGCAGCCTTTACACGGCGGATAAGCGCGGGGCGCTGCCCCTCTTTGACCCACTTAAGCGCCTCCAAGGCGATCCGTCCAGCCGTGGCTGCGCGCCCTACATCCCGACCAAAATCAGGATCGTCCCGCAGCGCCAGGAGGGCGGTAGGGAAACCCCCGCCTGGATCCACGGCGATGTTTAACACACGACCCTCAGGATCAGGGCGACCCTCCAGCAGCGGGAAGGACCAAAGCTGCTCATCTAGAAGCCGCCCCTTCGCCTCTAGGCTGATCCTCGCCTCTGTCCCCGCTGGGCGCAGGCCCAGATCCAAGCTGAGGCTCTCTCCTGGAGCCAATTCAACTCTCTGGGGACTGCGATCCACCTTCAGGATCCCCTTAAAAGCCCCTACGCCTGGGTTCAGCACCCTCACTTTGAGGAGCGCCAATTCGCCTGGAGCACCCCCTCCAGGCTCACTCAGAATGAGGCGAGGGCGTGTCAGCGTGTCGATGGTCTGAACTTTGATTCCAAAGGCTTCAGCGCTGAGGGCCTGGGCGCTGAGATTCCAGCGAGCAGCGCGTGTTGGACGAGGGATGCGCAGCTCTAAATAACCCTGAGCATCGGTCTGGACCTGTCTCCAGAGGAGAGAGCTTCGTTCACCTTTAATCTGGAGCTTCGGAGACCAACCAGGGTCAAAAGACTCTGACTGTTCATAGGGCATACTGTTTTGAATCATCGCGCGCCGAGGTCTCCGCCTCAAGCTTAGAAAGCTTCCACCCTGCGCGACTTGAGCCTGAAGAAGCTCCTGCTCAAAGCGATTGTCTGCCAGCAAAGCAGCAGCCAAAGGACGCCCCTCCATGCCTGAGCCCAGGCGCTGAGCGAGCCCCCAAACAGGGGGGGTAAGGCTGGGCAAGCTGTAGACCTCCGCCTGGGAGAGCTGAGGGCGAGAACCTGTGCTCTCCTCTAAGCGACTGTCCAATAGACTGAGCAGCACCTCCGCCTTCACCGGTCGCCCTGAGGGCTCCCTTACCTGTACTTGGATCCGCCATTCCCCCTCCTCCTCATGCTGCTTTAGCTCCAACTTCAGTTGATTCTCAAAACGCAGAGCCTGGCTGTGACTGCTGCCATCTGGAGCCAGGGCGTTGATCCTGAGCTGCTCTCCCCAGCGCCCCCTTGGCTCCCAAGAGGCGATCTCCTGAGGCCCCAGGATCGCCGCTGCTTGAAGGCGATTGCCCTGTCCAATGACAGTGACAAGGGCATGACCCCCCTCTAGAGAGAGGGCCAGCTTCTCTCCTAGAGCCAGAGGCTCAGCGCCCCGAAGCAGGAGCCCCTCTGGCTTTACGTGGATACAGCGCTCGCTGCTGTAACGCCCTTTGGCGCTGAGCGCACGGAGGCGATAGCGCCCCGCCTCAAGAGGAGGCAAGCTCAACTCTAAAGCCTCCCCTTTTAACTCCAGCTCTTTGGACCACAGCTCCTCCAACTCGATCCCCTGATTGTTCTCGCTGGGGAGAGAGAGCCAAGTCTGAGGCGCTCGCAGATCGCCATTCAGCTCAGGCAGCCAAGGATCTTTGAGGGCCTCATGCTGCTTCTTGGGGGGAGAGAGGCGATGAAGGGAGAGGGTCACCGGGCCGCGACCTCTCAGAGAGAGCTTGCCCTGCTCTCCAGGGCGTAGACGCTCCAAAGTCCAAAGAGAGAGAGGCTCCTCAGGTGGCCCTTTTCGTCTCAAGTTGAGGCTATCCCCCTCGAACAGCTTGGCTTGGATCCACCAAGGACGTTGGAGCGCAGGACCCTTTACGCGGATCTGTCCCTGATCATCTGTCCGCCTGCGTTGCAGCTCATCACCGCTGCGGGGTTCAGTCCACTGGATGAGTTGATCCGGCATAGGTGCTCCCTGAGCATCCAGGACCCAGAAGAGGGCCATATCACCCTCCATCTTGCCCTCCAAGCGCGGCGCCTCTGGCTGCTCACTGACGATAAGAGCGCTTAGGACCTGCGAGGCGCGCTCCTGAGAGGGGAGCTGAGCCATGATCGAGAGGGGACGAGGTCCTGTGAGCTGCGCAGGCACCAGAAAGCTGCCCTCCACAGTCCCCAAGGGGGCAAACTGAAGCCGCAGAGGAGGGCTCTCATAATCGGCGCTGTGCAGACTGACTTTAAGCTCTCCCTTGAGCACCGCTTCTCCTTGGCGACCATAGAGTCGAAAGTGCAGCAGATCTCCAGGTCGATAGACCGGGCGATCCAGATCGCCACTAAGCTTGATGGGAGCCTTGGAGTGGGGTTGTGTATTTCTAGGAAGATGAAGCAGAACCGCCGAGCCTTCATGTATCGCCAGAAGGGTCACAGGCCCCGCCTTGATCAAGCTGCGGAAGAGCCCCTGTTTATCGCTCTTGCCGCCGAGAACTCGTCCACCCACACGCCGAAGGATACGAGCACCGGGGACAGGCTTCCCTTGCAGATCAAAGACCGCAGCCGCCAGTTCAGAGCCGCTGGCCTGGGCGACCAGACGCAGCTTAGATATCCAAAGAACCGCTGCAGCCTCCAGCTCTCCCCCCGCCACCGTCACCATATAGAGCCCTGGCTTGGGCTGGGGCAGGTCCAGATAGAAGTCCAGATCCTTATGCTCCATATACTCAGGGACCTCGATCTTCCAGCTGTGGTCCGGTGCGATCACAGCAACATCAAGACCGGGCAAAGCTTCGGGGGTCCCTCCAGCACGCAGATAAGCTTCAGCGTCGATGTAATGCAGCCGAGCTTCTAAGCTCTTGATATTGCGCGTCAGGATCCTGATTCGAGCCTCAGCCCCTGGGGCTTGCTGATCCGGGGTCTCGATCTTTAAAGCGTGCCCCTCAAGGCGCTGCTGCTCTTGTTGTATCTCAGCGCGGAAACGATCAGGGATCTTCAGGGCGGGCAGATCTGCTAAGGGCCGCCCCTTATCAAAGAGGTGCTCACGTATAAGGATCTCCACCGCTCGCTTCCCCTCACTCGGCCAACGCGCCAGGATCTCTCGGAGGCGGCGCTCCGATTCCTCAAGATCTCCCTTCGCTCGAGCGCTGAGGGCTGCTTCAATCGCCGCAGAGCCAGCATAGGCGGAGCGTGGATCGCGCTGAATGAGGTGATTATAGCGCCGGATCGCTCCCTCATAGTCCCCTCCCTTGAAAGCTTCTCGGGCGCTGTAAAGCAGCGCCAAATCCAAGCTTGACTCCTGCTGAATCCGCTCGGGATCGCTGGGAAAGCTTTTTAGGTGAGTGCTGAGAGCTTCAACCAACTTCTCTTGATCTCCCGTCTGTTGAAGGAGCGCGATTCCATCTCGGGAAGCCTGCATCGCCACCGCCGCGTCTGGACTCTTCAAGAGCTGCTTGATGAGAGGACGCGCAGCCTCTAAGCGCCCCTTATCTCTCAAGAAACGAAGCCGCGCTTGTCGTGCTCGTTGAGCTTCTTCCGATTGGGGGAACTCCTTGAGCAGGGCTTGGCGAAGAGGATCGGCTTGTTCTCGGCTGTATCCATCCATGAGCATCGCCCTCAACTCCATCAGGCGGGGGCTCTTAGGCTCAGCCTCCAGCAGCGAGAACCCCTCTTTTGCTGAGAGTAGCCTCGCCAAGAGCTGCACGCTCCCCGAGATCTCAGGACCCAGAGGAGCCGAGAGGATCGCACGCCAGAGAGGTGCCTTGACCGCATTTCGAGCGGAGTGGTTGTGATGATCTTTATGAGCCAAAATCTTCTCAGCGAGAGTACGAGCCAGCGAGAGGCGCTCCTCCTCTTTGATCTCCAGCCCCAAGGCCAGCTCGAGGATCTGTTGACCCTGATCGATCTCCCCTCTCTTGAGCCTCTCCTCCGCGAGGCTCTTCATCCAGGTGGTGGTCTCCTGTACCCGCTCATGACCCGTGATGAGGCTACCCACTTTCTCATAGATCTGAGCTGCCTCTCCCTGCTGCCCTAAGCTGTAGAGGGCCTCAGCGCGTTCAAAGGCCGCGCGGCGACCACAACTGGCCTTTAGGGGGATCTGCTTGAGCGTCTCAATGGCGGCTTGATGCTGCTCCGCCAAGCGCTGAGCGCGCCCCAAAAGGCAGAGGTGCTTGATCTGCTCCTCCCCTTTGAGGCTCTTGAGCGCTCGTTTGAGGATCTTGATGGCCGCTGGAGCTTCTCCAGCGGCCAGCTTATTGAGGGCGGATTCCTGGGGAGTAAGGGCTCCGACCCAGGCGGGGATTAAACAGAGGAGGAGGGCTCTAGACATATGAGGACTCCAAGAGAAGAGGCTGGTGTGGCATCCCTCTCTTGGTCACAGATGTCAAGGCTTCTTCTCACAAAGGCTTAGGGGAATTGCTCTCCATCGCTTTGGGTCCCAGGAGAGAAGATCACTCCTGGGTGAGGAAGAAACTCTCCGCTGAGATCAGGAACTCGGCTATAGGCGCGATCTTGGAGAGCTTCTAAGCATTCATCACCCTCCAAGCAACCATCTCCGTAGGCGAAGAGGAAGATCTCATCCCCGTTGGCGTCCAACATACGCAGACGATCTCCAGCGTCGTCCAAGTTGAGGCCCAAGTTAAAGGCAGGATCTTCAGAGTCGCTGATCAAGAAGAGGGTGTCTGGGGCGCTCTCCTCTAACTCCTCAGAGGGCTCTCCCCCGCCAAAGATCACCATCACCTGCCCCGGCTCCAGCGTGAAGCCCTCAGGGAAGCGATGGCGAGCCAGGAAGGGTAGGTTGGACTCCACCAAACTACAGCCGCTCAGATCAACAGGCTCCTGACCCATATGAACGATCTCGATAAACTCATCCTCGACTCGATCAACATCCCCATCTCCATTGGCGTCCTCATCACAGCGACCATCGATAAGGACCTCGTTTAGGATCAAGATCCCAGCGAGAGGACTTTGGGCTGGAGTGACACAGAGTTCCTCAAGGCAGCGCTCTCCATCTAGACAGTCTGAGTCTCGCTCACAGGGGGGCAAGGCGGCATCTGGAGCAGCGGCCAAGGGGGG
>CAYLJJ010000028.1:0-60868 GCA_964384025.1 uncultured Nannocystaceae bacterium
GGAAGCTCAGCTCAGGATCTCAAAACAGGGTTGCCTGCTTAATCGTCCAAAATATCGACTGATTCTCACTCAAGAACAGTTCTCTAAGTTTTGAGTGTTCCTAAGAAATCTTTAGTTCAGGCCGCCTGGGTTTTCTTTTTCTGATCGCTGTTTGAGGATGGGCTTTTATCGTTTGAAGAGGGTTCGATGCAGTCTGTAGAAGAGCTGTCGCTGCTTATAGAAGAGCTGTCACTGCTTGCAGAGAGGGGAGCCTTGCTTGAGCCAACATCCTTTGAAGCCCCATACCCCTGGGCATACCAGCCCCCACCCTTGAGATGGAAAGCTGTACGACTGATGAGGCGGTTGAGGGCCTCGGCGTGGCACTGAGGACATTCGCGGAGCGGTGGATCGCTCATCTTGGCCCAGATCTCAAACTCAGCTTTACAAGCTTCACACCGATATTGATAAATCGCCAATCTCGTCTCCTCTTTTGGATGAGCCCTTGGATAGTGACAGAAGCTGTGATGTCAAGGAGCTTCTGGGAGCACTTGGAGATGAAGGTGTAGATCACCTCTCTCTCCACCACCCCAGCGAGGGAGCCCAGCCCGTGGAAGCTTGAGGTGACGGGTTTTGGCTGAGAAGCGGATCTGAACAGGACCCCAAGGCCCTTGCACCCGAAGGGTCCCTCCCGCTCTGAGCTTCTCTGCGCAGATCTTCAACTCTTTATGAAGATCTGCGCCTTCGCGACGATAGCCCTCCAGAGGCTCAGGCTCCAGGAGCAAGAAGAGATCTCCATCTGCAGCGCCTTCCAAGCCAGCGGTGCCCTTAGCCGCCAAACGAAGCTTGGCTCCATGACGAGCTCCTGGAGGGATCTGAACCCGTACCGTCTCTCGAAGAGAAACCCGACGGCTGCCCTCACAGACACAGTTGGGATCATCTCCCTTACACAAGGTACAGGCCACCAGACGGTGGATGGCGATATGCCGACTGCCCCCGTAAAAAACGCTGTGAGCATCTAGGGGAAGCTTTAACTCTTCATCTCGTCCCAGGTTGGGGTCTCTCTTGAGCCTTCGTCGGATCCTCTGAAGGAGGCTCTTCAGCTTTGAACTCTTCTCTGCTTCTGGAGCCTGAGATTCAGGGATCTCGGGCTCTTGGATCTCAGGCTCTTCTGTGGCTTGAGGCGCAGCGCTCGGCTCCTGCGTCTCGGAGCCTCGCTCCCAATAGCGTTGAGCTTGCCTGCGCCAAGCACTCCAAGCTTGGGCTCTCTCTGCTGGGTTGGCTTTGGAGCTGCGGATCTTTGAGCTGCTTGGGACCTTACCGCTGAGCTGATTGTAGGCAGCGGTGATCTCCTTAAACTGCTCAGGATCAGCTTCACTCCGATCGGGGTGAAGTTGGCGAGCCAAGTCACGATATCGGCGGCGGATCTCCTCCAGAGAGGCAGACTCTCGGAGCCCAAGCAGCTGATAGCAGCGTGCATCGCTGAGCATGTGCCCTCCTCAAGAGCTGCTTTCAGGATGCCATTTTATCCTTTGGTTGTCTCTATCAGCTCTCAGCAGGTGGGGTAGGGGCTGAAGCCAAACTGCAAAGAAAATTGAGGAGAACTCTGGGTCAAATAGAAACAGATGACTGCAACCTAAGCGGCTTCAATATAGTGCTGAATGAGGCGGCTATGTCGAGGGGTCAACCCCAGAAAGCGAAGCCCCAAGCCCTCTCCCATATCACCATGAATCATCTCTGTTTCAGCCCAGATAATCTCTTCGCTGCCAGGAAGCATAAACTCTACGGCGAGATGAGCGCCCGCTGGGGTCCTGGGCTCTAAGAGACGATGGAGATAAACCCCCCCCTTGCTGATGTCTCGGGTCCGCGCCAGATGAGGGACGCCGTTGATCATCTTGTTGACGTAGAGATCAAGAGGGCTGCGATGATCATTGCGGGACATAAGCTCTCCCAGAGGTAATGAGATGTAGGGTAATGTAGCATGGCCCATCGGGGAGTCCAGAAAAGCGAGCATTTTCCCACAAACTCTAAGGAAGCTCATCAGCCTATGTTGCGACTCCTCAGCGCTCTGCTCCTCAAGCTGCTCCTTCGCCAGCTGGCTCTGGCTCTAAGCATCGCCCTGCTTATCACGCTCTCTGCCTGGGCTGAGGGCAAGGCTCCCAGGGTGGATCGACTCCTGGATCTCTGCCCTCTCTTTGCGGCGTTTCTTGGGGTTGCCTGGAGTTATGGAGCTTGGCGTCAGGAGCGAGGAGATCAAGCTCTCTCCAGCTTGGGATTTCAGCCTGGCTGGGTTCCCTTCACCCTCCTACTGTTTGCGATACCCAGCCTGCTGATCACAGCCCCTGACCAGGGCCAGAGAGTCCAACTCAGGCAAGATCAGATCAGCTTTCCTGGAGGGCCTCAGCTCCGCTGGACTCTTCAGGGCGCGAGGCGAGATGATCTACCGGGTCTTTTTCCCCTCCCTCCTCCTCAGATTGAGAAGCCCAAGAATCCTAAGGCATCTACAGCCTTTCGAATCCTGCTCTTGGCGCTCTCTTTGATCTCCCTGAGCAGGGGATCTGCCCCCAGCGCAGGGCGAGTGGGTGCTGTTGCCCTGTTGGCGCTCCTGCTTTCTCGTTTTGGAGAGATCGGTTAAATCGAATGCCTCTCGCTTTCTATCTCTTGATGGGGGGACACTTCCTTCAAGCTCTAGGCTACTCCTCCCTGCTCCTCTTTCCTCTCTATCTGGAGGTGCTGGGCGCTGATCGCGCTCAGATCGGGCAGATTATGGCGACCGCCGCGCTGGGAAGCTTGTTGACCCGCCCTTTGGCGGGTTGGGCCCTTGATCATATCGGTCGTAAGCCCACGCTCCTTCTGGGTACAGCCCTCCTCAGCTTGAGTATGATCTCCACCCTCTTCATCCAGAAGATCGGCCCCTTTGTCTATGGTCTGAGGCTGCTCATGGGGGGCGGCATTGGAACGCTTATGACCGCCTATTTCACCTCAGCCTCCGACTATATCCCTCCTCTACGCCGTACTGAGGGCCTCGCCATCTTTGGAATCTCTGGTTTGCTGCCTTTGGCGATGAATCCTCTGGTGGGGCGCCTGGGCTTGAGCCCCATCGATCTACGGGCTGTCTTTCCCATCATCGGCCTGATCATCGCCTCCTCTGCGCTGTTTTTGATCCCCATCCAGGATCAGCGGCGACCTCCTCCGCGAGAGGCTGCTGTGATCTATAGAGTTCTTCTAAAACCTAAGCTCTGGCCTGTCTGGTGGGGGACGATCATCTTCGCCGGAATGGTCAGTGTTTATATGGCCTTCGCTACAGTCTCAGCTGCTCAGAGCAGCGAAGGGGATCCAGCCGATCTCTGGCTGCTCTATGCTGGCACGGCCATCGGAATTCGCCTTCTGGGTGCTCGGCTCCCAGATCGTCTGGGTCCTTCAAACCTGATCGTTCCCTCCATTGGCGCTTATGTGCTGGCCTTCATCTTAGCCGCGTCTGGAGAGCGCTCCGCCTTTCTACTCTCAGGGGTATTGGCTGGGCTCGCCCACGGCTATGGTTTTCCGATCCTCTCTGGGCAGGTCATCAGCCGGATTCCTGCGGAGCGGAGAGGCGCTGGGATGGCAGGCTTCACTGCCCTCTGGGATCTCTCCGCTCTGGGCCTTGGCCCTCTGGCGGGCTCACTGGCTGAAGCTTTCGGAGACGCGCTCATGTTCTCAGGGCTGGCTCTGGCAGCGCTTCTGGGGCTGGGCCTCTGGCTGAGTCTGGAGCAACTCTTCGCTCCTGGAGAGGAGCAACTGAAAGAATCAGCAGAGTTCAAGGAACAACAAAAACCTGGACCTCTTGACAGCTACAGCTCATAGGCTGATGATCGAGTGGATCAATCCAACGGAAACGGCGAGGGTCTATGTTCTCTGTTATCATTCACGAGAAGGGTGGACAGCCTCGACATCAAGAGTTCACTCAAGATCAGCTGACGATTGGCCGCGTCCAGGGCAATAACATCATCCTTCCCAAACAGAACGTCTCAAAAAGACACAGCAGGATTGTTGTCAAGGATGGTAAGTTCATCATTGTAGATCTCAAATCTACAAATGGGACCTATGTAAATGGGCGGAAAATCGCCTCTCCGATGGTGGTCAAACCGACAGATAAAATCTATATTGGTGACTTTATTCTCTCCTTGGATCCCAAGGATGGAGGAGAAACTACAGCAGGGCTCCCCAGGCCCCCTTCAAGGGGGATGAAACCAGCCCCTCCTCCACCTCCGCGACCGCTGCCCGCTCATCAACCTCCACCCGCACCCAAGCCGATGGCTCCCCCTATCGGCGGAAGAGGAGGCCCAAGGTCACTTCCCAATCGATCCGCTCCCGCTTTTCCAGAGCCTCGCCCCAACCCCAGACCCCTCAGCGCTCAGCCTCCAGCGATCGCACCTCCTGCGGCTCCCGCGCCCCTCTTTCCTGATCCTCAACCTGTTCCTAAGCCCATCAGCGTTCAGCCTTCAGCGATCGTGCCTCCCGCGCCTCTCTTCCCTGATCCTCAAGCTAAGGCAGGGCCCAGGCCCCTCAGCGCTCCACCCGCCCCTGTGCCTGAGCCGCCTTCTCCTTTTGGGCCTCCCATCGCTCCTGCGCCTCCTCCGGCGCCGCCCAAGCCTCTGCGCCCACCGGCTGCGCCACAGCCAGCGCCTCCAACACCACTGCCCGCTCCCGTGGCACCTGAGATGGCCCCCCCTGAACGCTCCTCAAGAGCGCTCCCCAAAGCACCCAAGCGCAAGTCAGCGCCTGTACCCGCCTTCAAGCCTCCATCATTGGCCCCAAAGCCTCCAGCGCCGGTCGTAGAACCTCCAGCTCCTCCAGCTACGCCCGCTTCTGAATTCCAAGATCCTCCCTCAGCCAAGAGCCCTCTGACTCAGAGCCCAGAGGCGCAGATCTTAGAGAGCCTGAGTTCCTTCCTCCAGAAGCAGGGGGGGGACCCAGATAGGTATCGCCCTGAAGCTTGGGACGAGCTGACCAAGAAGCGCGCTTTCAAATTGGCTGTGGAGAGAGGGCAAGCGCTCAAGTTGGAAGATCCAGAGCATCAAGCTGCTCTGTTTGTCGCCGAGGCTCTGGAGCTGGGACCCCTCACAGCGCTCATGAAGGAGGAGGGGGTAGAACAGATCCAGGTAAACGCCCCCGATCAGGTCTTCGTGTTGCGTGAAGATCGTCAAGAGCAACACTCCGCTCACTTCTCTGGACAGGAGGGCCTCCTGCACGTCATCTCGCGCTTGATGAACAGCGCAGGGTGCATCATCAAGGAGGGCGCTGGTTGGGCTGAGGGGGTGTTGCCCGATGGTAGCCACCTCTACGCCATCCTGCCCCCCTTGGGAGGTCCCTATCTCAACATCAGGCGCTCTCTCTCTAAAGTTCAAGATCTTCAGGATCTGGTCAAGGCGGGGGTCCTAAGCACCCAGATGGCGGCCTTTCTAGAGCAGGCGATCCATGTGGGTAAGAACCTGCTGGTCTCCGCCAATGATCTGGGCGCCCGCCTCGACTTCATCAAGGCTTTGCTCCAGAGTGGTGCTCAAGACCTGCGTGTGATCTGTATAGAGGCTGGAGGACGATTAAGCTCTTCTAAGCTAAAGAACCAGTTAAATTTGAGCGCAGCGCCAGGCATAGGTAAGGAGTTTCTGGTTCAGCAAGCCCTCAAAATGAGCCCTGAGCGCCTCGTAGTCGCTGATTGCAGTGGTCCTGGAACCTTCCAAGCTCTGAGCGCGCTGACCGCTGGGGTCAATGGGGGGATCTTGGGGATCAACGCTGAGTCACCCGATGACGCCCTTATTCGCTTCCTGCGTCAATCCAGCCTCAGCATCCAGGCTGACGATGCTCAACTCGAAGCTCAGATCAAGGAGACGCTGGATGTACTCGTCCAGGTGCTGCGCTACGCCGATGGCAGCGTCTGTGTGACTCAGATTCTGGATATTGATGGAGAGACCCAAGAAGTTTTCACCGGCTTGGGCGATTTTGTGGCGACAGGGCATGTCCCTCGTTGGGTGCAGAACGCTCAGTCTCTCGGTCATCCTGTTGATATGAACCTCTTCCACTGAGACCTTGTATATCATCGTCATAGAAGATGAGCGGGGGGCGCTCATCAGCGAGTACAACCTCTATGAAGGTCAGCTCAGCCTGGGACGCACCCCTGACAATGATGTTATCTTGCAGAGCGGTACGATCTCCCGCTATCACGCTGAGCTGTTCCTGGACGGACCTCAGGCTTATATCGTAGATAAGCAGAGCGCCAATGGGGTGATCGTTAACGAGCAGCGCATCAAATCCGCCACCCTGGTGGATGAGAGCACTCATATCCGTATTGGTGAGTATCGGGTCTTTCTAGAGCGGGCCACCGGCAAGATGAAGGTCCCTGAGAGAGGCATCAGCACCGCGATCCTGCGCCCCGATGATGCTCATGCCAAGCTGCTTGTGCTCAGCGGGCCCAAGCAGGGGCTTGAGTGTCTACTCTTTGATCCCATCACCTGTATCGGTCGCACCGATGAGAACGATATCACCCTCCCCGATGTTTCGATCTCCAGGCAGCACGCCCGTGTCAAACGCCAAGATGATGGCTCCTATGTGATCACAGATTTAGGCTCCAGCAACGGCACCCTGGTTAAGGGAAAGAGCTGCAACCAGTCTGCTCGTGTCCGCTTGGGAGAGCCGATTCAGTTTGGAAATGTGGAGTGTGTGTTGCTGGATCCCAGCGGACAGCGGCGTGGCCCCAGGCTTCCTAAGCAGTGGATGATTTTTGGAGGCGCGATCTTCGTGGCCGCCGTTTTGGGTGCTCTGCTCTCTCTTCTCTTCAAGAGCTGAACTTCAAGCAGAATGGCCCTCAGTAGCCCTTAGCGCCCAGCTTCTTGAGGCGCTTCTTCATTTTATCTAGGAGCGCCTGAAAGCCATCCTCAGCGATGATCTTGTTAAACTGCTCGCGATAGTTCTCCACCAAACTGACCTCATCGATGACGACATCTTCAGCTACCCACAAGATACGACTGCGAGCGGTCATATGAAAAACCAGCTCGATCTCCGCCTTTTTGGTCTTGGCGAGCACGGTAACGACAGCAGCCTTACGTCCCTTGGGCTCTTCACTCTCATAGAGCAGACTATAGTTCTCATTGGCTGAGCTGACCTGCTGTAGATAGCTCTCAAAGACAAGATCTTTAAAGAGCTTGACGAAGGTTTGACGTTGAGGATCCTGGAGCTTAGGCCAGTGTTTGCGTAGAGCCTTCTCGCTCAGGCGTTCAAACTCCATCACCGGTAAGATCACTGCCTTGAGGGCCTGGTTTCGTACCTGAAGCGCATCTCCCTTCACTTTCTGGGCTAAGAGACTCCGAACCTTCTTCACCTCAGCTTGGAGGTACTCGGTAGGGGGGCCTGCTTGAGCGATGCCAAAGAGGAGGGAAAGAAAGAGCAGGGTCTTAAGAAGCTTCATGAGTTTTGGTCCTTATTTTGAGAGGGCTCGCCGACGAGATCAGCAAGAGGCTATTCATTTAACAGAGAGCTCCATTCCCACGGTCTGGGAGAGCTTAGCAACCGAGAGGTTGTACTCGTAGATGCTTTGATAGAGTTTCAGTTGAGCCTTACTGTAGGCCACCAAGCTGGAGAGCAGCTCGCTGGTGCTGACCAAACCCAAGCCGAAGTTCATGCTGTTGGAGATCAGCCAGCCCTTGGCTGCCTTAGTCGCCACCTCTCGTACATCCAGCTCTTTACTGTAGCGCTCCATCTTAGCGACCTGCTCGGTTACATCCAACTGAAGCTGTTGCTGCTTGGTCTCCAACTCAGCGCGCTGCTTGGCAAGATCTGCCTCCGCTTGGCGGAGATCACTCAGGCGCTCAGCAAAGTTCATCTTCCACTCAGCCCCCAAGACCACTCCCCAACTTAGGGTGTTGTAGCTGTCATTGGCGAAGGGATCTGGGCTGTCCTCAGCGGTCGTGCCCTTGGCGAAGCCAAAACCTCCTACTAAGGCGACGTTAGGATAGAAGTCGGCGCGGGCCATCTCCACCTGAGCCCTGCGTGCCTTAACCGCCTGCTCCAGCGCCCGTAGGACTGGATAGGAGGAGAAGGCCATTTCCATATAGCTCTCTCGCAGGCGAGGCTCTATCTTAACCGCTCTTAACTTGAGGCTGTCTAGAGAGAAGACCTCTCCGGGCGCGAAGCCTCCCGCGATACGCAGAGCCTCCCAAGCCACCTGACGAAGAGACTCCGTTTCTAAATAGCCCACCTCGATCTCCGCTTGATCTACAAGGAGTTTGCGAAGGTCGTTGCTGGTGAAGCGACCAGACTCCTTCTCCAACTCCTTCTCGATCTGAGCCTTGGCTTTGTGCATACGCCTGCGCCCATCCTCGATGATGTCCAGGGCGCTGGAGGCCATCTGGGCGCCGTAATAAGCTTTCTTGACCAGATAATCCAGCTCAGCCTGGGTCGCCTCTACCGTGGCATGACCGATGGCGACCCCAGCGCGGGCAGCGCGTTGAGCAGAGTCGATCTTCCCAAAGGTGTAGATGGGGAAGGTTAGGCGGGCGTTGGCCTTAACCAAGATGCCGATCTCGGTGTCCGCCGTGATCACATCGTTGTCCTCGATGTTTTGTCCAGGACAGGGACCAACGAGGGGCAGACCTGAGGCACCATCCTCTCCCAAGATGCACTCTCTCAGGAGCTTGCGTTCAGGCAGCGGAGCCAGCAGGGCGTCGATCTTTAGACTGGGAGTCCAAGCAAAGTAGGCCTCTTCAAAGAGCGCTATATAATCCGCCAACTTAGCCCGCGCGATAGCGACAGCAGGGCTGCTCTCCTTAACGCGCCTGCGCAGGGTCTCAAGATCGACAACAGGTCCATCTTGTGCCCAGGCTATCTCCAAAAAGAGAAGAATCAGGAGGGAGCGAAGCATCATCGTAGAGAGGGTTTAGCTGAGCTTCTGGATAAAAACCAGAACTAGGTTCTGTTCATCCCGCTTTGAGTTGAACCAACTCGCGGGCGCTGAAGATGATCAGCTCAGCTTCTACAGCTGTGCTTGTGTCCAAACCTCAGCCTGCTCCAGATCCTGAGGTCGCTTATGGATGGAGTGAAGGAGCTGAAATTTTGCTCGACGTGGTGAGCAGAGAAATTTATCTTAGCATGTTGTTGTGTTGGGATTTGAGAGCTCCCGGCGTCTGGGAGGGGAGCTTGCATTTTCTATCTCCCCAAAAGATCTCAACTACACCTACCCTTCAGCATAAGTTCAGATTTCCAAGCGTCAAGAGAGGCGACTGATGATCGAGCACAGAGCTGCCGCTGAGCGCCTTCAAGGAGCGCTGTCTGATGCTTCATATGGACTCGTGGAGCGAGACAGCTTGGTTCAGCTCATCGCCCTGACCGCAGTCGCTCGCGAGCATATCCTGGTCATTGGTCCACCGGGGACCGCCAAGAGCGAGGCTGTTCGGCGCGTGAGTCGGGCGCTTGGTGGAGAGTATTTCGAATACCTCCTCGGTCGTTTTACAGAGCCTTCTGAGATCTTCGGCCCGATCGATCTGAAGCGGCTCCGTGAGGGAGAGGTTACCACGCGGACAGCTGGTATGCTCCCAGAGGCCAAGATCGCCTTCCTAGATGAGGTGTTTCTCGGGTCCACAGCCATCCTTAATACCCTGTTGGGCATCCTGAACGATAGAGTCTTCCGGCGTGGACGAACGATCATGAAATGCCCCCTACGGGTATGTGTTGGTGCCAGCAATGCGCTGCCAGATGATGAGTCTCTAGCAGCTTTCTCAGATCGCTTCCTGGTGCGAACCTTCGTGCAGTCGATCCCAGACACCCGCCTTGAGGATCTATTGGAGGCTGGCTGGGGTATCGAGGCGGCAGCTCAAGAGCCGCGAACGGCATCGGTCGAGGATCTCGACGCGCTGGCGGACCGCGCCCGAGCCGCCGATCTCTCCTCGGTTCGCCTGCCGCTGGCTGATGCGGTGCGCACGCTGAGGGGCGCGGGGATCATGTTGTCTGACCGACGCCTCGTCAAGATCCAACGGTTGGTGGCTGCGGCCAGCGCCCTCGGAGGTCGACAGACGCCCACCGAGGCCGATCTCTGGCCGATTGTGTATGCCGTCCCCGACGCTGAATCCCAAACTCTGGCGCGTACGGTGCTCCGTGATCTGCTCTCCGCTTCCGAGAATGAGGCGCTGCCAACCGCCACTGAAGAAGCCAGCCTTGGCCCCAAAGCTCGTGCGATCCGTATCGCTCAGACCGCAAAAGATCTCCTTGGGGCTGAGCCTGTAGAGATCAATGAACGCAAACGCTGGCGGCTGCGGCTCGAAGGGGTCGCTCGCGAGATAGACGCGGCCTTCCACCTCGAGTCCCTGCCCGAGAAGCTCGCCGAACTCCGGCAACAGATCGTCACCCGGGTCAAGGCCTCCCCGGTATCAACCGGATCCCCACCCTGATGCAGCCCAAACTGCTGCCAGTGCTGTGGCTTCCTAGAGACCCTCCCCTCGCGCCTCAGGCCGTCGTCGCCACCGGCGCCACCGCTAGATGCCTCGGCGAGCGGGTCCTTGAGATTGGAGTCGAAGGGCTGCGTGGGTTTGCTGTCGAAGACACACTGCTGATCGCTGGACGCGGCGAGCTGCTCCCTTGGGTGGATGGTGTCTCCTATCTGGGCGCAGATCCAGCAGCACCCGCCCTGTGGACACCCACCCTCTGGCGGCCAGATCAACCCCCTACCCTGGTCCTCCGAGCGATCAGAGCTGCTTTGAAGCTCGATGGGACAGTTGCTGTTGTGCCTGAGTTCTCTCTAGCTCTGCCCATCTCAAGGGCCCGAGCCCTCGATCCTGCGGCGCTGGCCAGTTGGGCGAGCCGTTGATCCCCCGCGCCCTCGACTCATGGGCTGCCCACCTCGCGCTCTTCAAGCCAGAGATGATCGCTTCGGTCGGCCCCTGGTTACCTAAGCTCTCCGCAGCCATCGGCCCTCTTCGCAGCCGAGCTTCTCGATCACCCACTGGTGAACCAAACGGCTTCGACGGCATCACCCGTCGCGGCACCTATGATCGGCTGCTGCTCACCGAGTGGGCGTTGGCTGAGGAGATCCCCGAGGAGTTTATTCGAAGGGCCGCGATGCGTGAGCACCTGTTTTTGCAGCCTGCGCAGATCGAGCCAAGCGGCTCTCTCCGGACAGTGGCGCTCTTCGACGCTGGGCCTGACCAGCTTGGGCCTCTGAGGTTGGTGCACCTCGCCATCCTGATGGTCTTAAAGCGAAGGGCTGCTCAGGTCAGTGGGCTGCTCCAGTGGGGGCATCTGCAACACAAGATCCTGCACACCGATCTTGATCGCAGCGTTGGACCACTGCTCTTTTCAGCTCGTACAGCCCAGACACCAACGATTGAAGCGATCCAGCGCTGGCAAGAGGCCCTGACAGAGACCAAAACCGAAGATGATCTGTGGATCATCGGAGGCCAAGACGCTCAGATGCCTGGCGCTCATCGGGTGGAGATCCTCGATCCCTACGACCCTGATCGTGCTGAGGCTCTCCTCCTCCTACACCACTACAGAGGGCAACCCCCGCTCGAATTAACCCTTCCGCTTCCAAGCGACTCGATCAGCTCTCAGCTCATCCGCGCGCCTTTTGCGCCTCACTATATCGCCTCAACGAGACAGACATATTCTCCTGGCTCGGTTCAAGGATCCGTACGATTCAACAGCACCGGAGGCGCGATAATCACCCACAGTGGAGCCTCCATTCGAAGCTGGGGGACACCACGCTCAGGGTGGAGCCGCCCCAGGGAGCATCGGGGCTACAACCTCGTCGAAGAGCATCCGGTAGCTGTCGGTTGGTATCGGAAGCGGCTGTTCTGCGCCGTCGCCAAGGGCGGAACGCTCCAACATCGGTTGCTCTACCACCAACACTGGAGGAAGGCGCTCAAGGAGATTCCACTACACCCTGAATTCATACTCCCAGACAGCACTCGCCCCATCAAAGATGCCTACGTTCTCCCACTCGGTCAGCGAGGGGACCCCAACAACCCACACCATGAGAAGGAGCGAACTTCCATCTTGCTCGAGGATGCCCACGGCGCGCTTTGGGTAGCCTGTTTTGCGACTGGGACGATGACGATGCTCCTCTCAAAGACAGCCAAGGTTATCCGATGCGATATGGCCTACCTTGCTATGATCCCAAGTCACGAGTTGCGAACTCTGGTTGTCATCAACGAGCTACAGTCCACAGGGAACATACAAGCACCGGGGATGCACGGCTGGTCCATCGAACACAGAAAGTTCAAGTATCCAGGGTCTGTTGATTGGGTGCGTGGCTTCAACTGGGGCAAAAATCCGGTCGTCATATTTCCCAATGACGACAACTGGACAGCGGCGAAGATTCGACGTCACAGCTGGCTCCCCGAGTTTTCAAACCCCATCTCAGTCCCCTACGACGAGGAGGTCTTTGCCTGTGAATATGACAAGAGGGACGTGGCGATATATACGATCAGCGCTGATCGAATGGCGGTTCAACTCCATCGCACGCGCCATGATCCTTATGTAATTTTTGATGCTCCAGCGCCCATCTTGAGCGCTCATGTAAGCTACTCAAGGAAGCTTATTGGCTACTGGATGGAGAATGGAGAGCTTGGATTTTATAACCCAGACTCCAAAGAACACTACCTGAAGATCTCGGTGGATATGCCATGACGGTGCGCCCCGAACGCCTCGCCCACGTAGGACGACTGCAGATCGAGGGCTTCCTGATGCACACCGAGCTGATGACCCTGGCGGAAGCTCACCGTCGTATCCTCACTGTCTGGCAGCCTGGAGCCCGCGTCTATCAGGTCCCCGTGGGGATCTTGATACTCCTTGGAGAGACTCTACAGCTGCGAGGACCATGGATAGGCGCTCCAGTCGTACGCTGCCACGGCGTATTGACGACCGCTCCCCTCACCGAGGATGAAACAGAAGAGCTTTGCACGCCCCCAGGATCCATCGCCTTTGTCTCTGCTGGAGTGGTGGAGCTGTGGAGGTGCAGCGTAGAGGAGGAGATCGATCCGGCGACCTGGCTCTATTTAGGGCTCCGTCAGGCTGAACTCAGCGATCTTGGGGCTCCTCCTGCGGTATTGCTTGCCCCACCTGAGAGGATACAGGAGGTGATCCGCGAAGACCTGAACGTCGCCAAACAGGATGAGGGTGTCGTCGAGATTATCACCGCCATCCAAAGGATGGAGCGACAGGAGGCCATCCGTGAGCAGTTGACGATCTTTCAGGAACCCAGCCTCTTTGAAAAGATGATCGCGAACACCATCGGATGGCTCCGCAAAAAGCCAGCCCCCATGATCTCTGCAAGCGCTGACTCAGGAGTGCTCACCTCAAAGATCCCCAGAGCCAAGACCGGCGGGGTGCTTGGACAGGCTCCGCTCCTCTCGGCTGCCAAGCTCAGCATCAAGGAGAAGCTGGCGAGTTGGTTGGAGAGTTGGGCTGCGAAGATCGCAGTCCAGAGCGGGCTCGGTCGGATGATCGGTGATCGGCAAGCTGAATATCTCGAGAGGCTCCTGAACGATTTTGAGAAAGGAGAGATCAGCGACGCTCTCCGACGAGCCATCCCTCTGGGTGGTGGCTCTGGGGATAAAGGGCACCCGATGCTGCGGATGCCGACCCCTCGAGGATCCCTGACGCCCAACCTCAGGGCCATCAGAGGCAGCAGCGGCTCAACTCTTATGAGCAGCCCGTCCCTCTATGAGACCCTCAGGATGACCTATGAGAGCACCGCCGAGGCCCTGATCAGAGACAAACGCTATGAGGAGGCCGCCTTCATCTATGCTGATCTGCTCAAAGATGCGCAGCGCGCGGTCAACCTCTTGGAGAAGCATGGCAGGTATGGGCTCGCCGCCAAGCTCGCTGAGGCCCACGAGCTGGAGATGGCCTGGATCGTCAAGCTCTATTGGTTGGCTGGAGAGATCGAACGCGCGGTGTGGCTGGCGAGGCTCAGCTTATCCTTTGGAGAGGTCATCCGCAGATTGGAGGCTGATAATAGAGAGCAAGCTGAGCAGCTGCGCATCCTCTGGGCTTCGCAGCTGGCTGACGCAGGGCGATATGTGGCCGCTGTTGCTGTGATTTGGCCAGTAGAGCACGCTCGCCCCTCCGCCAGAAAGTGGATAAGCAAGGCTGTTGAGCTTAGGGGCCCCGCCGGAGCAAAGATGCTCGCTGAGCAGCTGGAGTATTTCCCCGATACTTGGCCGATCGTTCGAGAAAAAGCTCTCGCGCTCCTCAACCAGCGCACGACAGCAAGCAGTCGAGAGCGCAGCTCCTTCGCTGAAGCGATTGTCACGCTTAAGTCGACTCGGCAGACCAGAACGCTCGCGCGCGCAGCGCTTAGGGCAATAATTCGAGACAGTGTTGACGTTCCAAAACTCGGTGGGCTGCTCCATGATCTGGTGAGGGCTGCCGGCGAAGATGCTCTGGGGGTCGATTTACCCAAGCTGGGGCAACCCAAGACCTTCAGTGGAAGCGCGCCGCGTTGGGCCATCCACGATACTGGGCGGTCGAGAGTCTATGATGCGATTCGCCTGCCCAGCGGCGATATCCTCGTCGCTCTAGGAGAGAGCGGTATCACACGGGTCGCTTCAGATGGCCGCCGGGTAGCTCACTTTGATGTACCCGCAACCTCCCTGGTTCAAGGTGATGGGGGCGCACGTGCCATCAGCTTGATCGCTCGAGATAACCATATGGCCATCAGCCGCCTCGATCTCATCACCAATCACGCAGAGCGTTGGACTGAAGCCAAGCTGTCGGCTTGGTGTGACAGCTTCGATGGAGACCGCTGGTTTGCTGCGTCGGAGCGCCGAGTTGTTCAAAGCGGCGAACTCAAAACCAGCGTTGATCTCATCGGAGTCGATGCTCGAGCCGAGGATTGGCGCGCCCTGTGGCAACTTCAAGATGCTGGAGCTGCCGTCTCCCGTATGCGAATCGCCAATAACCAGCTACAGACGAGCCTCTTCACTGATGGAGAGGAACAGGATTGGAGGCATGATCTGGGTGGGATGCACCTCAGGATGAGGAGCTCCAATCGCCCTGTCTGGGATGTTGATGGTTGGTATGCTGAAGTGCTGCTTGAGGAGTGGGGCGCGACTGTAGCCATCTTCCAGCTCGAAGTTCTCAGACGCGTATTACAGTTCGAAGGGTCAAAGGAGGTGCAAGTCAGAGGGCTGGCTGCAGATCAATGGGTCCTCTGTGATGACCGTGGGCGGGTTGTAGTCTATGACGCAACGACCAATATGCTGTGGTCAAACATTCGGCTCTGAATCCCAATAATCTATAGGCGATGGGACTTGTATACAGAGTCTCATGAGCGAGATGGTAGAGCGTGCTTAAATCTGTAGAGGAACGGGAGGGCCCACTTTAGGAGAGGGCTTCCAAGAGACAGCACCGTCGGACAGTGATTTTCCTTAGATTTTAAGAGGATACAAAATTGACGGTGCTGATGGAGCTGTTTGGAGGTTTTAAATGTGGCTAGAGCCCGGACGGTGTAGATAGATAGGAGCCTGGACTAGAGCTTCCAAACGAGGCTGATAAAATGGTTGACACCTGCACCACACCTGCACCGTGCTGAACGGAGGTTTATATGCGTCTTTTGTCTGTGGCGATCATCTTGGCCTGTCTGAGCCTAACCCTGGGTTGTTCCGAGTCTCCAAGCGCGACAGATGGTGGAGAAACCGCCAGCGCCGATGTCAGAATCAACGAGATTCCAGACGCTGGCACCGATATGAACGAGATCTCAGACGCAGGCGCCGATGTCAGAATCAACGAGGTCCCAGACATCGGCACCGATATGAATGAGATTCCAGACGCAGGCGCCGATGTCGGAATCAATGAGGTTCCAGACACCGGCACCGATATGAATGAGATCCCAGACGCAGGCACTGAGGGTATCGACGCGAATCTTCCCGGTGATGTGGGGACAGACGGCGACCCCTGTTTTGGCCTCAACCTCTGCGTCGAGTCCGGTTGGCGCTGTGATGGCGATATCGCTGTAGCTTGTTGGTACGATGACAACGACTGCTTGGTCGAAACTCGTACCGACTGCAGCCTACAGGCTGACGGCTACTGCTCCACCGAGGGTGTCATCGACGGCTGCCGCGATGGCGCCGACGCCTGCGCCGACATGGGCAGCTGTCCTGCGGAGCGCTACTGTGTGGGCACGGTCCTACATCTCTGCCACAGCGATGAGAACGGCTGTGCCAGCGTCCGCGCCGAACACACCTGCGCCGATGAGGGCAAGGTCTGCGTAGAAACCGAGGATGGCGCCGAGTGTGTGCTCGCCGAGCCTGGGGCCGTGTCTTTGCAAATCGCCACTGCACGAGCAGCCATCGACTCTGCCGATCGTCTGCCCCGCATCGGCGATTGGGATATCGAATATGCCCTGGTCACCGCAGTCAAGGGGCCGCTCGGCGCTGACTCTGGCGGCTTCTTCCTCCAGGGCGAGCGCTTTGGTCCCGCCATCTTTGTTCTCCATGAGGATCCCGTTGGCGTGGTCGAGGTTGGCGACGAGGTCAGCATCTGGTTCGAGGAGGTGGACCTCGACCAGGGTCGGCGCGTGGTCAACGGCCTGGGCTGGATTGACATCTTGAGCCACGACAACGACATCAGCGACTGGGCGCAGGATGTGAGCAACATCGACATCGTCACCCAGCTCGACGACTACGAGTTCGAACTCATCACCCTAGAAGCTCAGGTGACGGGCCCCTTCGCCTCCGCAGGGCCCCGCTTTGTCGATGCCACCCTGCAGAGCGCTGGTGTCATCGCTGGCGATCTACGCCTACGCATTCCAACCAGCCTGTCTACTGCTCTCCTAGACGATCGCAGCGATCTGATCGGCTGCACGGTGAGGGTCGGACCCAGCCCCCTCTGGCGCTACTTCGACCGCACCCAGCCCACCGCTATGGACGCCAGCGATATCAATCTTCAGTGCCCCTGAGCGTAGACCGGATCTGGGCAGTCTAAGAACTATCGTGACCGGACAGCGACCTTCTCCCAGCACTCCTCGCCGATGTCGATCGTCAGTTAGGCGGAGTCATTTGCGCGCGAAAGCCGTAGGCCCTACATTCACCAGCATCAACGACAGCTGAGGCTGTGGCCTCTAAACCACGTTGGGCCCAGCTTACGCAGCCATTAATAGAACCAGCCAATATCCTTATTTTCTCGCCACTCTTTGGCAGAAACGTAGCATCGATAGCTCCAAAGAGTTCATTCTTGATAATCTTTGAAGCCCTAAGCAGCTCCTCATTCAGCTTCTGGAAGTTAAACTCCTTGTCTGCTTGATACCGGAGTTGATGGTTAGTAGATCGTGGCGCTCAGACCGTAGTGATCGGAGTAGGCGGTCTCCTTTTCTGTGCCGTTGTCGTCAATATTAAGGCGACCATTAAGTACGCGCATTACCTCCACGGTATGATCTTCAAAGCCACGAACAAGGATGTGGTCGATGAGCACAGCCTCTTCGTGGTCACCGCTGCCAATGAGCGGATTGTCGGCGCAGAAGGTGCAGTCTGCATCAGCTTGAGTGGGATAGGCGCTGCTGAAGCCCTCGATAAGCGCCGCGTAGTTGTCGGGCACCTCAGCGACCGCGCGGCCCTCGACGACGGGGCCGGTGTTGAAGTCGCCGAGGAGAATCACCTGCCCATCCTTGGCCTTCTCATCGATGAAGGCTCGCAGCGCATCGATCTGGGCCATCTGCTCCTCTTGCCAACTGCCTATCTCCTCGGGGAAGGGGATGTCGGTGAAAGCGGCCGTCAAGTGGGTGCAAAAGGTGTGTATCCCGCCCATAGGGGTGTCGATATGGGCATAGAGCACGCCGCGTCGATTGGTATGCGACTCCAAGACTGTATGGCTGGTCTCGATGAAGGGGTACTTTGAGGCGATCAGGGTACCGAAGCTGCCACCGTAGGCGTAGCAGTCGATGGGTTCAAAGTTCTCGGAACCGCAAGCGGCCTCGATCTGATCCAGATCGCTGCCGATCTGCTGCACGACACAGTTGACGCAAGCGCCGCCGAGGGTGCTGACTGCATCAGGGCAGTTGGCGATACCACAGTTGACCAGCTCGCCAGGATCCACTTCGGCGCAAGCCTCCCGCATACAGGTGGAGAGGGGACCCATCTCGGTGGCGGTACAGCCGCCTGGACAGCTACGGTCTTGGGAGGGGTCGATGTAGAAGGTGTTTGAAAGCTCGCTGTTGAAAGCAGCGATGGAGTCTGTGAGCGGGGTGATGGTGCTCTCATCCCACTCCCAATACTCCTGCCCACAGAAGATATCGGTCTCAAGAGCTGCGACGGCGGCGACAGCCGGCTCGATGCGCTGAGTCGCGTAGGGTACATAGCCCACAGCCATACCGATGTTATAGGTGGTGACGGTTAGCGCTTCCTCTACGCTCGCATCACCCGCATTGGTGGCGTCATCTTCGCCGTTACAGCCGATCATGGCGAAGATGACTACAAGACGGAGGGATAGAGGCCAACATCGGATGAATTTCACAACCAACTCCAGTCTAAAATGAGGCAGTTGATACTTTAGCAGCCCCCTCAGCCCCTACGAAGTTGGAGGAGCCATGACCGTCGCTGAGCTGCGCGCCCGCTGGGGCGCTCGTGAGATTCGAGACTGCCCAGGCCGCGCAATCCTGGGCTGCCCCTCAGCGCTGGGGCCTGGGGCCTTGCTGGGCTCAGAGATCCAGCCCAGCCGCTATGAGGGCCTGCCTACGGCGCGGGATTTGGTCTACATCGCCGCCTTAGAGGATGGGGGGCTGATCTCCTTTTTGCGCCCAGATGGGGCCTGGGTACACACCCTCAATACCCCCTCGGGGTTCAGGCGCCGTCTAGCGCGCTTCCAGCTTGAGTTGCCATCAGGGAGCGGCTGAGGGCGAACTTTCCTGAACTCATGGATCGGCGTCGCTCCATCTCCCTTCTCCCAGCCACGCCCAGGCTGGAGTTGGAGCACAGCTGTGGAGAGCTGCTTTCGCGCCCTACGAGGCCATACGGCTCCTATCCAGCAGAGCGCTTCTCCTCTGGCGGTCAGGCCACCCCTATGGATCAAAGCAACACCCTGCGCCTCTGAATCTCAAAGAGCGGCGCTGAGGAGTTGCTCCTGAAGGTGGAGGGACCGAGGCCCGAGGTGAGAGTAGAAACATCATAAGGTTTGGCAGCAGAGTCTGCCCTCATCGCTGTAGGGCAGACCCTCGTTCGCGGCTCTTTTGGCTGAAGATCTTGTGCCCCCTCACAGCTCTCGAAGGGGCTGTGAGGCTCCTCTCAGCAGGCGAGATCTTCACGGTTGATGGGGTCGTCGTTCTCTTCATCCAGCTCATCAGCGCCCCTTAAGGCTTTGATTGCTGAGATGCACATCCTGGTAATATGCTGTTTTTATAAAGAAATTCCTGAGGTCATTGGAGGGGGTTTGACGCTGGACCTAAGTCGCCGGTATCAGTGGACCTCGGTTCCCCCTTTGAGGAGGCGAGATGCGATTGAGGCAGATCTGCGAGCAGCTTCGAGAGATCATCGAGGCGACGCCTGAGGAGTTGTTTGGGCCGGAGACGGCGCACGCCCTGATTCAGGAGATCGATGAAGTTCACAGCGTCTATCGCCAGGTAGCCGCGAGCAAGAAGCGCGGGCCTGTCCCCTGGCAGGTCTTTTCATTTGAGCCCTTCTCCGGGCTGATGGAGCCCTTTAACGTCTACTCAGATCGTTTTTGGGCAATGCTGCGGGTCCATAAGCAGCCCTCGGGGATCCCCGAGATGCTCTTTCATATCTGCCGGACTCTGCCCTCCTCCTCAACCCCGATTGTGCCCGATCTCTTTGTCGCCTTCAGCCACAGCCCAAGAGTGGAGACCATCGTTCGCCAGACCGGCAAAGATCCCATCAGCTTGCGGCTCTTTCATAAAGGCAACCTCGTAGAGGTGGATCGCAGCACTCTCGCGGCTGAGGATTGTATCCCAGTCATCGCTGAGGCTTTCCCTGAGGGCTACCCAGAGGATCAGATCCCCGGCTTGGTCGAGCATGGTAATCAGCCGATGCTCTATCTGGGAGATCTCCACTTCTACAACTCAGGTCGAACCGCTGATCGGCGCTATCTGAGTACCTTCCTGCTTAACTGCGTCGCCGTCAGCTTGGTGACCCACTATGCGCGTGATCTGGTCCGCCAGATCTAAGACACCCACTCAGGTGCACAGCCCAGGCACCTCCTCCGCCCCCACGGTTGCCGTCCTCTACCTCTCCATGCTGTGATGAGCCCAACCCAAGGGAGACACAGCCTATGCTCGCTCTGATCCTCCTCCTCAGCCTTCCGCCCTTAAACCCTGAACCTGCCCCTGCTCCAGCCCTCCGTCTGGAATCAAGAGCTGATCTGGAGCGGGCTCAGCAGAGGCTGTATGCGCTGGCTCAGCCCCGGATCGCGCTCTCCTTGGACCGCCCCCTCTATCGCCCTGGAGAGAACGTCTGGGCGCGGGCTTGGCTCCTCAATGCGGGAGACCTAAGCCCCCTGGACCAGAAGCGGCTGCGTTATGAGCTGCGTGGCCCTCAAGATGAACTCCTGGTCCATAAGGGAGCGCTGCTCAAGCGAGGAGGCTCTCATATGGATCTTCCGATCCCCAAAGAAGCCTCTGGTGGCCTCTATCATCTGCGGCTCTTCTATGGCTCCCAGCATGTAGAGCGAAGGCTGGTGGTGGAGCACAGCGCGCCTCCTCGATTCCAGAAATCCTTGAGCTTTAACCGTGAAGCCTATGGATTGGGAGAGGAGGTGGTGGCCGCCTTGGAGATGGCGAGCCCTGAGGGGCCTTTGGCTGAGAAGAGCTTCCAGGCTCTGCTCCTCGATGAAGAGGGGCGGATGACCCGCAAGCTTCCAGGCCGCTGTGATGCTCAGGGTCGCGCGCTGATCCGCTTTCAGCTCAAAGGGGGGGAGCTTTTGCTCTCTGTCCAGGTAGAGCAGGCGGGTCGTCTTGAGTCCATCAGCCGTAGGATCCCCAGGGCTGAGGGAACTCTCACCCTGGACCTCTTTCCAGAGGCGGGCGAGCTGGTCCTCGGTCTGCCCAGCCGCGTCTACTTTCGCCTCCGCCATCCAGATGGCCGCCCCGCTGACGCCCAAGGGCGCTTGCTTGATGATCAGGAGAAGATCCTGTTGCCCCAAGTGGAGAGCCTCTATCAGGGCTTGGGGCGCTTTGAGCTGCGTCCTGAGCCTGAGCGCCGCTATTTTATAGAGCTGCTCCCCAGCGGCCAGCGCTTTGAGCTGCCCAAGCCCCGAGGAGCAGGCTGTGTGCTCCGCGCCTATGATGATTTTGATGGGCAGCTTCAGGAGAGTCGCGTCGGGATCCGTTGCAGCAGCACTCAAGAGATCAGCCTCCTGGCTACGCTCCGCGGGCAGCCCTTTGATCAGGCTCAAGTCCAAGTTAAGGAGGGGGAGGAGGCGCTCATCTATCTAAACGCCCCCAAACCCCTGTCCCAACGCTCAGGTGCCCTCCGCGTTACCCTTTTCTCTGCTGAGGGGCTTCCTCTGGCTGAGCGCCTGATCTATCGCCAACGGCGACGCCAGCTTCAGATCAAGCTCAGCCCCGAGGCCAAGCTCTACCCGCTGAGAGGGCGGGTCAAGCTGGGCCTGCAAACCCTTGATCCAGAGGGCCAACCTGTGGCCGCAGAGCTGGCCTTGGCGGTGGTGGATGAGGCAGTCATCAAACACGCCGATGATCATCAAGGAGGGCTGCTCAGCCAGCTCCTCCTTGAGCCAGAGGTCCAAGGAGAGATCCACAAGCCCCGCTTCGCTTTTGAACAAGAAGATCCCCGATCAGGCCCCTATCTGGATCTCATTTTGGGGGTAAATGGCTATCGTCGTTTTCGTCAGATGAGAGCCCTGAGTGAGGATCTGGACGGGGATGGCCTGCCGGACGCCCAGGACCGTTGCCCAGATGCCTTGGAGGATCTCGATGGCTTTGAGGATCAGGATGGCTGCCCTGATCTAGACAATGATCAAGATCAGATTTTGGATGTAGATGATCGCTGCCCTATGCGGCCTGAGAGCTACAACGGCTTCTTTGACGAGGATGGTTGCCCTGATCATGGTCGAGTGCCTCTTCAGCTTCGAGAGCCGCTCGTACAGGAGGACCCCAGCCGACCTCAGATTCTAAAACCCAGAGCCCAGATGGCTCCTCAGACGTCGCGGCCTGCTCATCATCGGGTGGTGATCAGCCAAAGCCAGATCCAGATCATTGAGAAGGTCTACTTTCAACCAGGGACCGCTCGCATCCAAGCTCGCAGCTTCGCCTTGCTGGATCAGATGGCTGAGGTGTTGTTGGAGCACCCAGAGATCGCTGAAGTTGAGATTGAGGGCCACACCGACGATCAGGGCTCAGAGGCACAAAACTTAAAGCTCTCCAAAATGCGCGCCCTGGCTGTACGAGAGGCTTTGATTCAGCGTGGGGTAGAGGTGGAGCGCCTGAGCACCATGGGCTATGGTGAGCTGCGCCCAATCGTCCCTAACTCCAATCCCAGAGAACGCGCCAGAAACCGACGGGTAGAGTTTCGGATCAAGCGTTGGCTCCGCAGCGCTCAGCGGCGCTCTCAGATCCAACACCGAGCCATCGCCCGAGAGTTCCCCACCCCCAAATACTCCAAGCCGAAGGATCCTGAGGAGATCAGCAAAGATTTTCGGACGGTGGTCCACTGGGCGCCCAGAGTTCAGACCGACGCTGAAGGTCGCGCCCAGCTGGAGTTCTTCCTCTCCGATCTGCCCGCCCGCTTTCAGATCCGCGCTGAGGGCTTGGCGGGAGATCTTCCTGGGCGAGCTGAGTCCCTGATCCGCTCCAGCGCCCCTCTCAGCGTGGATCGCCCTCAGCTCTCAGAGCTGAGCCTCGGGGATGAGCTGCTCCTCCCCCTCAGGCTGCGCAACAACAGCGGTCGCGTGGTTCAAATGGAGAGTTTTTGGGCTCAAGAGGGGCTGCTGAGGGGAACTGAACCTCAAAAACAGATGATCCCTCCAGACGGTACGACCCTCTATCTCCCCCTCAAGGCGAGCGAGCCTGGGAGCCAGCGCTTAGAGCTGGAGTTCAGGGCTGGAGCTTGGCGAGAGCAGCTGAGCTGGGAGGTCAAGGTGCGCAACACAGGGCATCCTCGGATCTGGAAGCAGGCAGGCCTGCTCTCTGCTCAGAGGCCCGTCGTGCAGAGCGTCGATCTGGAGGGCTCTCTCCCCAAGAGCATCCAGGCTCGCTTGACCCTCTATCCCAGCCTCCTCTCCAGCCTCCTAGAGGGGATGGAGGGGATGCTGCGCCAACCTCATGGCTGCTTTGAGCAGACCAGCTCCAGCAACTTTCCCAACATCATGATCCTCAAGCACCTGAGCGCTCAGCCTCGCGCTGAGCCCAAGCTGCTGGCGCGGGCACGGGCGCAGATCCGCGCGGGGGATGCTCGTATCCAAAGCTTCGCTGACGCTGAAGGTGGCTTTGGCTGGTTTGGTGAAGAGGGAAACGTGCTTCTCAGCGCCTATGCACTCTGGCAGATGAGCGCGGCTCGAAAGCTGATCAGGGGCCTTGATCCCAGAGCACCGCAAAGAACCATCCGCTGGCTGCGCCATCGAGCCCTGGGCAGTGGAGAGTTCAAGCTGCCCCCCAACGCTCAGAAAGCTCAAGCCCTCGCCTTTATCGCCTTCTGTCTTGGCCAAGCGGAGATCTTTAGCTTCCCTGAGCTGCTCAACCGCGTCAGCGCCCAGGGGATGAAGAGTGAAGATCCCTACCTCCTCGCCCTGAGTGCTCAGGCCCTACTGAACGCGCCTGGACGGGATGATGAGGGTCGTGCCCTGCTTCAGCGTCTCCTCAAGAGTCAGGGGCCTAAAGGGGGCTTCAGGGGAACCAAGGTGGGGGCGATGGGCAGCCAGGGAGAGAACCTCGCGCTGGAGACAACTGCCCTCGCGGCCTTGGCGATGATCAGGGGAGAGGCCCCGGCAGAGAGCATCAAGGCTGCAATCCTCTGGCTCCACCAACGGCGTCGAGGAGATGGGCGCTGGGGCGCAACTCAGGCTACGGTCCTGAGCCTCTCAGCCCTGAGCGCCTACCTCCACAGCTTTCCAGTCCAGCGAGCTTCAGGGGAGGTCAGCCTCTATCTGAATGATCAGCTCATCGCCCAAAAAGCCTACCAAGCGGAGCAGAGCGAGCCCCTCATCTTCAAGGAGTTTGGCTCCAAACTGAAGGCTGGAGTTCAACAGCTCAAGTTAAAACTCAAAGGAAAAGACCTGCTGCCTTTCAGCTTTCAGATCAGAGACAGAGGTGATCCCAGGGCGAAGGATAGCAGCGCCCCCTTCCAGCTCTCCACTCAGCTCTTAGAGCTGCGTCCTAAGCAGGGCGCTCTGAGTCAACTGCGAGTTCAGCTCAGCCCTCAAGGGGAGAGTGGGCCCTGCTCAACTGAAAAGCTCAAAACAGGAAAAACAGGGATGCTGGTGCTGCGCTTAAGCTTGCCTGCTGGGCTGCATCCCCAGGGAAGGCAGCTCAAGAAGCTTAAAGAGCGTGGGGCCTTCGCCGCCTATGAGCTTCAGGCTGGAGAGCTGTGGCTCTATCTACTGCATCTCCCCGCCTGTCTCTGGAGCGTGGATCTCGATCTGGAGGCTCGGTTCCCTGGAGAGAGCAGGGGAGACTCATCCCAAGCCTATCTCTACTACCAAGAGGAGCAGCGGGCCTGGGCAGCTCCCCTCAGTGTAGAAGTTCAACGCTGAGGTGACCCCTTTAGGCGACTCTCCTATATGACAACCTCGATAAGAGTTCCTGAATACAGAAGATCCCAAAAAGTTCTTTAGGCTCTGTACAGCGCAGATGAAAACAGTAGATTGCGGCGCTACAGTAGCCCTGAGAAAAAAAATGCTCTTGGTTGGAGATATCGGCGGTACTCATACGCGCTTCGCCCTCAGTCAGGGGGGGAGGATCCTTCAAAGTCGTAGGTACCCCAGCAGCAAAGTCAGCGCCCTTGAGCCCCTCCTGGACGCCTTCCTCTTGGAAGTAGGCGCTCCACAGATTCAGGCAGCTTGCTTGGGAGTGGCTGGACGAGTTCAACGTGGGCAGGTCCTTCTGACTAACCTGGGCTGGCGCCTAGATGAAGAAGGGCTCTCCCAATATCTCAAGGTCCCGCTGCGCTTGATCAACGATTTCCATGCTCAGGCCCTCGCCATCCCCCAGCTTAAGGAGGGGGAGTTTGAGCAGCTCTGCGGTGAACAGGAGGAGCTGAGCCAACCCGCCGCGATCCTGGGCGCAGGTACTGGCCTAGGAGAGGCGATCCTCCTCCCCCCAAGCGCTCAGGAGCGGGTGATCTCCAGCGAAGGGGGACATTGTCGCTTCGCTCCACGGGATGAGCAGGAGATCGATCTCCTGCGCTTTCTACAGAGGAGATACCCTGAGCATGTCAGCGTTGAGCGCCTCCTCAGCGGCGCGGGGTTGGTCGCTATATATGACTTTCTACGAGGAGAGGCGCTGCGACCTCCAGCCCTTCAACTTGAGGATCCAGCCCCGCTGATCTCTCAATATGCCCTCTCAAAAGCAGATCCATCTGCGGTTGAAGCTCTGAAGATCTTCATCCATATCTACGCTGATGAGGCCGCTCATCTGGCCCTGAAGTGCAACGCTGGAGCGGTCTATCTGACAGGGGGCATCAGCCCTCAGATCCTCCCTGCGCTGCGAGAGGAGTTCTCCTCCGCCTTCATCGCCAAGGGTCGTTATCGCGATCTCCTCTCCAAGATCCCTGTGCGAGTGGTGTTACATCCAGCCCCCGGACTCTTGGGAGCAGCAGCTCAAGCAAAGCAGCTCTTGAGAGGTAGTTAAGGACACCAAGGAATCTTTCTCTTGGGATCTCTCCTTCCTGGGTCATAGTGTGGGCGCCAAAGAGAGCTTCAGGAGTAAAGATGGCCATCGCGCTCTATCTGGTTTTGGCGGTGATCCCGTGGCAACGCGCCGCTCAGTTAGAGGCCTCTGGGCAACCCGCTCAGGCCGCCACCCTCTTAGAGACCAGCCTCAAAGAGTACCCCCAACTTTTTGCGCTCTATCTGCGCTTGGGTTGGCTGCATTTTCAGGCGAAGGATTACCCCGCCGCTGCATTGCGCTATAAAGGTGCTCTTAAGTTGGCTCCCCGAAACCGAGATGCTCACCTGGGCATGGGCTGGACTCGCTATAAACAGGGGCAAAACAAGGCCGCTGCACGACACTTCCAAGCGGCCTTGAAGATGGATCCCAATAACTTCTCTGCGCAGAAGGGCTTAGCCCTCGCCTCTCCTCCAATCCATCTCTGGGCGCATGTTGGTCTGATCAAACATAACTATGGAGAGCACCCCGATGTCAGCCAGGGGCTTGGCTTTGGCGGGGGGCTCTTTGCTCAATATCAGCGTTGGTCTGGACAATTCAGTTACCAATCTCATCAGTTTGAAGCCCTCGCTGATCAGATCGAAGGACTAGAGGAGGACCAGGAAAGTAGTCAATCTCAGCTGTTCCTTTCTCTAGACCGCCGCTTAGGAAACTGGCTGCTCTCTTTGGGTTATGGTCAGGCTCTGGATGATCTCAGCTCCTCTGATCCTAAGCTGGGCTTCTTGGGGGTTCAAGAGCCCTACCTGGGCATCCAGTTGATCATGGCTCAAGCTCGTATGTTGCAACGTCAAGCAAATACTCTCTTTCTGGGGAGGACCTTCTACTTCCCCAGCCTCCTGCACCTGAGCCTAAAACCGATGCTGGAGGTTCAAAGCGCTGAGGGGGAGAGTGGCTTTGCGGTTGGTCTCTACACCGGGATCTTAATCTCCCGGTTCAGCCTGGGCTTTGGAGGCTGGTTTGGAGATCTATACCACCCCATCGGTGGCTATCCAGGCAGCCTCTATACCTTGGATGGTCTCTTTAAACGCCGTCTACAAGCAGATCTGGGGTACTCTCCACGGTTCCTAGAGGGCTGGTCACTCTCTCTTTTCCTAGAACATGCTCAGGTGGAGAGTGACACGGGCAGCCCTTGGAGCGAGGAGACGGGAGTGCTCTGGAGTGGGCTCAAGTTGGGGAAGCGCTTCAAGCTCTAAGAGCAACGATCTTATTCAGGAGGAGAGAGATGAGTCGACAGAAACTCAACGAGCTGGCGATCAGCGACTCAGGCTTTGTGTTTGATCCCTGGTCAGGAGCCACCTTTAACATCAACGCAACCGGTCTCGCCATTTTGGAGGGCCTTAAGGAGGATCTGGGACGCGAGGGCCTGTTGGAGCGGCTGATGAGTCGCTTTCAGGTGGGTGAGGCGGATCTACATAGAGATATCGACGAGTTTGTCTCTCAACTCCGGGAGAATGGCCTCTTAGCTCGTGACTTTCAGTTGGAGACGCGCTGATGGCTGTCGATCCCATGCGGGCGACCGTCGCGGTCACCGGCTTAAACGCCACCGACAACCCTGGGCCAGGCGTGGCGGTGATCCGCTCTCTACGCCACGATCCCAACTTCAAGGGGCGCTGCATCGGGCTCATCTATGACGCTTTAGAGCCAGGCGTCTTCGCGGATGAGTGGGTGGATGATCTCTTCCTGATTCCCTACCCCTCCGAAGGGGTCGAGGCGCTGGAGGCGCGGCTGCACTATATCCACACACAGGTGGGCTTGGACGCCATCATCCCCACTCTGGACTCGGAGCTGCCCTCCTTTATCGCCCTGGAGCAGCGCCTCAAGGCTCAGGGCATCGGCCTCTATCTGCCCACCCAAGAGCAGTTCGATCTGCGCAGCAAATCCAAGCTCTTTGAGCTGGGAGAGCGCTCCGGCTTTCAGGTCCCTCAGACAAAAATCCTGACCGATGTAAAAGCCCTCTACACCATCCATGAGGAGCTGGGCTGGCCCATCGTTATCAAGGGGATGCTCTATGGGGCTCAAATCTGCCGCTCCATCGATGAGGCGATCATCGCCTTTCATAAGGTGGTGGCGCAGTGGGGCTACCCGGTCCTCGCCCAGCGCTTCCTCAAAGGAGAGGAGCTGGATGTGCTGGCCCTGGGAGATGGTCAGGGGGGGCTCATCGGCGCCCTCCCGATGCGTAAGACCTACCTGACCGATAAGGGTAAGGGCTGGGCGGGCATCGCCATCAATGATCCCAAGCTCTTGGAGATCACTGAGCGCTTTATGAAGGCGACCCACTGGCGAGGCCCCTGTGAGGTGGAGATTCTGCGCAGCGAGGAGGAGTACAACCTCATCGAGGTCAACCCTCGCTTCCCCGCTTGGTGCTATCTCAGCGCGGGAGCTGGGATGAACCTGCCCATGGCTGCCCTGCGCTGCGCCTGTGGCGAGCAGGTCGCCCCGATGAGGGGCTTCGCCGTTGGGCGAATGTTTGTCCGTATCTCCCTCGACCAGATCGCGAGCCTTGAAGATTTTCAGAAGCTAACCACCCACGGCGAGCTGCGCCGCTCCGCCCGCCCCGAGAGTAGATCATGAGCAGTCTCCCCCCCTACGAGCGCCCCGTCATCATCCGCCATCAGGCGGGCTTTATGAACAAGTTCTCCCGCACCCAGAGCACCCAGCCTCTGACCCATATCGATGGGGTCTCTATCGAGGAGCTGGTCTCTACCTATGGCTCTCCTCTCTTTGTCTTCTCGGAGAAGGCTCTAGTCTCCCGCTATCGAGAGGTCTATGAGGCTTATGCTCGACAGCTCCCCAAGGTGCGGATGGCTTGGTCCTTTAAGACCAACTACCTCAACGCCATCTGCAAGGTCTTCCATCGGGAGGGCGCTTGGGCTGAAGTAGTCTCTGAGTTTGAGTACGACAAAGCGATCAAGCAGGGCGTACCCCCCCAGCGCATTCACTTTAATGGCCCCTATAAACTGGAGGGGGCGCTGCGTAAGGCGTTTAAAGGGGGTTCGGTTGTCCATATCGATCACTTTGATGAGATGGCCCTGGCGGAGAAAGTCGCTGGAGAGATGGGTCATAAGCCTGGCGTCGCTATCCGCCTAAACTATGGTGTAGAGGGTACTCCACCTTGGAGCCGCTTTGGCTTTAACATCGAGAGCGGTCAAGCTCGAGATGCGGTAGGCCGCCTCATCGGTGGTGGTAAGCTGGAGTTGGTAGGCTTACACAGCCATCTGGGCACCTTTATCCAAAACCCGGAGGTCTACCGCCAAGCGGTCGCTAAGGTCGCTCAGTTCGCCAATGAGATCCGTGAGAGCTTCGGTGTGCGCCTGGAGTTCATCGACATTGGTGGAGGGATCGCCTCCCATAACAACCTCAAGGGCCAGTACTACCCTGGAGAGCAGCTCACCCCCTCCTATAGCCGCTTCGCGGAGGCGGTCGCGGATGGCTTCTCCGAGCTGAACGTAGCTCCCATGGAGAAGCCTACCCTGGTGTTGGAGAATGGCCGCACCATGGTGGATGACGCGGGCTATCTCATCTCCAGCGTGGTGGCCAATAAGCGCCTGCCTGATGGTCGCCGTGCGGTGGTCCTGGATGCAGGGCTCAACAGCCTCTTCACCTCTTTCTGGTACAACCATGAGGTTCTGCCTGCCCAGCCTTTCCGAGGGATGCCCGAGTCTACGGTGCTCTATGGCCCTCTCTGTATGAACATCGATGTGGTGCGCGAGAGCCTCCTCTTCCCCTCAGTGGATGTAGGAGAGCGGGTGGTGATCAAGAGCGTAGGGGCCTATAACGTCACCCAGTGGATGCAGTTTATCACCTACCGTCCCGCTGTGGTGATGATCGCCAAGGATGGTCGCCACGCCCTGATCCGTAAGCGCGAGGATCTTGAAAGCGTTCAGGGGCCAGAGCTTATACCTGAGTGGCTCTAGGAGATCCCGCCTCAATGGCTCTAAAGCTTGATGTCGCTCTGTTCCAAGAGGAGGGCAGCTTTGCCCTGGATGTGATCCTATTGGGTTACGCTCAGATCCTCTTCTCTAACTCTCGCTGGGTGGGCGCGCTGCTGCTCTTAGCGACCGCTTTTCAGCCTACGGCGATGCTGGTGGGCCTGGGCAGTGTAGCTTTGGCGGGGCTGGTGGCGCGGGGGATTGGCCTCAGCCCCGAGCTGATCCGCTCAGGGCTCTTTAGCTATAACGCTCTGCTCCTGGGCCTGGGGGGGGTGGCCTTCTTTGAGCCCTCCTTGGGGATGGCCCTGGTTCTCTTTTTGACGATCTCCGTCTCGGTCTTGGTGACCGCAGCCCTTCACTCCGCATTGGGGGCGACCTTCGCGCTGCCTGCGCTGACCCTGCCTTTCCTCTTGGTGATCTACGGTCTGTTGGGCGCTGCTCCCGCCTTGGGGCTCTCCTTTCACACCGATCTGATCAGCAACGTGGAGCTGCTGCCTCTGCCCGCCCTCTTGGGAGACTTTTTTCGCGCCTTGGGTGCCCTCTTCTTTGATCCTCGCGCCATCGCGGGGCTCTTGGTAGCCGCCGCTCTGCTGTTGCACAGCCGCATCGGCTTCCTCTTGGTGATCGTCGGTTTTGTGGTCACGCGGCTCTTCACCAGCGCCCTGCCCATCTCAGCGGACTCAGGGACAGGGGCGATGGTGGCCTATAATGGCATGTTGGTGGCCTACTGCTTGGGTGGGGTCTTCTTCGTTCCGGGGCGCTCCGCCTTCCTCTTCGCGGCTCTGGGCGCGGCGATGGCAGGAGTGGTCACCCTGGGGCTCGGCTTCCTGTTGATCACCTTTCATATGCCTGTGCTGATTCTGCCCTTTAACCTGACCATGATCCTGATCCTCTACGCTATGCGACAGCGGATCCGCGACCAACACCCCAAATCTGTTGACTTTATATCAGGGACCCCAGAGCAGAACCTGGACTACTATCGCAGCCGTATCGCTCGCTTTGGGGCTCGCTATGCCATCAAGATCCGCGCTCCCTTTCTGGGAAAGTGGATCTGTACTCAGGGAATCAATGGGGACTTGACCCATAAGGGACACTGGCGCCATGGTCTGGATTTTGAGGTTCAGGGTATGGATGGCAAGCTCTTCTCTGGAGAGGGGAGCCGTGTCGATGACTTCTACTGCTACCGTCTCCCGATCCTCTCCCCCGCCTATGGCACCGTGGCGCGGGTCGTCGATGGCATTCCTGATAACGAGATCGGTCAAGTAAACCTGGAGAGAAACTGGGGCAACTTGGTGATCGTCTATCACGCCTATGGTTTCTACTCTCTGGTGGCCCACCTCTCTCCAGGGAGCATTCGAGTACAGGAGGGGCAGATTGTCCAGCCTGGAGAGGAGCTGGGACGCTGTGGTTGCTCTGGGAGAGCGCCAACCCCCCACCTCCACTTCCAGCTTCAAGCAACAGCGCGGGTGGGCGCGCCCACCCTCCCGATGGAGCTGCACGACGTCTTGAGCTTTGATGAGGGGCTTCAGCTTCACAACGCCATGGTCCCTCAAAAGGGCCAGGAACTACGCAACCTAGAGCCCCGCGGTGAGATCGCGAGGCTCTTTGAGATGCCCTATGGCAAGCAGTTCAGGTTGGAGGCTGTAGGGCAGAGTGAGCGGATAGAGGCAGATATTGACCTCTTAGGGGGTTTGATCCTACGTTCTCTCGATCGTCGTGCGACCCTATACTATGACCATCGCCCCCAGCACTTTACGATCTTTGACACCCTGGGAGATCGACGCTCAGCCCTTAAGCTGCTCCAGATGGCGCTGGGTCGCGTTCCCTTTGAAGCGGAGTCAAACCTAAGCTGGAGAGATTATATCCCTCTGCGCCGCACTCTGCCCGCAGGGCTCAACCTGCTCTATGACTTCCTGGCACCCTTTGTGGGGGCCAAGGGAGTCGAGATGAGGCATGAAGCGGAGCTAAAGCCTGAGGGCTTGGAGGTGCGTGGACGCTCTCTGAGAGAGATGGGTGAGGGGGGACCGCTGGTGATCACCTGTGCCCGTCTAGACTCTGAGGGGATCAAGGATGTAGAAGTGAGCATTCGCGGTTGGAGCCGCCGTTGGACCCGAGAAGAGGAAGAATGAAGCAGATTATATTCAGCCTGCTCATCTTGAGCGGGGCAGCCCTCGCCAAGAGCAGCCCTCAGCTCTACCAGGAGTCTTATGAAAAAGAGGCTCTTTACAACTTCAGCGGGGCGATCTCAGCCCTCGCTAAGCTTCCCAGCGCTGAGAAGAGGAGCTATCTCTTCCAATTTAGAAGGGCTTGGCTCTTCTATCGCCTGGGACAATATCAGCAGTCGGTCTCTGCCTATAAGAAGGCCGCCAAGATCGCCCCTCGCTCGATCGAGGCACCTATGGCGATGCTGCTGCCTCAGATGGGGCTGCGACGTTGGGCTGATGCTCATAAGACCGCAAAGGCGATCCTCCAACAGGATAAGAAGAACATCATCGCTCGTCAGCGGATGGCCTGGATCCTCTTTAACTTGGGGCGCTATGCCGACGCTGAGCAGGTCTATCGCGATATCCTCACGGACTACCCCAGCGATCTCGATATGATGGCCGGTCTGGGATGGTCCCTCTTAAAGCGCGGAGATAAGAGCGGTGCTAAGAAATCTTTTCAGAAAATCTTAAATATCTCCCCTAAGCATGGCTCGGCCCTCAATGGCCTACGCTGGAGCCGCTGATAGGGATTCTCCTTCAGTGATTCTACAGCCTCCTATTCTCATCTCCAAGAGCTACCCAAGATTCGCTGTGAGCATCAAAGAGTTCTTATGTCCAAGTACATCCTTAAAATTAAGCACTAAATGAATCTGTTTTCCTGGACTGAAATCACTATCTAGCTTGTAGCCCTTGCTGCTCCCCACCCTCTTTAATGAGAGTAGTTCATCGCACAACGAAAACCTAAATAGCAGTAAGCGTTGTTCGATGAGACGGCGTTGCGCGCGACACCTCGACGATCTTTACAAGGGTGACGGTAGGAGCCCCCAAAGACCCAAACCTGCTCCTCATCTTGGGGCCGATCCTCAGTGACTCGCTCGCTCCATTCCCAGACATTGCCCAGTAGATCCAAACAACCCTCCTGAGAGGCCCCCTGAGGATAGCTCCCTATAGGGCTGCTGCTCCGGGCTCCGCTCTCTCGGCAGTGACAACGCTCCGGCTCCCATTCATCGCCCCAGGGAAAACGACGGCCTGAGGCTCCGCGACAGGCCGCCTCCCACTCCAAGCTGCTGGGCAGGCGCTTCCCTACCCAACGAGCATAGGCACGAGCCTCCTCTTGGCTGATCTCCACGACCGGATGATCTTCAAGGCCTGAGGGAGGCTCCTGCCCCTTCCAATCCATAGGGGAGAGGCTCTCCGTTGCCTTGAGAAAGTCGCTGTATTCCCTGTTGCTCACAAGCTGGATGTCCATCCAGAAAGCCTCAATTTGAACATTCTGCTGGCTGTAGATGGATTGAAACTCCATCTGGGGGATGAGCTGCATCCCCTCTGAGCTTGCTCGCTTTTTAGGAGATCTTTGGGCTGAAAGAGCAGGGGCCTGGGAAAACAAAGATCCAGACGCGCTCCTGAGCCGAGGCGATAGCCGACCGGAACTTTGACTCTTCTCCAACCAACTCCAGCCGGAGGAACTCAGCAACTCCTCTTGGCCAAGATTTAAGCTCTCTTCTGGACTCAAGGTCTCCTCTTGAGAGATGTCATTGCTGGAACTTATGGAGCTGGGAGCTTGAATCCAAGGCGCCCAAGAGAGGCTTGAACCCTCCCGAGCTGCTCGAGAGAGGGTATCGTACATCTCCTGGCTGCTCTGAAAGCGATCCTCAGGGCGAAGCGCTAAGCTGTGAAGTAGGAACTCATAGACAGAGCTGGGAAGCTCACCCTGAGCAGGAGGATGACCTGCACTGAGCGCTTGGTAGATAACCTCAGGTTTCTTTCCATAGGGGCTACGCCCCATCGCAAGGGCGTAGAGCGTCGCCGCGAGAGAGAAAAGATCACTACACGCTCCACCGCGCTTCCCTTGCATCCGCTCGGGGCTCATAAAGCCCAAGGTCCCTGCGGTTACCCCATCGATCCAAGGAGTCGTACTGAGCTGCGCGAGGCCAAAGTCACAGAGTTTGATCTCAAAAGAGTCGCTGATCAGGATATTGCTGGGTTTGATGTCGTAGTGGATGATCTTCAGGCTGTGAGCGTAGATGAGAGCTTCTAAGCATCTAAGCCCGATCTGAAGAACCTCCTTCACCGGGAGGGATCGTCGGGGGAAGCGCTCTTGGCGCTGCTTAGCGTTCTCTCCCTCCACATACTCCATAACCAAAAACTCTCGCCCCTCAGCCCGCTCGTAGTTGTGTATGCGAACGATCTGAGGGTGAGAGAGACGCAAAGCAGCGATCGCCTCGCTGCGGAGGTTGATCTTCAGCTCCTCGTTTAAGCGTTGATGCTGCGCCGAGAGGTCGCGGAGGACTTTAATGGCGACAGGGATCTTGAGTAGAGTGTCCATTGCCCGGATCACAACCGCGTTGGCACCCTTGCCGATGCGCTCCTCCAGAAGATAGCGCCCTGCGAGCAGCTTGCTCTGTTCTTTCTTCAATGGGGGAGGCTCATCGCACAACGAAAGCCGAGATAACCATAGGCTTTCTTTTCTAAAACAGGCTTTCGAACCACCCCCCGAGAGTCCTTGCAGTCGTGACGATAGGAGCCCCCAAAGCTCCAAACCTGCCCCTCAGCGGATGGAAGATCCTCAGGAACAAGTTCGCTCCACTCCCAAACATTGCCCAGCAGATCTAAGCAGCCCTCCTGAGAGGCTCCTTGAGGGTAACTCCCTATGGGGGCGATCCCGCGCGCGCCGCTCTCTCGACAATGGCAGCGCGCTGAATCCCAGGTGTTCCCCCAGGGAAAACGACGGCCCTCAAGGCCCCGGCAAGCTGCCTCCCACTCTTCGCTGTTGGGGAGACGCCCTCCTGTCCAGCGAGCGTAGGCGCGAGCCTCCTCTAAATTGATCTCCACCACCGGGTGCTTCTCAAAGCCGGGCGGAGGCTCCCGACCCAACCAGTAGCTTGGAGGAGAGCCCTCTGTGGCTTTGATAAAGTCGCTGTATTCCCGATTGCTCACGAGCTGCGCAGAGAGGAAAAAAGCCTGTGTGCGGATCGAGCGCCTGTTGTAAAGAGAGTAGAAGCGCATCGGGGGGATGAGCCGCATCTCTTCAGAAGTCCAGCCTCTGTTTGGAGCAGGACGGGGATAATGAGGCGGGCTTGGGGTGTTGAGGCGTCCATCAGACAAAGCATACTGGCGAGGAGCAGGGCTCGGGGGGGATTGAAGGGGCTCTTTAGAGGAGAGTTGGAGGGGCTCTTTGGATGAGCAAGAGAGGCTCTCCTCTTCCGCCCTCTTCTCCAACCAACTCCAACTTGAGGAGCCAACCAGATCGCTTACGCTGATGTTGAGGCTCTCCTCCGACTCTTCAGTGTGATTAGAGCGAGGCGGTGGTATTGAGAGCTGGCTCAAAGCCTCTTGGCTGGGTTTGGACTCTCTCTGAAAACTTTCATAGGCATCGTGAAGCGCCTTCCGCATCTCCTCTGCGCTCTGGAAGCGCTCTGTTGGCCGGAGCGAGAGACCCCGCAACAGGACTGCGTAAAGCACATCTGGAAAGGCGCCCTGCTCGGGGGGTCTCCCAGAGAGGAGCGCTCTTTGAACCTCCTGAGGCTTCTTCCCATAGGGGCTGTGTCCATTGCCCAAGTTATAGAGCGTCGCGCTGAGGGAATAGAGATCGCTGCGCATATCTCCAGACTCTCCCTGCATCCGCTCTGGGCTGATAAAGCCTGGGGTTCCTGCAACGACACCCTTGACCCAGGGGCTCGTGCTGTGTCGAGCCAGGCCAAAATCACACAGTTTGATCTCAGCGGAGTTGCTGATGAGGATATTGCTGGGTTTGATGTCGTGATGGATGACTCCCAGGCCGTGAGCATAGCTGAGGGCCTTCAAACACTTCAGGCCGAGCTGAGCCACCTCTCGGACAGGGAGGCGCTGTTGGGGGAAGCGCCGCTGTCGTTGCCGGGCGTTCTCCCCATCTACATACTCCATCACCAAAAACTCCTGCCCCCTGTCCGCCTCATAGGTGTGCACGCGGATGATGTGGGGGTGGGAGAGCCGCATAGAGGCGATGGCTTCGCTGCGAAGGTTGACCTTTAACTCCTCACTCAAGCCCTTATGCTTCAGAGAGAGCTGACGGAGGACCTTGAGGGCTACGGGGATCTGGAGCAGAGTATCCATGGCGCGAATGACCACCGCGTTGGCGCCTCTCCCGATACGATTCTCTAGCCGATAACGACCCGCGATCAGATCATTGCTCTGGCTTGGCTGCTCTTGATCTTCTGGCGTCACAGTTGCTCTCTTCAAGCTCCTCATTTCGCTTTTCTTTTTAGAGGCTGTTCTCAAAAGCTTTTAATGAAATAGCTTCAAAACATCCTATTTTTTGCCTGAGGGTCTCAAACGACAAGGCAAATCGAGCGTCTCATGAAAAAAGTAGCCTCATTCCAAAGTGTAGCGCTCCATCAGGCAGCCAAGGAACTCTTCAGAGCTTCCAGATTCTCCTCCATTCAAGCTGGCTTGCAGCTCCTCACAGTTCATATAGGAGAGGCTGCTCTGGGCCAAACAAGAGAGCAGGCCCGCGCAGAGATCCTCTTCTAACAGCTCTAAGAGGCGGGGGCTCTCAGGAGGCTGATACTCTGCCTCAGGCTGCTGACAGAAAACGGTGGCGCTCTCCAGGAGCTGATCCAGATATTCAGCGATGGCCAGGGAGAGAGCGCCTGGATTCTCCCGAACCCCCTCACATTGTGCAGGGTCGAGGCTCTCAAACTCTGCCGCCAAAATCTGGCAGCTGCTCACCGCCAGCTCCTCCCAGGAGGAGGCGTTCAGCTCACAGCTCATCAAGCTGCTCATCGACTCACAAAACTCTAGGCGGAAAGCTTGTAGGGCCTCAGGATCACAGCTTTGAAGGTGGCTGAGATCAGCTTGGAGGGAGATCGGTCCTATCTGAACACAGGGATCTCCAGGGCCTGGGGTCTCCTGGATAAAGCTTTTGCCCTGTAACCCCGATTCAGGCTCGCTGATGCTCAAGAGTACTCCAGCGTGCTCAGCAGGGATCGAGATCTCAAAGGCGCCTTGCGCATTGCTCAGAGCATGGTAGAGGTTCATCTCATCAGCCACGGCGATCACATGGGCGCCGCTGAGCACCTCCCCCTGATAGCTGAGTTGTCCCCGCGCACAGGCGTTTCCTGTCGGCAGTTGAAGCGCTCCAGCCTCAAGGGTCTTACAGCGAGGGCCACCACAGATGGCCCCCATAGAGGCGGTAAAGGTGTGGAGATCCACGCTGGTAGAGAGGCGCTCACCATGGATCCGCGCGATGGCGATTACCCGAACAAGAGCGTTGCGCCCTGCATAGGCACAGAAGCGGCCCTTGTGATCACTGATCACCGTGTTAAAGCCCAGATAGCTGCGCCCTCGAGTGATCACCAGAGCCCCAGGGACCCCGTGCCCCTCAGCATCGGTCACCTGACCGTTGATACAGGTATTGCTGATCAGGGCGTCCAGGTTATGGATGGTCCGCAGGGTAGGAACCACCCCCATGAGAAAATAAGCCAACTTATCAAAGTCGGGATCAGCTTCATTGATCTCCTCAACGCTGCCCTGGAAGCGAGAAGCGATCCCGATCTTGCCGATCGCCTCACCTCCGATCCACTCCGCCTGATCAGGATCAAAGCGATACCAGGGGGCCTCGCTCCAAGCTTCACCATCCCAGGCCCCAAACTGCCCCAGCAACGCTCCAGGCTCAGGGAGCAGAGTGCGCGCCTCCACCCCATCCAAGAGATCAGCATGCTCCAGTAAAGACTGTCGCAGTTGGAGGGGTAAGGCCCACTCCAGATCCAAGCTGCCTTCCGATAGTTCCAGGCTCTCTCCAAGCCCACAAGGCTCACAGTCGGGGCTCGATTGGACACAGCTCTCATCGTTATTGATCACATCAAGCCGAGCCATCCCCAGGCTCATCAAGCGACCCTCGCTGCTTGCCACCTCAAAACCAGGGGAGGCGGGCAGCTCAGCGCGAGTCATCCCGTAGGAGGTCAGCCCCAGGTTGCGTATATTGACGCAGATCAGGCCATCCCCATCCCCCTCAAAGCGAGCCCCTGCGGCGCTGAGTCGCCCCCTCCGAAAGCGCGCAGGGCTGGCTCCCTCCTCTAAGGAGGTCAAAACATATTCGCTGGGTTCAGGGGCTTTTAGGAGGCTCAGCTCAAGATAGGCTTCTACTCCGTCGGGGAGATCCAGGCTACGGAAGCTGGGTAGGTAGCCCTCCAGATGAACTGAGATGGTGGCTGGCGCTCCCAAGGGGAAGATAGGCCCCGTGGTAACGATCCCGGCCTCATCAGTGAGGCCCACCCAGGGGGTCTCTAGGCTGAAGGTCTTGACTGTAACCCCAGCTCCCTCCAAGGACGCGCCATAGGGATCTCGGATGGCGATGGTGAAGCCAGCTCCGCAGCTGTCTCCCTGAATGTCGGGGCATTGATCTTCGATATTGGAAACCCCATCTCCATCGCGATCTCCATCACAAGCATCTCCCTCACCATCCAGATCGGTGTCGTACTGATCTCCATTGGACAGCTCAACGCAGTTGTCGCAGAGGTCCCCCACCCCATCCTCATCCAGATCGGCTTGATCCGCATTGGCTTCAGCAGGGCAGTTATCACAGGCATCACCTGAGGGATCCTCATCTCCGTTGCGTTGGAGGGGGTTAAAATCTTCTGGGCAGTTGTCCTCCTCCCCCTCGAGCCCATCGTGGTCGAGATCACCCAGGAGCGGATCGCAGACCTGCTCTTGATCTGGATTGGGAGTAGAGGGGCAGTTGTCACAAGCATCGCCGACGCCATCCTGATCGATGTCAAGCTGAGCCGAGTTGCTCTCATGAGGACAGTTATCGCAGGCGTCACCCAGCTCATCTCCATCAGCATTCTCTTGAGCCTCATTGGGCTTGTCAGGACAGTTATCAAAGAGATCGGGGAGACCATCCCCATCTCGATCAACCTCGCTGGCCGCTCCGCAGAGGTGGGTGAGGTAGCGCTGCCAATCCTCCCGGAGTGACTCGCTGCCAGGGAAGGGCTCAGCGATCTCCAGGCTGACCTCAACGCAGGTCTCCTGGGCGGTGCTGGCTGAGTAGCTGACCTGAGCTTCATTCTCCAGAGGACCCAAGCGACCTTGTAAACGCAAGCTCCCTGACTCAGGGCACTCACAGCTGAAGGGGAGGCTCCACTTTAGCTCCTCAAAGAGCAGACTGAAGTTGCGCCCATCTTCAGCACCCTGAAGCTGAGCGCTCCCTGAGAGGCTCAGGAAACGCAGCGTTCGAGTGGCGCTCAGAGGAGCATCCGGCTCCACCTTTAAGGTCCCGATATGTTTGCGAGGGCCGCTGGTCTCAAGCTCGATCTTGATCCCCTCAGCCGAGGTCCAGATGCTGCTTTCGCCCCCGCTCAAGCTGCGCTTATGAGTGATAAGCATTGAGCCGTTGTAGAGCAGATCACGGCGACGGTAGTCCAAAAACTCCAGCTCAGCGGGATCATCACCGCGCCGCTCAGCCAGGGTGAATCGCAACGCGCCAGAGAGCTGCACCTCCGGAAATCGCGCTGTCGCGCAGTTGTTATAGCTGAAGGTGACCGTGATAGGGCCTGCCCCACACTCCACCTCGATGGTTGGACAGCCCGCTCGGGAGAGACCACAGGAGAGCCCCTCCTCCTCTGGCTTCTCCTCTCCTCTGAAGATCAGCTCGTTTAGCTCCTCATCCTCCAACAGCTCACTGAGGCTGAGCGCCAGGACCTCAGTGCCTCCCAAGAGGGCAGGATCTGCAACCTCCTCTGGAATCCCCGAGTCTCTCTCTGAGTCTGGGTGAGGAGGGAGGCTGTCTGTCAGGGGAGGCCCATCATCTACCCCAAGCTCAGCGTGAGAGGATGAGCCATCTAAGCGCTGATCATCGTCATCATCGTCGTTACAGGCCCAAGAACTGAGGCAGACCAGGAGCAGAAACCAGGATAAAGGAATGGGCATAAGCGTGCTTCTCCTCAGTTAAGATAGGGTGGGCTGGAGTCCTTTAAAGCCCAGCCAAACTTTCGATCCCCAAACGGGAGAACTTGAGCTTGGAACGATCAAGGCGATCACCACGCCTTGACGACGGAAATCGGGCCGTGCTAGAGGGCAAGGGATCATCTTCAGTTGTTCAGCGCCCAGATTTGCTAAGGAGGCTTCAATGCAGGGGACGATCGTGGTGGCTGAGCGGAGCGAGACTGTCCGGCGCATGGTCGAGATCGCCCTCGATCGACAGCCTTTCAAGTTGAAGTTTGTCACCAATGGCGAGGAGGCCCTCAAGGCGATTCGAGAGCACAGCCCTCAGATCGCCATTGCGGACGCCGCGCTCTCAGGGATCGATGGCTATGAGCTGACTCAAAGGGTCAAAGAGGACACCTTGAGCAGCGGAGTCAAGATGATTCTCTTGGTGGGACGCAACAGCCAGTTTCAGTCTGCTCGGGCTCGTGAAGTTGGAGTAGACGCCCACACAACCAAACCTTTTATCACTCAAAAGCTGATCGAGTTGATCTTCAAGGCGATGGGGCGAGAAGCGCCAGATGCTCATATCTTCCGCTCTACAACGCTTAACATTCCTCTAGCGCGTAAGTCCCGAGCGTTGAGCACTCCCAGCGCTCTAGGCTCTCTCAATTTGATGGGACCTCCGAGGCGTTCCTCAACACCACCTCGCTCTGTGCCGCCCAGCTCAGGGCCTCTCTCTATGCCCTCCATCACAGGCTCTATCCCTGCGCCCTCTCTCTCAGGTCCACCCCTGGCGCCCCCTCCAGTCTCAGCTCCTCCACTCTCTCTACCTCCAGTGGCCCCTCGCTCGGCGCCACCGCTGCCAGTGCTCTCCGTTCCAGCAGCCTCAGCGCCTCCCGCGCTCTTCTCACCTGCCAGTCCCCCCGATCTTCAAGCTTCCAGCCAAACAGCGGCCCAGGCGATCACGCGGGAGCTGAGCGGACATCTTGAGGGCAGCTCTAAGGAGATCATCGAGCGTATCGCCTGGGAGGTGATCCCTAAGCTCGCTGAGACTCTCCTCAAAGAGGAGATCGCCCGCCTAGTACGCGAGCGCCTCGCCGCCTCCTGAGGATCTCTCAGGCCCGGCTCGGGCGCCGAACCCCTCCAAAAAAGATCTCCTCGGGGGGAACTTTCTCCTCTTCTGAGAAAACCTGGACGTTTTGAGACTGTATCGTCTCAGAGGCGAAGTAGATGAAAAGCTTGAGCAAAAGCTACGATCATCGCGATGTGGAGTCGCGCTGGTATGAACACTGGATGCAGGGAGGCTATTTTAAAGCCGAAGATGAGAGCGAAAAACCTCCCTTTACCCTGATGATCCCCCCACCCAATGTGACCGGAGCCCTCCATATGGGGCACGCTCTCACCTTCGCTATTGAGGATCTCTTGGTCCGTTGGAAGCGGATGAGCGGCTTTAACACGCTCTGGTTGCCAGGCACTGATCACGCTGGAATCGCCACTCAGATGGTGGTGGAGCGAAAGCTGACCGCTGAAGGGATCAGTCGGTTTGACCTGGGGCGGGAGGCTTTCATAGAGAAGGTTTGGGAGTGGAAGGAGATCTACCACGCTCGGATCACCCAGCAGCTTAAAGCTCTGGGGACTTCTTGCGATTGGGAGCGGGAGCGCTTCACCATGGATGAGGGCCTCTCTGAGGCGGTTCGAGAGGTCTTCGTCAGCCTCTACGAACAGGGCCTGATCTATCGTGATGATCGCTTGGTCAACTGGTCTTCAGGCTGTCAAACGGTGATCTCCGATCTGGAGGTCAACTATGAAGATCGTGAGGGCTCTCTCTGGCATATGGCCTATCCCGTCTTGGACAGTGATGAGCGCCTCGTGGTGGCGACCACTCGCCCTGAGACGATGTTGGGTGACACCGCAGTGGCGGTTCATCCAGAAGATCCTCGCTATAAACACCTCATCGGCAAAAGCGTGGAGCTGCCTCTAAGCGGGCGTCATATCCCGATCATCGCTGACGCGATCTTGGTGGATATGGAGTTTGGGACGGGCGCCGTCAAGGTGACCCCAGCTCACGACTTCAATGATTTTGAGACGGGGCGGCGCCATGGCCTCGAGATGATCAGCATCCTCGATAAGGAGGGGCGCCTAAACGAGAACACTCCCGAGATCTATCAAGGCCTGGATCGCTTTAAAGCCCGAGACCGCATCCTTGAAGATCTAGAAGCCCTCGGCCTGCTCATCAAGGCTGAGCCTCACCCGCTCAATCTGGGCACCTGCCAACGCAGCGGAGTGGTCGTCGAGCCGATGCTCTCCAAGCAGTGGTATGTGAAGGTGGAGCCCCTAGCACAGAAGGCCAGGGAGGCGGTTCGCTCGGGACGCACGCGCATCATCCCTGAGTCTTGGAACAAGACCTACTTTCACTGGATGGACAACATCCGGGACTGGTGCATCAGCCGTCAGCTCTGGTGGGGACACCGCATCCCTGCTTGGCATTGTGATGACTGCGCTGAGATCAGCGTGAGCCGAGAGACGCTCCAGTGCTGTACACACTGCCAGAGCCCTAAAATTCGCCAAGATGAGGATGTCTTAGACACCTGGTTCTCCAGCGGTCTTTGGCCCTTCTCCACCCTCGGTTGGCCGCAAGAGACTCCTGCCCTAAAGACCTTCTATCCAGGCAGTGTTCTGGAGACAGGCTTTGATATCCTCTTCTTCTGGGTCGCTCGGATGATGATGATGGGGATGCACTTTATGGGGGATGTGCCCTTTGAGACGATCTATCTGCACGCGATGGTCAGAGACTCATCAGGGCAGAAGATGGCCAAGACCAAGGGAAACGTCATCGATCCCCTTGAGATCTCCAAGAAGTATGGAGCAGACAGCCTACGTTTTACCCTCATCAGCTTGGCTGGGCATGGGCGGGACATTAAGCTCGACGGGCAGATGGTCCAAAACAGCCGGAATTTTATCAATAAGATCTGGAACGCCAGCCGCTTCGCCTTGATGAATCTCGAGGGCTTTGATCCTCAAGCGCCCGCTCCTCAGCAGCTCAATCGCATCGATCGCTGGATTTTGAGCCGTTTGGAGCGTTGCACTCAGCAGGTGAATACTCACCTGGAGAGCTTTAACCTCAATGATGCCGCTCTAAAAATCTATCAGTTCTTCTGGAGCGAGCTTTGTGACTGGTATATCGAACTCTCTAAGCCGGTCCTCTATGATGGAAGCTCAGAGGAGCGCAGCGCGACTCAATCAACCCTTCTGCGGGTTTTGGATCAGGCGCTCCGCCTGCTACACCCCCTGATCCCCTTCGCCTCAGAAGAGATCTGGCAGCAGCTCCCGTTGGGAGAGGAGCGCCCCGAGGTGCTGATGATCGCGCCCTATCCCAGGCCTGGAGGTTTGCCCCTAGATGAGGCAGCAGAAGCGGAGCTTGAGCTGCTGATGGAGGTGATCAAGGCGATCCGCAATATTCGAGGAGAGCTCAACATCTCCTCAGGCAAGAAGCTGAAGGTGATCTTGCGGATGAACGAAGAGCTTCCGGTCCTGGCGGCCGAAGCCTCTCTGATCCGTCGCTTGGCGCGGGTTGAGAAACTCGAGTTTCAGTTACAGGGTTCCCGCCCAGGCGGGGCAGCCATGCGGCTGGCCGCTGGGGTGGAGGTCTATCTGCCCTTGGCGGGGCTGATCGATCTCGATGAGGAGCTGAGCCGCCTAAACCGAAGCATCAGCAAAGAGGAGAAGAAGCTCGCTCAGACGCAGCGTAAGTTGGGGAATGCAGGCTTCTTGGCCAAAGCTCCCGAGGCTGTGGTGCAAAAGGAGCGGAGCCGAGCGGCAGAGATGGAGCTTAACCTAAGCAAGCTTAGGAGTGCCCATGTGCGGATCAGCACCCTCGCTCAAGAGAACAGACCAAGAGATCCTGAATCCTGATTGCCGCCAACAAGCAGGGCTGTTAATCTACCGTGCTTTTGAAGCTGGAGGCAGGTGCTTGGCCTCTCTGCCTGGCTTTTGTTGATCACCCCAATCGAACCAGGAGAGGGACGGCCCGCATGAAGTTCAAGTGCGAAAAGTGCGGTACCCGGTATACCATCTCGGATGAGAAGCTTAAGCGGAAGATCCTCAAAATCCGCTGTAAAATCTGTGAGCATATCATCATTGTCCGAGATCCCGACTCATCGCAGGGGCTGAGTCAGGCGCTACAGCCCTTAGCTTCTGCCCAGACCCTCGCGGCCCCTCCCAGCGCAAAGGTTGAGTTGGAATGGTACTTTGCTCGGGATGGAGAGTCTCAGGGGCCGATGCCCTTTGAGCGCATCCGAGATCTGATCCAGGCTGGAGATTTGGGCTTGGAGGACCTGTTTTGGAACGAGAAGATGGAGGATTGGGCTCGCCTCGCTGAGCTTCCTCTCCTCTTGGAGTTCCTCCCAAGTTCTCCACAAGAGGAAGCTGAGACCCGCGCCTTCCCTCAGCTCCCCTCTGAAGAGCCCCCCTCTTCAGAGTCCAGCAGCGCCCTCTTTGCTGAGCCTGTAGCCGCCTCTGCTCAGGAATTCCTCCTGCCTGAGCCTGAGCCTGAACTCAAAGGCTCAGGGGGCCAAGCTCGGTTCGAGGCCCCAGATCTAGAGGAACTCTTCGGTGAGGAGCCTCAGGATGAGACTGGTGCCTCTCCTTTGGAGAACCTCTTCGCGCCGCTCTCAGACCAGGATGCCTTCGCCCCGCTGCCCGATCAAGGCACTGGGGATGAATTGGCCGAACTGATGTCCGAGGAGATGGGGGGTTGGGGTGAGGATGATAACGAAGCCACCCTGATGGTCCCGATCTCAGACTTCGCGACCCCCAAGCCTGTTTCAGCCTTGAGTTCAGAGCTGAGCGATCCCAGTAATCCTCTGCTCTCAGATCCAGCTTTTCGGACCCCTCAACCTCTTGGACCTGTTCAAGATCCGGGTTCGCTCGAAGATAAAGCAGATCTGATCGAGGATGAAGCGGTTGAAGAGTCGCCAAGCTCTACGCCTGTCCCCTCAGCTTCAATCGCCCTGCTTAGGCCTGCTCCCCCCGGTGACTTGCTAGAGAACCCAGCACTCAAAGAGCTGGAGGAGGCAGAGCCCTCAGCAGATCTCCCTGGCTTCAGAGAATTAAAGGAGCCCAAGCCCCTTGAGGGTTCTTTAGATATCCCCAAGTTTGAGGACTTTCAGCGCGCTGATCCTGAAGAGCCTCTTCCCAAGCTGCCCCCCTCTGCTGAGAAGCGTCGTCTGAGCCTGTTTGCTCTGGCTGTGCTCCTTGTTGGCAGCGGAGTGGCTTTGGGCATCGCCCTGGCTCCCAACGCGCAGTCTGGGACAACTCAAGAAGCGAGTGTTTCTGAGGATGTAGCTCCGACTCTCCTGGACGCAGCGCTCCAGATGAAGGATGCCATGCCCGCTCCCCCTGATCTGGAGCCTGTGATCAAAGATGCAGTCCCCAAGCCCAAGAAGAGGGATGCAAGCAAAAAGAGGGACGCAAGCAAGAAGCGACGCAATGGAAGCAGTAAACCCAAGCCTGCCAGCAATCGCTTTCACGAGCTGGCAAAGGGCAAGAAGTCGGTCGAGTTCACACCGCAGCTTGAACGAACTCGAAGAAACCTACCCAAAGCCCTAAGCCCAGCGCAGATCAACCGCGTGATCAAGCGCAACCAAAAAGGGATTCGAGCTTGCTATGAGCGACAATTAAAGCGAGATGATTCCCTCCGCAGCACCCGTGCAACTCTGCGCTTCAGTATCCGCCCCAGTGGAGAGACCACCAAGATCAGCTTGGAGCGACGCCTTGATGGGACACTTCTCAAGAGCTGCTTAATCGGCTTGGTCTCTCGCTGGCGTTTTCCAGAGTTTCAGGGGCAACTGGTCCCCGTCGAGTATCCCTTGATTTTCCAAGCCTCTCCTTGAACCCGTGAGGGAAGCAAACAAGCCCCTCAAAGCACTGCTGGCTCGTCTCAGCGATGCCCCTCCTGATCCGATGGTCCCAGAGTGGATCCTCCTCGCGGATCCAGGGGCGGCCCGCGACCTCTCCTTTCAGATCGCTCACCATCTGGGCTTCTGTGCTCAGATCCGCTTCCTAAGCTTTTCAGAGTTGTTGGAGGTCCTGGGGGGACCTCGCCCCGATATTTGGCAGCTCTTTGAGCTGATCCCAGCGTTGGGGTTGGGTCCCTCTGAGCCCCAGATGAGGCTCTCTCAGGCTCAAGAGCTGCTTTATAGGATGGAGCGTCTGCGCTGGATGCCCAGCGAAAAGGAAGCTCCCTGGGATCAGCAGCTTGATGCGCGATTGGAAGCCCTGATGGGTCCTCCCCTGAGCGGCTGCGACCCCCTGAAGATCCCCCACCGTCTGATCTGCTTTGGCTTCTCGGCCCTTTCTCCTTTGGCTGAGGAGCTGCTGAGCCAGATCGAAGCTTTACGTCCGTTTTACCGCTTCCCTTTGTGCACTGAAACGCTCCTCTACGAAACCATCAGGGCACGAGATCCTGTCTGGACCCTAAAGGAGCAACTCCAACAGGCCTTCCAAGAGATGCCCAGGTTAGAGCTGCCTGAGATCGGCATCTTCTGTGATGATCCTGAGGAGTGGCACGCCCGCATCTCGGCTCAACTCCAGCTGCCTTTGAGCGTCGCTGATCGTCCCCGGCGGGCTACTGATCCAGTGGGTCCAGCGCTGGAGGCAGCTCTCCGTGCCCTAGAGCGGATGGAGGCCCCTGAAGTCCTGGCTCTACTGACCCACCCTGTGATCCATCAACATTTCTGGATCGATCCAGGGGCGCTCCCTCGCTTGGAGATCTGGGTGAAGGAGGCGGGCATCTATTGGGGGGCAGATCTGGCGCATCGCGCAGAGGTGATCCCCTCTGCGATCCACTCCTGGCGATTTGGTCTGGATCGTCTGCTTCTGGGGATCGCCCTGGGTCCGGGTGAGGCGCGGCTCTTTGCAGGAGTTCGGCCTGAGTCGGAGATCGAGGGAGAGACCGCCCTCCTGGGGCGCTTTATCAAGTTTATCGAAGTGTTGATGGAGGCTCAGCCCCTGGAGAGGGCGGATGGTCCCAGTTGGGCGGCTTGGTTGAATCGCCTGCGCTTAAACCTAAGCTGTCAGCGTCCTGAGTACTCCCGTTCCCAAGAGCGCTTCAGAGAGGCCCTTAAGACTCTCTATCGGGCTCCTAAAGATCTCAGTCGTGCCGAAGTCCTGAGCTGGTTGGGGAGCTACCTAGATAGCCCCGATCCAGAGACTGGGCATGGTACGGGACGGATCACCCTGGCTCGCCTGAGGCGCCACCGCCCGCTCTCTTTTCGTGCCGCCTTTGTACTGGACTCAGAGAACCCAAAGGCTCTCCAGGAGCTGGCTGCTCAGGTGGAGCGGCTGTGGGTGATCCAGACCGACGAGCGGCTTGAGGTGCTCCCCTGGAAGGGGCCTGTTATCAAGGATCCACGCCCCTTTTTCCCCAGCTCCTTGCCTCGCAGAGAGGCCCTGGAGAGCTTGAAGGTGCAGGATCTAGAGCGCTTCCTCCTTAAGCCCATCCAGACCGGCCTACGCCAAGCACTGGGGCTCTGGATGGGCAAAGAGGAGATGCCCGCTCAGGGTCGCGCCACCGCCAAGCTCTCTGGCCTGGAGCGCTGGCACATTGGAGATGAGCTGCTCAGGTGGTGTCGCCTGGGGGTCCCGCTGGAGCCTGCTTATGAGGCGATGAGGGCCTCAGGTCGTCTGAGCCCTGGTCGAGCTGGGCGGCGGCTCTTTGACTCCATCGCTGAGGAAGCTGGGCAGCTGGCGGAGGCGGCCTATAGCATCGGAGGACCCCCGCGCTCCTCCTTGGAGCTTAAGCTTCCTGTGATGAACTTGGAGCTGCTCTTGCGCGCCGAAGAACTCTTTGAGGTGGGACCGATGCGGGTTCGTTTCTCCAGGGCTGAGGGCAAGAGCCTCTTGAGCCTCTGGATTCAACATTTGGTGTTACAGGCTGCGGGTTACTCTCTCAACAGTCACCTCCTGGGCCGAGGCTGGGGAGGCCCCCGACATCTCTGGATTCGTCCCCTTCCTCAACCCGAGGCGCAGCGTCTCCTCGAAGATCTGATCCAGCTCTATCGCCTCGGTCGGCGCTTCCCCCTCCTCTTCTTTCCGGGAACTTCAGGGGCCTATATCAGCGCCCTTCGACAGGGTGAGCCCCCCTGGAGAGCGGCGGAGAAAGCGGAGCGGGTCTGGCGTTTTGAGGGAGGTGATCTGGAGCGGGTCCTAGGAGATTGGTCCCCCGCTCAGGGACCACAGCCTCAGCATCTACCTCTGCCCCCTGGGCGCAATTTTCATGAACTGGCCCTGACGGTGTGGGGACCCATCTACGACAATATGGGAGAGCGCAAACTTTGATAGAGCGGCCCTCAGTGGATCCCCAGCGCCTTATCCTCCTGGGTGATGAGATCTCGGAGGCGGCGATCAAGGGCAGCGCCGAGGTTATAGCGGCAGCCCTCCTGCGCCGTCTGCCCCTCCAACAGCCTCCCGCTCCACGAGAGATGGAGCGCCTGATGGATGATCTCCTGCTCCGCGCGACCTATGAGGGGCAAGAGATGCCCTCCAGAGAGGAGCTACTCAAGCTTTTGAAGCTGCTCAAGCGGGAGCCAGAGGCGCAGATCAGCCCTCGAAGCAGTTGGGGAGAGGCGCTCAGCTGCGCCGCTCGAGAGGGCTCAGCGCTCTATCGCCTCAAAACCCTCATGGCAGATCCCACACAGGCGGCCCAGATTCGCCAGCGCCTGGATCCTCAATTCGATCTCTTCTACACCACGCGGCCTTTTCCAGCGGTCTTGGCTGCGGAGAAGTTTCAGCCCCTGCTTCCACCAAAGAGCCCCGCCCTGAGCGCGCTGCGAGCCCTGGAGGCCAGCAAACCCGCCGGAGAAGCTCTAGAGCTGGATCTGCTCCCTCGACGAGGGGCGCGCTTTAAGGGGCGACGCATCGATCCCCTCTGGGCTGAGAAGGTGCTTCCGGAGCGCCTCGCGATGCGTTTGGCTCAAGCAGTGGCTCAGGGGGTTGCTCCTCAGGAGTGTGCGGTGTTGCTCAACAACCCCGCTCAAGCACAAGCGGTTCAGGCTGCGCTCTTTAAGCGGGGCTTGCCTGTAGCCCTGGAGGGCGGGGAGCGACTCTTTGCCAGCCCCTGCGCTCAAGATCTACGATCTCTCCTCAGCGCGATCGCCGAGCCTCATCAAAGCAGCATCCGAGGAGTTCTCTCCTCTAGGCTCTTTAACTTCGACGTTCATGAACTCAATCAGCTTGAAGGAGATGAGCTGGCTTGGGGTGAGTGGACCTTGCGCTTTCGGGCTGCCAAGCGCCGCTGGATGGAGGGCAGCTTGGGTCCCGCCCTGCGAGCTTTTGCTGAAGAGGCAAAGTTGAGATCCTGCTTGCAGGAGCGTCCAGATGGACAGCGCTGGCGCCTGAATTGGAAGCTGCTGCTGGAGTGGGTCTATGGGCTGGAGGGTGCTCGCCCTGCCGAGGTTCTTCATCGCCTAAGCGCTGCGCTCCAACATGATCCCCAACCTCAAGCTTCTGGAGAGGGAGTGATCCTCTCGGTGGAGCCCAGCGCCAAGCCCTATCGCTGGCTCTGGGTCCCCTACCTTTGGAGCGATCCTCGCCCCAGCGCTGGCCCAGCCCTCTTCTCTCAGGGGGAGGGCCTTGGCCTGAGCCTCTACTGTAAGGGCCGTGAGAAGAGCGCCGCAGGGCAATATACGCTGATGTTACGACGCGAGCGGCTGCTTCAGGCCCTTGGGCGGGCGGAGCGTTGCACTCTCTTCTGGGGCGCCTTTCACGGAGTGGAGCAGAGCCTGGGCGCCAGCCTCTTCCCCGGGGTCCTCTTCCGCGATGATCAGGCCCTCAGAAAGAGCTTGAAGGAGCGTATCTCTCTCTGTTCGGCGTTGAGGGAACCAAAGAGCCTGAGTTGGGCCAGCCAAACACCCACTTCACTCTCTGAGTTAGAGTTTGATCGAAGCTGGATCCGCTCCAGCTTCAGCCAGATGCTCAGACGCTCCTCAATCCACGCTAGGCCCAAGGAGGATGAGGAGGAGCCCCCAGCCAGCTCCCCTGGCGCTGCCCTGGTTGAGATGGCTGGGGTGCCGGGGGGAGCCAGCCTGGGCACCTGTCTACATCGAGTCTTAGAGGAGATCGACTTCGCCTCAGCGCAGCCTGCTCTGGAAGAAACCCTCGGAGAGGAGCTGAGCGCTGTTGGTTTAGAGCTCTCCTCTTCCCTCCTCTCCTCAGCTCTCTATAACGCCCTCCAAGCCCCACTCTTTGAAGCGGGTCCCTCTATGGCTCAGATCCCGATGGAGGATCGGCTCAACGAACTGGACTTTATCCTGCCTGTAGGGAAACGACTCTCAGGAGCACAATTGGCGAAGGTCCTGGCTGAGCACCCTGGTCCTGATCTCCCAGAGGGCTATTCAGAGCATCTCACTACCCTGGACTTCAGCCCCTTTCGAGGTTTCCTCTCGGGAAGCATCGATCTGATCTTTCGCCATCGAGGGCTCTGGTACCTCGTCGATTACAAATCCAATAATCTGGGAGACCAGATCGCGGATTATCAGCCTGAGCGTCTCAAGAGAGAGATGGGGAGGGCCCACTATATCCTTCAAGCTCACCTTTATATGGTGGCTTTGGTTAGGTTCCTGCGTGCTCGTTTGGGAGAGCCTTGGCCTCACCTGGGAGGGATCCTCTACCTCTTTTTACGAGGAATGTCAGCGCAGCATCCTCCAGGCAGTGGGGTATATGCGGCTCAAATTCCACAAGGGCGAATAGAGGCATTGGAAGCGCTCTTTTAATCACCACTCGTTCCGTTTCCAATATTATCATTTTATATTAAAAATTTAGGCCAACTGCTACTCATCTGTCCAGGAGCTTCCACGATTAAGTCAACGTTGCCTGAATTCTGATATGGAAGGTGAGCGAGAACCAGAACAGAAGCTGCGACCGCAGCCCGGCCAACGAGCAAAATCTGCAACCACTCCCTAACACAGGGGGAGAGAAGAGTGGCACACGGGGAGATGATTGTTGAGTGGAGCCCTGAGGATACAAACAGACTCCCAGATGGGCTGAGCAGTTCAGCGACTCTATTGCTCAAATTCAGGCTGCCGTCATTGAGGTCTCCTTTCAGATCTATGGTTTTTGCAACCTGATAGGTGCCGTGGAGGGGCCCTCGGTGTCCTCCTCATCTCACCCTAAGATTTGGATTTTTTTCAGCTTCCCTGTCACAGCAAAGGAGCTGCACCCAAAACATAAGACACTTCTTCCAAATGAACTATATTTTTACGGCTATAATTTTCCGATTCCATCCAACATCGACATATAGTATGGCATCAAAAATAACGGCCTGTTCTGAAATGATTTTCTGTTTTTAGATAACCTGATCCTTTCCAAAGGAATGTCCAGTTTCGATGGCTCTTTGATATCGTGGAAGGAAAAACCATCGTCAAAACCATGTGAACAATTCTGGATGTTGTTTTTGCAGACGGCAAACGGTAGCCCTGAAGGCATCAGGGGACCTGACAATTTCGAGGCAGTCATCTCGACTATCGAGGGGCAGGGAGATCGCTTTGCTTTGTGAGGGCTCTACGATGCTTCCTTGGTTTTGTTTGGAATCTAACCTTGGCAGATCATGGAGCCCTTTAGTGCTCTACATACGTTCAGTCCGGAAAGGGCGAACCACCAAATCTGGTGAACTTAGTTTTGTAGATAAAATTTCGCTATTTTTATGATGAATCGATTCAATTTGCTAAGAAAGGCTTTAGGTCTGGGTATGAACAAGAAAAAAATCGCACTAATCGTTTCATTGGTTGCAAGCCTTGCATCCGGAGCAGGTTTGCTCGCAAGGGTGTATAGTAAATCAAAACTTATAAATGATTGTATTGAAATAAAAAAGGCGGAATTGCTAAAAAAAACGATTGAAGCTTCAAAAGAAGTTGATAACCTACTCGCAGGATATCAAGAGAAAGTAGCTGAGCTGGCAAAATGCATTTCATCTGGATATTGCAATTACGCTGATTCAGTTGATCAGATGGCAGATGTATTAAAAAACAATAAGATTGTTTTCAGCGTGGCCATTGCATATGAACCTTTTCAATTCAGTGATGAAGACAGGCTATTTGCTACAGCTATTGTAAGAACTGATACTGTATTTGAAAAGAAACAGGTCGAAGATCTGTACGACTATACCGATAAAAATGAAAAAAGAGCGGAATGGTACTCTTCGACGATAAAAAATGGTGCACAATGGATTAATCCATTTTATGGGAGTGCTTCAAATAACCTGATATTTTCATATGCAGTGCCATTTTTTAAAAAATCTAAAGAGCAGAGGCAAATTACAACTGGAGTATTGATTTTTAATTTCTCAGTTGATGAACTATCCGATTATTTGAAATCAATTGATCTAGGGCCAAGTGGATATGGTGCAATCATTTCACAAACAGGGCGATATATTGTACATCCTGAGGATAAATATATTATTGATGGACAAACACTTCTTGAAATAGGAACAGAGAAAAACGATGAAGAACGTTTAAAGTGGTGGAGTATACGTCATGATCAAAGTTATGGTGTCTGGGACCACATGAGTACAACAACTGGAAAGGAGTCTTTTTTTATCTTTGCACCGATGTTTAAGACAAAATTTTCTATTCATAATACATTCCTAAAGAAAGACGTAATTCTTGAGTATGACTTAATCCGCAAAATCAGCATTTCTAATATTGCTTATTGGTTATTGTTTATTTTATGCATAACAAGTGTATTTTTGATCTCTAGGGGGGGATCTCATTTAAATTTATGGGGATCAACTTTTTCATTATCTATGATTCTTATTGTTTCAATAGGTTATACATGGCATATTGCACTTAAGTTTCACTCAAAAAGAAAACTAGCATCACAATATATCGTAAATGAATCTACAAGAAGAATAAATGAAAATTCTTTGGTTGGTCAATATCGAAAATATGGTGATCTTGAAATTCATAAGATTCCAACAGGAGTCTATATCGATGAAATAAAGTTTGATGGTATCAATAATGTTATATTAGTCGGTACGATTTGGCAAAAATTTACTCATAAAAAACACGAAAACACTCCTAAAAATATTGTATTTCCATCCGCAGAGTTATTGGAAGGTTTGGATCCTAAAATAAGCCGACATTTTGATTATGACCTATATCGTTGGGATTTCAAAGTAAGCATAAATCAAAAGTTTGAATACATGGCATATCCGCTAAATTATGAGAAAATACACCTTAAGATACAACAGGAAGAGTCTTATTTAAAGGTAATTCCAACACCCGACATAAATGCTTATAAATTGACGACACCAACTAGCAAATTAGGGCTTAGGAAGGGAATATCTATTCCTGGGTGGGGAATAACAGAAAGTTCATTTTCAATACATACAGAGAGCCTTGACGCTGATTTTGGTAATGGTACCATATTAGCAAATAATTTCTTTCCTACACTTAACTTCAATATCGGTATTAAACGAAAATTTTTAGATGTGTTTATTTCAAACTTAACTCCTTTGATTCTTGTTCTTTCTCTACTATTTTTGGGACTAATGATATCGAACGTATCTGAAAAATATTTCAAACTCTTTAAACCAGACTTACCTAAAATGATTGGCTTTTATTCCGGTCTATTATTTGTCGTTGCTTTTGCTCACATAGGTATACGAAGTAAGGTCAATGCTGAAGGTCTCTTTTTACTGGAATATTTTTATCTTATTGCATATGCTGCATTTATGTATGTGACAATAAGTACGATATTATACAGAGCTCAAGTAACCCGAGGATTTATACACTATCGAAACAATATTATTTATAAAATCAGCTTCTGGCCGCTTATTTTGGCTGGAATATTAGGTATCAGTATAGCAATGTTTTATTAGTAGATGAACGACTCAAAAACGCTTAATTTTCTCTCCCCAAAAAAAAGGAGAAATAATTGATGATTAGAATCAGTGATTACGTCATGTTTGTTAAAACAATAATCAAAGCTCACTGGCGTGCACTTTTGGTTGGATTATTCCTATCTTCAACTACAATTGGCGCATTTATCTCTCTAATTTCAGAGTTTGATACTGCATCAATCGCGATAGTTGTACCCAATAAAGATGAGCAGCTTTATGTCAATATAATTGATTCGCTGAATATATATGCTGAACGTATCAATAAATATGGAGGAATTAATAGGCAAAAACTAAAGATTCATATCTTTGAGGACCAAGGAGACCCAAGTAAAGCGCGAATACTGGCAAAGGAAATAGCTAATGCAAACAAGTTCATAGCTGTTTTAGGGCATTTTGGCAAAAAAACAACATCAAGTGTTATTTCAATATATGAAGATGCAAAATTACCCATTATTTCTCCAACTTCAAACATAAAAAAGAGTAGCAATTGGTTTTTTCAAACATCACCAACACCTAAAAGTTATGGCATATATATGGCTTACTATATTAAGAAAATTTTGAACAGGAAATCTGCAATAGTTATTCGCTCAAACGAGCCAGATAATATTATTACAATCAATTCTTTTGTAGAAACGTTCAAAACTCTTGGAGGCAGAATTGAAAAAGAATGGGAGTATGATATTCACAGCAAGGCATCAGAGATAAGTAAGCTTGTAAAAGAAATTAAACACAGCGGAAATTTAGATGCTTTAGATATAGAAGATGAAAAGGCTCTATTGCTTGCAACATCAATCAATGATTCTATACCTTTAATCGTGGAGTTGAAACGCAAAAATGCCAAAATACAGATCATTTCAACACAACCAGCTATTGGTGATAAGTTTGGTGATTACCATGAAGATAAACATTATCCAGGTTATTTTTCAGATGGTATTTATGCACCCTCAATGGGAATTTTTGATGCTTTTCCACCATCGCTTGCTTTAGTCCGAAAAGACTACGAATTAAGGAACAAAAATGACAACATTAGCTATTTGTCTGCAAAAACAATCCTATCTGCATCGTTTATTACTAAAGCAATGGAATCATCCCGGCCCGATCATCACAATCTGCTGGAGATTCGCAGTTCGATAAGGACCAATTTAGAAAAAAATGAATGGTTCAATGAAAAACGTCAAGGTCGAGAAAGTAATTTAGCCTTTGGCATTTTTAATCGCCAAAATCTCATAACAGCACCGATTCGCCCCACTGTTTTCGAGTTTGGAGATTTATCCACAACAAGCAATCTTAAAAAAACAATTAAAATCAACGAATCTGAACTATATCCTACAGATGTTGTTTATACGGGAGTTTCTCTAAATAGAATAAGTGACATTGATATGGAACAGTTTACTTATAACCTAGATTTTTTCTTATGGTTCCGCTATCAAAATGGCATAAAAAATGCCAGCGATATTGAATTTTTAAATAGTGTGGAGTTTGCAAGATTGCCCGATGCTCTAGCTGAGGCTGAAAAACATACTTCAGGTAAATCTAAAGCGACGAGTAATAGGATCACAGCAAAATTAGTAGAATCTTCTTCATTTAATGGGGAAGAATATCGTCGTTATCATATCACTGGACGTTTTAAAACCACTAACCCCAAAAACTATGCACTAGGTCAGCAAAATTTATATGTTAAGTTCAGAAATTATGCAGTTAATGTATATAGGCTGATGTATGTATCAGATTTCACTAATAACAACAAAGGAATTTACAGTTTAGAAAATGTAAGAAAAACTGATATTGAAGAATTGAAGTTTGATGCTATTGATGATGAATCTCTAACACTCAACTATGCTTTCAGTTACACACGCAATTCGAGCAAAACAACGCTAGGCAACCCTAAAAATGCTCATAAATCCCGCCAGTTTAGCCAATTTGTTTCAGAATACAGAGTGAAACCGATCAGGTGGAGTTTTCGTGGTATTGTTTCAATGATTAATGAGAAGGTTTCTAGCAGAGAAGATCAAATCGACCTTTCTTTAATGATCTTGCTCCTGTCTATTAGTTGTAGCATATATATTCTTACTTCATATTTTAAAAACGAGGGACTTCTAATTAAGTTTTCTACTTATTGGTGGCTACTCCAACTTTTAGTTGTACTATTTATATTATTATTCGGAGAATTGGTAATCAGCCAAGGTTTATATAATATAAAACAATCAGAATGGGGGCTGTTCAATAGAGATATTATTGATAAGCTTATGCATTATACTATAAAATCAATTGCAATACTTTGGTGGATTATTCCATCTTATTATATAACTTCAGCTTTTGATCAATTCTTATGGAGACCGATCAAGAGAAGGACTGGAGCTGAAATTCCAAATGTGTTAAAATTGGCAATTACTCTTTTTATTTACGCGCTAGCTATTCTCGGTATTATGGCTTATGTACTTGAACTTACAATTACTGGATTGGCCGCAACATCTGGTTTTATTGCAATTCTATTTGCTTTTGCAAGCAAAATTGATTTGTCTAACATTCTTGCTGGGTTGGGAATTAGTTTTTCGAATGTGTTTAAACTTGGTGATTGGGTTAAGATAGATGGTGTTGAAGGCAAAATAGTCGAAATGACACATCGTTCAACAAAAATACTAACATTTGACTCTTCAATAATCAGTATCCCTAACACGAGTGTTTCTAGTGCAATCATTGAGAATTTTAACCGTCCCGAACTTTCTTACCGCCTAATTATCCATCTAGAAACAGTTCCAGATTACAGGTTCGAATGGGTTGAGAAAATACTGCTAGATGCAGTAATTTCCACTGAGGGAACCTTAGATAATCCTAAACCTTTCGTAATATTTAAAGGTCAAGGTGATTCATGCCAAATCTATGAAATTGCCTTTTTCATCAAAGATTATTCAAAACGACTAATACTCTGGCAGTCTACTTGGCGCCGTATTTGGCGCCATTTGGAGCAAGCAAATATTAAACTTGCAACACCTCAGCGTGAAATCTTCATGCCTAAAAATTCAGAAAGAAATATGTCCTCACCTCTTGAAATAGTCAATAATTCCAATGCGTTCTTGAATGTATCTGATGAGACTAAAACTCAACTATTAAAGAATGCGAAATTCTGTAATTATATTGCTGGGGACGTGATTCTCCAACATGGTGAACACAATAACAATATATTTATTATAAGCGAGGGTGTTGTTTCTCTTAGTTCCAATAACAATCGATTTGAAGAAAAACGTTTAGGTGTTTCCGATGTTTTCGGTCAAGAGTCTGAAACCGTCGATTTTTTAATCTCAGCAAGGACAGATGTTAAATTATTAGTCTTAAATAGGAAAGATGTCGATTTTTTAGATGAATGAATAATTCTCAACCTAGCCGTTACAACAGCTGCAGTCCTTTGTAGGAATGTTCTTAAACGGATATGATTGTCTGTTTTACGAGCTGGCATTTTTGGGGGCAAATTGGGGTTTAACCTTGAAGCATATGACTCAATGCAATCTTTCTAACATCTTCAAGGTCCAGGCCTGTGTGCGACGCCACTCTTCGAGCCGCTCCTGCATCTCTTTGGCGAGGTCTTGCTGCTCATTAGTTAAGTCTCTACGCTCCTCTGGATCATTGCTGAGGTTATAGAGCCATTGACGCCGGAGCGCGGTGTCATAGATAATCTTATCGTTGGTGTACTCAAGCCCCAGTTTGGGAGCGTAGGTGTTGACCTCGTTCATGCGTCGGAAGGCTGCTCGCAGCGCAGCAGGATCACGCCGTGTGGCATTGAACACAAAGTCGAAGAAACGACCGCCACGCAGCGAGAAGGCCTCAGTTACAAGCGCGCGCGGGGTGTTCTCCTCAAGCTGAGCCTGCAATGAGACACCCTGAACATAAAGCTCTGGGGGGATGGGCTCGCCAAGGAACTCAAAGAGCGTCGGCATCAGGTCGATCTGCGCGGGGCGTAGATCTGTCCGGACTGTCTCTTTGGGGATCCCAGGGCCAGCTACAAAGAGGGGGATATGAGAGACCAGGGAGTTTACGTGGACATGATGTCCCAAGTAGGGCTCACCATAAACGATCTCACCCAGCCCCTCGCCATGATCAGCCATCACGATCACGAGCGTTTCTTCACTGAGAGGGGCGCTCAAGAGCCACTCCATGAATGGACCCAGCTGCTGATCTAACCAAGCAATCTCAGAGCGATAACGCGCCTTGATCTCATCCCCAAACGGGAAATCATCCTGTATCTGATAGGGCGCGTGAGGCTCATAGAGGTGGACCCAGGCGAAGAAGCTCTGACCCTCTCTGACGGCTGATTCGATGCCCACCTGCATATGTTTTAGAGCATCCACAGCGCTTTGATGTTTGTTCTGTGCGGTGTTGAAGGGGAGGAAGAATGAGCTGATCGCTGAGTGATCGAACCACTTGATGTCAGGACGGCTGAGGATCAAACGATCAAAGCGGCCTTCGATGGCGCCAAACAGCCGATGCTTGCCCCAATGAGGGCTCTGCGCCAGGATCGATGGGTATTGTCCTGTAAACATGGCGCCATAGGCTAGAGGCGTCGCAGGGTATTGAGCGATCGCGGTTGGGGCGTAGAGCCCATGCCTGCGCCATTGATGAAAGCGCGGTGTCAGCTCGGGATCTGACCAATAATCGGAGCGGGTGGCCTCCAATACGATCAACACGACGCTTCGTCCAGCGGCGGATGGGGTGGGGCGCTGGGCGTGTGCCTGAGAGCGCGCCGCGATGCTCCGCATCTGCTCTGGAGAGATCAGCATCTCAGGATCGACCAGAGGCTCAGTCGGCAATAACAGCAGGCGTGAAAGCGGCAAGGTCTCCAACACTGGACCGGTGACACGGGTCAGGCGGCGAACATAGCCCTCCACCAGCGCCCGTTCGGGGAGGAGTGTAAGACTCAGGAGGCAGAGACCTACGACGATGATAAGCGCCCCGAGTCGTAAAGCGCGTCTGTACATATAGGGAGAGAGCAGCCACGCCAGCATGACACATAACGCAGTGGAGAGGTGGCCATGAAACTGCCGATAGGCCACGAAGTAGCGGAGGTTGATGAGCAGCCCGAGCAGCAAGGCCACGGCGAGGAGCAGGCGGCGATGCTTGAGCGCCCAGCGTTGAGAGTTCAAGATCAGATGAGCAAAGGCGGCGAGGCCAAACGCTAAGATCGCTGCGATCAGGGCACGGATGAGCCAATAGCCGCCCATCGAGCGGATGCCATCCTTCTGAACCAAGGTTACATGCCACACGAGGCCAAAGAGGGCGGCGGTTATGGGCCAAAGCAGTCGCGCAGAGACGCCACGCTGAAGCAAGCGGAGCGCGGAGTAGGCAAGCCCAAGGTGAAGCAGTAACGGCAACACAGTCCCAACCACGACGCCGCTGAGATAGCGGGGCATCCCGAGCATCGCGATGGGGAGCGCTTTGGCGAAGAGGAGGTCACGGGTCAGCTCGATGATGACTAAGATGATGGCAGACCAAAGGAGGGCGGCCCAGGCTCGGAGATGGGGTGAGGTCATGGGCGGAGAGTCTATAGGGGATGAGCTGTAAAAGGTGTCTGTAAAAGGTGCCTGACGCTCAGCGGAGCACTCAGTGGTAGGCTCATGAGCTGAAGACAGGCTTCAAGTTTACCCTCTGAGTGCAAGAAGCGGGGACGCACAGCGTCTCTGTAAGCCGCCCCAGCTCAGTTTACACGTCCCGGTTTACAGCGCTCAAGAATGCTCCTCCGCCATGAGAAAGGTAACTCAAAAAAGGTTGAAGATCGCTCCTGCGGCGAGGTCGTAGTCGGTAGAATCCACTCGTTTCGGCTCCGATTATCCTGTTTAATATCAGATCCTTAATCCTTGGCAGCCTGCTGACCCGCCATCTTTGATGATTAAGCCAATGCTGCTTGAATCTTGTGCAGGGGATGAGTGAGAACCGCAGTAGAAGCTGCGACCGCAGACCAACCAAGCCAAACCTGCGGTCGCTCCCTAACAATGGGAAGCATGACACGCGGGAAGACAGCCGTCGGGTGGAAGCCAGAGGATAAGAGCCGACTCCCAGATGAGCTGAGCAGTTCAGCGATTGTCTTGCTCAAACTCCGAGATGAAGGTCTCCTCGGAGAGGCAGCGGAGCGGCTGAAGGTATGACGCCAGGGAGGCTACTCTGCTATGGCGCGGTAGGTCGCTTTGTTGATCTATATGGCCCCAAAGTCAACACGGGGGATTCGTCCGAATTGGGAGTCGTGGGGAGAGCGCTGGACAGCTTGGCGGCGATAGGAGGGCTGCGCTCTTATCCAAGAGCAGCCTCATTGTCGTGGGGTTATCTTTTGAGTTTGAGCTGTTGAGGCCCGTAGTGCTTTGGCTCCTTCAGGAGCTGGCTCAGATAGATAGAGCACTGCGGCACCCGGCAGTGCTCACCTTGGATGCAGAGGGTCAGGGGTGGCACATTTCTGATCTGGATCCGACAGTGACGGTGCTGCGCGAACGAGAGCTGCCATGAGGGGATGACCTGCCATCTTGCTGGGCTTGCGAGGGGTGGGGCTGGCGGGGCTGGTTGCGTGAACCAGGGTGGTGGTGAGAACACGAGACGCCAAGGCGAAACTACAGCTGTCCGATTCGACCGAGCAGCTCAAGGCCCAGAGCATGCTGTCGATCTCCGAGCCATCGAAGAAGCAGCTGGAATGCTGATCGCGCATCATCTGAGTTTCTTACGGCAGTTGACTGTTTCTCCCAAACCAGTTGGAGCGCATCGGCGATGGCGTCTTCCGCAAACCTGCGGTCGTAGCCGAACCACCTGTCGTCGGACAAACTCACCGCCTCGCTCAGTACGAGAAGGCCGTCAAGTGTGGAGGCTGGCTGCCGCCCCCGTGGTAAGCCAGCGCGCCAAGCATCCTACCCACTCGTTCCGTTTCCGATATTCCCATTCTATATTAAAGACTTAGCTTCCTACACCACTTGTCTGCCCAGGACCTTCAGCGGTTAAGTCATCACCGCCTCCGACCACGATAGCGTCGCCTGAATCCTGATATTAAAGGGATCCGACAGCGACGGTGTTGCGAGAGCGGGGACTCGCTGCAGCCTGTACAAGGAGCCTGAGGTGCTCGCCAAGCTGCGCGAAGAGAGTTGGGAGCCTGTGCCCAACAGCTGCAGCGGTCCGCAGCGTTACGCGA
>CAYLJJ010000029.1:0-60328 GCA_964384025.1 uncultured Nannocystaceae bacterium
TGCTCAGGGTGGGGCCATTTCTCGGGATCACATACCCCTCAAGTGGGGCCACTTTCGAGTATCAGACCTACACAGAGGATATAATAACAGTAGTTCCTGTTATCATTATAAAAAACGGGTCATTTTGGCTGAAGACAAGGTCAACTCTAACCGAATCCTCTCCACAGATGGTGGAGACAAAGTGGACCTCTACGACGACTACAATAACCTTAATATTAGCGGAGACTTTGATATTCGCCTGCATGTTAATCCTCAGTGTAGTTCTAATTTAAGTTGCGCCTATGTAGTGAAATACTATTCTGATGCAGGTTTCAGTCCGAACGAAACGAGAAGTCGTGAATCGCAAAAACTGATCGCATGTAGAAACTTGGTAAATTTGGTTGACTATTTGTATATACGCATGTGATATTGTATGTCGTTGACATTAGAGCATATTTGTTAAACCACACTAAAACTATAAAATTCTCTGCTTTATCATTTATATATCAATGTTATCGGTTTGGATACACAGGATCATCAACCATACCATCTAAGCAATGAGGGGGCTTATCATCGATCCCAGACTCCATATCGCTCACAGGCAGGAGGATAAGGGGAAAGTTTTTAGAGCTTCAACTCCGTAAGAATCTATGATGTGCTCCTCACCCTCATCTAATCAAAGGCTCTGGAGGAGAGATGTCAGATCTCAGGATTCAACTCAGCGACAACCAGCAACTCTCCAAACATCTCTTGATCCCCAAGATCATCTTTGGGGCCCTCATGGTTTCTATCCCCATCTATATGTTCTTAGGGCAACTCATCTGCTCTAGAGGAGAGGCTCCCAAGGCTCCTGAGCAGTTCCAACTCCTGATCTATATCTTCACTGGCCTCTCTGGCTTGCTCCTCTTGGGGATCCCTATCATCAGGAGATTTTTGATGCCTCCCAGGGCTACCGAACCTGCTCGACTGGGAGCAGAGGAGTCGATCTCTACAGAAGCCTTCCAACCGCTCTTCCAGAAATTTTTTAGCGCTTCCATAATCTCCTGGGCGCTCAGCGAGAGCATCGCTATCTACGGTTTGGTGATCACCTTTCTCCTGCACGATGTGCAGTATATCGTTGGCTTTGGGCTCTTGGGGATGTTCTCAATGTCGCTCTATTTCCCTCGACTCTCTCTCTTTAAAGAGATCTTACGTGGAAGCCTGAGGCCCTGAGCACTCCTTTATGAAGAGATTTATACTCCTCCTTTTCGCCCAGTTTTTGGCCTGCTCCTCACCCCCTGTTCGTCTTAAGCTCCCTCGCCCCAAGCTGCCTCAGGAGATCTTGTTCCGAGGCAAACATGACTCCTTTAACCAAAAATATTTTGTTGCTCTTAGAGAGGGCCGCATCTGGGTGAAAGCCAGAAAAGGGGCGAGAGATTGGCATCTCTTGGGGGCTACTGGCTTGCCGGAAGGAGACGACCTTGTTCGCTTCCCAAAGCCCAGGCGAATCCTGGAGATCTCCGCCGATGGCCTCCATCTGACCGCGCTCTCGGCGGCTGGAGTGTTCTATCGAGGTGACAATCTGAACAGCGCCTCGCATGTGGAGGGCTGGTTTAACTGGACGGACCGTTGGGGTTGGCCTGTAGGCCGAGGTGAGGGGATGCGCTTAGAGTGGCCTTCAACTTACGGCTGGTCTGTCTCTGACTCTCACCCCTTTGAGGTAGACCATTATGAAGATCCTAATGGTACAGAGCATAGTGTGGGCTTGGGGGTCGCTCATATCTACCGCTTGGGTCCCGAGGGCCGCCGCCTTCACTTCAATGATTGGTGGTTGCCCAATGATTGGAGCCGTCAAATCTGTGGACCCAAGCAGGGCGCCTTTAAAGCCCTGAACATCAGCACCAGTGCCTCTACGATCTTCCTCATTACCGAGCGAGGAGAGATGTATACCCGCCTCTATGACTTTGATACTGCGGGTGAAAATGATCTCCTGACCTACTCTTATATTATCACTGGAGATGATGGCACTACCCGCAAGCTGCCCGCCGAGCCCTGGCGGCTTCAGCCGAAGACGGGAGGGTTGATCACCCAAAAGATCACGATCTTTCAGGATGGCGAGGGTAACGCTGCGCGGATTTTGCGGGTGGTGGGTCGCAAGGAAGATCAGGAGGGCTATTTTGAGAAGCGGATCTTTGACACAGTGTGGCGTTTCCATCCAAAGGCAGGGCTCTTAGACAGTCCTATCCTTAATCCACCTGGCCGCCCTCCCCCGCCGCTACCGCTTCCCGTTAAACACTTGAACTACCAGGGTTGGCTCTCCTTAGACTCAGAGAGGATCCCCGTGAAACTCTCCAGCTTCCAGCCCTTCTGCTCCCCTTCAGAGATCAGCCTCTCCTTTGGCGATCAGGTGATGAAGTTGCCCTTTCACCATGTCCATACGCTGGTTAAGAGGAGGCGTGAGACTCTCTACTGGGAGAAGGGCAAATCTGCGCAGATCAAGGTGTCAATCCTCTTCCCCAGCCCCCTCAAGGCGATCAAAAAGAGGGGCTGGAGGAAGCGAATCAAGAAGTATCGAGTGATCAATCTCCTGGGCTGGGCTGATCAAAAGGAGATCAGCCTGGAGGAGATCCCCTGGAGCACTCCATTTCGAGTCCCCGCCCGAGAGAAGCCCCTCTGGGGCCGCTTTAAGATCAGGCTCAATAGAGAGGGTCTTTGAGATGGGTAGGAGAGTTTAGTCCTATTGAAGAGGACGTGGGGAGGGAACTCTTAAAGAGTGTCTTGAAGGTTTAGAGAGGCTCAGTAGGCGCCGCAGACCACACCATGGGCGACGACATAGATGTCACCGGAGAGGTCGGGGACGACGAAGGCGTCGAAGGCTACGTCGTTGAGGTCATGCTTGTGGGGGTACTGACCTGGGGCGACGGTGTACTCACCGTTGCTGTCCACAGCCAGAGGTGCATTGCCTACATAGAGATGGGTCTCCTGCATGTAGAAGCCCTCGAAGGACTGATAGGAGACTATAGCTACAGAACCATCATAGCTGACGTTCAGGGTTCCGACGTGGGTGCCCTTGTTCAAGTCGCACTGGCCTGCTCCACCGTAAATCTCAAAGGCGTAGCTGCCAGGGCCAATCGGTCCGTTGCTCCAGCCCCAACGGTTGAAGCCATCGTCGATGTTGTCTTCATCAAAGTCCGCGCCGATGAAGCAGGTTCCATAGTCCCCGCCGAAGGCGAAGGTGGTCTCACAACTGACAGGCTCGGGGGGATCGACAGGATCATCTTCACAGGTGAGGGTGAAGTTGAAGTAGGTGGCCCAGTTGCCCTTCACGACGATGGGATCACCTGCGCCCCAGCCTGTCTCAGTCTGGAAGGTCCCATCGCCGTTGTCGCGCTGCACCGCGGCATGAGCAGCGACATAGTAGGTGGTGTCAGCCATGGGGCAAGAGAAGTTCAGGATCGAGAGGGGGAGGGTGAAGCTATAGCTCGTGGCGCCAGCGAGATCTTCCGCTTGGTAGGGGAAGTTGCCAATCTTGGGGTTGCCCTTGCGGGTCTGAGGCATGTCAGCCAAGTCATCGCCAACCCAGAGATGAGTCTCCATGAGACCCCAACCATCCTTGGTGCTGTAACTGACGACGAGATCTTCATCCACAACTTCTACGCAAACAAGACCTGCGTCGATGTTTTGTCCAGCGTAGAGGATCTCGCAATGGCTACCACCGACGACGGTGGCTTGCTGAGCGAAGGTGAAGGCAGGGAAGAGCAAGAGGAGAGAAAGCAACTTCAAGGTTGGACTCCTGTGGGCTAGAATTGCGGCCTGGTTGTTAATATGAAATGTGAGTTTCTTGATGGATAAGGTAGTTAAATTGGTTTTTGATCGAAAGTATTTTTTATGTCTGAAGTTGGAAAACTTCTCTTCCTTCGACATAACAATTGTAATTACAGTAGCTTACTGCTCCTCGAACAAGAAGAGCATTGGAAGAGTTTTTATAGTTCAGGCATAAAATTCTCTAATTTAAGGTTGCCCACGAGAGAACAAGCATCAGCTCCAGCCCGAAAGCTTCAGGCAGTGAGAGAAATTCTGCGATGAGATTCGGGCTGTTCTCCTCACAACCAGGAGATTAATCTTTATCCTCCGAGTTCAACTCCTCCTCAGGGAATGCTCGCGCCTTGAGCAGCTTCGAGAGGCCAGGGATCCAGTCAGGGGCCATCACAGGGCGACCCTCAGAGCGAGCAGAGACGAGGGGACAGCGAACGCCGACGGTGTCTAAATGCCGAGGAGCCAAGCTTTTACGATCTGGGGCCTCCTTGGGCGCGTGCCAATCTCTCCAGAGTAGAACCCACCACTCCGTTCGAACTCGCACCACCACCGCCGCCAAGAGCCCATGCTGTTCATAATCGTCCAGCTCCGCAGCCTGCCCTGGGATGATCGCTGAGAGAGGGATCGAAGCTTCAGAGGTCCCCTTGATCTCTAAGAGCCCTCCAGGACCATCAGGGCGATGAAGATCGATATCAACCCCCGCACCGGGCAGATAGCAGGCGATGAAGTGCCCCTTATTGCGAGGGTGCCCACGGAGGCGACGGTGAGGGGTGGGGCGCTTACGAACACGCCAGCCCCTCGATCGCCACAGCTCTGCACCCGCCATCACCAGAGCCTCGGTCTGCTCTCCTTGAGATCGGGCCTTACGCCCCCCTATAACCTGGGCGCGTTGACTCCTCATTGCGCTCATCTTTCTCCTCTCTCCAAGCTCTCACTGAGCCCTGAATGTCGCTGTGTCTTGCGGCAGACGGCTCGCTCCAAAAGCTCCATCTCTCCCAAGAAGATTACCCCCCGTCGGCTCCGCGTCATCGCGGTGTAGAGCAGCTCTCGGCTGAGCAGGGGACCATCTCTAAGGGGCAGCATTACCCCTACCTGATCAAACTCAGAGCCCTGAGCTTTGTGTACCGTCATGGCGTAGCACAGCTCCAAGCGGCCCCGCAGGGAGTCTAGAGAGAAGCATCTTGGGCCTGTCTCGCCTGGAAAGATCACCATCTCTCGCCACCCACCCGGCTGCTGTACATGTAAGACCAGCCCCTGGTCTCCATTAAAGAGCTGACGATCATAGTCGTTGTGGAGCATCATCACTGGCGCTCCAGGCAAAAAGCCCCCATCGGGTGATCGCCCCGCTTCCTGAGCCAGGATGGCGTGGAGGCGTGCATTGAGTCGCTCAGAGCCGGTCTCAAAGCTGCGAGTCAAGCAGAGCAGACGTGCGTTGGCCTGCTGTTTAAAGAGCCGCTCCAAGGCGGGACGCTCCTCAAGCTCCAGGCTCCAGATTCGCTCACGCAGGGCACAAAGCGCCTGATCTTGAGAGCCCAGCTCCTCGATAAGCCACCACCTGAGGAAAGCCCACAGGTTTTGATGATCTGTAGGGAGCAGCTCCACCCCTTGCCGCTTTAACTCAGAGACTCGCCGTCGAGCTTGAATCAGGGCTGTGCCTCGCTCCCAACCCTTGAGGGCGGGATCCCCCCGCTTAACCCTCCAAGCGACCTCTAAGATCGAACGCCCCCCTGGATTGTCTGCGCGCATCCTAAAGTTGCGGCTCAGGCGCAGAGATTTGGGTCTCGCGATGGGAGCAGCGAGGAGATCACGGAAGACCGCCCCCGCCGCCACCGAGGGGAGCTGGTCAGCATCTCCCAACAGGACCAAGCGACAGCGAGGGGCCAGAGCAGCCGACAGACGCTCCATCAGAAAGAGGTCGATCATCGAACTCTCATCAACGATGAGCACCTCAGCAGAGATGGGGTTGTTGCTGTGGTGTAGGAAACGCTCATTCCTGGGGGAGTAGCCCAAGAGGCGGTGCAGGGTCTGAGGATCGGGCAACTCGGCAGCCAACTGAAGATCTGCCTCAGCAGGGGCCTTTAGAGCAGCGAGCCCCTCGCGAATCGATTCTCGCATTCGCCAAGCGGCCTTCCCTGTGGGTGCGGCGAGGAGGAGCTGCCTTGGGGCGGTGCCCAAGCGTACGAGAGTCTGAAGCAGGGCCACTACGATAGAGGTCTTACCTGTACCAGGTCCCCCAGCGATAAGCGTGAGGCTCTGCTGAGCCGCCTCCACCACCGCTTGCAACTGCTCGTTGGAGAGAGAGAGCGCCGGCTCTCTAGGGCAGCGAACCACCTCCTCTAGGGCTTGATGTGCGCGCGGCTCAAAGCGCAGAGGGCTTCTGAGTCGCGCTCCTAGGCTACTCGCCAAGCGCTGCTCAGCGGCCCACATGCGCTGAGGATAGAGCCAGCCCTCCAAGAGCAGAAAGGGGCGATCTTGAGCCTCAGGCTCTTCTGCTACGATTCCCTGAAGCTGTCTATCCTGGAGCAAGCCTTGAAGACGCTCAAACAAACGCCTCGCCCAGGGGCTCTCTCTCTCCTGAGGAGGGGGCTCTTGACAGAGGACTTGAAAGCGTCGGAGCAGCTGCTCTTGAGCTCCAGGGAGGCGCAGCGGCGAGCGCGTGCTGCCTTGGCGCATATCGGCGATACAGGAGAGCAGAAGGGCGGTCACCGCCAGATGATCCAGAGGTGTTAGATAGGAGAGAAAGCGCGCCATCTCTAACGCCAAGGCGGGGCTTTCAGGCTCCAGATTAAAGCGGGCGGCGTTCCTGGAGAAGGCGCGGATCAGACGAGCCTCAACCCCCAGGTCCTCTCCCAGATCTTCACGAAAATATCGCTCCCAAGCGCTCTCCAAGTTTTAGGGCTCCTCGGCGATGCCTTGAATCTCGATCCCCTCCATAACGATCTCGGTACAGAGCGCCACCGCGTTACAGTCCCCCTCTAGATCAGGATCGCAGTCTAGGGCGGTGCCCTCCTCAATGCGAGCATCAAAGCGTAGCCCCAGAGCTTGAAAGAGGCTCAGAACGCTTTGAGGATCTGAGCCTGGACGAAGGAAATCAGCGAAGCGCTGACACATCCCCTCAGGGGGTGTTTCATCTAGGGGAAAGCAGTAGTTCAGCATCCCTTGGAGAAACTCCAGAAAGGCAGCCTCTGTAAGATAGCCGGAGAGCTTACCCCCAAAGAGAGCAAAACCCGGCTCCCAGACCTCGACGCTGCCCGCCAACTCCAGCTGAGAGATATTGAGTTCAGAGTTCAGGCGGGGCATGGGGATGGGGATATTTACCGGACCAAACTCAAGCCACTGCCCCAAGATCGAGAGCTGCTCAAAGAAGACCAGAGCATTCTGCTCAGGATCCTCCCCTATAAAGCTGGAGGGATGCACCCAGAAACTTCCTCCTTCACCCAGGGCACCAAAGTAAAAGGAGAGATCACTGCTCTCCAGCTCGTCCACTCGTAGACCCTCCTCCCAGTCATGGAGCTGAGCCATAAGCAGCAGAGGGATCTCCCCAGTCTGAAGATTGGGAGTTACAAACTGCGCTAAGCCCTGCTCTCCTGCGATAGAAGCCAAGAGCTGGAGGCTGGTCCCCAAGCTCTCTCCCACCAACTCACAGCCTGCCGCGATCGCGCTGGCCCGATCTCTGGGGATCTCCAAGTAGACGATGCGAGCGGAAGGCCCCCAGGTGTTATGAGGACCCAAAGGAGGGCCGATGGCGCCCCCTTCACCTCCAAAGCCACCTATACCCCCTTCACCCGCTTGACCAGCAGCACCACCTCCTCCAGTAGCTGCATCGGGCACCAACCCCTGATCAACATCAGGTGCTTGAGTGTCATCATCATTGTTACAGGCCCAAAGCAGTAGGCTAAGGCCCAGCAGGATGGTAAAGCGCATATTCACCTCCAGGGAGGGTATAACAAGGCCAAGGTTCCCTTGACTAGGAGGGCAGAGTGAAAGCGACCATCATCGACAGCCACCACTGGGAAACAGAACAGGCGGGGCTCGGCGCAAAGAGCCCTGACGGTTCAGCTGAGACATGTTCTAATATTAACACTCAAAATGCATTCTGTACCAACAATACAATTACTACCTACCACATATTTTTTATCAATAAAACTTTTTTTTCGAGAAATTAGCAAAAAACTGCTAATTTTGAGGATGCCATTTTGAAATAAAGAAATTCCATGGCTGAATTGGGGTTTACCAATATTTTTTATGTTTGTTTTGTGGGATGTGTTAGGCAACCAATATTAAAACGATTTTGAGTGCTTGCCCAAGAGCGCTTTGGAGCACCCCTACTTTTTGAGGCCCTCTAACCATCGCCCTTTGGAGATTGACCTATCCCGTTCAAGTTGTTCAGACATAGGACCGATCGTGAAGATCAAGTAAGTTTCGCGTTCACTTGCAGTGAATCCAAGCGAGGTGGTGATGTACAGCAGGGAGAGCGTAGAGACCCTTCAATAGCTCAGAAAGCAAAACGCTTGCATTTTCCAAAAAACAGGAAGGTGAGGCTTGATCGGGCATCAGAAGAGCGTCAGCTGTGAGAGGAGGCTTATGAACGGCTCAGGTGGCTTCAGGCTCAGCGATATGAAGTTAAAGAGCAAACTCGTGCTGGCGGCAGCTTTTCCGCTGATCTGCGTTGTCGTTGTGGGGCTCACGGCGATGCAGAAGGTCAACTCACTCCATGAGACCACCTCCTGGGTTGAACACACACATGAGGCGATCCAGCTCGCCCAGGAGATTCAAGGGAGCGTCATCGATCTTGAAACCGGCCTGCGTGGCTACTTGATCTCCGGAAAAGAGGAGTTTCTTGAACCTTTCCACGCTGGCAAGAAGACGCTGAAGTTGGTGTACTCAAAGACACACAAGCATGTGGCGGACAACCCCGATCAGCTCAAGCGCATCTCGACAATTGAGGCTCTCGTTAACAGCTGGCTCAAGGAGGCGGCGGTGCCCATGATGACAAAGCGACAAGTCATCAATGAGGGCGCTGAGATCCTCAAAAACTTCAAGGAGTTTCAGAGCCGCACTCTTGGCAAGGAGATCTTTGATGAGCTGCGGGTTGTGCTCTCAAGGCTCGAAGCCGCCCTGTCGGCGAGTGGCCACAAGAAGGCGCAGCCTATCCTGCTTCAAATCCTCCTCGATATGCTGAACATGGAGACGGGCCAGCGCGGTTTTCTGCTCAGCGGACTCGACAGCTCCCTTGAACCTTTCAAGAGTGGGCAACTCGCCCTTGAGGGGCACATCAGAGCAATGCAGAGCTATGCGCGCTCAAATCGGCTCAGCGCGATGGAGCCCCTCATACAGCGCGTGGAGGCGTTGTCTGCTCGTTGGGTGTCTGAGGTCGCCAAGCCAGAGATCCAAGCGCGCTATGCGGTCAACGACATCAAAGTGACCATAGATGATGTTGCAGCGGTGGTCGAGAGCGGTATCGGCAAGCGTTATATGGATCAGATTCGAGCTCAGATCGCTGGGTTTCAAGACGCTGAGCGAGCGCTCCTGAAGCCTCGCCGTGAGTTGGCCAACGCGGATGCTTCCATGGCCACCCAGGTTATCATCATCGGGAGTCTCCTGAGTGTGGTGCTCCTTCTCTTCGCTATGTTGCTCCTCAATCGCGCAGTGGCTACGCCCATCGCGAAGATCATAGAGCGGATGGAGGAGATCGCGGAGGGGGATCTCAGGCAGCGCGTCGAAGTTCATGGCGTTGATGAGATTGGGCAGTTCTCCTTATCTTTCAACGCCTTCGTAGAGAAGTTCCAGGTGGCCATGCAGGAGATCGCCAACAATGCGAGCCAGCTCGCGAGCACCTCTGCACAGATGATGGCGGTCAGCTCTTCCATGGCAAACAACGCTAACGAGACAATGATAGAGGTCAGGACCGCCAGTGACTCAGCTCAAGTCGTCAGTACGAGCGTACACTCGGTGGCAGGTGCGACCGAGGAGATGAGCGCGTCCATCAGCGAGATCGCGCAGCAAGCAACGCGGGGTGCTCAGATCGCCAATGAAGCGACCCACGAGGCTGCGGATACGAATTCGATGGTAAAGCGGCTCGGAGAGGCCAGCCAGGAGATCAACGAGGTGACCCAACTTATCTCTCTGATCGCGGAGCAGACAAACTTGCTGGCCCTCAATGCCACGATCGAGGCGGCTCGCGCGGGAGATTCTGGGCGAGGGTTTGGGGTTGTCGCTAACGAGGTCAAGGCCCTGGCGGAGCAGACCCGGAAGGCGACAACGGAGATCGCCATGAAGGTGCAGGCGATTCAGACTGAGACAAACTCAGCTGTCCAGTCCATCAGCAACATCGCCAAGGTTGTTGAACATATCGATGAGATCTCCTCAATCATCGCTGGCGGCGTTGAGGAGCAGAAGGCCACGACCGCCGAGATCAACTCACGCCTGACAGATGCGGCGATGGCGAGCACAGAGATTTCAGAGCGCTTTGAGGGAGTCACCCGCGCTGCTGTAGGTACAAATGATGGCGCGGATGAATCAAAAGGAACCGCCTCAGAACTTTCAAAAATGGCCTCCGCTCTGGAGGCCCTACTGAGCCAGTTCAGGTATTAAAGATTTCTTTAATTTATATGTTTTAGTTTTTAAAAAAGAGCGTTCAGATATTGTCAACTTAAGCAAACAGGTGCAATCGAAAGTGTGGATAATATCTTTGTTGCGTTCGAAAATCAACAATTATAGGTTAAGCGGGCGGGGTCTCTAGAATCGGCTTGGGACCGTAGATACAGCTTGATACTACTCGTTATATTCATCTGTACCAAACTGTGACTCCCTTTGTGACCACCAGCAAGGGCACTCCCGAGAAGATAATGCCAAAACATGCCGTATTTTTCGTAATGAGACACGAAAATATGCGGTTATAATCGTTGTATTTCATCTCTCATGAAGATGATCTCTGCCCCACCTTGAAATTGGAGTGGTGCTCATCAAATTGAGTCGTTTATCTCTCATCAAAACTTGGCAGTCCAGTCTGAATTCGTCACGATGGATCTATGAATACACAATCACCTGAGACAACCGCCCGCGATGTGATGAATATCGCGCCAACCGTAACCCCTTCTACCTCGATCAAAGAGCTCGCGAAGATGCTCCTCAACACAGGCCTTGATGGCGCGTGCGTAGTCGAGAAAGAGCGCCTCGTGGGTGTTGTGACTGCTATGGATCTCATCTTCCAGAAGAAACGGGTGCACCTGCCCTCGTTCTTCACCTTCCTCGACGCCCTCATCCCGCTTGAATCGCCCAGTCGGCTTGAGGAGGAGCTGCGGAAGCTTGCAGGCTCCACTGTCGCAGACATCATGACTACTTCCATCCGTACTGTCTCCAGCCACACTCCCCTCGATGAAGTCGCCCAGCTCATGGTGGAGCATCATCTGACGATCTTGCCCGTCATTGATGGCCCACGGCTGTTAGGGATGGTAGATAAGCCTACCATGATTCGTGTCGCTGTGGGTATTTGAAGGTTTCTATTCTCTTTACCACTGGTTCTTTTGCTGTTGTCAATGAAATCGCACAGCGCCTACGTAAGAAAGAAAGTTGTCTTTTCGGTAGTACGGTGATACTAATTTTTTAAAATGCTCGCACTTGGTATTTAACTTGAGAATTCTTCTAAATATCCATAAAAAACGAATACCATGAGGTGTTTATAAGCTTATAAAGATAAAATACTGGGATGTTCGTATTTGAAATCCAATTTTTTAGTTGAAAAAAGTATGTTACAACACAAAAAACAAGCATGCAAATGCAACCCATGTAATAAACAATTCTTTGAGAATCCCAACCGTGCATCTTTAAGGAGAGCTTACTTCGAGATCGGCGATATCGAAGAAATATCCTCTCGCCTTTTAAGGTTCTCTCCTGCCTGATGAGATGCTTGATCCTCTTTCTGTTGATGACAAGCGGGCTGAGCGCCACGCCCAGACCAAACTCTGAGGAGCTGCTCTGCCCTCCAAAGAGACGACAGGTCTGGTTAGAAGGCTTTCAGTTGGCGGTAGATATCAAGCGGGCGCTGCTGGCCATCCGCCCCCTCAAAGGCTCCTCTCCGAAGGTAGAGCGCCTACAGTTTCAGCCTGGAGATCTTTTGGTAGCGCTGGCCCCGAGCGAGATCAACGCTGTCTTGGGGGCTTTTCATGAGCAGCGCTTGCGGATTAAACTCAGCCAAAAATCTCAACGATGTGGGGCTTTCCAAACCCAGAAGATCAGCTTCTTCGACCTTCAGCTGCCCCTGACAGAGGTTGAACCTGAGTATCAAAGAAGGCGACCTGAGCTGCGTGTGCGGGTCGGAGGAGATGGGCCTGGTGGAACGCAGCTTCGTCTTCGAGCAGAGCAGATCGCGAGGCGCTGCCTCCGCTATATGAACACCTCTCTGCTGCGCGGAGCGCTTATCGTCGAGCTGCGCAGCAGCCCTCTTGGGCTGCCTGAGCCCCCTCGGATGGTGGTCGATGGCCTTATCCGGCCTCTATTGAGCCGCTGCCTCCTCAATGAGCTTCGACACAGCGAGCTGCTTTGGAGAGAGCTGCCTCCTGGTGCCCGTGATCTCCTCCCCTTTTATTTTGGGCCTCGTGTAGATTCTCCCTGAGTTGAGGGTAGAATCCGTGCGTCTCCCTGCCAAAGAAGATCCCTAACTCGACCTGAGATCCAAGCTCGGGGAACCACCCCTGAGAGCTTATCCAAGGGGCAGCTGCGGCGATTGTCACAGAGCAGGAAGAGATGCCCTGGAGGAATCTCCATCTCAGGCAGCTCCATCATCCAGGGCTTGGCACTGCCCAGATGATCGCCCAGGATATGGTGCTGTTGTTGAGGATTGAGTGGCTCAGTAAAGGATTGCTGACGAAGGGTTCGATCCGCCTCTCGATAAGCAAAGGGCTCCTCTACATGAACCTCCAAAGGCAGCTCATCCAAGACCAGGAGTCCATCAAGGGAGGCGATCTGCTGACCCTCCAAAGCCAAGACACGGCGAAGGACACGGCGCTCGCCCTGCTCAACGAGGACAACATCTCCCTGGGTGATCTCGGGCTGAGCCTGAATCAGAAGGATGTCCCCCTCTAGGATATTGGGAGCCATAGTATTGCCGCGCACGATGACCAACTCAAAGAGAAAGATCCGCACCAACAGCAACAACAATAGAGGAGGGAGCAGCAGCCACTTGAGGAGACCTCTGCGCCTGGGTCGCCAAGCGGAAGATGAGGAGAGTGAGGATCTCCTCTTGCCAGAGAGCAATCGGCGCCTGGGTCGTCGGCGCTTCATTCAGATGGGGAGGAGGCCATCAGAGCCGCTCAAGCTCCTGAGCGATACGATCCAGAACACCGTTGACAAACTTGCTGCTCTTGTCGGTCCCATAGCGTTTGGCGATCTCGATCGCTTCGTTGAGGACCGCAGGCCCTGGCGTTCCCCCCTCAAAGGCCAACTCAAAGACCGCTAGACGCAGGATGTTGCGATCCACCCGGTTCATCCGCAGCACTTTCCAGTTGTGAGAGAAGCGCTGGATCAGCTCGTCGATGTTCTGGCGGTTGTCCATCACCCCTTGAACAAGCAGCTCGACAAAGGGCCAGTGCCGCTCCTCAGAGAGGAGGTGCTGAAGATGCTTGAGTTGGCGTGGGGAGAGCTGATTGAAGAGGCTCTCCAAAAACTCAGGATCGTCCCGGAAGGACTCAGCGAAAGAGTTGAGCGCCTCTGATGAGTCCTGGAATCTGCGAAGGTCCAGAGTAAAGAGGACCAGAAAAGCCCACTCCCGAGCAACATGACGACCTGAGATGGGGGTGCTCACGAGGCCCCCATCTTCTTGAGGAGATCGGCCATCTCAATGGCAGAGAGGGCTGCCTCGGCGCCCTTGTTTCCAGCCTTGGTGCCCGCCCGCTCGATCGCCTGCTCGATGCTGTCGGTGGTGAGGACGCCAAAGGTGATGGGGATCCCCATCTGTAGAGAGACCTGAGCCAAGCCCTTGCTGCTCTCAGCCGCGACATAATCAAAGTGGGGTGTGCTCCCCCGGATGATCGCGCCCAGGGCGATGATGGCGTCTACCTTACCGCTGGTAGCCACCCGCTTAGCCAATAGAGGCAACTCCCAGGCGCCAGGGACCTTGAAGACCTGAACATCTTCAGCGCGGACACCGTGACGCCGCAATGTGTCCATAGCGCCTTCTAAGAGACGATCGACGATAAAGTGGTTAAAGCGCGTGACCAGGATGCCAAAGCGAAGCCCCTGGGCGATAAGTTGGCCTTCTAGAGTGCGTGGGTTCATGACTCTCCAATCTCTTGATCTTTAAGCTTTGCTTGGGCGCGGTGGGATAGAGATCTGCTCGACGATCTCCAGACCATAGCCCTCCAAGCCTTTGATGCGCGCCTCGCTACAGCTTAACAAGCGGATCTTTTTGACCCCCTGATCCAGGAGAATCTGCGCTCCAATTCCAAACTCTCTTAGGGTCGCGATCGGCTCAGGTCCCCCCCGAAGCTCCTGAGAGACACGCGGGGCGGGTTTCTGGAGGTAGACCAGGACCCCTTGACCCTCCGCCTCCATACAGCGGAGGGCATACTCCAGACGCCAACGTGAGTCATAGGGAGCACAGCGAAAGACATCGCCCAACAAGCTCTCTTGATGAACACGACCCAGGACAGGCTGTCTTGGATCAGGTGTCCCTTTGACGATGGCGAGGTGCTCCAGGGCGCCCACCTTACTGCGGTAGCTGAGAACCTTAAACTCGCCTATCTCCGCGACCTCCAAGCGCTGCTCGGCGATGCGCTTGACCAAGCGCTCCTTACAGAGGCGATAGCTGATGATGTCTGCCACCGAGAGCATCAAGAGGCCTCGCTCACGAGCAAAAACCTCCAGCTGAGGTCGACGAGACATGCTGCCATCCTCGTTCATGATCTCGCAGATCACCCCAGCGGGCTCTAGGCCCGCGAGGCGAGCCAGATCGACAGAGCCCTCTGTCTGCCCTGTGCGCACCAACACCCCTCCCGCCTTGGCGCGTAGGGGGAAGATATGCCCTGGGCGCGAGAGCTGCTCAGGGCGAGCTTGGGGAGCGACCGCCGTGCGGATGGTGTGAGCTCGGTCTGCTGCGCTGATCCCCGTAGTTACTCCTTCGGCGGCCTCTATGCTCACCGTAAAAGCGGTCCCAAACTTACTGTTGTTCTCGTTCACCATCAGCGGGAGGTTCAGCTGGTCACAGCGAGCAGGGGTCAGGGAGAGGCAGATCAGACCACGGCCCTCTCGGGCCATAAAGTTGATGCTCTGGGCGGTGACCTTCTCGGCGGCCATCACCAGATCACCTTCATTCTCTCGATCCTCATCATCGACGAGGATCACCATCTCACCCTGGCGGATCAGCTGGATGGCTTGCTCGACACGCTCCAGGCTCTCAGACTCTCGATCATTCATCTCTTTATAACTCAATCAGTAAAGCCGCAGCGGGCCAGAAGCTCTAGATCGATGCTCCCCTGGGCACGGCTCCCAAGGAGGCGCTCTACATACTTTCCCAGGAGATCCACCTCTAGGTTGACCTGTGAACCAGGGCGTTTTTTATGAAGCTGAACAACACCTTGGCTATGGGGGATAAGGACTACGCTAAAGCGCCCAGGCTTGAGATCATTGATGGTCAGGCTGATCCCATCTATGGCGATAGAACCCTTCTCAACCAGGTAGCGCTCCAGCCCTGAGGGCAGAGAGAACCAGAGGCGCAGGGCCTCGCCCAGAGGCTCACTGCGCTCCAGACGACCTAGGCCATCGATATGACCGGCGACGAGATGTCCTCCCAGACGATCTCCCAGCTTCAACGCGCGCTCTAGATGAAGCAGCTCTCCTGGACGGCGCTGTCCCAGGGTGCTGCGGCTCAGGCTCTCTACAGAGGCCTCCACCCTGAACTCTCGCTCTGTAAAGGCGATGACGCTCAAACAGGCACCATCTACAGCTACGCTGTCCCCCAGGCGCATCCCCTCCAGCAGCTCAGCAGGCGCGCTGATCTCAAGCTGAAGTCCAGGCCCTCTCCGCTGTAGGCCCTTAAGCTGGCCGCTGGCCTCGACGAGACCTGTAAACATAGAGGGCTCCTTAAATATCAGCGGCGGGCAGGGTACAAGATCTGGCCTCGAAAGCGCAGATCCCTCCCTAGAATTTTGATCTCAGGTTGATCGATACGCCAAGCAGCAGAGACGCTGGGGACTGAGGGCAGGTTCAAGACCGGGCGACCTCGCCCCAGCCAGAGCGGCGCGACATAGAAAAGAGCCTCATCTGCCAAGCCCTCTTTAAGGAGGCTGCCGTGGAGATGCCCTCCCCCCTCCACCAGGAGAGAGAGGACCCCTCGACGGGCCAGGGCCTCAAGCATCGGCTTCAAAGCCAGCCCCTCTGGCGCCAACGGCAGGGCCTCCAACTCAGCGCCTCGCTCTTCAAGAGCAGAGATCCGCTCAGGGGCAACCTCAGGTCCATGGAAAATGAGCGCTCCGGGTCGCAGGAGGGCCGCATCTGGGGGAAGCCTGAGGAGCCTGTCCAGGAGGACTGGACGGGGGTCTTCCCCCTCTGCCAAACGCACGTTCAGGCGGGGGTTATCGGCCAGCGCAGTTCCTGAAGCGACCAGGACAGCATCTACCTGAGCGCGCAGCGCATGCACCTCTCGCCGTGCCTCCTCTCCGGTGATCCATTTGGAGTCCCCGCTCTGGGTGGCGATGCGACCATCTAAGCTGACGGCAGCCTTGATGATCACCCAGGGGCGACCCTCCAAGAAGCGGAAGAAGGGGGCGAGCTGCAGGGCACAGGCCTCAGCTTCACAGCCCTGTTTGACCTCAATGCCAGCAGCGCGGAGGGCCTGAACCCCGCCCCCATCGACCAGAGGGTTGGGATCTTGAAGCCCTACGAAGACACGCTTGATCCCCGCTGTGATGATCGCCTCGGTGCAGGGAGGGGTTCGCCCTTGATGGCAACAGGGCTCGAGGGTGACATAGAGATCAGCCCCTCGGGCGGCGGCGCCCGCCTCTCTGAGGGCTAAGATCTCCGCGTGAGCTTCTCCAGGAGGTTGAGTCACACCCCTCCCCAGGATCTCTCCCTCCCGCGCGATGACACAGCCCACCATCGGATTGGGGCTGACTCGATGCCGGGCCTCTGCGACCAAGCGGAGGGCCTCTCTCATGAACAGGGGAAAGATCTTAGGGCTCCAGGGCGCTGATCTTCTCTAAGCGCCCTTGGTGACGGCCCCCTTCAAAGCGGGCATTTAAAAAAGCCTCCACTGCTGCGAAGAGAGGCAGCTCACCCAGCAGGCGGCCTCCCAGGCAGAGGATATTGGCATCGTTATGCTGTCGAGCTAGACGAGCGCTCAGCTCATCGTGAGCCAGGGCTGCGCGAACCCCTGAGATCTTGTTGGCGGCGATCGACATCCCGATGCCAGTACCACAGAGCAGGATCCCAAGCTCTGCCTCTCCAGCGACCACCGCGTGGCCCAGCTTGGCGGCGAAGTCGGGATAGTCGCAGCGCGCCGAAGAGTAAGGCCCCAGATCGAGGAGCTTCATCTGGGGTCGCACCATGCTCAGTTGAGAGAGCAACGCGGCCTTGGCCTCAAAGGCCGCATGATCGGAGGCGATCAGGATTTTCAAGCTTATTGCTCCTTCATGGCGCTGAGTCAGGGCCCGTCCGCAAATGGCTTCGGCAGAGGCTTTGCCTCCATCATTTAGGCCATCGCCCAAAGAGGAGGCTCACATTACTGCCCCCAAAACCAAAGCTGTTGCTCATGGCGGCCTGAAAGCGAGCCTCGCGGGCCTCATTGGGCACATAGTCCAGATCACAATCAGGATCTGGGGTCTTGTAGTTGATCGTGGGGGGGATCGCGCTATGTTTTAGGGAGAGCACTGTAATAGCGGCCTCAACCGCTCCTGCAGCGCCCAACATATGCCCCGTCATCGACTTACTGCTGCTCACCCAGAGCGTATCAGCGTGCGCTCCAAAAACCCCTCGGATGGCGCGGGTCTCTGCGAGATCATTAAGGGGGGTGGAGGTGCCGTGGGCGTTGATATAGCCCACCGCCTCTGGAGGCAGCTCAGCGTCTTGCAGCGCGAGGCTCATGGCGCGACGAGCGCCTCGACCAGAGGGCTCGGGCTGGGTCATATGGAAGGCGTCTGAAGCTTGGCCATAACCCAAAAGCTCCGCTAGGATGGGGGCTCCTCGACGCTGGGCAAACTCCAACTCCTCTAAGACCAGGATCGCGCTCCCCTCAGCGCAGACAAAGCCATCTCGATCAGCATCAAAGGGGCGGCAAGCACGCTCAGGCTCCTCGTTGCGAGTGGAGAGGGCTCGTAGGGCGGCAAAGCCGGCGATGCCCAGAGGGGTGATGGTAGCTTCACAGCCCCCCGCCAACATCAGATCAACCTCTCCACGCAGAATTTGATGGGCTGCTTCTCCTAAGCTATGCGCTCCGGTAGAGCAAGCGCTGACGCTGCCCAGGTTGGGTCCCTGAGCGCCAAAGCGGATCGAAACTTGTCCAGGGGCGAGGTTGGCGATGAGCCGAGGAATCATAAAGGGGCTGATGCGGCGAGGTCCTCTCTTACGGAGCACCTCAGCGGCGATCTCGATCGTCTCTAAGCCGCAGAGACCCACCCCAATATGAACACCTGCGCGCTCTCCCAAGGGTGCTGAGAGTCCAGCAGACTCCACCGCTTCACAGGCCGCCGCCATGGCGAACTGAATAAAACGATCCATCCTGCGCAGTTCTCTTTTGGGGATCCAACGCAGAGGATCAAAGCCTTTGACCTCTCCGGCGATGCGCACAGAAAAGGCGCTGGAGTCAAAGCGGCTGATGGGAGCGATCCCGCCTTGAGCAGCGAGGAGCGAGGACCAAGTGGCAGAGACACCGACACCTATGGGGGTCACAAGGCCAACGCCGGTGACCACCACCCGCCGCTCTGAAGCTCTCATCAACTCTCCTGGGGATCTTTGAAGTCTACTCTACATGCTGTTGGATGTAGTTGATGGCATCTTGAACGCTGCGGATATTCTCAGCATCTTCGTCTGGAATCTCCACATCAAAGAACTCCTCCATCGCCATCACCAACTCTACCAAGTCCAGTGAATCAGCGCCGAGGTCATCGATAAAAGAGGCTTCAGGGACGACCTCTTCCTCGCTGGCGTCAAGCTGCTCAACGATGATCTGGCGGACTCTCTCTTCAACGCTGGGCATGGGGACCTCTGATAGATCTTCTGCTGGGGTACAGCCCTCAGCCTGAGTATGCTGTCAACCTCAAGGCGGGGTGTCAAGACTGGATTGGGGAGTAAGGCGCTTCTACTCAGAGCCAGAATAGGAGCCGCTGGTTCTCGTGATGGGCAGCTCAGAGGTACAGGTGTTCTCATCGGGTGGGGCGCTCTCTTTCAGGGCCTGCTTAAGGCGCTTAACCAACTCAAGCCCTGCATATCTTCGTGCCAAGCTGACCGCTTGAGCCAGGGCTCGAGGGGTAGAGGAGCCATGGGCGACAATGCCGATCCCATCTAGACCCAGGAGCGGGGCACCCCCCACGCTCATCCAATCCAGCTCCTCACGAAGCTTGCGTAGAGAGCGGCTCATCAGGAGAGCTCCAACTGAGCCCACAAGATCACCTCTGAGATGTTCACGGGCCTTATCGAGGAGCGCCAGAGCGATACCCTCAGAGAGCTTAAGGACGATGTTGCCCACAAAGCCGTCTGTGACCACAACATCTGTCTCACCGAGGGGCAGGCTTTGCCCTTCGATATAGCCCACATATTTGAGATCGGTCATGCTCAAGAGGCGGTGAGCCTCTCTTAGAGTTTCTGTTCCCTTGGTCAACTCAATCCCATTAGAAAGCAGCGCCACCCTGGGACGAATGCGACCCAACTCAATCTCAGCGTAAGCGGCTCCCATCAGGGCAAACTGCACCAAGTGGCTGGCACGACACTCTACGTTGGCGCCCATATCTAAGAGTACTGTAGGGGCTCTTCGAGTGGGCATCGTGCTGGCGATGGCGGGGCGTTCACAGCGCGGCAGGCGTCGCAGCGTGAGGAGCCCTACGGCCATCATCGCTCCGGTGTTTCCAGCCGAGACGAAGCCGCAGGCGCGGCCCTCCTTGACCAGACGAAAGCCCAAGTGCATAGAGCTTTGCTGTTTGGCTCGGGCAGCGCGGCCGGGGTGCTCAGCCATGCCGATCGCCTCAGGGGCGTGGATCAGCTCCAAGCCCTCTCGACTCCCACCAAGGCGTTTCAGCTCCGCTTCAACGCGAGGCTCATCCCCCAATAAAATAAGAGGACCTTGACCCTCACGGAGAGCCTGTAAGGCGGCTTCCACCGCGACCGCAGGAGCCCGATCTCCCCCCATGGCATCCAAGGCCACCGGAGGTGATTCAGGGCGGTCGCTCACCTCAGGCCTCGATCTCTACGACCTCTAGGACATAGCGATCCTTGTACCAGCCACAGGTGGTACAGATCCGATGAGGCTCTTTGGGCTGTTCACACTTAGGGCAGCTGTTATAGACCGCTGCCTTGATTTTGTGATTGGCTCGCCTGGAGTCGCGCTTAGAACGGGACTTCCTTCGCTTAGGGACGGCCATACTCTCTCTCCATTGCGCGGCGCTCCGCGCTTAATCTCAGATCAGTTTCTTTTTGAGTTCCAACAGAGGGGCCCAGCGGGGGTCGATGGGCTCAGGCTCAGGCTCCTCCAGGGAGACACAGACAGCCTCTACGCTGGCGCAGTTTGGGTTCATCGGGAGAGCCAACAGGATCTCTTCCCGAAAAACCACCTTGAGATCAACCTCTACTCCAGAGAAGTTATACACCTCTGGGGCTTGATCCTGCTCATCCAAGTTGATCTCTTCTAAGCCTTCTTGGGGAGGCTCCCCTTGAGCGAGAGTGACTTGAACCTTCTGCTTCAGATGCAGCTCCTGTTCGTTGAGGCAACGAACACAGGCAAAGTTCAACTTGAGGTCAAACTCCCCCTTAAGGAAGATCTCTCCACCCTCAACTCGGTAAAGCTCGCCCTTCAAATGTGCAGGACCAGGGACCCCATAACCCAAATCCCCCAAGAGACCTTTTAAATCGGGGAGAAGGTAGGTGGCAGAGAGTTCCCCCTCGAAGGGGGTCATCTGAGCACCCAGCTCATCCAACCTAAATTTTAGGGGGAGAGGTTTCATAACCCTCATCGAGTATAGGGAGGCGGCACTCTAGCGATCTGATCTGCCCCTGTCAATCGCTCTATTCCCTCCCAGTCCCAGCTTTTGAAGAGGCACATGATCAAGCAGAGAGAGCTGGCTTGCATCGATCCGAACGGTGTTTACTATAGAGCGCTTTTTTTGCAAGTTTATGGGAGGAGCGAGGATGCTCCAGTTTCTTCAGAAGGTCTTTGGGAGCGCCAATGATCGCGCTCTGAAAAAGATCCAACCTCTGCTCCAGCGTGTCAACGCCTTTGAGCCCAAGATCAAGGCCCTAGATAACGCTGATTTGAAGGCGATGACAGCTCAATTCAAGGAGCGGCTGGAGCGAGGAGAGTCTCTAGATGCGCTTCTCCCTGAGTCCTTCGCGGTTGCTCGGGAAGCCGCCTGGAGAGTACTGGGAATGCGACCTTATGATGTACAGATCATCGGGGGTATTGCGCTTCACCAAGGCCGCATCTGTGAGATGAAGACGGGAGAGGGTAAGACCCTCGTAGCCACCCTGCCTTGCTACCTTAACGGCCTCAGCGGAGAGGGCGTCCATGTCATCACGGTTAACGACTATCTGGCTCGACGTGACGCTGAGTGGATGGGACAGCTCTACCGCTGGTTGGGGCTCTCTGTGGGGATCAATGTTCATGAGCTGGACGATCAGGGACGCCAAGCCGCCTACAACTCAGATATAACCTATGGCCAAAACAATGAGTTTGGCTTCGATTATCTCCGCGATAATATGAAATATGGCCTGAGCGATTATGTACAACGAGAGCTGAACTACGCCATCATCGATGAGGTCGATTCCATCCTCATTGATGAGTCCCGTACGCCTTTGATCATCAGCGGCCCTGCCGAGGACTCCTCAGAACTCTATGTCAGTGTGGATAAGCTGATCCCTCGCCTCAAGAAGGATATCCACTACAACGTAGATGAGAAAGCCCACGCTGCGACTTTGACAGAAGATGGGGTGGAGCGTTTGGAGCAGATGCTTGAGGTGGACAACCTCTATGAGCCGGGTAACATCGTCCTGCTCCACCATGTCAATAACGCTCTTCGCGCCCACACCATGTATCGCCGTGATGTGCACTATCTGGTCAAGTCGGGCGAGGTGATCATCATCGATGAGCACACCGGACGTCTGATGTCTGGGCGACGGTGGTCTGATGGTCTCCATCAGGCGGTGGAGGCCAAAGAGGGGGTCCATATCCAGTCGGAGAACCAGACCCTGGCGACCGTCTCCTTTCAGAACTATTTCCGCCTCTACAAAAAATTGGCAGGGATGACAGGGACAGCCAAGACAGAGGAGGAGGAGTTCCAGAAGACCTATGAGCGCGACACGGTGGTGATCCCCACCAATGAATCCATTCAGCGCTTTGATCAACCCGACACGGTCTATCGCACCGAACGGGGGAAGTTCCGCGCCTGTGTCTCTCAGATCAAAGAGTGTCACGCCAAGGGTCAGCCCGTGTTGGTGGGCACCACCAGCGTAGAGAAATCGGAGATCATCCACCGGATGCTTAAAAAGGAGGGGATCGATCACAGCGTCCTCAACGCCAAGCATCACCTCAAAGAAGCTTCCATCGTCGCCCAGGCGGGACGCCTGGGTTCTGTCACCGTGGCCACCAATATGGCGGGTCGTGGGACAGATATCATCTTGGGAGGCAACACCGAGCATTGGGGTCAGTCTCTTCTGGAGGAGGAGGGCTATGGCGTTCGACATACCGAAGAGTGGGAGAAGCTGGAGGATTTCGTTAAGCAAATCTGCATCCACAACGAAGAGAACGCCCGGCAGATGTTGAAGGAGGAGGAGGTCCTCTCCCATATCCCGGAAGAGGTCATCGCTCGCATCGCTGAGACTCGGGATATTTTTGGTCGAGAGCAGAAAGAGGTCCTGGGCGCTGGGGGGCTCTTTATCCTGGGTACAGAGCGCCATGAGAGTCGTCGCATCGACAATCAGCTCCGTGGACGCTCAGGGCGTCAGGGTGATCCAGGTGAGAGCCGCTTCTTTCTCTCCCTGGAGGACGATCTCATGCGGATCTTCGCCAATGATCGTATCGCCGGTATCATGGAGCGCTTGGGGATGAGCGATGATGCGCCCATCGAACACAAGATGGTCAGCAAAGCGATCGAGAATGCTCAAGAGCGCGTGGAAGCTCAACACTTTGACGCCCGTAAGAACCTCCTCGAATATGACGACGTGATGGATCAGCAGCGCAAGACCATCTACGGATGGCGTCTTAGGATCCTCAGCGCGACTGAAGAGAGCCTATCTGAGATGTGCTTGGACGCCATCGACGACCTGGTTAACAACATGGTTGAGGGACATTGCAACGATCAGATGCGTCCTGAAGAGTGGGATGTTGGGGCGCTTGAGGAGAACACCCTCTTTCAGTTTAACCACAAGGTCGATCTCTCAGATCTACCTTTGGCTAAGCCCCGATTTAAGGAGCGCATCTACTTTGATGTGGAGAAGCCCTTCCAGGCCAAGACAGAGGAGGTCAACCAAACCCAAGAGGGGCTGATGCTCCGCCTGCAGAAGGATCTCTTCTTACGGCAGATCGACGAGCAGTGGAAGCAGCACCTCCAGACCATGGATCAGCTGAGAACCGGTATCGGCCTCCGCGGCTATGGGCAGCGGGATCCTAAGAAGGAGTATCAGAAGGAGGGCTACCGCCTCTTCCAAGATCTCCTTATCAATATCAAGTCCCAGGTGATGGGCCAGCTCTACCGCCTAAAGGTGAAGTCGGAAGAGGAGGTTAGGCGGGAGGAGGAGGCTTATAGGCGACAGATCGAGGAGCGCCAACGGCAGATGAAGATGTTGGCCTCTCAGGTGGACAAGTATGATCCCTCCAGCCAGAAGGGTCCCGACCCAGATGAGGTCTTGGCGCCCAAACGCTCTGGACGACGGGTCACCGGGACCGTGCGACGCCAACGCCCTAAGATAGGCCGCAACGATCCCTGCTGGTGTGGCAGCGGGAAGAAGTATAAGAAGTGCCATATGGGTAAGGAGAGCGCGCCTAAGGAGAGCTAAACAGATAAATATCGATATATGATTATCGATGTTCTCTTTTTTTCCCTCCAGATGATCCCCAAAACGCTCCCAAGCCTACAAGGCACAGCCTCTGCACAGGGGCCGCTCACTTCAAAGAACCTCAGCTTCAGGCTTTACCCCAGGTCGCTAGAGGAGGAGACTCTCAGCGACCCTTTCAGTGGGAGACACCAAGGGAGAGAGAATGAGTCGAGATCGTATCGAGCGAGATGATTACGCCGCGCGCAGAGGACGAACCACCAGCAATGAGTTGGTTCTGAGCGTTGGAGAGTATGCCTTCACTCAGGACACCACCTCCGGGATCATCAAGGTCCACACAGGGCCTACGGTGGTCAACGTCACCGGCCAGGAGTTCTCTGTCACTTACGACCTGGAGAGCAGGCATTTTAAGCGCATCTCTCTAGAAGAGGCGCGGCAGAAGAGCCCGCTGGCACCCCAAGGACACTACTGCATCCTCTGGAACCCCGCTCTGGATGAGCGCCACCCTACAGAGCGAGATAAGCTGGTCGCCCCCGACCTGCTCATGGGGCAGCGGGTTAATATCCCCGGTCCCTGCACCTTCTCGCTCTGGCCCCAACAGAGCGCTCAGGTCTTAGAAGGGCACCATCTGCGCTCCAATCAGTACCTCCTGGTGCGGGTCTATGATGAGGAGCAGGCCAACAAGAATTGGGGGACAGCGGTGGTCAAGCCTGCTCAGGGAGAGGCGGAGGAGGAGCTGACCGTCCCCGCCCCTGAGGCGCTCAATGTAGGGCGGCTGATCATCATCCGAGGGGATTCAGTCTCCTTTTATATTCCTCCCACCGGGGTAGAAGTGGTCCCCGATGATGAGAAGAACTATGTACGTGAGGCCCTCACCCTAGAGCGCCTGGAGTACGCCATTCTCATTGATGAGAATGGCAACAAGCGCTATGAGCGTGGTCCTCAGGTGGTATTTCCCCAGCCCACGGAGCACTTCTTTGAGGAGCAGACCAAAAAGGGGGGGCGTATTCGGGCCTTTAAGCCGATCGAGCTCAACGAGATCCAGGGCCTTCACATTAAGGTGATCGCCGACTATGAGGAGCTGGGGGTTCAGTATAAGGAGGGCAAGGAGCTGTTTATCACAGGGAAGGATATCCAGATCTACTTCCCCCGTCAGGAACACTCCCTGGTCTCCTACGATGGTAAGTCCAAGCACTTCGCTACGGCGGTGCCGGCTGGAGAGGCCCGCTATGTGATGAATCGCAAGACGGGGCAGATCCGCATGGTGAAGGGACCCACCATGCTCCTCCCTGATCCTCGAGATGAGGTGATCGTTCGTCGGGTGCTCTCTGATAAGGAGTGCGCGCTCTGGTATCCAGGGAATCAAGAAGCCCAGACCTATAATCAGCACCTCCGCAGCCTCTCTCGCCGCGCTCCCACTACCCGGCGGGGTGTGGTCAGTGAGGGAGAGGTGGGTCGCAGCCGCAAGCTCAAGGGCTATCGTGGGCAGAGGACAGAGAGCAGCAACGTCAGTTCTGACAGCCACGCTGTCGTCGCCGATGAGTTCTCGCGGGGCTCAACTTACACTGAGCCCCGCACCGTCACCCTAGACACTAAGTTTGCCGGGGTCCCCACCCTGGACATCTGGACGGGCTACGCGGTGATGCTTATCTCCCGAACGGGAGAGCGCAAAGTAGAGATGGGCCCGGTCAGTCTCCTCCTGGGCTACGACGAGAGCCTTGAGGTGCTGCAGATGAGCACTCAGACACCCAAGAACAAAGAGGAGCTGATCCGCACTGTCTACCTGAGGGTCAAGAACAACCAGGTCAGCGATGAGGTGGAGGCGGAGACCCGCGATCATGTCAAGGTCTCAGTGATCCTCTCTCTGCGGGTCAACTTCGAGGGAGAGCCCAAGCTCTGGTTTGAGGTGGAGAACTACGTCCAGTTCCTCTGTGATCATGTGCGCAGCCTGCTTAAGGCTCATATCCGCCAGGTCCCTGTGGAGGAGTTCTACGCCCGCACCGAGGACTTTGTCCGCGATGTGATCCTGGGAAAGAAGATCGACGATCGGCGAGAGGGTCGCTTCTTCTCCGAGAATGGCATGCGCATCAAGGATGTGGAGGTCCTTCAGGTCAAACTGGGAGACAGCCGTATCGCTCAGCTCCTTAATGAGGCTCAACACAGCGCGGTGGAGTCCAACATCGCTCTGGCCAAGGCGGAGAAGGAGCTTGAGGTCGGTAAGCGGATGGAGAGCATCCAGCAAGAGAAGCTGGAGGCGGAGGCGGAGACCGCTCGCCACAAAGCAAATCTCAGCGTAAACGCGATCAAGCGGGATCTAGATGTTCGCTTGAGCCGGGTGACCGCCACTGTTCAGGAGCAGCAGGAGCGCATCGAGGCTCAAAAGGCCACCGACATGGTCGCCAACCTCGCTCAGGAGGCTGCCCTAGAGCGAGAACGCTTGGAGCAGAAACAGGAGTTGGATCTAGAGAAGGAGCGGCAAGGTCTTCATCTGGACAACCTCAACGCAGAGACTCAGGCGATGGTAGCGCGCTTTGGTGCTGCGCAGGAGGGCTTCTCTGAGGCCCTGCTCTCTCTGAGCCAGAAGGAGACCTTGGTGAAGGTGGCCGAGGCGCTCTCCGTGCAGAAGATGCTGGGAGGGGACAGCTTCGTTGAGGTGGTTCAGAAGATCTTTGAGAACAGTCCTCTGGCGGGGCTCTTGAACGCTGATAAGGAGGAGTGATCAGCTCTCTCTGGGAGTGATCTCTTTTTTCAATATCGGAGCGGCCTTGAGCGCAGCCTTGCCCTCTTTTACATAGACTCGAAAGTGAACATCCGAGCAGGCGAAGCGATCGATGAGCGTGCGGCGGGTGCGCAAAAGACGCTCCCGAAAGCGAAGGTAGTCCAGAGCCGCTGTAGCCTCACCACAGCGAGACTTGGCCTCTCGAAAATCTCCAAAAATCGCCTCCAGGCTGGACTCTAACTCGGGAGACTGCTTGGGACTCCTCTCCTCCAGTTTTAGGGGTTTGTTGGGGAGTAGCTCCTCTGAAGGGCTCTTTTCTCTGCTTGATCTCTGTTCCAATAAAACCCCTAAGAGCCAAGCTCCAAGGATAACGGTCAATAGGCTCATGGTTCTACGAAGCTCTGAGCGGGCCGCCGCGATGATTTTCATCAAGCTCAACCGAGACTTCTCCGGGTATCTCAGCGCCAGTCCCAGACCAGGCAGCTCAGGAGAGGATCTCCAACCGCTGCCTTTGGAAGGGCTCTTCCCTCCTGCCAGGAGGCTGATCCCCGGATATAGATCTCCAGGGAGTGGGACAAGCTGCAACAGTACACCGGAGCCAACTGGAACTCTCAACAACCAGTGATGCCTTGAGCCTCCACCTGGATATTTCAAGAGATGACGGCTCTCCGGCTTCTCCAAGGCCAGGAGCTGAGGCTCTGTTGCCCAGGGTTGAGCTGCAGGGGAATGAACCAAGACTTCTGCCTCTTGATCCAGGAGAAGCCAAGCGGGGTTGGGCTCCAAAAGCTCAAGAGCGTCCAGGCTGGGGGCTGTCTCTCCTACCTCCAGAGCCAAAAGCAGCGCGGGATCCAAGGCCAAGGTTTTCAGGACACGCTCTTGCTCCTTCAAGCCCGTTTCAATCTGTTTCAGCAGCGCCTCCGCCTCAAGTTCCAGGCGCTGCCGCGCTGGCTCCGCTTGATCCTTCAGCATAGAGTAGGTCCCGCTCAGACCCAGGGCCAAGAGCAGGAGCAGTGATAGATACCAGCTTCGCGCCCACCACATCAGCAGATCTCACTCCAAGCAAAGGATATCTTTAACCTGTCCCAGAGCCAGAGAGCCAGCCCCAAGAGTAGAGGGGAAAGCTTTAGGGTTAGAAACGGCGCCTTGAATTTGGAGGATTGAGTGAGCCTCATCTCCCTACACCAGGATGATGAAGGCTGAGATGATCTTTGGAGGGTGGAGGAAGGAAGGAAAGAGTGCCCCCTCCTGATTGATAAAATCAGGTAGATGTGACGGTTTTTTGTTCTCGTCGACGGAAAGACCACTGAAACAGGCTCATCAATCCGGTATAGAGGAAACCAAATTGGAAGAGCAGCATAAATGGCAATGCCATCCAAAGTTCAGACTGAACGCAGTAGAAAACTGTGTATGTGTAATAAAATCCTAAGAAGAGTTCAATATATGGCAGATAATTACGTCCCCCTCGATACTTTTTCTTCTTACTGATTTCAGCCTTTTTTCCATCTACGGCCAATTTTGGAGTACGCACAAAGGGGGTCTCATGACCAAAGAGAGCTTCTATGGTTGCTTTAGCATTGTTCACCGAAAGACCAATGCCCAAAGCCAGGACAAAGGGCAGAAAGATGATCGATTGCCACCAATGGTCCCAATGTGCAGCCTCTCGTTGGCTCACTAGATAGAAAAAGCAAACTGAGACCGTTGCTCCTAAGAAGAAGGGCAAATCTAAAAGAAGTGATGATTGATACATCGCATTTTCTACTCTAATATGCAGAGAGAAGGGCATCAGTAGAGAGAGGATGATCATCATCACATAGGCAACATTGTTGGTCAGATGGATAAAAGCTTCCATCTTAACCTTGAAGGAAAGGTTGCTTTTGAGGATACGAGGGAGCAGTTTGAGTGCTACTTGAATCGAGCCTTTAGCCCAGCGATGTTGCTGAGTCTTAAAGGCGTTCATCTCAACCGGTACCTCGGCTGGAGAGAGCAGATCGTTGAGAAAAACAAAACGCCAACCCTCCAGTTGAGCACGGTAGGAGAGGTCAAGATCCTCAGTGAGGGTATCATGTTGCCAACCCCCAGCTTCCTCGATACAGGTTTGCCTCCAAATTCCAGCAGTTCCGTTGAAATTAAAGAAGCGTCCAGAGCGGTTTCGAGCAGTGTGCTCGATCATGAAGTGTCCATCCAAGAGGATGCTCTGGGCTTGTGTCAAAAAAGAGTAGTTTCGGTTGATGTGGTCCCAACGAGTCTGGACCATCCCGATTCCCTCATCTTTGAAGTAGGGTGTCGTTACTTCCAGGAAGTTCTCTGGAGGTAGGAAGTCTGCGTCAAAGACTGCGATCAGCTCTCCCTGAGCGACCTCCATTCCTTCTTGAAGTGCCCCCGCTTTGAAACCTTCTCGGTTGGTTCGATGGATATAGACGATCTGAACGCCCTTCTCCTGCCATTCCTCGACTTTGGCTCGGGCGATCTCTTGGGTATCGTCCGTGGAGTCGTCGAGGATCTGGATCTCCAAAGCCTCCTTGGGGTAGCGGATACGGCAGACTTGGTCGATCAAACGTCCGACCACGTAGCGTTCGTTAAAGAGGGGGAGTTGAATGGTGACCTTGGGTAGGTCTTTGGCCTCTCCAGGCACCACCGGTCTCTGCTTCTTGTGCCGATAGTACAAAAAAGCCATGTGATACCGGTGGCCGCCATAGAAACTCAGGCCAACCAGAACCCCGAAATACACCAACAGGAAGATGATTTCGCCGGGCATCCTCGAATTTCCACTGGTTTTAAGCCGGCGCAGTATAGGGAGGCCTCATTCTGCTGTCAACGGGGGAATTGGGAGAAGAGAAGGGAACGAGGTGGAAGCCTTATGCTGCTCTGGAAGGAGTGAGGGCTCTCAATCCAAAAGCATCTCTTGCAAAATAGGCCGCAGCTGAGTGATCGCCTTTGAGCGGATCTGGCTGATGCGTGACTCGGTGACTCCGAGAATAGAGCCTATCTCCTTCAGATTTAGATCTTCGAAATAATAAAGGCTCAGAACTACCCGTTGACGTTCGGGGATTTTTTGAAGCGCTTTGAGCATGAGAGCGCGTCGATTGCTCTTCTGGCTGTGTAGCTCTGGATCCTTCGCAGAAACATCAGGAATGCAGTCCAGGAAGTTGCGACGCTCCTCTCTGGAGCCCCCTAAATCTTCTATGGAGATAAGGGAATGAGCCCGCGCCTTCTCTGCCAGTTTATGAAATTCGTTTAGGCTTAGGCCCATCTCCTGGGCCAGCTCATTCTGAGTCGCAGGACGACCTAAGCGAGCGGTGAGGTCTCGAGCCACGTTGTTGATGTTGTTGCTCTTCTGCCGCACACTTCGAGGAACCCAGTCCAGAGAGCGCAGCTCATCGACCATCGCCCCTCGGATACGAATCTCTGCATAACTCTTAAAGTTGCGGCTTTTCTCTGGATCGTACTTCTCTGCTGCATCGATCAGACCCATAACTCCCGCGGATTTTAGATCATCTATCTCTACGTTGGCGGGGAGACGGGCGATCATCTTATAGGCGACTTTGTTGATCAGATAAGCGTATCTCTCAACCACCTGATTTCGCTTGAGGCTGTGTAGGGGCAAGGAGTCGATCTGAGGAGCGAGTTGGTTCATTTTTGAGTTCCAAAGTTCCAAGGCTTGTGCGACGCCTAGAGTGTGCAGCTATCAGGCCAAGCTGAGAGCCTCGCTCTTGGTCTTTGGGGGGTCATTTATGACCACCCAGGCCTTTAGTTTTTCGAAGCCGCCTGTACGGGTCACTTTTTACCCAGAGGTTTAAATCTACCCGTTATGTTTTGGGGGATCAAAGAAAGCTAGGATCTAAGGAGAGCCCAGACAGTGGCTGAAGGAGATGGGCATCTCAATCTGGACCTGCTCCTCGCTGAGAGAGAGCCCTATCTCTGCGATAGGCTGCTCTGGGCCTTCTCTATCGCAGCTCCAAGATTCCCAGATACTCCCCGCTTCTAGATAGGCGATGATTCGAAAATCTCCTGGAGCTAAGATCAAGCGCCTCTCCTCAGAGAGGGCACGATCATCACTCCAACCACCGCGCTCCTCTATATAGAAGCGTAGGGAGGGGGGTAAGATGTTGATCGCTTCTAGATCAAATATTGGCAGAACTTCAGCTCGGGGTACTGAGCAGCTTGAACTTGGGAGCCTCCAAGCACCGATATCGCTCATCTCTCCCTCGACGATCTCCAAAAAAAAGAGCTCTGTACTGCTTCGATCTTTGAAAGCAGCGGTTTCACAACTCAGGAAACGACCATCTCGATCTGTGTCCAGATAGATGCGCGCCCAGTAAGCTCCAGGAGAGACCTCTCCGACCTGGGTAAAGGGGGTGTTCTCAGCCAACTCCCAGTGATTTTCAAAGAGGAGAAGGTTGCGCGCCTCCCCCTCCTCCTCAGGATAGAGTGCGATGCGAACGGGGCGACCACTACCCTCAGGGCCCAACTCTCGTTCAGCGAGGAGCTGGCCTTGGAGTCCGGTAAGGATCCCAGGACAGTTGCGGCTCTCCAGGTTCAGAATCCCAACATCGAGGAGTTCTCCAGGGAGCAGCTCCAGTTCTCTATAAAGATAGGCACGGTCTAGGCCTGCTTGGAGGCCATCACAGGGAGAGAAGCGCGCATCTCCATCTCGATCCAGCCAGAGGAGCAGAGACCAGCGTCCCTCCTGAAGTCCGGTCAAAGTGAAGCGACGAGGGAGACGTTCGCCCAAAGCCAGGAGTTGTTCTGAGGCCTCCCCTTGAGATGAGAGGCTGATATAGAGCTGTCCCTCATCTCCAACTGGGGCTTGGATCTCGCCTTGAATCCCCGTGAAGGTCTCATCACAGTCAAGAAGCGGCTCCAACTTTAGAGGCTCTGGGAGGGCGCGTATAAGACCCGACCGGATCTCAAAGGAGCCAAGCGAAGCGAAGTAGCGATCAGCTCCTCCCAACTCTCCTCCGCAAGCGGAAGGCAGACCATCTCCATCCTCATCTAGGAAGAAGTTGAGTTGGTAGGCGCCGGGGAGCAGCTCAGTCAGCTCAAAGGGGACCACCCCCTGAATTCCTTGAGGAAAGAGTGGAATCAGGAAAGGCTGAAGATCGCTCTCCTCCTGAGGGGTCAAGCTGAGCAGCAGAGGCGCACTGGGAGCTTCCTCGGGGAGCTGAAGAACTCCAGAGAGCCCCGTCTCCAGATCTCCAGGACCACAGAGTCGGCGCTTGAGGAGCAGCTCAGCCTCTCCACCAGGACGTGGCTGTAACTTGAGCTGAGCGAAGAGGTTATCGAAGTTATCTGCTTGCTCCATATGGCTGGGTTCAGCGGGGAAAGGGCAGGCATCAAAGTGAGCATCGTCATCTCGATCTCGAAAGAGGGTCAAACGCAGCTCTATTTGGGGGAGTTGGAGCTGGATTTCTCGCTCTGATTCCGCCAGCTCAAGGAGCTCCTGTCCACCCTCAGACTCGATCAATAGACGCAGGGGGAGCAGCTCAGCGCCGCTCTCATCTCTCCAACGCAGAGTGTAGGCAGCCACTGGCTGATCTTGAAGCTCGGGGAGACTCAACTCTCCAGGCCCTTCGAGATCTTCTCGGGGAGGAGCACAGCTCAGGAGCAAAAACAGGAGCGGAAACCCATATAGGGATTTTCTGAACATATTTTAAAGTTAAGCATTCTCCAGGCCAAAAAGGCAAACCCAGCACAATCTAATGATTTGATTGAGAAACTCAGATTTCATCTTCTTCCCTCTGGAGCTGGGTACTGACATCATTGTCAGGGCAGCTCAAGTTGGGTTGCGAGGAGGGAGAGATGTTTGATCTGAACGGCGCCATCCTCGCAGCGGGTCTGGGGACTCGACTCCAGCCCTTGACTGAGCAGCACCCCAAGCCCTTATTGCCGATGGGAGGACGTCCTCTCCTGGAGCACAGCCTGGATCACTTGAAGGGCCTGAAAATCCAGAAGATTGGGATCAACCTCCACCACCTGGGAGCGCAGATTCCTCCCGCTTTGAGTGCTCGCGATGAGGATCTGAGCTTTCTCTATGAGGCTCAGCTCCAGGGCACTGGAGGGGGGATCCGAGAGATCGCCGCAGCGCTGCCAAAGAAGCCTCTGTTGGTCCTCAACGGGGATATCCTCTTTGACTTCCCCCTGGCCCCCCTCATCACTCAGCACAGAGCCTCTGGGGCTCTGGGCACATTGGCCCTATTGCGACTCCCTGAAGATTCTCCCTTCAACCGCGTTCGGGTCGATGTTCAGGGTCGGGTCCACCGCATTGCAGAGGTCCTGGGGCCGGAGCCGGAGCGAGGGATCTTAGGGGGCGCCTACACCGGCATCCAGATCTTGGAGCCTGAGCTGTTGGCGGCGATCCCTGAAGGCCCCTGTGACATCCTCAGGAGCGCTTGGCGTCAGAAGATGAACGAAGGCGCGGCCCTCTTTGGGGTCTTTGTAGAGGGCTTCTGGAGCGACGTTGGAACTCCTGATCGCTATCTTGAAGCGCATTTGGCGATCCTGAGGGGGGAGCTCTTGGTGTCACATCTACCTCCAGCAGATCACCTGGGTCGTCGCCTTCATCCGAACGCTTGGGTTCATCCTGAGGCGGAGATCGGGCCTCACTGTGTGATCTTGGAGGGAGCTCGCGTAGGTCCAGGGGCGCGGCTCTCAGAAAGCTTTATTGACAAGAGAGCCGAGGTACAGGCAGGAGCTCAACTCCAACGCTGTCTGCTCTGGTCAGGGAGCCAGCTCAAGGGGCGACACCAAGATCTTATTTCTGGGCCTGAATTCAGAGTTCAGCTTTGAGGAACTCCTAAAAAACGCTCGTTTCGTTCTCGATCATTTTGAATGAAAATAGCATACCATTGCAATGAACCACTCTGGAATAAAGTCCAGAGTATGCTTTAGCAACTGAAATTCGTTACAAACAAGTCGATCATCAACCTACGGATAATGTTAATGTCATTTTTATCGCATATTCGGCGGAATAGTTCTCTTATTTTGAATCAAACATTATCTGTTGAAACTTTGTCTCTATACTTTATTATCCACACAAGATAGACCCTTAAATCATATATTGAATGCGAAGACTTACGATATGATCTCATCATTATGATTATATAAAAGTTTTGCGCTAAAATGCAGACTTTTTACCCATGGTACGGAGAATCAATCTGACTGATCCAGCGCCCTGTCGGCTCAGATTTTCGAACAGACCCAAAAGATCTGCTACACTCCACCACCGCCAAATCAACATCCCCAGAGAATATCGAGGGAGCCCATGAACCCCAAACAGGTCCTAAAACTCGAACTCTCCTTTGAACAGGAGAGCGTCTTACCTGGAGTGGAGAGTGAGATCCATCTCGTGGCTCGTGTCGATCCTCTTCAAGGAGGGATCGAGGCGGAGCGCCCATCGATCTCTGTGGTCTTCGTACTGGATGTCTCTGGTTCAATGACAGGCCCCCCCCTGGCCCATGTCATCGAGGCCAGCTGCTCGCTCATCGATCGCCTAGAAGAAGCAGATCAGGTCGCCGTAGTAGCTTTCGCTGACAACGCTACTGAGGTAGCTGGACTTGGTCCCATGACCAAGGTGAACAAGGCCCGCGTCAAGCGGCGACTGCGACGCCTGGAGGCGGGCGGCTGCACCTCCATCGAAGCGGGTATGAGGATCGCTAAACATCTCCTTCCAGAGCGCCATCTTCATGAGCGACAACTGATGATCCTGCTGAGCGACGGCCAACCCAACCGAGGGATCAGCGATCCTCCCGGATTAGCGCGGCTCGCTGAAAGCTTCCGACCCGATATCGCCATCTCTACCCTGGGCTTTGGCCCCCACCACGATGAAGATGTACTCAGCGCCATCTCCGACGCGGGCTCTGGAGTCTACTCCTATATCGCCAACCCCTTGGAGTGCAGTTTTGAGTTGGGCCGCGCCCTGGGCGCTCAGGGTGACATCGTCGCTGATGCCCTGGAGATTCTGCTTCGACCTGAAGAGGGGGTTGAGATCCTCCAGATCTTAAGCCATCAGCGCAGTCGATTTGGTGCTGAGGGCCTGCTCATCCCTCTCAGCGATGCTTTAGAGGGCCGCCCTCAGTTTCTGGTCGCCAAGTTGAGCCTCTCAGCTTCTCAACCTCCTGGAAGTTGGAGGGGGGTCTTAGAGGTTTGCCTGCGCTACCGCGTCGCTGGAATGAAGGAACAGATGAGCCTCAGAGAGAGGCTCTCTATTCCCATTGAGGAGGGAACGCCCAAGCGCAGAGAGGAGATCTGGGCTCGAGTGCTCCTCGCTCGGGGAGAGGAGGCGCGGAGGGAAGCTCGACTTATGGCAGATCGAGGGGCCTTTGAAGGCGCCGCTGCGGTTCTTCGAAAGATCATCAAAGAGATGGAGGCGACCCCAGGTTATGAAGAGGGGGATGGCTCTGATCTCTCTGAGGCCTTGGAGCAGCTCTTGGATGAGGTAATGGCCTATGAGCGCAAACCCAAGATAGAGGAGTACAAAACCTTTCGCCGTATGAGTATGGGTATGGATCTTCAAGCGGGAGGTACTCATGCCAGCGATTGGCGACCTCAGAGCAGCAAGTCGATAGCGATCCAAGATTTGATGTTAAACGCGCTTCCAGAGGCATATCTCCTGGGAAGGACAGGCTTCAACGCGGGCCAGCGTTATCCACTCAAAGGAGAGATCAGCCTGGGGCGAACCTCAGCCAATGACATTATGATTGGCTCTCCTCGGGTAAGCAGGCGTCATGCTCGTATCCTAGGGCGTGAGGGACGCTATATGATCAGCGATCTGGGCAGTACCAATCCCACCCTGATCAATGGACAGATTCTCCATCGACCTCATCTACTTCGCTCAGGAGATGAGATCTGCTTAGGGGAGGAGATCTTCATCTATATCGAAGATTAAATTTTCATTTCAATATTTATTAATACATCCTCATAAAAACATCCGGCTGTACTTCCAACGAGAGAACCATTGGTGAGCGACAATTTTATCCACCCAAGCGGGTCCTTCCGGGAGTTCCTCCCATGAACAACCTGTAATTAGAATGTAAAGGATTGTGTTGGCAGCATGCTTCGCCTCAAGATCTGAATATTCGGAAGAGTTTTTCTTAGACCTTGAAAGAATTGTTCCAAAAATGCTCCACTCAAGATCGTCAAGGTCTACAAAATCCTTTTTCATACTCTCTCCCATCTAAAAATATAGTAAATTTTATCATTTTTCAGCATAAAAATCAATCAATTGACGTGCAAATTGAGTTATAAGGAATGTTTTTTGCCGCGCCTATAGTGCCTGCCCAGAGAACCTATAAGAAGTTACATTTCATACTCTCCAAAATCTTTGGGGTCCATCTCTTCGAGCATCTTAGCCATACGCTGACGCCCCTCTTCATCATCTGCGGAGAAGATGGGGGGCTGCTTCTGGGCTCGTTCTGGGAGAGGCTGAGCTACGGCCAGCAGCTCAGAGGCGACCCAGAGAGGAGCCCCAGTCCTAAGAGCCAGGGCGACAGCGTCTGAGGGGCGACAGTCGATGCGGCTGATGGTCTCATCCTGGGCTTGCAGATAGAGATCTGCAAAATAGGTCCCTCCCTTAAGGCCCCTCAGCTCCACTTTGAGGACTTGGGCTTTAAGGGCGTTGATGATCATCTTGAGGAGATCATGGGTCAGGGGACGAGGGCTGCGCTTACGCTCTAGAGCGAGGGCGATGGCGTTGGCTTCAGGGGCGCCGATCCAGATGGGCAGCAGCAGGCGCCCACCCTCATCTTGAAGGAGGAGGATAGCGCGCTTCTTCTGATCCAGGGCCAAACCCCGGATCATAAAACGGAGATAGCGTCTCTTAGTCATTTGATCCTTATTTTATCTCTTGAGGAGCGCCAGGGTCTCCATATGTCCGGTATGGGGGAAGAGATCAAAGGGTTTAAGGCGCGTCAAGCGCCAGCCCAGCTTGAAGAGGAGGCGCAGATCTCGGCTGAGGGTACTGGGCTCACAGGAGAGATAGAGCAGGCGACGCAGCCCCAGCTCATGAAGCGCGCGCAGCGCCTGAGCGGCGCCCCGTCGAGGAGGATCGAGGAGAGCTGCATCGAAGGGACCCTGAGGAAGCTTTCGTGCTTCTCCTTGAAGGACCAGTGCTTGTCCCGGTGCTCGTCGCTCCGCCTCTCTTTGGAGCGCTTTGACCGCCTCTGGTGCTCTCTCTATAGCGCTGAGGCGATGCCCCGCCTCTAAGAGAGGTAGGCTGAAGTTCCCAGAACCACAAAACAGCTCCAGGATATGTTCAGCATCTGAGAGGACCTCCAAGACCGCCTCCACCAAAGCCTGATTGCCCTCTTGATGAGCCTGCAAGAAGGCTGTAGCAGGGTGAGGGACTTGGGCAGCGCCCATGAGGTTCTGAGGGCTGCCCAGGCTCCCCCTGGAGTGGCTTAGACCATGAATACAGGGCTCCGCCATCAACGCCCGGGCCTGTCGAGAAGAGAGCTGCGCTGAGAAGGCTAGGGTTCCTGAGGAGGCCCCAGGAGCGGCGCTCAGACGAACGCTCCCCTCTGGAAGAGAGGGAGCTGCTCTTAAAGCCCCTAAGAGAGCGTTCAGCTCGGGACGAAGGGCTGGGCAGTGGGGCAGATCGAGGATCTCAGAGGAGCCCGCCCGACGAAAACCCAGGCGCTCTCCGTCACAGTGGACTCTCGCGGTAGAGCGCCAAGCCTGCCCTTTAAAATGGGCGAAGGGCTCAAGAGGAATCTTGGAGGGCTCAATCGGCTTCAGGGAACGGAGCAGATGTTGATGTAGGGCTTCACGCTGAGCTTCTGGAGGGATCGCCTGCCAGGGGCAGCCCCCGCATTGGGGAAAGTGGGCGCAGAAGGGAGCTGTTCGATCAGGGCTGGGCTTCAGCAGCTTGAGGAGCTGGGCGCGGTGATAGCGCTTATATGTTTGGCTGATCTGGAGACGAACCTGATCTCCTGGCGCAGCACCTCGAAAGAGCGTAATGCGTCCATCTGGAGCATAGGCCAGGACCTCACCACCAAAGACTGGGCGCTTCACCTGGGCCTCAAAGATCATCGCAGAGGATTCCGCTCTGTGTTTCCAGGGAAGCTGGTGTAGAGGGGACCTCGACGAACCTCAAAATCAAACTCTCCACGCAGAACCCCAAGGAGATGCTCGACTCGGCGACCATCCCGCACCTCAAGCCAGAGCAGCTCCCCTGTGATCTGATCGCCATCCTCCACTCCAAATCTCAAAAAGCGCAGCTCTCCTTGGAGTTGAAAGCTCTGGGTGGAGTCTCGACAGCGCTCAAAGAGGAGCAGGGAGGCTCTGATCTCACCTTGAGGCTTGATAGAGATGGAGCGCTCAAGATTGCCTCGTAGGCGTCGTATATCTTGGATCTCCAGGAGCAAACCGTCCACCTCCCCAAAACGCCGCCCTCCCTTCTGGATGCGGATAAGGGCGTGTTCATCCTCCAACTCTAGGGAGAAGAAGTCTGGATCCAACCTAAAAGCAGAGCACTCTTCGACGGGCGTGTTGAGGTCGCACTGGTAACTGAGTTCCTCTCCATCTTCACAGCCTGGAATGTTGAGGCTGCCTTGGATCTGTCCACTGCCTGGAGGTTCCACACAGGAGAGCAGGAGTAAGCTGATGAGCGCTTGGCGCATTGTCCCCTTTCATCTGCTCTCTCTGTGTCCCACAGAAGCGCTCGGATGAAAAGCCTACTCCTCTAAGAGACGGCAGCTCACCGGAACCCCCACTCCCAAGCCAAAGCGTTGAGCTGCAGAACCTCCTCGGACAGCCAGCTCTAGGGTACCCTCTGAGCCCAGGACCAGGACCGCGTGACCTGGCTGAGCGGCAGCATAATAGGGCGCAGGACCACGAAAGCGGAGGCTGCCCACCATCAGCTCTAAGGGCCCAGAGACAGGCAGGTTGGTGATCAGGTTACCGAAGCGATCCACCTCAATCACGTGTCCCCTCCAGAGCCCCTCCTCATACTCAGGCCGAAAGCGCCTAAGCTTGACCTTCAGCTCACAGGGGGGACCCAAATCGACCATATTGCCTCCAGCAGCGAGGAAGCCTGCGGCGGGAGCAAAGAGGTCGCGGCCATGAAAGGTCGCGCTGAGAGGCGGGGCCTTGATCAACTCGGGGTTGATCTGATGCACCTGAATCTCCCCCTCTAGGACCTCAAGGATATCGGTAAGGACCCCATTATCTGGCGCCACAAAGGTTTGCCCCGCAGCGCGAACAGCTACAGCGGCGCGATCTGAGCCCACCCCTGGATCGACGACGATGAGGTGCAGGCTGCCTTGGGGGAAATGAGGAACTGATCGCATTAAGACTCGAGAAGCCTTCTCTCGATCTCCTGGAGCGAGGTGGTGGGCCAGATCGATGAGCTGTGTCTGAGGGGCACGAGAGAGGATCACCCCCCTCATCGCCCCTACAAAGCCATCTTGATCACCAAAGTCAGTCAGTAGGGTGACGATCATCACATTATCCCAACAGGTTGAAGAGTACATCCAGCTTAAGGCGGAGGCGAATAAGCAAACGCCTTGGCTCCACCGGCGCGTCGGTCGGCAGATGAAGATCTGTGTCCGCTACAAGGATAAAACGCAGCGCCTCTAGAAGAGGAGCGGCTCGAAGCAGGGCGCCCTCCTCATAGAGCAACTCTCGAGCGGCGATATTGCGTCCTGCTGGGATGGCGATGGTAGAGCCCAGAGGCCAAGCTTCTTTAAAAGGATCAGGGCTCTCTGTAGGAGCCATACGCAGCTGAACAATCCCCAAATCAGCGGGGATGCCATTGGGAGAGACCTCATACTCCAGCTTACGCAGCGTGACGGCTAGGATACGATCCCGGTTCTCTTCCAGGGCTTGAGCCTCATCTCCCCGTCCCTCTTGGCGGAGGGTCTCCAAGAGATCAAGCTCCAGGGAGGCTTGGATAGGGATGTTTAGCTCGACGGGAGACGCGGGGATCTCTTGCTCGGGGAGCCGAAAGACAACAGGGATCTCCGCCTCCATCTCAAAGCGCGTGACCTCCTGGAAGCCCAACTCCTGACAGCTGAGCAGGCTGAGGCTGAGCAGCAGGGCTGAGAGTTCACTCCAGGACATGGCGATCTCCTCCCCCAAGCCTCAGAGGCTCAGATCAAAAACTTGAGCCCCTCTAAAGCGCCTGCGGCCTCATAGAGCGCCTCCACCTGCTCCAAGCGCTCATGGTGGATGCGATATTTACAAGCCACCCAGGCCCCTCGTCTTTTGAAGGTCTGGGCTCTGAGGCGCTCCGGTTCGATCAGCGCAGCGATCATCTCTTGGGTGCGCTGCTCAAAGATCTCAACAGGACCTCCAACAAAGCTGTGGTTGAGCACGGCGGGGAGCGCGAGGCCCTCCTGGACCGCTTCTCTCTTCGTAAACACAGGGCGTTTCATTTGAGGTCTCCAGGGGGGGGGCTTGGATCGCAGGGTGTCCCCTTCATGATGATTTCCAGTTTGCTGCGCCCCTTGATCTCCACCCGCTGCTTTTTCTTATGCTTCCCTGAGCGGAGTTTGAGGTTCAGCACCCCCTCTTTTAAGAGATAACGGTGAAACTGTCCATCAGGACAGCGAGTCTTCCACTTCTCTCCTGCCCGCGTGGGCATCTCTTTGATCTTCACCTGAGCCTTTAGCGGACGTCCTTGAGCATCAAGAACCCGCAGAGAGAGGCTGGGACCCTCAAAGAAGCGCCTGAAGAGCTGCTTCCAGGAACGCCGTAGGACTCTCACCACTCGGTCTCGTGCCTCCATCTCTCTGGGAGACCAGCGTCCCCCCTCAACCAGGAGCGCGAGGGTCCCATGCGCATATCGGTGCCAGTCCTGATCGACCCCATCCACTGGGTAGAGGTTGCGCTTTACCCGAAAGGAGCGGTTGTCCAGAGGCTGCGTTCCTAGAGCCTTGGCGACCCCCTCAGCGACCACCCAAGCTTCATTGGGCTCAGGGTTGCGCACGCCTGGAATGGTGTAGGGAGCCAGCACCGCTACAGTCCCGGTGTGGTAGGAGATGGAGCCCACAAAGCGCTCTCGCTGCGCCAAGCTGATCATCGCCTGGGTCTCCGGCTCTGAAGCCGCCCGCTTCCCTCGATAATAGGGGCTGTTGCGGCTTGAGCGGCTCCCTCGCTCTCCCAGTTTGCCCCAACGGAAGGGATAGTTGCGATTGAGATCGACCCCCTCAGGGTAGGGCTGGCGACCATCTCCATTGACATCATGGCGGTTCTTGCGACCCACGCGAGCGGACTCATCGATAAAGGTGGTGAGGCCATCTGGGTTGATCAGGGGGACACACCAGATCACCGCCTCTCGCAACCAGCGCTCCAGCTCCACATCTGGGCGCTCCAAGAGGCTCTGGATGGCGTCCAGGGTAAACTCGATAGAGAGAATCTCGCTGCCGTGGTGAGCGCTGTTAAGCAGAAAGGCAGGGCGGGGGTCGCGAGCCTTGATCTCATGCGCGATCCCCAGGGCCAGGATAGGGCGGCCTTGGCGGCTTTGCCCCAACACTTGAAGTTGAGTCTGCTTGGGAAAGCGGCGGTGATAGCCCCGTAGGAGCGCCTCTACCATCTTGGGATCTTTGTAACTCAGGTTGATCCGAAAACCATCCCGGGTCTCCTCGGGGGGCTGGTGGCGAAGCTGTAGGTAGTTGGGAGCCAGATATTTCCAGGGCAGCTCGGTCAAGAAACCTCTAGGAGGTGGTTGTCCTTCACAGAAGAGCTGCTCTAAGCCAGGGAGATCTGTACGCCAAACATCTCGCTCTGGCAGCGTCTCCATCCAGCGGAGGCCGGGCCGGGCCATAGGAGGCTGCTTGGGATCGAAGTAGAGGATCAACGGTGGCCCCTCCAGCCCCAGTGGAGAGCTGTGGCTGCACTCCTCCCAGCGACTCAGAAAGGCCAGAGCACCCAAGCCCTTCTCTTTGATAAAGAGCCCTGGAGAACCCTCCAGCTTAGGGGCTTTACGGGTCCCAAGAGAGCCCAACCAAGCGCCATCATCTGCATCAAAGGCGCTGAGCATTACGCTGCCTCCCAAGAGCAGAGCCAGGATCTCCAAGCGCTTCATCCCCTTACGAGGTCGGAGGCGGAAAGCGGGACCCAGACCCTTCAAGTTGAGCCCATCAAAGCGCACAAAGCGGATCTTGCGTCCTTTGAGCTGAAGCCCCAGGCCCTTGAGACGACCTTTGCGGAGCGCGGCTCGAAGGATCAGTACTCCTTTGGGACGCGGGCGATCAAAGCGCGCTCGCAGCCAGCCGTTCTGACGAGGGCTGCCCGCCAACCAATAAGCTGGCCCCTCTCTCGCTTTGAGTTTGCCCCCTCCGATGGACCAGTCACCCACTGAAAGCTGCTCAGAGGGAGGGCGCTCAGGGCCGACCAAGATCTCCTCACTGGGCTGAAAGGGAGGAACGATGAGAAGTTGGGTGCTGTAGATCAGCGATAGGAGGCGCGATCGCAACGTTCTACCACCACCGCCGGACGATCAACATCAGGCCAGTCAAATCCATGCATATTGGGAACATAGAGGAGGCAGAGCGTATCTGTTCCCGCCTCAAGGGGGAGCCACCACCAGAGGTTGAGGATATCGAATAGACCACAACCAAAGAGCTCCTCCAGGATCCCGATATCGGCGGGATCGACGCCCAGCGCCTCCAGATCCTGTTCACAGACATACTCCTGATGATCGTCATCTGTTCCTTCGATCGTCTCAACCTCAACGCCTCCAGTCATCAGAACCTCATCTATCTCCAGGATGTTGCAAGCGATGACGCTGCGCTCCTCAGAGAAGCGCCTCCAACACTCCGCCATAAGCCCCAGGAGTTGTACTTGAACATCCATATCAGCACCACCAATGAGCGTTCGGGCGGCGCAGAAGCCACCGGTGGTACAGCTGCTTCGATCAGCTTGACAGTGCATATCCTCTCGACACTCTACACAGCTCTCCTCTTCTGAGTGGCAGAAGAGATCACCGCTACAATCGCAGTCTTCTCCACACGCGCCCCCTTGAGATTGATGGCAGCGCCGCTCTTGACCAGGACAGTTAGCGACGAGGCTACACTCCGCCCCTGTAGGACACTGTCGATCCTCTGCGCAAGGTTCTCCGCTCTGAATCCGACACTCCCCTGCCACCTCATCACAGTGGAGATGAGCGCTGACGGCACAGTCATTATCTTCACGACAGGAGGTGCCAGGCCCACCTACACAGACCTGTCCATCACAGATCTGCCCTCGCCTAGGGCACTCATCGATGGTCTCGTTGCAGTTGTCATCCACGCCATTACAAACCTCGCGAGCATCGGGGTTGACCTCAGGATTCTGATCATCACAGTCAGGCCCCCCGTTGGGGCAGGCCCCACTCCCAAAACCATCCCCATCCAGATCGACACACTCACCAGTGCCCTGATGGATACAGGGACGATCCCCCCCTACACAGTCATCATCGATGTTATTGCCGCAGATTTCATCGCGATTTTGATGGATGCGAGGATCGGAGTCATCGCAATCTTCAGCCAGGCAGCCACGCCCCTCTCCATGCCCATCCTGATCTCGGTCAACGCACTCCTGCGCGATGGCTCCATCTCGCCCACTGCAATCTTGATCGATCCCATCTCCAGGAATATCCCAAGCGGCGGGGTTGATATTGGGGTTCTGATCGTCACAATCCGCCCCGATACAGTCATCTCCTGTACCAAAGCCATCATGATCCCGATCTTGACAATGTTGGGGACAGGATAGGTCTTGGCCGTTACAGTCCTGATCGACACCATCCCCGCAGATCTCACTGGCCCAGCGATTGATCTGAGCATTGCTGTCATCGCAATCATCGCCACGGCAGCCGGAGCCCACCCCAAAGCCATCCTGATCAGCGTCAGTACAGTTGGGCATACAGGGCACATCACCTCCCTGGCAGTCATCATCACGGAAATTGCCGCAGATCTCCTCAGCTCCTGGGTTCACCGAGGGGTTCTGATCATTACAGTCTCCACCTTGGGCGTTTCGATTGGCGTTACAGTTCTGAGCCTCCCAGCCATCCTGATCCAGATCATCACAGGCAACGCAGGCGGGGTCTCGGCTGGGGAGCTGGCCGTTGCAGTCATTGTCAATCTCATTGCCACAGTTTTCATCTCGACCGGGATGGATCGCTGGATCTCGATCCGCGCAATCTCCTCCTCGATGAGCAGGGTTGGGGTTACAGCTTCGTTCCTGCCAACCATCACCATCAGCGTCGATACAGCCCGTGCCACCGCCTCCCGCAACACCTCCGCCGCCAGCCATCCCAGCTCCACCTGCCTGACCTCCGCTGCCCACCTCAGGGCCGCTCGCTTGGCTATCCTCCTCGACTACCCCTCCTCCCCCGGCGCCATCCAAGGCGACATCTTCTTCATAAGCGACAGGCTCTATCTCCTCAGCGCAGGCAGAGAGCAAAAACAGCGCGGCGATCCAAATCCTCATCTTGATCCCTCACCCCCGCTCCGGGGTGCTTCGATCCTGAAACAGCAGGGCTCTTTAAGGCAAGCCAATTATTCTCGTGATTTATAGCGGCTCAGAGGCTGGATAAACGGTGTATATCCAGCCCACCTCAGCGCTCCTCAGCAAACGGCAATATGTCAGGGGTGATGAAGCCCGGCGTACTGTAGGTTTGTCGGCGACCGTTCATGTCGAAGCTGGCCTCAAGAGTGTAGAGGCTGAAGCCAGCATCTGGCGCTTCAAGCGCGACAACGAAAGTGCCATCTGGCTCTGGTTCCAGTAAGCGGGCTGACCAAATCTCACCCACGAGAGCAAAGCGGAAGTCTCGAGCTTCGGGGTTAGTCGCGACCCACAGTTTGACCTCATCGGGTGGTGGAGCAGCGGAGAAGGTCAATACATCACCATCACGGCTCCAACTCATCTGTGGGCGGGGCTGCCCTTCGACCACCGCGCGGAACCATGGAACGACCGTCGCGAGCACATCGCTGATCGCCTCATTAAGCGAGTGACCAGTGTTGGCAAACTGCCGGTAGACAGTCTCTCCGGGCAGCTCGTCGAGATATAGCGACGCCGCATCGGGTAGGAAGAATTCATCACCCGCTGCGGTGAGGATCAGCTTGGGCATGGTCAGTCGATCGAGATATGAGATGGGATCAACGATCGCCAAGAGCGCCTCGCTTTCGGGGCTGCCTAAGCGAGCGATGACGCCCTGCTCGACATAATCTGCGATCGCCTCAGAGTAGAATCCATAGGCTTCAAAATGGCGTTCAATCTGTAACCCCATATGCAATACATCAAACACCCCAGGCGCGATGGCGCGCACTCGATCATCATAAATGCCGGTCAGCCACGTTGTCGCCCCGCGCTTTGAGAACCCAGTTACGATCACATCCTGGACTTCAACCCCCTCAAGCTCATCGTCAAACTCCTGCACTGCGTCAATGCTACGTACCACCGCTTTTGTCATCGGTAGGTAGGCTGGCCAAGTAGGATCACCTGTCTCCATCATCTTGTTCCAGGTCCAGGCGACGAGCGCATCTTCGCTGTAGGGCTCACCAACATCAGAGAAGATCAATGGTTGGCTGGGGATTTGGGATATGTTGATGACCACCGCCTGCATCTGAGTGCTGAGCAAGAAGCCAAGCTGTATAGCGTCCTCGTCAAGCTGCGCATCGGGGCTGGGATGACTGCTGCCGCTGATGATCACCAACGCGGTGTCAGTTGAGACTAACGGGGGCACGATAATTGAGACTTCATGGGTCCAGATGGTTCGATTCACCTCCTCCTCAGTACGCCATCGCTGACTATCAACCAGCAACAGATAGGCTTTATAGGTGGGGGTAAGCTCTTCATCGATGAGCTGCCAGCCAAAGGTTTCATCATCGGCGCGTATATAGTCGCCGAGCGGTCCCTCAAGCGGAGGGCGTGTCGGAGAAGGCTCAGCGTCGAGGATCTCTCCAGTGTCAAGGACCTGCCCTAAATCAAGGGTCTGCCCTGAGTCGAGGGCCTGCCCTGAGTCGAGGGTCTGCCCTGAGTCAAGGATCTGCCCTGAGTCGAGGATCTGCCCTGAGTCGAGGATCTGCCCTGAGTCGAAGGTCTGCCCTAGATCAGGGGTCTGTCCTAGATCAGGAATCTGCCCTAAATCAGGTTGCGATATGACTACATCAGGCTGCGGTGCTGTTGTGTCTGATGTTGAGCCATCGCTGGATCCATCACAGGCGAGGAAGCCACCAGACAGTACAAAGATCGTCAAGAGTGTTCGGATAGAATTGAAGCTGTGCATGTCGGGTGCATAGCTTGGTTGATGGAGAGCGGTCAAGGAGCGATTAAGTATGTTCTTGAGCGCCTCTCAAGAACACCCAACACCATCGAGAAACTTCGACAATTACAGACCACAGGGGAGGGTCAGCGTTTCTCCTGAGGCTTTATTAAGAATGGCTCAGAAGAGGCTACACATCTGGACCGAGCAGGGATCACCTCGGCCATCTCCATCTTGATCCTCTTGGCCCGGGTTAAAGAGCCGAGGGCAGTTATCACAAAGATCACCCAGGCCATCCCCATCTTGATCAAGTTGGGCTGGATCGGGGTGGAAGGGGCAGAGATCACAGAGATCACCCAGGCCATCTTTATCCAAATCCTGCTGATCTGGGTTGGGCTCAGAGGGACAGCTATCGCAGAGATCACCATAACCATCCCCATCCAGATCCTGCTGCTCTGGGTTGGCCACCTCAGGGCAGTTGTCGCTGCCCTGGCAGACCCCATCCTGATCTACAAACTCATCTCCACAGACACCACCCAAAGAGCGCTCTAAAACAAGGACCCCGTAGGCAACCGCACTGCTCTGTCGCCAATAGCCCCGACGACCATCAGAAGGCCAACTGCCCTCTACATGTTGATTCTCGGTGAGCTGCCAAGCGAAGTCGTAGTACCAGCCCCGGGGCTCCTCTGGATAGCCATCCAAGACCGGATCTCTTAGACCCCCGATCTCCTCAGCGCTGATCCCCTCAGCCTCCTTGGTGACCTCCAGCGCTTTGGCTGCCGCCCAGAGGTGGTAGTAGTAGGACTGCCGCCAGCCACCCACATGATCATCAAAGTGATAGTTGTCCCTCAGCCAACGCATTCCTGCTTGAACGCGCTGGTCATCAGTTTCTAGACCCGCGAGGCGATAGGACCAGATCCCCGCTGCGGTCATCGCGCTGGTAGAGGGGGTCTCTAAGCAACCACGATATTTCATACCCCCATCCTCATTTTGAACGTTCTGGAGGAAATTAACCGCCATCGCGAGACTATCGACAGCCTCTGGAATCTGGCTGGAGGCGGCGCTCAATCCAGCCATGGCGAACTGAGTGGTTGAGAGATCTCCATCTTGCTGAGGGCTGCGATAGTTCCATCCTCCAAAGTTGCACCACTCACTGTTGCCCGATTGGTGCGCCTTGAGGCTTGATGTCCCCCGAGAGATCGCTTGACTGACCGGGAAGCCAGCCTGGACATCATCTGGCCCCCCTGTTTCTAGGTAACGAGAGAGGAACATCAAGGCGCTCCCAGTCCCATAGGCGTAGGGCGCACCGCTGCCTTTAAGGGCGGGATCCAGACCCATCAGATAGGCAGCCATCCTTCTTAAACGCGCCTGATCCTCCTCCTCAGCCCCCTCATAGCCACGCACGGGCGCCTGCCAATGAGCGCTGGCGCGACGCTCAAGGAGGGCGAGACCCGCCAAACCTGTAGACCAACCATCAACCGCGCCCTCATGCTCTTGAGCGCGGAGCCAATTCAGACCCCGCTCAATCCCCTCATCAACACGAAGTCCAAAAGGGGTCAAGGGTCCCTCAGCGATGCCTGCCATGTTCAGCTCTGGCTGCTCCTGAACATGTATGGGGAAGGAGAGCCCCGTACAGAAATCAGGGTGTCCCTCTTCGCAGGCGGAGAGCTGAAGTCCATAATCTCCAGGGGTTCGAGTCATGAACTCAAAGCGAAGCCCCTCAGCGAGGCTGTCAAAATCAGCCTCCTCTGGAGTCTCTAGGATCTCCCAATGAAGCTCGATGGGATCCCCTTCGTTGTCCTGAACAGAGGCCAGGAGGCTTAGAGCCTCGCAGACCAAGATGAACTTAGAGGGTTCAAAGCTCAGGGACTCAATAAAGGGAGGGGAGTTGATCGCCGCCATCACGTCCAAGCCGCCTCTGGAGGGCGCTTGACAGCGCGCCATCAGGAGCAGCTCGGTGGTCTCTCCCTCGCGGATATCTACCCTCTCCTCTCCAGGCTCACATTGAGGCGCGGGCAGTCCAGGGCTCTCCATTGGAATCACCCGTACCAAGTAGATCCCAGCCTCCAAGACCGTGTAGGCGTCAGCGAAACGTCGCCCCTCAGGACCCAGATGCCCTGGCAGCCCCTCCTCCTCAAGAGGAAGATAGCGACTACTGAGCAAGATCCCATCCTCGCGCTCCACCTCAAAGAGAAATCCCGCCAGTTCCAGATCTCCAGCACTCAACTGGAGACTTAAACTGCCCATCATCGGGAGCGGAGCCCCCTCCAAATTATCGTGATTTTCATTGCAGGCGGGGAGGAGAAAGAGGCTAAAGATCAAGAGCTGTAAGATGTTCCGGAGCATGAGGCACCTCCAGAAACTAGCTTCGGCATCTTCTAATATTTATATTATTTCCAGGTCCCTTCTGACTCATCCTGAGCTGGAGTCTCGAAGGTTTGCTTTGCTGGGCTCCTACTGCACCGTGATCCCGATGTCGAGAACAAACAGATATGACAATGGAGACCCCTGCAACCTCACCGAAGAGTGACAGCTTGGAGGCTCCTTCACTCCCGTTGCTGGAGAGTCTTTCCAAAATTCAGCTTCGCTTAGCCAAGCGGATCAACTCTGTAGCGTTAGCGCGAGTTGTTCGAGTGATCTGAGCACCACCCAGCATCCGCGCCAGCTCTTCAACCCGCGCTTGATGACTCAGCTGCTCTACGCTGCTGAGCGTACGCCCCCTCTCCACCCGCTTGGAGACATGTAGGTGTTGATCGCCTTGAGCAGCGATCTGAGGCAGATGAGTGATACAGAGAGCTTGACGGCTGACGCTCACCGCCTTGAGCTTGCGACCGATCGCCTCGGCGGTGGGTCCCCCCACTCCCGTGTCCACCTCATCAAAGAGATAGGTGTCCACTGGATCTTGAGCAGCGATGACCCGCTTGACGGCCAACATAAATCGGCTCAGCTCTCCTCCGCTGGCGATGCGATGGATGGGTAGGGGCTCCTCTCCAGGGTTGGCGCTAAAGAGAAACTCCACCCGATCTGCACCTTTGAGGCTGACAAAGCGCTCAGCCACCCTCAAACCAAGGCTGGTAGGCTCTAAGCGAAGGCGCAGGGTGGCGCGCTCCATCGCCAGATCGCTCAGCTCACCCTGCACCGCTTCTACGAGCGCCTCAGCCCCCTCTCCGCGTGCCTGACTCAACAGCTCAGCCTCTCGAAGCAGCCGCGCTCCGCTCTCAGCGCGGCCTTGGTGGAGGCTCTCTAAGATCTCCTCGCTCCGAGAGAGTTCACTCAGTTCTCTCTCCAGGAAGCGTTGGTGTTGGATCACCTCAGCGATGCTGCTGCCATACTTTTTGCGCAGGTAGGCGAAGAGGGCGAGCCGCGCCTCTACCTGCTCTAGACGCCGGGGATCAGCGCTCAGCTCACGGCCATAGGCTCCAATGCTGTGAGCGGTCTCCTCAACGATGGCGAGGGCTGAGGAGAGCTCCTTGAGCAGAGGATAAAAGCTGGGCTCCAGCTCAACAAGCTGCTCCAGACGAGGGAGAGAGCGCGCGATGAGATCAGCCGCCGCGCCCTCCATGGAGTACAGCTCCCACTGAATCTGATCTGAGGCTTGCCTAAGCCGCGCCACATTCCCCAGACGAACCGACTCCTGTTCTAGTTTCTCCTCCTCATCGGGATCTTTAAGTTGGGCGCTGTGCAGCTCTGAGAGTTGAAAACGCAGATAATCTTCTCGTTGGGCTCGCCCTCTTAGATTGGCTTCCAAGGCTGCGATGCGCTGATCCCAGCCCTGAAGTTCTCGCCAAGCCTGCTCTACTCGCGCTCGTAGAGGAGCTAGGTTGGAGACACGATCAAGGATCTCCAGCTGAGCATCAGGGTGCCGAAGGCTGTGATGTTCATGCTGCCCTGAGACATCTACGAGACCCTGAGTCAGACGGCTCAAGAGCCCCACGGTAGCGAGGCAGCCGTTGATATAGACTCGGTGGCGGCCATTGCGAGAGATGATTCGGCGGATGAGCAGCTCATCTCCAGCCCCTAGGCCCGCCTCCCCTAAGCGTTCGCGGACGCTGGGTTGACGGCTGAGATCAAAGAGCGCCTGTACCTCGGCCCTAGAGGAGCCAGTGCGGATCAGCTCTGAGCGAGCGCGTCCTCCCAAAAGCAGAAGTAGCGCGCTGATGAGGATCGATTTACCCGCTCCGGTCTCCCCTGTGATCACCGTGAGCCCTGGCTCCAGCTCAAGATCGACCCGGTCGATGATGGCGAAGTCAAAGATTGAGAGGCTCCTGAGCATGAGGGCTTATGGCACGAAGCGCCGCGAGGCTCAAGATCAGGAGCGCCGGAATCCTTGCAGTTCTGCTCGGAGATCGCCAATATTGCGGCCCCGCTCCCTCGAATCAAACCATCCCGAGGGTCGGAAAAAGCATGTTGAATCTCTATTTGACCCCTCGCAGCGCGGGCCTCTGCCCCTCTGAAGAGGCGATCAACTCTGTCCTTCAGTTCCTCAACCAGCACGATCTCATCGGAGAAGAGGTCGATGGTGCCTTCAGCCCCGGTATGGAGGTGGCTGAGTGGTTTAATCTAGATGCCCGTGATGATCTCCTTCCCGCAGAGCTGACTTTTGAGTCGTTCAGCGTTCAGACGCGCAGCAAGCCCTGCTTTCTACCCGAAGCTCAGCCTGGAGAGAGCTTCGTCGCTTGCTGCAAGATCTGCGGGGATGCTCTGGATGGAGGACCACTGGATGAGGCCTTGGCGCGCTTGGGCTTCTTTCCGGTGAACCGCTTCCAGTATGACTGCCCCTCCTGCCGAACCTGTCTGGGCCTTAAAGAGATCGACTTCGGACAAAACGTCGCTGAGGCTCGCTTCTGGTTCTTCTTGGAGGGGGCCGCCACCAGCCGCCTCAAGGGGGGCCTCCTCGATATCTTGGGACGCAAGTTGGGCAGCAACCTCCTGGTGATCCCCGAGGTGCCCTTAGAGTTTCTAGAGGATTGGGCTCCTGCTGTGAGGCGCCGACGCAGGTTCTCCTGATGCTCCTTAGGGCGCTCTCCTTGACTCTCTGCTTGGCCTGTCATGCTGAGGAGCCTGTCCCTCCAAAGTTGGATCCAAACCCTTCACAATCTCGGGGGCTTCAGATCGCCGGTCAGGCTGAGGCCAGCCCTCTGATGCGACGGCTGTTGGGGGTCTTTCAGGCGCAGCAACCGGGAGCGCTTATCCGACTCTTAGCCCCCATCTCTCCCCGAGGAGCACAGCAGGCTTTAAGGGATGGTCGCCTAGATGGTGTACTCCTGATGGACAGCAGCAAGGGCCTCCTCTTTGCTCAGAGCCGCGCCCTCCTGATGGTTGGTCCCGGCGTGGGAACCTCCGAACTCTCCTTGAAGGATCTCCTGGGGCTCTTTAATGGAGAGCAGAGCTTCTGGCCTGGGGGGCTGCCTCGAAGCCTTCTTTGGAGAGCTGAAAGGGCCGCTGCTCAGGCCGCATTGAGGAGACAATATGAGCTTCCAGGACCCAGAGAGGGGCGAGGTTTGCAGGGAGACGCAGAGTTAAGAGAGAACCTGCGCATCAGCCCTGGCTTGGTGGGAGCCACAGATTCAGGAAGCTTGGCGCTCCACGGTGCCCCTCTCTGGAGGCTGAGGCTACCAAAGCCCGCCCCAAAGCTGGAGATCAGGCTGCTCCTCTCTGATGATCCCCCCGCGCGACTCAAGGCTCTGACCCGCTTCCTCAAGAGCCGAGAGGCTCAGGCTCAGATTGAAGAGCTGGGTTACGAGCTGCCGTGAAGGAGCTGCTCGCTCCCTTTACCCGCAAGATGGCTCCCTTGGCCCTCACTGCGGCGTTGCTCACAGGAGTCCTGCTGCCCGCTTCTTGGCAACACCTCGCGCTCCAGGAGAAGCGCGCAGAGGCGCAGAGCTGGGCGCGGCAGCTGGCGGCGCGCTTAGAGCAGCGCGCCGCTGAGCGTCCAGGACTTTGGGCTTATGACAGCGAATATCTGGAGGCCCTCAGCCGCATCCTCTCCCGCGCCCCCACTTCAGCGCATCTGCGCCTTGATCTCCCTAGACGAGAGGGGGTCTTTCAGAGCGGCCCCCCCCCTCAATATCCTATCTCCGCCTGGGCGCTCATTCAGGGAGAGGGGCGACGCTTGGGGCGACTGCGGGTGCAACTCTCGGGAGAGCGCCTCTACTGGATGGGCCTCAAGCTTTGGTTGATAGCCTCTTTGATGGGGCTTCTTTTGGGCTTGGCCCTTTTGGCCCTGCCGCTGATCACCCTGGGTCGTGTAGAGCGTCGCCGCCGAGGGCTCTGGGATGCTCTCCAAGATGCCAACAGCAGTCTAGAGGCGCGGGTGGAGGAGCGCACCGCTGAGCTGCAGCGACGTGAGCAGGAGCTGAGCCGCCTGGGAGCTAGACTCCTGGCGGTACAGGAGGAGGAGCGGGCGCGCATCAGCCGCGATCTTCATGATGAGTTGGGTCAGCTTCTCACCGGACTGCGTCTTCGGTTGACAGCGATGGAGCCGATGGTCGAACGAGCTGGGCGGCAACACCTTCAGAGCGCTCTGGAGGCGGTGGATCTCGGGGTAGAGCAGATCCGTAACTTGGCTCATGCTCTACGGCCTCCTGAGCTGGACGCTCTGGGTCTAAGCAGCGCTTTAAAGGCCCACGCTGAGAGTTGGGCAGAGATGGCTCAAATCTCCCTTAAACTTGAGCTTCAAGACCCTCCTTCAGAGCTGGCTGAGCTGTTTTTTCGCATCGCCCAAGAAGCCCTCACCAATGTAGCGCGCCATGCTCAGGCTGAGCATGTACGCCTTGAGTTGGCTCCCATTGATGACGGCTGGCGGCTGATCGTAGAAGATGATGGCTGTGGGCTCTCTAAAGAGTCACAGCGCCAAGGTCTAGGGCTCCTGGGGGCTCGAGAGCGCGCTGAACAAGCTGGAGGCTATCTTGACCTGGAGCAGAGCAGCCTGGGAGGGCTCAAGCTCCTCGCTTGGCTGGAGGTGATCGATTGAAGATCCGTGTCTTTGTCGTTGAGGACCACACCATCGTTCGACAGGGCCTCATCGCCTTGCTGGAGTCCTGTGAAGATCTCCTGCTCGTCGGGGAGGAGGGGGATGGGCGCCGCGCCTTGGCGGCTATCCCGGAAGCTCAGCCCGACGTTGTGCTCTGTGATCTGGCTCTGCCGGGGCTCTCTGGCTTGGAGATCCTACAGCGCCTCCAGGAGCTGGAGAGTCCCCCCAAGGTTCTGATCCTTTCTATGTATCATGATCCCGTCTGGGTACAGCGCGCGGTGGAGGCGGGAGCCAAAGGTTATCTGCTCAAGGGGGCTGGAGTACAGGATGTGACCAAGGCGATCCGCGCGGTCGCGGCAGGAGAGACCTTCCTCTCACCTGGGGCTCAGCGCTCCATCCATGCCAGCCCGCTCTCTCCTCGGGAGCGTGAGATCCTGACCCTTCTGGCCAGCGGTCACACCAGCAAGGAGATGGGGGGCATCCTGGGTATCAGCCCTCGAACAGCGGAGCATCATCGTGCTCGCTTGATGAGCAAACTCAATATCAATGATGTCGCTGGGCTGACCCGTTACGCGATCCGTAACGGCTTTGTAGATCAGAACCTCCGTTAGAGCCCCAACTTATGAACAATGATCCCTTCTGAGGCGCGCACACTCTTGAGGCACCAACGCGCCAGCAATAGGCGTTGCCGCGCTTGAGGCAGATCTCCCTGAGATCCCTCCTCTGCCCGCATCGCTCGAACTCGAGGGACCAGATGAGAGAGGCTCATCCCCACCGAGACAGAGACGTTGAAGCTCTCGGTGAAACCATACATCGGGATACGAAAGCTCTCATCACAGCCCGCCAAGGTCTCTGGCAACAGCCCTGTCTTCTCACTGCCAAAGAGCAGCAGGAGGGGCTCATCGATCGGGATCTGGCTTAACTCAAAGCGGGCGCGTGGCCCTGCACCAAAGACCCGCATCCCTCGTGCTCTCGCCCAGCTCATCATCGCTTCAGGGCTGGACAGGCGGTGGAGGTCTAACCAAGCGTGGGCCGCCATGCTGACTTGGCTGGAGACTCCAGGGAGCGGGAAGGCATGGCGGGCCTCTACGCTGACTACATCCTGGAGTCCCATCCCTTCCGCGCTGCGCAGGCAGGCTGCACCATTGTGGCTGTGGTAGAGATCTTCTAAACCCAACGCCAAGCTCTCCAAACGCAATGAGAGGACCTCCTGCATCCGTCTCAGGCGCTCCTCAAGCATATGGGGGGAGAGGGCCTCAATGATCGCCTCAACGGGGAGCTGATGGCCCTTAATTTCTAGGGTGTTGGGGATATTCATCCCGCAGGTTTAGCAGGAGCGGAGCGCTCTTTTCTAGGGGTTACGGTTTATAGCACCGTCCTCTGAACGAAGAGAGTTTTGGCTGACGCCCAAATATCAATTCCTCCTCTTCGCTCATCGATTGCAGCCGTGTTGGAGGCTCATAGATACCACCTCATGGCGTGGGAAAATCTGATGTAGCAGCCTCGATCTTAGGATTGGCGGAACCGGAACGAGTGGGAATCTCGGAGCGCCCGCAAGTGTGCATTTAAAGTGTGCACGAGTGTGCGTGCACATGTGCACTGCACACTAAATGCACATGTGACATGGATGTCTCACCTTGGAAAAATGGGGATTTTGAGGGTGAGGAGGGTGATGGGTACGGGGTCAAAGAATGGTGTAAATATTGCTACTGCAATTGAAGTGTTGTTTTGAACTGAAAAAAAACATTTTTGTCTCGATTTTTGATGTTTTTTTCTGGTTTATTTACTTGGGTAAACTTCTCTGAATTTCAGACACAAAAAATATAAAGGATAAAATTTCTTGAGACGTAGAATTAGTATACTAACAGCAATTTTACTGTTGATGAGTTGTAAAACTCAGTCAGAAATTTGCGGTGAAAATGCAAGATTTAACAATCCAGAGTGTTTTCCCGATGGTGGACCATCAGGAGGAGGCCTTAAGTATATAAATTTACCTGTGATTGGATCTGACAATGAGTTAGAAATTAAAATGAAATGTGGTGGATATCAAACAAGAGTACTGTTTGTACCTGCCGATGGAGAGCCTGAATATGGATTTGTAATTCAAAAGGTTGCTTTCAATATAACTGGATCAGTACCGGAGTATTTTGACCTAAATATTCTGGGAGTTTTTGATGATGGAAACGATTTTTGCGCTGAAATGGTTAATCATAATATTGTATTCTGGGAAATGTTCCCAGTACACAATAGATATTTAGAACCTATAGATATTAATTCGGCTAAACAAGTTCACAGTGATGAACAACTTTTTTCTGTTACGACATACGCAAAATTCTTCACATCCGAAGATGTACGCGAATTTTACGATGTTAATGAGTTTACACCATTTGATGATCTTATCAAGGTTATGGGATTTTGTGAAAAACATGTACCAGATCCACATGCTAGCGATTGGAGAAGAAAAATAATTCCTGATAACCAAAGATTTTGTCCCTCATTTGCAATAATTGATAGAGAAATTGAATTTTTTGATCCTTATTTAAGCGATGAAAATTTAGGATATATGATTGCAAAAGAACTTCCAGTATCAATTGAAGAGCCTACTATATGGACTTCGAGTTCAAATAGTGCATTAGTACGTGAATGGAGTATTAAAACAATAAATTGTTGTGATTCGACTGATGAGGATATTGATTCGACAATATTACTAAAGGTCCCTCGTTTGGTGGGCAATGATTGATTCAATCATGAATATGAAGAAACCAATATTGATATTGTTAATTACAATGCAAGTATATGGTTGTAATGTTTCGTCAGTTTACTATTTAAGTGATAATCAGGTCAAAATAATAAGATATTTGCACAGTTTGCCAAGTTGGGAGGCCGTTTTCGAATATCCTGTTGAATTCCATAAGTTTTTTATGGCTGCATATTTATTAAAATCTGTGAATGATGATGAACGAAGAGAAATTCTCGCAAATTTTGTTCGAATTGCACCTGATTATCCACCTAATAGATTTTTTGAAAGAAGATTTTATATTCTTTTAAGGGTTATGTTTGAATTACCAAACAGAATTTCGCAAAATGAAGCAAGACCTTTCCATAATTGGATATATACCGGCAATATTAGAAATAAAAAATGGTTTTCAATAACCTGGCCGGTGATTATTGGCGCGAATAAGTCTAAATTAATAATAAAACACCCTACTTTCAGAGAAAGTTATGATGGAATGATGGAATATGACTTTATGGTTGATAGATATAAGTTTAGGTCGCGCAAAGAATTGCGTATACATCAATATTCAATACTTAAACAAATCAAGTATCCAGAGGGGCAAATGCAGTTTTTTAGAAAACAAAAAGGAGGAGAAAAAAGATGACAGATTTTAAGATGTACGGGTTATCAATTATTATGGTCTTGTTTGGGTGTAGTCCAAGTATAGACTCACTATTACGATTGGATTCTGGAACTAAGGATGATTGTATTGATAGTGATGGTGATGGATTTTGCGAAGAAATAGATTGCAATGATTCAGATTATTCTATAAATCCCGATGTAATTGAAAGCTGTAATGGCGTAGATGACAACTGCAACACCCATATTGACGAAGAGACTATATCTGGAAGTGAATGTCTCTTAAAAAGAAATGGGTGTGAGTTTAGCGGAATACATTACTGTAATTTTAATGGTAGTATTATTTGTGATGCTGAAGCCAGCATTCCAGATGAAATTTGCGATGGTATAGATAATGATTGCGATGGTGAAATAGACGAAGGTAATCCAGGTGGTGGAGAAGAGTGCGATACAGGAGATCCTGGAATTTGTAATATAGGTGAATGGACTTGTGTAACAAATGCAGAATCTACAGGTTTTGGATGTATTCCAAATATCACGCCTGGAACACAAGCAGAGATTTGTGATGGTGTAGATAATGATTGTGATGGTAGTATCGATGAAGATGCTGACGGAAACCCAATCGCCACATCATGCTATACAGGCCCTGAAGGAACAAGTGGAGAAGGGCTTTGTTCAGATGGCATATGGACATGTTCAGAAGGACGTTTTGGTCCATGTATAGGACAGATACGACCTACAGATGAAATCTGCAATGGAAATGATGATGATTGCGATGGAATAGCAGATGAAGGTATGCCTGAAGAATGTGCCTGTGATCCAAATGCTAACCCTGATCCTGTATATTGTTATACTGGCCCAGCAGAAACAGATGGTGTAGGTTTATGTAATGGCGGTGACGCCATGTGCAATGATACTACAAATCTATGGGAAGAATGTGCAGGTGAAATTCTCCCTACAGATGAGCTTTGCGACACTTTTGACAATGATTGCGATGGTATAGCAGATGAAGGGCTTGGTTTAGGAGATTCCTGTACTGTTGGCATAGGTCAATGTCAAAATACAGGCGTTGTTGAATGTGCCGCAGATCATGGCGTTAGATGTAATGCCATAGAGCACGCTTCATCAGATGAGGTTTGCGATGGGATAGACAATGATTGCGATGGTATTATTGACGACATTCCTACGATTAATACAGATTGTAGCATGGGAACAGGTACATGCGAAACAACTGGCATATATGTCTGCAATCTTGAAAACAATACCATAGTATGCAATGCACCTCCACCGAATTCATCAGAAGAAGTCTGTGATGAAATAGATAATGACTGTGACGGTGATATTGACGAAGGCTTCAATGTCGGAGAAAGCTGTACAGTAGGTATCGGAGCTTGTGAACGTACTGGAATATTCGCTTGTTCGTTTGACACCACAGTCGTATGTAATATCCAACCTGGCGGACCTGGAGCAGAGATTTGTGATGGAATAGATAATGATTGTGATGGTGAAGTAGATGAAGGCTTTGGCGTTGGAAATCTATGTGTAGGAATAGGTGAGTGTTCTGATGGTCAACTTGAATGTAATCTGGTTGGAGAGGCCATCTGTAATACAAATCCTGGTGGCAGTGCTTATGTAGAAGAGGATGACGTTTGTGATGGGCTAGATAACAACTGCAACGGAAATATAGATGAATACTACTATAGCCTTGGTCAAAGTTGTAATGAAAGTTGCAATGAAGGCGCATATGAGTGTCATCCAACAAACCAAAACAACACTATATGTAGTACTAGCCCATCTGGAAGTGAAGTCTTACAAGAGATTTGCGACGGAATAGATAATGATTGCGACTGGCAAATCGATGAACAGGAAGATTTAGTAGCACCTCTTGCAGATGATCAGCTTGGCGTATGTTCTGGCAGTCATAAAGATTGCTCTGGGTTATCTGGCTGGACAGAACCAAACTATATAGCCTTTGTTGATATGTATGAAACAGTCGAGGTTTCATGTGATGGCCAAGATAATGACTGTGACGGCACTGTTGATGAAGACACCGACTTTCCTGAAATTCTAGCAGACAATCAAAATGGTGTTTGCGCTGGGATTGAGAAAGTCTGCTCTGGGGGAGGGTGGCAGGAACCAGATTATGCAGGCACTATCGGTGCTACATATGAGGCCACTGAGATACTCTGTGATACCCTAGATAACGATTGTGACGGCGCTGTAGACGAAGGATGCCCTTGAGCCTTTTTCGTTCCTTCCTGCCACTACTGCTTGTTCTCTTCCTATGCGCTTCAGCGTCTTCTCATGAACACCCAAGTGAAGTTCAAAAAGGGGGGATCATTTCGAGCTATAACAATCCTCTATGGATTTGCTGGAGATGCTATAGGTATAGATTTCACTGAACATGAAACATCACAGAAGGATATTCGTCGTATATTTGGATTCAATCCATGTATAGAATGGAAAGCTGGAGACAATATATATTTTGGTGCAAATTTAATATTGTTATGGTTAGACGATCCATTTTCTTATTTTGATACACGACGGTCATTGACTGAAATAGATTTATGATAGAGAATTTTATTCTCTATTTGGAAAGAATTATGTGTATACTTCCCTATCTTAGCTGAGTCCGCCGGATTTTGTGGTTAATTCATTCTAAGGGGTTACGTCCACTCATGGCTGCGGCAACAAGCAAATTCTGTAGCCAATTCTCGTGGTATGAGAAGCCATTGATATCTTGAAAGGGCGAGACTCTTGAAGGATGTCGACGGCGATTACGAGGGGAGTAGGGATGGAAATTCCATATTGAGGGCCTGCGCGCGAACCATCAGGCGGGTTGATTTGATGGTTCCGTGGAAAGTATTTGTGTGCAAGTAAACGCATTCCACGTGCCTGCTGGTGAAAACAGACGTGTGATGCTCTTTAGCTACTACTCTGAAGATACAAACATGCGTTAGGAGGCGCAATATGTACTGTTCAGTCATTCAAACTTATTGCAATTGCTTAAGGCTCGCATGCTTCATCCTAATAGGAGTTTCGTGTGTCGAAAACACTAATGATTTAGACATAAAAGGAATGTCAAAGGATGTAAGCCTTATTCATGAGCAAAAAACACCCGATTTTGGCTTACAAAATGGCGATATAAAGCATTTAGAACTTGATATTGCCTTATTAAGTCAGGAAAAATGATAGTTTTCTGGAAGAGCATTCTCAATGCGAGAACTTAGATGAGCAGGACTGCCTCACCCTTTTCACGTGTGACCCAATATATGGTGATCATCTTAATGATATTGGAGAACTTAGTTCTGGTTATATTGGCTGTCTAACATCAATAACACCTGAAGGAGATGGTATAAGCTGCAATACTGTTGCTTCTTGCACAGTAGCTACTGAAGGTTCTATTTGCTTTCGAATTCCACATGATTGTCCACCAGATGGATGGAGCATCGTACATTGCGGGAGTACTCCGGGTTGTATCGAGTAAATTTTATACCTTATAAATATCTGCTCAGCCTGACTTACTGGATTGGCGGAACTCTTGCCCTTGCAATAATCGGATTACTTATTTTAATATGGTTTAGTTTTTCCCAAGAAAAAGAGGCCCCATGCGTTATTATTGCAACAATAAATGATGTAAAAATCTTCCAAAGCGAAGTTGATTTTATGCAGGCGCAGTTAATTTTGCAAGGAGGATCAGAGGACCAATATAGTGCGATGCTTGAGGTCCTTTGGCAGGAAAATGAGCGACAACGTCGCAAATTAATACCTGCTCCGACACGAGCTGATGCCCGACGGATTGCAGTAAGACGACTTCGCCATGAACGTCTAAGTAATCATACGAATCCACAACTGAAACTTGGGAATATACCACAAAATACTCAGTTTACGGATTGTGGACTGAATATTATTAGCAAGGAAGCATATAATCGTGTTTTTCAGTAGAATTTTAAATCCTTAATCCCTGAGTGAATATCTTAATATTTTCACAAAGAATCCTGAGTTCATCTCATTATTCCTGAGTCCGCCGGATTTTGTGGTTGATTCATTCTAAGGGGTTACGTCCACTCATGGCTGCGGCAACAAGCAAATTCTGTAGCCAATTCTCGTGGTATGAGAAGCCATTGATATCTTGAAAGG
>CAYLJJ010000030.1:0-58892 GCA_964384025.1 uncultured Nannocystaceae bacterium
CCAGCCTCTCCAGCGGCTCCCCCTTGGCCAGCCTCTCCAGCAATGCCAGCCTCTCCATCGATACCCCCTCCACCAGCCAGACCACCTTGGTCCGCTTGGCCAGTCGTACCTGCATTTCCAAAGTCCCCAGTGAGCCCACCATCATCTGAGTTTGAATCATCATCATCACAGCCAATCGTGGCGAACATGATGAGCGCCGCTCCTATCAACCACCGCTTCATAAATTGTTCTCTCTACTATTTTTGGGGTAGGTGATGGTTTCAGAAGAGGAACATAAAATCCAGGCTTGGACCCGCGTCGCTCAGCTGCGCCCTTGCTGTTTCAATAGCTCATCTCGAGTCTCCTCCTCCATAGAACCAAACTCTACTAAGAGATCGCCTAATTTCCGTTGCTCTCCTTGACGGAAGGCGCTCTCTTGGGCGCTCAGGGCATAGTTAATCTCATCCTCGGAAGTGAGCCCAGTCTCTACCGCCATCTCTGCAAACTGTCGATCTGCTCTGCGAGTATAGAGAAAAGATTGGAGTCGCAATAGGTGCTGTAGTTGATCAAAATCCAAGAACCCTTGCTCTAGAAGCTGATCCCCCAGGCCCAGGCGCTGTCCGCTCTGGTTCCAGAGCTTGTACTGAGCCTTCAGCTCTGCCTCGGTGATCAAAGCAAAGCGCTGAGCCAGGTGAAGCAAGGTGAGCTGCTGAGGGTCATCCTCTTCAAAAAAACCGCTGAACTCCATAACGCCTCCTTGAGGCTTTCAACGATGAGTTGGGGTCTCAGCTTGAGCCTGTTTAAAAAAGTCTCGAATGAGCTCCTCTGCGGGTCGCCCTTTGGGGCAGTAGCCCGTAGGGCCATCGCGAGACCATATCCAGAGGACCAGACCGCTCAAGGTGGGCTCTCTCTGCCAGACCTCAACAAAGGCCCGCCAAGCTTGGAATTGAGCCTGATCATCGCGTTGGGCTCCAGAGCTGTAGTGGTAGGGGCGTTGCGCTGTCCCCTTTAGGCTGCGGTAGCCCAACTCTGTAAAGATCAGCGGTTTGCCAACAAACTTTGCCCAGAGACGGAGCCCATCTCTGATGAGGGACCAGCTCCTCTTAAGATCTTCTAGGGAGGGTTCAAGAGCGCTACTGAGGGGAAAGTAAGCGCTCACTCCCGCGATGTCCAAGGCGCTCCAGAAGCTCACCTGTGTGTAGTGATCCCAGTTGGCTGAGTAGAGCAGCTGTCCTGAGAAACGGGCTCGAACCGCTCTAATCAGGCTCAACCAGCGATCCCGAGCAGACTCCATGCTGCCCAACTCCGAGCCTACAGAGAGGAGACCAACCCCCTCCTGTGCTCCGAGTTCGGCGTAGTGAAGAATAAAGGCACGGTATGCATACCACCAAGCTTCAGGATCTTTGGGGGCTAAGCGCCCACGCCACTCTCCAGGTCCCTCCTTCTCAACTTTAAGGATCGGAAAGAGGAGGACCTTCAGCCCACGCTTCTTTGCGCTGCGGATCAGGCGACGAATCTCAACATCATCGGTGCCCCAAGGATAGGGGGCGATCTCTGCGCTATAGATGTCCGCTTGAGCCCACTGGACAATGAGGCTCAGATGATCGGCGCCCAGGGCGCTGATCTCATCGAGCATCTGCTCAAGTTGAGCAGGATCGCGCTCCCCCTCAAAGTGAGGAGCGAGAGCGACCGCGCGGATAAAGAGGAGGAGAGGGATCATGCTGCTCTTTTTTCTAAAAGGTCCCAGTCCGGCAGATATTCGCTCTTCTCCTCCTCTTCGTCCAGGGACTGAAGTTCAGGCGTTAGGGAAGAGAAGTTGGAGGAGATTCACCATGAGAAGGCTCCCGCTCCTGTTGGGGCTTGCCCTGTTTGCTTGTAACGATGAAGACTCAATAGAAGCCCTGGACGCTACGATTGCCCCCTCTCGTGATGCAGCCCATCAATTTTTTGATGTTGGGCTGGCTGATGTTGGGCTGGCTGATGTTGAGGGCGCTGATCAGCTCCAACATCCCCTTGATGCGGCTCCTCGAGATTCTACTGCCCCCCGAGATGCTGCTCCTCAAGATGTTGTTGTCCCTCGAGATACCATCGCTTCTGGGGACAGCAGCCCTCTTCAGGACAGTAGCCCTCTTCAGGACAACAGCCCCGCTGTTGATATCAGTCCTGTATCGATGCCTTGCACCCGCAGCTTTGTCTATCGGGACAGGGTAGGGGCAGACTCAGTACAACTGGCGGGAGATTTTGAAGGTTGGTCGGGGAGCATAGAGCTACGCGACGAAGAGGAAGATGGTTACTTCCTCGCTGAAGTAAGCCTTGAACCAGGAGAGTATCAATATAAATTTATCATTGATGGGGTCTGGGGGCATGATGAGGCCAACCCTCAACAGATTGAAGATGGATATGAGGCTTTTAACAGCTTGATCAACCACGGCTGCCCCTTTAACCCTGCCTGTATCACTGGAAGAGAGTGTCCGCCAGTAGCACCCATCTGCGACTTCTATGAGTGCCAGCCCTGTCAATGTCCAGGGGCGCAGATCTGTGATGGCTCAGGCAACTGCGTTGAACCCCCAGAGTGTATCGACGAAGCGGGCTGTGCTCCTCTCAGCGAGATCTGTATGGAGGGGCGCTGTGTTCCCAAACCCTGTGAGGAGCATAGCTTCTATCTGGCAGGCTGGGAGGAGGCTGAGGCGATCTATGTCTCTGGCTCCTTTAACGCTTGGTCCTTACCGGGAGAGGGGGCCTTAGAGATGCAGCCAGAGGCGGGGGGGTGGCGAGCTGAGATCAGCGGCCTCCGCGATGGCGTCTACCAATATAAATTCATCATCATCCGCGAGGAGTCTCAAGAGTGGATCTATGATCCTGAGAATGAGGCTCAAGATCCCGATGGCTACGGTGGCTTTAACTCCATCTTTAACGTGGAGTGCGGTTGCACCGAGAGCGCTCAGTGCCTTGAGGGCTTGATCTGTGAGGGCAGTCGCTGTGTACCCCCCGATCCAGGTCCTGAGGAGTGTGGTGATCTGAACCTCTTAGAGTGGCAGGACAGCGTGCTCTATTTTGTGATGGTGGATCGCTTCTCCGATTCTGATGGTCGCGCTGATTGGGTAGCAGATGTCAGCGGCTGGGAGCATCATGGTGCCAGCGGTCAATATGAGGGGGGAGATCTCCCTGGTGTCGTTCAAAAGATCCCCTACCTTAGAAACCTTGGGGTCAGCGCGATCTGGCTCTCAGCTCCCTATGAGAACCGTAACTATCGTGGTCCGGCGATCAATGAGAGCGTAGATCCCCACATGTACAGCGCCTATCATGGTTACTGGCCCTCACCTGAGAATATCGATTACAGCGACCTTGATAACCCCCAACCCACCCCTCTGGTAGAGCCCCGCATTGGCAATGCAGAAGATCTTCATAACCTCGTGGACACAGCTCATGAGCAAGGGATGTTGGTGGCCTTTGACTATGTGATGAACCATGTAGATATCGCCAGTGGCCTCTTCCATGCTCACGAATTTGATGGTTGGTTCGCGCGAAACGAACAGGGGGAGTTTGTGATGTGTGCGGATGGCAACTGGGACAACCCCTTCTGGGGTACTCGCTGTGCCTTCACCAACTATCTACCCGCCTTTAACTTTGATAACCAAGACGCCCTAAACTGGTCAGTCAATGACGCCATCTGGTGGGCCAAAAACTTTAACTTGGATGGCTACCGTCTGGACGCCATCAAGCATGTCCCCGAGTCTTGGTTGACTACGCTCCGTTGGCGTTTAGACCAGGAGATCCAAAACCCAGGAGGGGGGCGCTTCTATCTGGTGGGCGAGACCTTCAGCTATCACGACCGAGATCTGCTGCGCCGCTATGTGGGCGATGACCGCCTCGATGGTCAATTTGATTTCCCCAGCAAGCGTCTGCTCTGTGAGGCGATCTTCCATGGTATGAGCTTGCGGGACTTTGCGAACTGGATGGACGAGAATGACCGCTTCTATGGTGAAAATGCCCTGATGAGCACCTGGATCGGCAACCATGACATCCCCAGAGCGATCCATTTTGCCAACCGGGAGTTTGGCTGCACTGAGGGCAGCAGCTCAGGCAATGGTTGGACAGGCAACTATCCTCAACCTCAACATCCAGAGCCCTATGAGCGCTTAGCGGTGGCCTTCGCGGTGATGATGAGCAATCCGGGCGTACCCCTCATCTATTATGGGGATGAGATCGGCTTGGCGGGGGGGGGAGATCCCGACAACCGTAGGATGATGCCCTGGGGAGATGAGGGCCTAAACCCTCATCAGATCACCCTGCGAGAGCGCCTCGGCGAGCTGGCTCAGATTCGCGCTGAGAATAAGGTCTTGGCCCGTGGTCGTCGAGAGACCCTCTCTACGGGCGAGCACACCTGGCTCTATCGTATGACCGGCTGTGGTGAGGAGAGCCCCGATGTCTATGTGGCGATCAACCGCGCCGATCTCTCCGCCTGGATCGACCTCCCCGAGGGGGAGTATCTGGATCTTCTCTCCGAACAACCTCTCCAAGGTGGCTCCTATGAGTTGGCTCCACGCAGCTATCGAATCTTTCGCGCTCTTTGATGATGCTCCTTAAGGAATGGCTCCAGAAGGAGCGCTTTGCTTTGGCGATGTCCTCGGGCTTCTTTGGCTTCTTCGCCCACGCCGGTTTTTTGGGGGTCTTGGAGGAGGAGGGGCTCCTGCCCTCTGAGCTGAGTGGCTCCAGCGCGGGGGCTTTGGTGGCGGGAGCCTGGGCTTCGGGGACCTCAGCTTTAGAGATTCAGGCGCGGCTTGAGGTCTTAAAGCGGAGCGATTTTTGGGACCCAGGGTTGGGTCTGGGGCTCCTGCGGGGACGACGCTTTCAGGGGCAGCTCGAGAGCCTCCTGAACTGCAGGAGCTTTGAAGCTTGTCGCGTTCCGCTCCAGGTCTCTGTCTTTGATCTCTTGGGCTTAGGCACACAAGTGCTCAACGCGGGTCCCCTCATCCCAGCCATCCAAGCTTCCTGTAGCGTCCCGCTGCTCTTTCAGCCGGTCTGGCTCAAGGGGCGACCTCTCTGGGATGGAGGGATCTTGGACCGGCCCGGTCTCAAAGGTCTTATGCCCGGGCGCAGGATCCTCTTTCACCACCTCGCTTCACGCTCTCCTTGGCGTTCTCAAGGGGGGATGAAAATCCCGGAGAGAGAGAAGCTGGTCTCCCTGGTGTTTGAGGGTCTACCTCGCGTGGATCCTTTTCACCTAGAGCGAGGACGGTTGGCGATGCAGCAGGCCGCAGAAGCCACCCGGTGGGCTTTAGAGATGCCCATCTCAGAGGGCGTGTTGCGGCTTAAGATCAGCGCGCTCAGCAAGAGCCCAGGGCTCTGGTGAAGAAGGACAGTAAAGCGAAAGCCAGGGAGGTGTCTTTTAGAGGCCGCTGCCAGCAGCTCGCCCTGAAAGCTCCCCTTCTCAAACTGAAGTTGAGCATCCATAAAACCCAGAGCACAACTCTCTATGGGATAAAAAGCTTTAAAAATCGCCTCTTTGGCTGAAAAAAGAGTGAGCAAACGCTCAGACCAGCCAGGCCCCTCTACCCAGAGTCGCTCTTTGGGAGTACAGACCATCGAGATCACCCCCTTATGGATTCTGCGTTGACGATACTCGATATCCATCCCCAAGCCCTGATAGCGCTCAGCAGGCCCCACGAGGGCGACGGCGACCCCCTCTGTATGGCTGAGGCTGCCTCGCCAACCTGGAGGCCAGATCGGCGCCCCACCAGGACCTTTGGGGATGGGGATCTGAGGGCCTCCGAGCTGCTTGAGAGCGCGTCGAGCGGCCGCGCGACCTGCCATCAGGTCTCGATGGCGTTTGGGAGCCGCCCGAGGGCTGAGGCAGATCAGCTCCTCCTCAAAGACCTCTAAGGCTGGATCTTCCTGGGGTCCCAGGGTGGCGAAGGCGCAATCTGAAGGCCAAAACTGAGGGAATAGGAGATCCCCCGCTGTGATCATCAAACCGTCTCGTTGAGGAGCCCTCGGGCACGGTCGGCGACCGCCTCTGCGGTAAAGCCAAACTTCTCAGCCAACACTCCTGTGGGGGCAGAGGCTCCAAAACGATCGATACCGATGTTGAGGCCCCGACGCCCGGTGAGCGCCTTCCAAGGTTCACTGATCCCAGCCTCTACGCTGACCACAGCGGGATGATCCAGGGGGATCAGCGTCTCCTGATAGGCGCCCTCCTGACGCAGGAAGAGGTCATAGCAGGGCATAGAGACCACACGGACCTGATAACCCTCAGCTCTCAGGAGGGTCGCGGCGCCTGAGCAGAGCTGCACCTCGGAGCCTGTACCGATAAAGATCAGATCGGGCTCCTCAGCTTCTTCCAGAGCATAGCCCCCTCGCCAGATCTCCTCAGGATCAAAGCTGGACGCGCGCTCCAACGCGGGGAGGTTTTGCCGCGTCAGAGAGAGGGCGCAGGGGCCATCTTGACGGCGCAGAGCCCAACTCCAGGCCATCGCCACTTCCAAGCCATCAGCGGGGCGGAAGAGGTCGAGGTTGGGGATCATTCGCAGGCTCCAGTGCTGCTCTATCGCCTGATGGGTGGGGCCATCCTCTCCCAAGAAGATGCTGTCATGGCTAAACACAAAGATGTTAGGCAATTTACTGAGAGCGGCCACGCGGAGGGCGGCCCGCTGATAGTCACTGAAGACCAGGAAGGTGGCCCCAAAGGGGCGAACGCCTCCGTGAAAGAGCATACCGTTGCAGAGGGCAGCCATCACATGCTCTCGGATCCCAAAGGGGATCTGCCGAGCTTTAAAGCTGCGATCGAGGGAGGGGGCGCCGAGCTGCTCATCAAAGTGGGTGCCGTTAGAGCCGCTGAGATCCGCTGAGCCTCCCATAAAGAAGGGGAGCAGCTCAGCAGCGCTGCGGATGGCGGCGTTGGAGAGCTTACGGGTAGCTCCAGCGGCGGGGACCGCCGCCTGAAGCGCTTGAGGAAGATCTCCAGGGATCTCTCCCGCCCAGAGCCGATCATAAAGGGCCGCCGCTTCAGGCTGGCGCTCACGCCAGGCTTGGAACTCCGCGCCCCAGCGAGCCCGCGCGTTACGCTTCTCTTGTTGGCGTTCCTTAAGGTAAAGGGCAACCTCCTCAGGGATATGGAAGGGTGAAGAGGGCCAACCCAGGTTTGCGCGGGTGGCGGCCATCTCCTGAGCGCCCAAGGGGCAGCCATGCACCCCTGAGGTGTCTACGCGGTTGGGGCTGCCCTGGCCGATATGTGTACGGAAGATGATCAAGCTGGGCTGTCCCAGATGCTCAAGGCTGCTCTGGATCGCCTCTGAGATCGCTTGGGGGTCATGACCATCCGCCTTGAGGACGCGCCAGCCCACCGCTTCAAAGCGGGCCTGCATATCCTCTCGGAAGCTCAGATCGGTGTCGCCGTCGATGGTGATGCGGTTGTCATCATAGAGCCAGATCAAGTTGTCCAGGCCCCAGAGCCCTGCCAGAGATGCAGCCTCAGAGGAGATCCCCTCCATGAGATCTCCATCGGAGCAGAGGGCGAAGATCCGCTGTGGCATCGGCTGGAACGCTTCATCTGGGCGCTCCAGTCGAGCGGAGAGGCTCCGCGCTGCCAGCGCCATCCCCAGGGAGTTAGCGACCCCCTGACCTAGAGGGCCGGTGGTGGCCTCTACCCCTGGAGTGAGACCAAACTCTGGATGCCCTGGGGTGGGAGAGCCCCACTGCCTGAAGTTCTTTAGATCCTCCAAACTGAGATCAAAACCCCAGAGGTGAAGCAGAGAGTAGAGCAGCATCGAAGCATGCCCTGCCGAGAGCACAAAGCGATCTCGGGCTTGCCAATCAGGCTCTTGAGGATCGAAACGCAGGAACTGATCCCAGAGGATGAAGGCAAGATCAGCCATCCCCATTGGAGCGCCAGGGTGTCCAGAGTTGGCCCGCTCTACACCATCGGCGGCCATCATTCGCAGGGTGTCACGGCATCGCTGTTGAAGCGCGCTGTCCATCCGCTCTCCTTTCAGATTATCGCCTTGTAGGGTGCCCAGAAGGTGCTTCGCTGGAAACCAGAATCTCACCTCGCTCGTCGTTTCGTTCGTCGAGCACAAAATGAGGGCTCCGCCACAGAGCTGGTCTCCACAATTGGGGGCGGCTTCTTTGCTGCGACGGGGGAGCCGAAAAAAATCCAAATTTTAGGGTGAGATGAGGAGGACACCTCCACGGCATCTATCAGGTTGCAAAAGCCATAGATCGAGCCTATCCAAAAACTGTTGAGGTCCTTTTTCTGATTGTATAGAGCTATTTTTAGATAGGAACGGCGCCCTCTGATCTTTAATATCGGTAGAGATCAGGCTTATAGGGTCCGTTAATCGGCACGTTGATATATTCAGCCTGCTCTTTGGTCAGCGTGGTAAGGCGAACACCGATCTTCTCTAGATGCAGACGCGCGACCTTCTCGTCCAGATGCTTGGGCAGAGTGTAGACTTGGCGCTCATAGGTCTCTGGGTGTTCAGCCAGCTCGATCTGAGCGATGGTCTGGTTGGTGAAGCTGTTGGACATCACAAAGCTGGGGTGTCCAGTGGCACAGCCCAGATTAAGTAGGCGGCCCTCAGCTAAGATCATCACGCTGTGTCCGTCAGGGAAGCGCCACTCGTCATACTGAGGCTTGATGTTGATATGCTTGATCCCCTCCCAAGCGCTCAAGCCCACCATATCGATCTCGTTGTCAAAATGGCCGATGTTGCCGACGATGGCTCCATCCTTCATCTGAGACATATGATCTGCGGTGATCACATTAAAATTGCCCGTGGCGGTGATATAAAGATCCGCGACCTCCAGGACCTCTTCTACCGGCTTGACCTCATAGCCCTCCATCGCTGCTTGAAGCGCACAGATGGGATCGATCTCGGTCACCACTACACGACAGCCCTGACTCTTAAGCGCCTGGGCACAGCCCTTACCTACATCTCCATAACCACAGACCACAGCCAGCTTGCCCCCCAACATCACATCTGTGGCTCGCATCAGACCATCCGGTAGGGAGTGGCGACAGCCATAGAGGTTGTCAAACTTGCTCTTGGTTACTGAGTCGTTGACGTTGATCGCGGGGAAGAGGAGAGTCTGGGCTCGAGCGCGCTCATAGAGACGGTGTACCCCCGTAGTGGTCTCCTCAGTGACCCCTTTGATCTCAGGCACTACCCCACTCCAATGCTTGGGGTTGTGCTCCTGAAGCTGAACCAAAAGCTTGAGGATCTCACGCTCCTCCTCGTTAGAGGCAGAGTCTGGGTTGGGACGCTCTCCCCTCTGCTCAAACTCATAACCCAGATGAATCAAGAGGGTAGCGTCCCCTCCATCATCGACGATCTGTTGAGGACCAAGGCCCCCACCAAAGTCCAGGGCTTTGGCAGTGCAGGCCCAATACTCTTCCAGGTTCATCCCCTTCCAAGCAAAGACCGAGGTGCCCTTGGGATCCTCTACGCTCCCTTTGCCGACGACAACAGCCGCCGCCGCGTGGTCCTGGGTTGAGAAGATGTTGCAGGAGGCCCAACGCACCTCAGCTCCCAGATCCACCAGGGTCTCGATGAGCACAGCGGTCTGAATGGTCATATGCAGAGAGCCAGAGATGCGCAGGCCCTTGAGGGGCTGACGCTCGGCATATTCAGCGCGCACCGACATCAGGCCGGGCATCTCGCCCTCAGCCAGACGCATCTCTTTGCGGCCCCACTCAGCTAGGTTGATATCCTTAATCTGAAACTCGAAGCTCATGGTCTCTCCTCTTTGTCTAGAGCTCGGCCGAAGCAAGTACTCCGGCGCCTTGAATGTCTGTGTTGGCAACGGATGCTTCGCCTTCGTCACCTGTTTCTACGCTTACTGGCAACGGATGCTTCGCCTCCATCACCTGCTTCGGCGGCTTTGCTGCCGAAGCCATGCCGTGGCCAGCATCAACGCGGGGCCTTTGGCTCGTGGTTCTGGAGGCAGCGCCTGACAACGTGAGCCATCAAAGCCTGCCCCCCTCAACAATCTCTCAATCTCGTCTTGAGCAAAGCCCCGATGTTTCTGCCCACTCTCTCGGCGCAGCTCCTCCCGATCATGGGGCAGGAGATTGATGATCACCGCGCGGCCTCCAGGTCGAAGAATCCGCCGCATCTCACCAAGAGCCTGCGCAGGATCTCCCAAGTAGCAGAGGCTCAAAATCAAACTCACCGCCTCACAGCAGGCATCAGGCAGCGGCAGATCGCTCAACTCCCCCTGGAGGAGTTGGATGTTCTTATAAGCACCTGTGCGATGTTGAGCGCTTCGCAGCATCGCCTCAGAGCGATCAACGCCTATCACCTGTTTGAGTTGAGGTGCCAAAAGAGAGAGAAGACCCCCTGTACCACAGCCTAGATCCACCAAAGTCCAGTGTGGAGGGAGTAGAGCGCTCAAAGCCACGCTCAGGAAGCTCTGACCATAAAGCGACTCTCGCATCCCCTCCCAGCCCAGCGCCGCCCTCGCGAAGAAGCTGTTCAAACGACGGCTTCTTAGATGCTCTTCCAGTCGCTGTTGATCCTGGGTCAACTCCATCCAGTCCTGAAGCTGTTCGCGACTCAGGCGCCAAAGCGCTGCGGCCCCCGCCTCCAACTCATTCAAGCGGTAGAGGTTGGCGGTCCCCTGACGGCGACGCTGTAACCAAGCCTGCCCTGAGAGAATCTTGAGGTGGCGGCTCACCGTGGATTGAGGGAGCTGGAGAATCTCACACAGCTCCGCGACCCCCAACTCCTCCCGCTCCAAGAGGCTCAGGAGACGAATCCGGGTGCTGTCAGAGAGGCTGCTCATCAGTTGGAGTAGATGTTGGGGAGCGACTGGCTTCATCCGATTGTTTGAATCATTCGCATATTCGGATGAAAGGATATTGAATCATTCAGTCCAGTTCAAGAGGAAACTCGCGCAGCTCTTCAATCGCCTCAAAGCTGATCCCTTCGGCGTTCACCTGGAGGCTCCCCACCGCCCAGTAAGCGCTGCCCTCTGCTAAAGTTTGTGTACCCTCATAGGCCAACGCACCATCAACATAGACCCCCACCTGCGCCTCACAGGGCAGCGGCGAGGACTCTTCTGTAGCGTCGTAGTAGTGGACTTGGAGGAGGTAGGCTCCCTCGGCGGGGCTGATGTAGTCGATAAACTCCGGCCCCAGACCGTCGGTGTCATCCAACTCCAAGCGGGGATCACCTCGCTCTCCATCCCAATCGGGGGTTCGATTGTCCCAGTGAAGATCATCCTCAGACCCCCAGCTGCCTCCGACCCGCGTTAGATGCAGGTCCATATCAGTGGCGTCTAGGGCCCAACGCAGGGCCAAGTGAATCTGAGGGAGCCGTGCACCTCCAGGTGTAGGCAAGCCCAAGGGAGTCTCTGTGCTGGGATGAAAATCTGCGGCGTTGTCATCAGTGTCGCTGAGAACCTCATCCCGGCTCAAGCTGGCCTCGCTGACATCGGGCGCAGGGTTTCCCTCTCCTGCTGGGTGCTGCTCTAGACTGAACTCTCCATAGGCTAAGGCGTCGATGGCCACCCCGTTCCACTCCAACACCAAGCTGTCTGGCCCATTTTGGAGATCGGCTGCCCCATTCAGCAGATCCGCGATATCTCTCAGGGTGCCCTCCGCTTCATCTGAGGCGATCAGGAAGGCACCGTTATAGGGGATCCGCTGGCCCAGCAGCTCAATGCGGCCAGAGTCTCTACCGTTAGAGCCGTTGACCGCTCTTAGAACCATCCCATTAAGCCAAGCCCCTGGAGGGCCTGAGAGCTCGATAAACTCCGAGGGACCATCTGCGCCTGGGCCATCATAGAGGATCTCAGAGATCAACACTTCAGGGGCTGGGCAGCCCTCGTCAAAGAGACCATCACAGTCATTGTCCTGGCCATCACAATGCTCAGCTCCCTCTTCTTGGATATAGAGAGGGCCATACTCCGCCGCTCCGCAGGGGAGGAAACCTCCCAGCCCACAGCCCTGAGTGGCCCCCTCGCAGACACCCATCTGATGAGCACAGAGGGCTCCGCTCAGCTCCTCATCCACAGCACCGTCACAGTCATTGTCCAGACCATCACAGCGCTCCTCCTCTGGAGCGATCGCGTCTTCACACTCCGCAAAATGTCCATCGACACAGCTCAAGCGCCCTGTCCGGCACTCTCCTACAGCGCTGCCACAGAGAGGGCGCTCTCCATCGGGCTGGCACTCACAACCCTCATCGATCAGCTCATCGCAGTCGTTGTCCAGGCCATCACAGTGGCTCTCTCCCTCATCCAAGACCCACTGAAAACCATACTCCTCAGCTTCACAGTGATCGTTCCAGCCTCTCTCGCCGCCACAGCTCTGTAGGGCTCCAGCGCAAACCCCCTGTTGGAGCGCACAGCTTGGAGCGCTGAGATCTTCATCGCGTTCTCCATCACAGTCATTGTCCAGGCCATCGCAGATCTCAAGCCCAGGGACCTGCTCTCCTTCACAGAGGGACCAAGCGCCCTCAACACAGGTCTGCGTCCCCCGCGTACAGAGACCCTCATCGCTGCCACAGCGCTGTATCGCTCCAGGACTACACTCACAGCCCTCATCCACCTCTCCATCGCAGTCATTGTCTAAACCATCACACTCTCCTGCACCCTCATCTGCTCGATATCGGGGGCCATACTCCTCGACCCCACAGCTCTGGAACTCTCCCCCAACGCAGCGTTTGGACGTGTTAGCGCAGATCCCCTGTTGTCGCTCGCAGAGGGGACCCTCTAGAGATTCATCGCTTTCACCATCGCAATCATTGTCCAAGCCATCACAGCGCTCAACGGTAGGGGCGATCCCGCTGCACTCTCTCCAGAGACCCTGCTCACAAGGCTGCTCTCCCTGAGTACAGGTGCCGATTTGAGAACCACAGGGCTGCTGCTCCCCCTCCTCGCACTCGCAGGCTTCATCCACCAAGCCATCACAGTCATTGTCTAGGTTGTCGCAGTGTTCGGCGCTCTCCTCTGGGACATAGAAAGGGCTGCGTTTGGAGTAGCTGGCAGTGGTGCAGGGCTCCCAGCCCTCCTCTCCACAATTCTGCACCGCCCCCGCACAGACCCCCAGGCGCAAAGGACAGGGGGGCGCTGCCATTCCCTCGTCGGTCTCCCCATCACAATCATTGTCCAGTTGATCACAGATCTCCTCTCGAGGTGGGATCTCTCCTCGACACTCTCCCCAGCTCCCCTCGTTACAGCTCTGCCGACCCGAGCGGCAGATCCCCTGGTTCCGACCACACTCCTGCTCATCTCCGCTGTGGCAATCACAACGCTCATCGATCAAACCATCGCAGTCGTTGTCCACTCCATCGCAGTGTTCATTCTCCTCCTCGACCCAACGCTCGCCATATTCATAGGCTCCACACTCACTCCAACCTCCCGCCCCTGTGCAGCGCTTGAGCGCGCCGATACAGACACCAAGGTTAAGAGCACAATTGGGCTTGAGCAGATCTTCATCCTTTGTTCCATCACAGTCATTGTCCTCCCCATCACAGCGTTCTACCTGCGGCTGGATGCCCCCTTCACAACCTCCCCAAAATCCTCCCTCTAGGCAGGATTGAGTGCCCGCCTCACAGAGACCCTCTGTCTCTCCGCAAAGCTGTGTCTCCCCTGGCGTGCAGGGGCAGCCTTCATCAAGGAAACCATCACAATCATTGTCTTGACCGTCACAGGATTGCTCACTCTGTTCGTAAGCAGACCCATAATCTTCTGATCGACAGGCGGCCCAGACCTCACCACGGCAGGGGCGCAGTGTCCCCGCGCAGATCCCCTGTTGCAGATCACAGGCTGGGCCGAACAGATTCTCATCTATCTCTCCATCGCAATCGTTATCCAGGCCGTCACAGAACTCCTCTGCCCCTGGGTAGATATCAGGTCGGCTGTCATCACAGTCTCCAGGACAGCTTGAACCTACGCTGTGGCCATCTCCATCCAGATCTTCACAGGGCTGCGCCAGATCAGGCGCGGCGTCCAGACGAGGTGAAAACTCCGCCGACTCTGTGCAGGCCAACAGCAAGATCAAGGGCGTCAATCTCCGCATCTCTCCTCCAAGGCTGGATCCTCTCTGCTCCCTGAGTTACCTCAATGAAGGCGACGGATCGAGACGCTTTGCTCCAGGGAGATCAAGATGTTCAAATACAGCCTGCTATCTTTGCTCCTGTTGAGCTGCGCTCGATCGGGGAATCCAGAAGATGTCGCTTACGGCTCAACGGAGATGATGGTCAATCTGATTGCGCTGCTCTAAGCCGCTTTGAGCTGATTGGTTGTGGCGAGACCCCCCCTGAGTAGCTTTTGCTGGGGGCGGGCTATGCGGGTATCGCCGCCCAGCCTAATTATGAACTCTGTGAAGAACGGGATGGCTTCTGCGCTGGGGTCTTTACCAATGGAGCAGACTGCGTGGAGTTCTGTAGGGCAGCAGGGATGCACTGTCTGGCCCGCTTTAGTGGAGAACCAGGCTGCTCTAAGGAGCCTCAGAATGTTCTAGAATGTAAGGACCAGAATGGTCAAAACTCTGATTGATGTGAGTGTGGTCTCTGAGTTCTCTCTGAATCTGTTTGTCCTCAAAACCCCAAATGGACCTAACTCATGGGGTTCCAGGTCACATCCCGAAGAAAATTGCCCTTCAAATACTCTCGTTCGATCATCTCAGCCATCTCTGAGACATCTCGATACTCCTCCCAATTGACGCGGATCACCGGCACGGTGCGGGAGATCTCTTGGATAAACTCCTGATAAGCCTTATGCAGACCGCGCAGATACTCCAGAGAGATCCCTGTCTCTACATCTCGGGCTCGCTGCTTGATGCGTTCCATGGAGGACTCAGGGCTGAGATCCAGAAAGATGATCACGTTGGGGCGGCACATGAAGTTGCTCATATGCTTAAAGAGCTGGAGATAGGTGCGATAGTCTCGCTCCTCCATCAACCCCTGATCCACTAGGGTCTTGGCAAAGACCGCGTCCTCATAGATCGTACGATCTTGGACTCCCCCCCCTCCCCTCCAGATGATCTCCTGATGCTGTTGGAAGCGGCGGTTGAGCAGGTAGATCTGAGTCTGGAAGGCATAGCGCTTGATATCCTGATAGAAATCCGCCAAGTACTCATTATCTTGGACCGGCTCATAGTAGATGGGGAGCTGTAGATGCTCTCCAAGGGCTGTAGCCAAAGTGGTCTTTCCCGCCCCGATGAGGCCCGCGATGCCGATGAACAGATCTTGAAGTCCACCACTCATCTCTCTACTCCCTTTCTTTCAAAGCGGCCTTTTTGCCAGCCCCTCTCTTGGAAAGCAAAACTTTTCGAGACAGGCTTTCTGGTAGCCTTGATACTCTAAGGAGTTGTTGACAGCGCTCGGAACATCCCCAAAATCGCGAAAAGATGAGAGGCCCTAACGAGTCACTGATGCGCAGCTTCTCCAGCCTAGAAGAGGTCGAGGTCTCCAAGATGACTGCGCTCACTGTGGGAAACTTTGATGGCCTGCACCGGGGGCATCAAGCGCTGCTCAACGCTACTCTAAACGCAGGTCTTTCTCCGGCGCTGCTCACCTTTGAACCCCATCCCAGCCAGCTCTTTGAGCCCTCCCGCCCATTTCAACGCCTCTATCGTCTCGAAGACAAGCGCAAGCTCTTGGCCCAAGCGGGGATCTCTCTTTTGGTGGAGCAGCGCTTTGACGCTCGCTTTGCGGCCCTCTCTCCTACAGCCTTCCTGGAGCAGCTCCGTAGGCGCCTGAGACCCAAGCTCCTCGTCGTTGGCCATGACTTTCGCTATGGAGCTCAGCGGGCTGGGAGCTGGGCTCAGCTTCAGGAAGCGGGCCTCAAGACTCAACAGATCCCCGCGTTGAAAGATAGGAGAGGAGAGGTGATCTCCAGCAGCCTGATCCGCGCACAGCTCCGCCGAGGTGAAGTGGAGGAGGCTTGGGAGAACTTGGGGCGTCCCTACCATCTCAGAGCTGAGGTGCAGACAGGGGCAAGGCGAGGACGTCTGCTGGGCTTCCCCACCGCCAACCTCTCTCCGACGAGAGCCCTCCTCCCCCAAGCTGGAGTCTATGGAGCTTGGTTGGATTGGGGAGAGGGACCTCAAGCAGCGGTGGTCAACTTGGGACACCACCCCACTTTTGGCGCGCTCAAAGAGCCCCTGATTGAGGCTCATGTAATCCATCTTCGAGACCTCCGACTCTATGGTCTCTCCTGTAGCCTCTCCTTCGCTTTTCGTCTGCGTGAGGAGCGGCGCTTCTCCAGCTTGGAGAGTTTAAAAGCGCGCATTCAGGCTGATCGAGATGAGGCTGCCTGGAAGCTCGCTCAGCTTGAGACCCCAGAGTCTTGGTTATGAAGCCTGCTTGGCGCTTCGCTGTGTTGGGTCGCCCCATTCAGCACAGTCGATCTCCTGCACTCCATAGGGCCGCAGGCCAGATCTGTGGCCTCTCCGTCTTTTCTGAAGCGATCTCTTTGGGTCCTGAGGAGCTAAAAGAGGCGCTCCCCAGGCTTCGTAAACTGGACGGCTTTAATGTCACCGCTCCTCTTAAGGAGCAGATTTTGCCTTTTATGGACGAGATCGGCCCTGAAGCTGAGCGCTTAGGCGCGGTTAACACTGTGCGTTGTAAAGAAGGTGTCCTCTACGGAGAGAACAGCGATCTTGAGGGCTTTTTGAGGGCGCTTCCGAAGCAGCCCTTCTTGAAACCTGTCATCTTGGGCGCGGGGGGCGCTGCCAGAGCTGTAGTCGTGGCTTTGATGAGCCGCTCAATCCCTTTAAAGATCCTCAACCGAAATATTAAGCGAGCCCAATATCTTCTTGAAACCTTAGAAGTTCAAGCTGAGGTTTTCTCTCTAGAACGTGGCTTGACAGCTCTGAGAAATGCTGATCTCTTGATCAACTGCCTGCCTCCTTCTGCAGGCCTACCCATTCCCTTAGAATTACTCCCTGTGGACTGTCTCTTGATGGATCTGAGTTACTCAGGTTCCCCTCTTCAGACGCGGGGTTTTCAGTTGGGCTTAGAGATCTTGGATGGTTGGGAGATGTTCCTTGCTCAGGGGGCTCGCTCCTTTGAGATCTGGACAACTCGGCGTCCCGGGCTTGAGGAGCTGAGGGCTCAACTTTTCAGTGATTCCCAACCAGACAGTTCTGGGAAGTAGCCCTCCCTAGACTCTCTGAGAGTGACCAAAAGGGAAACTCACAGAAGCCCAAGAGAGTTCCAGCTCCTTCTCCAGAATGGGGATGGGTGCTGAGCTATTGACCAAGAGGGGGTTTTGGAAATAGTGTCGTACTTACAAATGCTTGGTGAAGGTTGTCCAGATCTCCTTTCCCCTTTTAACTCAGGGAGAGTCTTGAGGGCACTGATAACGGAGATTTTAAGAAAAGTGTCGTGTTTGCGCACAGTCGGCGATACTCAAGGAGTCTTCTATCCCCCGCCTGAAAAACAGGTTATTCTCAGGTCTTCTCTACGCAACTTATCTCATCTTAATCAAAGAGCTTAGTCCATCATGATCCGCACAACACCAACCATGTTACTTCTCATGTTTGCACTTTTTGGAATTTTGGGGTGCGCTGGGCCGGGAGAATTTACTGTTGCAGACAGTTCAGATGAAGAACTGTATAGCATGGATGCATTAGGCTCCATGGAAAGCTACCCCGACGCTATGGCAATGACAGATGACGATACTAATAAACCAACCTCAAATGGTCGTATGTTCGATGTCTGTACAAATGACAATGAGTGTCTATCAAATTACTGCATTGAGTTCGAAGATGAAAAGGTATGTACAAAGCTATGCTCTGGAAATTCCTGTCCTGAAGGTTGGGACTGTAAGACGCTCATCAACTCTGGTGCTGATGTTGTCCGCCTTTGTATACCTCTCCGTGATACGCTCTGTGGCGGTTGCGAGAACAATACGGACTGCGGTATTTTTGGAGACCAATGTATTCAAATCGCAGGTAGAAGTGTTTGTGGTCGCGATTGTTCCGTTAATTTCAGCTGTCCAGAAGGGTTCATCTGTGATGAAGTCACAGATCTATCAGGAAATTCGGGGACGCAGTGTATTCCTGAATCTGGAATCTGCTCATGTAGACCTGAAGATGATGGTGAAAATCGCCCCTGTATCCGTACAAGCGAATGGGGGATTTGTGAGGGGATTGAGGTTTGTAACGGAGACTCAGGATGGAGTGTTTGTAGTGCTTCTCCACCAGTTGAAGAAATTTGCGATGGAATCGATAATGACTGTGACAACCTTATCGATGAAGATCTAATTCCTCGAGCCTGCGAAGGCCCTCGCAATGATATTGGCGTTTGCATTGGAATTGAAAGTTGCGAAGGCGGACTTGGTTATGTTTGCAACGCAGAAATCCCTTCTTACGAAATATGCGATGGAATTGATAATGATTGCGACGATGTGATCGATAACGATATTTGTTACGATGGCAACCCTTGCACTCGTGACATATGTGTGCTCGGTAGCGCAAATGGTGATTGCAATTTTGCTCCTCGGGTGGGTCCGTGCGATGATGGTGACGCCTGTACGGCAGATGAAATCTGTAATGAGGATGGTATGTGTAGTGGTTCTCTTGTCAACTGCGATGACAATAACCCATGTACAACTGATTCTTGTAACTCTACTACTGGCTGTGTAAATACTATGGCCGATGGTGCTCCCTGTGAAACCGGAAATCTTTGCACTAATGACATCTGTGCTGGAGGAGTTTGTACTGTAGGAGGCCAAGTAACATGTCGTACGAGCCAATGCATGGACGCAGAGTGTCGTCCTGATACAGGATGCGTAAATCTGCCCCGCTCTGGAGGAATTTGTGATGATGATGACAGATGTACCAGTGGTGAGATGTGTTCAAATGGATCTTGTGTCGGTGGTGTTGAAATGGATTGCAACAGCCTTTGCAATTGTTCTTCGGGTGGCCTTTCCATTTGTGTTTCCGGTGTTTGTGCATGTGCATGTCTCTGAGTGAATGGTTGCATCAATTGTGTTTATTGTTGCTAATGATGACAACCAGTTAGGGAGGGTAAAGGTAAACTACTGTTTTCAAATCAAAGGGTCTCGATCTCCTCTAAAAACTTGGCACAGCTGAGTTACTCGAACTCCTGTCCATCAACTATTCCTGCTCCCCTTGATCTTTTGGAGAGATTCCCAGGTTCCAGGTCACAGCTCAACGCTCATAGCAACGAGTTTTGCTGAGATTGCCCCAAGGTGACTCCTGAGATCCATTGACACCCTGAGACTCTAGACCTCTAATGTGGAGCGTGACTACTCCTCGCTCCATCTTTGACAGGTGAATCTGTATGTCCGAACGTATCGGTGAGCTCCTCGTTCGCGAGAACTTGATCAACTTAACGCAGCTCAAAAAGGCTAAGGATACACAGAGAAAATCGGGTGAACGCCTGACCTACACTCTCACCAAGATGGGCATGGTGGGGGAACGTGAACTCACGACCTTCCTGAGCCGGCACTACGGGGTTCCCTCCATCAATCTGGAGGATTTTCAGATCGATGATGATGTGATCAAGCTGATCCCCAAGGAGTTGGCTTATCAACATCAGGTGCTCCCGGTCAGCCGAGCAGGCTCTGCGCTCATCGTCGCGATGGCGGATCCCTCCAATCTGCACGCCATCGACGATATCAAGTTCAGGACGACCTACAGCGTAGAGGTCGTGGTCTCCAGCGAAGAAGCGATCAGAAAAGCGCTGGATCGCTATTACGATGAATCGACCACCTATGAGGAGATCATCGGTGACTTTGACCCCGAAGAGGTTGAGGTCGCAGATATCAACTCTGAGGAGGATATCGTTGATCTGGAGAGATCTTCCGAAGAGGCTCCCGTCGTACGCTTGGTCAACCTGATCCTGGTTGATGCGATCAAAAAGAACGCCTCTGATATTCATATTGAGCCTTACGAGAAGAGCTTCCGGGTCAGGTACCGTATCGATGGTGTGCTCTATGAGATTATGCACCCGCCGCTCAAGTTGAAGAACGCGATCACAAGCCGTATCAAGATCATGTCTCAGTTGGATATCGCTGAGCGACGATTGCCTCAGGATGGACGCATCAAAATCAAGATGGGCGGAGGCAAGGAGATGGATTTCCGCGTCTCTGTGCTCCCCACCCTCTTTGGCGAGAAGATCGTCATGCGTCTCTTAGATAAGAGCAATCTTCAACTGGATATGACCAAGTTAGGTTTTGAACCTGCTCAGATAGATATTTTCAAAGAGGCGATCTATCAACCCTTTGGAATGGTCTTAGTCACCGGTCCAACAGGTTCCGGCAAGACCACGACGCTCTATTCTGCGCTCTCCGATCTCAACAAAACCTCGGAGAACCTCTCAACAGCAGAGGATCCGGTCGAGTTCAACCTGGGTGGCATCAACCAAGTCCAGATGCATGACTCCATCGGGCTTAACTTCTCTGCTGCGCTGCGCTCCTTCTTGAGGCAGGATCCAGACATCATCATGGTGGGGGAGATCCGCGACTTTGAGACCGCAGAGATCGCGGTGAAAGCAGCCCTGACCGGACACCTTGTGCTCTCTACTCTACACACCAATGATGCCCCCTCCACCATCCACCGTCTCCTCAATATGGGCGTTGAGCCTTTCCTGGTGACCGCCTCGGTCAACGCCATCGTAGCGCAGCGTTTGGCTCGTCGCATCTGCAAGGAGTGCAAAGAGCCCCTCAAGACTGATCCCCAACAGCTGCTCAAGTTGGGCTTAGCCAGCGACTTGGTGGACAAGTCTAAGGTGATGAAGGGAACGGGCTGTCGCACCTGTAATGAGACCGGGTTTAAGGGCCGCGTCGCCCTCTATGAGGTGATGCCGATGATAGAAGAGCTCAAGGAGCTGGTGCTCCAGGGGGCTTCTACAGTAGAACTAAAACGCGCAGCGATCCTGGGTGGCATGAAGACACTCAGACAATCTGCACTCTCCAAGCTTATTGAGGGGGTCACGACGGTCTCTGAGGTACTCCGCAACACCGTGGGAGATTAAAGCGTGGCCAACCTACACCAACTCCTCAAGCTGATGGTGGAAAAAGGAGCTTCAGATCTACACATCACCGCAGCCTCTGCCCCCCAATTGAGGATCGATGGCCATCTGATCCCCCTTAACACTCCCCCCATGACTCGAGAAGAGACCCAGCAACTCTGTTACTCTATCCTCACAGAGTCTCAAAAGCAGGAGTTTGAGGAGAGTAACGAGATCGATCTCAGCTTTGGGGTCAAGGGGCTTTGCCGCTTTCGAGCCAATATCTTCCTACAGAAAGGCGGGATCGCTGGCGCCTTTCGGATGATCCCTTCCAAGATCCACTCATTCGAGGAGTTGGGTTTGCCCTCTGTCATTGAGGAGTTGACTTACCGAAAGAATGGACTTGTGTTGGTGACCGGCCCCACAGGCTCAGGAAAGTCCACTACTTTGGCTGCTATGGTGGATAAGATCAACACCGACAGACACCTCCATATCCTGACCATCGAAGACCCGATCGAGTACCTCCATCAACACAAAAACTGCATCATCAACCAGAGAGAGATCGGCGCCGATACACACAATTTTAAGGCGGCGCTTCGTTCAGTTTTGCGACAAGATCCAGATGTTGTCTTGATCGGTGAGATGCGCGATCTAGAGACGGTGGAGGCGGCTTTGCAGATTGGAGAGACAGGGCATCTCTGTATGGGCACTCTCCACACCAACTCTGCGATCCAATCGATCCACAGGATCATCGATCTCTTCCCTCCTCACCAGCAGTCTCAGATCCGGTCCCAGCTCAGTTTTACTCTAGAAGGGATCGTCAGCCAGCAGTTGATCCAAAAGGCTTCAGGTGTAGGGCGAGTGATGGCTTGCGAGATTATGATCCCTACTGCAGCCATTCGTAACTTGATACGAGAAGATAAATTGCATCAAGTTTATAGTCAAATGCAGGTTGGGCAGTCTAAATACAGTATGCAGACTATGAATCAATGCTTGCTTTCTCTATATGAAGAAGGCAAATTGACACTTGAAGATACCCTTGCGCATTCTAATGATCAGGATGAGCTAAAATCTATGATTAGTAGTCGTTAGTGCTTTTGTTTGGGATGGTTAAAGTATTTTCTTATGAAGACGAACAACGACATTTTTGGGTAGAAGCTCCGAGAATCCCTTAATTCTTCCCTGGCGCTTCAAATCGCAGTAGCATCCTGAAGCTTGGATAGAAACTTGGGGGTCTAGATGGCTGAATGGGTCTGGGAAGGCCGAACACGCTCTGGGGAGGTTCGCAAGGGCAAGATGACAGCGGACAGTGAGCGAGATGTTCACCTCCGCCTCCGCCAACAAAATATTCAGGCGAGCAAAGTAAAGAAGAAGGGTCGCTCTCTACCCATTCCCAAGTTTGGAGGCTCGGTCAAAGCCTCTCAGTTGGTGGTCTTTGTTCGGCAGTTCGCCACGATGATCGACGCTGGTCTGCCCTTAGTTCAGTGCCTGGATATCCTCTCTTCACAGGAGCCCAATAAGAATTTTAAGCGGATTCTCACCCAGGTGAAGAGTGATGTGGAATCTGGAGCAACCTTTGCCGATTCTCTGCGCAAACACCCCAAAGTCTTCGATAACCTCTTCGTTAACTTGGTCTCAGCGGGAGAGATCGGCGGGATCCTTGACACCATCCTCAACCGCCTCGCCAACTACATCGAGAAGAATGTCAAGCTCATGCGCCAAGTCAAGTCGGCGCTCACCTACCCCATCGGTATCCTAGTTGTTTCAGTGGGCGTCGTCGCCGCGCTCCTGAAGTATGTCATTCCCACCTTTGAATCGATGTTCAAAGATATGGGTAATGCCAAGCTTCCAGGATTGACCTTGGTCGTCATCGCTGCCTCTCATTGGTTCCAGGCCAACTTTATCTATATCATCTTAGGTATTGTGGGGATGCTCTGGTTTGCTAAGTGGCTCTTAGGCACAGACAAAGGTCGGGTTGCCTTTGATACCTTTATGCTCAAGCTTCCTCTCATCGGTACTCTCATCAGGAAGATCGCAGTAGCCAAGTTTACCCGCACCTTGGGGACCATGATCGCCTCAGGTGTTCCTATCTTGGATGCCTTGGACATCGTAGCCAACTCTGCTGGAAATCGAGTGGTTGAGTCCGCCATCCATTTTGTCCGCGATAAGATTTCAGAGGGCAGCAACATGGCAGATCCTCTTGCAAAGACCAATGTCTTCCCCTCTATGGTCGTACAGATGATCGCGGTGGGAGAGAGCACAGGGGCAATGGATACCATGCTTCAAAAAATCGCCGATTTTTATGAAGATGAGGTCGAGGTCGCTGTCGCCAGCCTGACCAGTCTCTTAGAACCTCTAATGATGGTGTTTATTGGTGGCATAGTTGGAACTGTTCTTATTGCGATGTATCTACCCGTATTCTCCATTGCGGGTAATGTAAAGACCTAATTTTGTCTTCAATATCTTCATCCCAGTCGGAGTTAATGAATAAGCTCCAATGGTTGATGTTTTTTAGAATTGTGATGATCACAGTTCTTTTAGGATCAACACTAATCTTTGGGATTGGAGAATCTTCTGGTTTTTTTGATTCAGAATATGTAATTTTAACTGCGATCATTGTTGCAGAATATGCACTCACTATATTATATGCACTTCTATTACATGTGCTTAGATATTTGACAAGTTTGGCATATTTTCAGCTGTTCATGGATATATTTCTTGCCTCATCAATCATTATGCTCACTGGAAAGATGGATAGCCCTTTTTCTTTTCTACTCTCCTTGACAGTATTGAATGCTTCTATAATTTTGTATAGAAAAGGGGCCGTAGTTATAGCTGTCGCATCATTTCTAGTTATTATCGGATTGTTTTTGTGGGAAATCTCATATAATGAAGTTCCACTATCTTTCGAAAATCAAGTCTTGAGAGTGTTATCGATAAATACAATTGTCAATATTGCTGCGATATTCTTAGTTTCTTTGCTGTCTTCATATTTAAGTGAGCGTCTTAGATTTGCAAGTGAAGACTTGAGAACAATAAAAACGATAAATGAACACGTAATTAATAGTATTACGAGTGGAATGGTTGGATTTTCGCTTGATAATCGAATCATCTTTTTTAACCCTGCCGCGGAGAAGATCACAGGCTTGCTGAGCAAAGATGTCCAGTATCAGGATGTGAGGGATCTCTTTCCCAGTTTAGAGGAGAGAGCGACTTTACCTGAAGATCGCTGGGAGGCCAGCTTCAGGCGCTCAGATGGAGAGCAAAAATGTTTGGGTTTCTCTATCTCTCCGCTTATCGGAGGCTTTGACAAGCACCGAGGTTGGATCCTGATCTTTCAAGACCTGACACCTTTTAGAGAGATGGAGAACCGTGTTCGTCGCAGCGAACAGTTGGCTGCTGTTGGGAAGATGGCAGCGGCTATTGCTCATGAGATCCGCAACCCTCTTGGGAGTATGAGTGGAAGTCTTCAACTTTTAAGAGAGCTCAGCGGTGGCAATACGGAAAAGAAGCTCGTTGAGATTGCTCTTCGAGAAATTGATCGGCTTAACAATTTGGTTACTGATTTTCTTAAGTTTTCTCGTCCTATCCCTCCTAAAGCGAGCAAATTCGAACTTGGAAAACTTCTCGATGATATAGTTGGATTCTATTTAATGGACACAGAAGAGGATCAACTAATAAGCATCAACCATGACAGGTCAATTAATATCGAAGCTGACTATGATCAGCTTAAACAGGTGTTTTTAAATCTGATAAGAAACTCCATCGATTCTAATGATAGAAATCAGGAGATCAGAATCGTAACTCATCACACCAAAAATGATCTTGTTACTGTTGACGTGATTGACAAAGGCACGGGAATCAGAGAAGAACTGTTGGATCAGGTGTTTGATCCATTTTTCACTACGAAATCAGATGGAACAGGCTTAGGCCTTCCTACAAGCCTGAGAATCATAGAAGGACATGGTGGCTATATCGACGTAAAAAGCAAAATCGGACAAGGCAGTAAGTTCTCTGTAGTTTTGCCGACCCATCAATCAAAAAGCAAAGAGAGATCTGAATGAGCCGTATTCTAATAGTAGATGATGAACTCTCGATGAGAGAGATGTTAGAGATCTTTTTTCAACATGAAAACCATGAGGTAATGACTGCATCTGATGGTTTAAAAGCAATCCAGATTCTTACTGAAGAGGAATTCGATCTTATCATTACTGATCTTAGAATGCCAAAGACTCATGGACTCGTCGTTCTTGAACGAGCCAAAGTATTATATCCAGATACGCCCGTTATCATTATGACTGCATATGCAACAGCAGATACAGCTGTCAAAGCAATGAAAATGGGAGCTTATGACTACTTTACAAAACCATTTCACTTAGATCAGGTTAGAACTGTTATCGACAAAGCTTTAGAAAGAAGGGATCTTGTCCTAGAAAATCGAGCCCTTAGGGCAGAGCTGGATGGCAAAAATCAGACCGGGGAGATGGTGGGTCGCAGTCCCCAGATGAAGAAGATCTTCTCGCTGATCCGACGTATCGCTCCCACTCGCAGCAGCGTCTTGATCCTTGGAGAGAGCGGCACAGGAAAAGAGCTGGTGGCTAACGCCATCCATGAATACAGCGATAGACAACACAAACCTTTTTTTGTGATCAACTGCGCTGCGATCCCTGAGACGCTTTTGGAGAGCGAACTCTTCGGACATCGCAAAGGGACTTTTACAGGAGCCAGTGTTGATCGAGTGGGGCTCTTTCAGGCTGCAGATGGAGGGAGCCTCTTTCTTGATGAGATTGGAGAGATGCCTCTGAGTATGCAGGTCAAGCTGCTGAGAGTTCTACAAGCGAAGCGGGTTAAGCGGGTGGGGGACTTAAAAGAACAGGCGGTTGATGTTCGGCTTCTCGCTGCAACCAATAAGAATCTGGAGGCAGAGGTTCGCAATGGAAAGTTTCGGGAGGATCTCTTTTATCGCCTTAATGTGATCTCTATCGAGCTGCCTCCATTGCGAGAGCGCCCCAGCGATATCCCTCTCTTGGCTCAGCATTTCCTGAACCGCTACTCAAAAGAGTTTAAGAAGCAGATCCCTGAGTTCTCCCCTGAGGTGATGCGCTCTTTGCTCTCCTACTCTTTCACTGGAAACATTCGAGAGTTAGCCAACATCATCGAGCGCGCGGTAGCTCTGGAAGATACAGATCGCATCACGGTTGAGAGTCTGCCTCCAAGCCTCAAATTGAAGAGGGTCTCTGCTGAGAAGAGGGGTCAAGAGGAGATCTTTCATTTTCCAGAGGAAGGTATCGATCTAGAAGAGCGAGTAGAGCAGATGAAACGAGAGTTTATCGCTGAGGCGCTTCGTAGAACAGGCGGAAAAAAGAAGAAGGCAGCTGAACTCTTGGGCATCTCTTTCCGTGCTCTGAGGTATCTCCTAAGCAAACACAAAACCTGAAAAGCAAACGCTGGTTTTCAGGACCGAAGAGGCGCAGGATTAAGAAAAATGCCGCATCTTTTTCGTAGCCTGGGCACGCTTTTTTAGAGGATAATTATTTTCATTCTGGCATACTTTATGCTCAAAGATGCGCAATTCAGGTATATTAGAGGCTCAGTCATGAAAAAAGCGTTCACTCTCATTGAGTTGATGATTGTGGTCACGATCATCTCCGTGCTCTCCATGCTGGCGGTGATGGCCTATAAGCGTTTCACTTTGGCGGCGAGGACCGGAGAGGCCCAGCAGATGTTGGGTTCAGTGCGGGCTGCACAGGAGACCTATTTTCAAGCCTACGGGCAGTACTGTGGGAGCGCAGTGATCGCGGTCTGGCCAGATGAGATCCCCTTTGAAAGCAAGATCTTTTGGAATGTTGATGCGATCCCCAAGGCGAACGCCTGGAAACATTTGGGGCTCAAATCTCCAGGTCAAGTTTGGTTTCAGTATCGGATGAGCGCAGGAGCCAACAACGCAGATCCAAACATCATCCCCAATGTCGATCGCCCCTGGTATTGGGCTCGCGCCGTAGGTGATTTTGACGGCAACGCGAAGCAAAATTGCCCAGACGACTTTGATCCCAACGAGCTTGTTGGGATGAAGTGTGCCTATTACGAGGTCACCTCGGCCAAGCCTGATGTCTTCATTTTGGGAGAGGGCAACTGAGCTGAAGAAGCTAGATCGCTCTCTCCAAAAATCAAAGACTTTACTCTGCTGCGGAGCCTTCATGAGATTGTGCTTGTTTCTTTTGTTCCTCTTCCCAGCCTGTGATGATGGAGAGAGCCAGACCGAAGGGAGCGCAGCACCACAGCTTGATCTCTCATCTCCCTTGCTGGACGCTGCTGGAGATTCCGAAGCTCAAGAGCTGGTTGTTCTAGATTCTGGACTAGAAGATCTACTTCAGGACCAAACTCCTTTAGAGCCAGACCAGGTTTTTTTGGATATGGCAGCCGACAGTTTAGATCAGATCAGCTTAGACGCGGCCCCTCCCCTCTTCCCTTGGCGCTGCTCTGAAGGGATCAACTTTCTCTATGCTCCAGGCGGTGAGGAACCCGGTGCTTTCCCCGATGACTACTACACCTCAGCTGATCCAGAGAGCCTCACAGGTCTACGAGTCGATCTGAGCGAAGAGCTCGCTCCTTGGGCTCACCGAATGCCTGGACAGCTGGACTCACTCTTCACCGAGATGAATCGCTTGGATGGTTTTGGCACCAACGCCGGTATATTCCTCCCTTTTGATGGCGCGCTTCTCAATTTTGAGGGGATGGCTGAACAGATTAAGCTGTTGGAATTACAAGATAACGGAGTGAAAGAGCTGCCCTACGAGGTTCAACTCTTTGAAGAAGACCATGTGTTGGAACTCCTCCCGATCTATCCGCTCAAGCCTAAGACGCGCCATGGGGTCTTGGTGATGAGCGATCTCCCCAGCGCTGATGGGCGCTGCTTTCGCCCTGGTCCCGCCCTGGCGGGGCTGCTCAGTCGAGGGGCTGGAGAGCCACGCCTGCAGGCGATGGCGCCTCGTTATGCGGAGTTATTAGAGAAGAGTGGAATCTCTGTAGAGTCCTTAGCGGCGGCCTTGGTCTTTACCACCCAAAGCGTCACCGAAAGCTCAGAGGCGGTCGCTGCAGATATCCAGAGCCGAGATTATGAGTGGAGCGAGGGGCTCCATTGCTTTGAAGATCGAGGCTTTCAACGCTGTGATGGGCATTTTACTGCCTTTGACTATCGTGTTGGTGGAGATATCGTCGAAGGCAGCAGCCCTGACTCTCAATATGATCTGTGGGCCAGCATCTGGTTTGAGCGCTCCAATGAGCCTCAACCTGTGGTCTTGGTGGGTCATGGCATCAACGACAGTCGAGAGTTTGGGGGCTATGTAAAGCAACTGGCGGAGCTGCCCGGCATGGCTGCTGTCGCCACCGACGCGGTGATGCATGGAGAGCACCCAGCGGGCGCCGCCGAGAACAACATCAACCTCCTTATGGAGTTTTTTGAAGTTGCTATCGCAGATCAGCGCATCGACGCTCTGAAGCTTCGCGACAATTTTCGACAGTCCACCTTCGATAAGCTCCAATTGATCCGCCTACTGCAACAGAACCCTGATCTCAATGGAGATGGGAGGGATGAGCTGGACATGGAGCGTCTGACCTACTTCGGTGCCAGCTTGGGAGGCATCATGGGCAGCGAGATGTTGGCTCTCAACGACAGCTTCGGCTGCGCCTATCTGGGGATGCCGGGAGGGCGCCTGAGTGAGTTTGTCCGCAGCCTCCCCGAGGAGTTTGAGCCCCTCCTCGATCTGCTCTTGGGGCGCAGCTCTCCGCTGCTCCGAGAGCGGCTCTTCTCAGCGGTCCAGACCCTCATCGAGCGCGGTGATCCCAGTAACTTCGCCCCTCATATCTTGAAAGATCGCTTCTCTGTCGCTTCGGGAAAGTCTCCTCAGCTCCTGACCGTCATGGCCCTAGATGATGAGATCGTCCCCAATGAGACCACCATCGCTCTGGTTCGCGCCCTCTCGCTCCCTCAGGTCCAGCCTATCCTCCGCCCCATCAGCTATCTAGAGCCGGTGAACAGCCCAGTTCAAGGCAACCTGAGGGGCAGCCTCACGGCGGGCTACTTCCAATATGATCAGATCTACCGCCACGGCTCACGCGAGGAGGCCAGCCATGTTTCTGTGCTTCGTGGTGATGAAACCCTGCATCAATTTCGACATTTCTATCGAAGCTGGTTGGAGGAGGGGGTTGCGGAGATCATCAACCCCTATGAAGAGATGGGGTTAGAGGGACCGTGAAGGCTGAGAGTGATATTGTTCAGCTCTTGGATGAGCTGATCCATACAGCGGCTCTGGCGGGGGCCTCAGATATCCACGTCGAGCCCCAGCGAGATCGCCTCAGGGTGCGTCTCAGGGTGGATGGAGTGATGGCCGCCCAGCCCTCTCTCTCTCCCAACTTGGGGGCTCCTATGATCTCCAGAGCTAAGGTCTTGGGACGCATGGATATCGCTGAGAAGCGTCTGCCTCAGGATGGCACCTTCAGCTTGGAGATCGCGGGGCGCAGGATCTCTCTGAGGGCCTCTACTTTTCCCTGTGCCTATGGAGAGAAGCTGGTGCTTCGGCTCCTCCAGGGGATGGAGAGTCTTCCTTTGGAGAAGATCGGTATGGGCTCTCGCCAGATCGAGAGTGTACGTCGCCTGGCCAAACAGAACGGGGGTTTGGTTTTGGTGACGGGTCCTACTGGCTCGGGGAAAACCTCAACCCTTTACGCCATGCTCCGGGAGGTGGATACCCAGAGCCTCAATGTGGTCACCCTGGAGGATCCCATTGAGGTGCAGCTTCAAGAGATCACCCAAGGCCAAGTTCATAACAAGGCGGGCTTCACCTTTGCGCGAGGATTGCGGGCGATTCTACGCCAAGATCCCGATGTTATCCTGGTGGGAGAGATGCGGGACCTGGAGACCACATCCATCGCTTTCCAGGCCAGCCTTACGGGACACTTGGTGCTCTCCACCCTGCACACCAACTCTGCCCTGGAGACCATCACCCGCCTGATCGATATCGGTCTGGAGCCCTATATCGTGGCTCACGCTATCGTAGGGATCATCTCTCAGCGTCTGGTGAGGAAGCTCTGCTCCAGCTGCGCTGTGAGCTATGACGATCTCAGTACCCTCCTCCCCGAGGTGGGTTTTCCGATCCCCCAAGCCCCCTATCTTCAGCCCCAGGGCTGTAAGCGCTGTCTAAAGACGGGCTATCGAGGGCGCATGGGACTCTATGAGATTATCGAGATCGATGATCGCTTAAGGAACTTAATCAAACTGAAGGCAGGGGCTTCAGAGTTTAAGAGTCTGCTCAGAGAGATGGGCATCCCCACACTTCGACGAGTGGGGATGCACCACGCCATTACCGGGATCACCAGCCCCGATGAGGTGCTGCGGGTAACCTAAAACTTTTCACGCCTGCCCCTGTAGCTTGAGAACCAGGAGCAGAACCTGCCCTTGGATATGAAAAATTAGGAGTTTTATGCCTGAGATCCCCAAGATAGATGGAGAATACACTCTGCTCCTTGCCCGCCTGGGAGAGGTCTGGCTCAAGGGACGGAATCGTAGGATTTTCCTGGATCGTCTCTATAAGAACCTTAAGTTGAGCCTCAACGCAGCCCTCGAGGGTGCTCGAGTTCGCCCTCAGTATGGACGGATCTTTATCGAGCTGAGAGATCCAGAGAGCCTCTTGGAGGCTCTGGCGGTCTGCTTGGATACTCCTGGGCTCAGCAGCGTCAGCCCCGTGCGTCGCGTAAAGACAGATCCTGAGATCATTCGGGCGGAGGGGATCAAGCTGGCGGAGACGGAGTGGCTGGGAGCCGAAGGCAGCTTTGCCGTTAATGTCAGACGGAGCTATAAACGCTTCCCGATGACCTCTCCTGAGTTAGGGCGTTTTGTCGGTGACGCAGTGGGAGAGCTGCAGCCTCAGTTGACGGTCAATCTCAAGAAGCCAGACCATAAGATGGGGATCGAGGTGGGCGAGGAGGAGAGTCACCTCTGGGTCCAACATATCCCTGCTGCTGGGGGCTTGCCGATTGGATCAGCCGGACGCATTAGTTTGATGCTCAGTGGGGGTATCGACTCTCCAGTCGCCGGATATCTGGCTCAGAAGCGAGGCTGTGAGCTGGACGCGATCTACTTTCATTCCCCTCCCTTTATCCCTGAGGACAGCCGCGAAAAGGTGGAGCGTCTGGCTCGCCGTTTGGCTCCTCGCCAGGGTGGGCTGCGGCTCTATGTGGTTCACTTTACAGAGATCCAGAAGGCGATCCAGGATCACTGTGACCATCGCTATACCGTCCTGCTCTATCGCCGCTTTATGTATCGCCTCGCGGCGGCCCTGGGGAGGCGCCGTCATGCTAAAGCGCTCTGCACAGGCGAGAACTTGGCTCAAGTAGCCAGCCAGACCTTAGAGAACCTGAGCCTCGTCGATCAGCTCACAGGGATGCTCACTCTGCGCCCTCTCCTCACCTTTGATAAACAGGAGATCATCCAGGTCGCCCATCAGATGGGGACCTATGAGATTTCGATTCTGCCCTTTGACGACTGCTGCACTCTCTTTGTGCCCTCCAACCCGATCACGCGGGGCAAGCTCCCTCAGCTTGAAGAACAGGAGGCGCGCTTGAATATTGAGGCGCTGGTGAAAGGCGCCCTAAAAGCCACCGAGGTTGTTCAGCTCTGAGCAGCCTTTAGCTCCTCAAAGGCCAACGCGAAGCCTGCCATCAGCTCGGGGACGTTCTCAATGGCGTCGATCTCTCCCACGCTGCGCCCTGCCTGAAGGAAATCTTTATAGCCCAGTGGCCTAAAGGAACTCTTGCGCAGGCTCATCCCAGCGCGTATTGCATAAAAACCGCGGACCCAGCGCTTAAAGCGAGGGTGACGCAGCAGGCGACGCGCGATCGGTCCTGCTTTCCAGCCACTCCTTTTAAGGAAGGGGGTCAGGATCACCGCCGCTGGGACACCACTGAGAAGGTCAGTCAAGACGATCTCCTCAGGGGTCGCTTTAAGGATCGCCTGTTTGTAATCCTGGTGCGCTGTGCACTCCTGAGTAGCGATAAAGCGGGTGCCCATCTGCACCGCCCCATAGCCCATCTCTAGGCGACCTTTAAAACCCTCAACTCCACCAACCCCGCCCGCGCTCAGGACCGGATAGCCCAGATCCTCGAGGTTCTTAAACATCTCCTCTGGGCTCTCTGTGCCCGCATGCCCCCCCGCCTCATCATTGACCGCGATCAGACCATCGACGCCGTAGCCCAGCGCCTTCTCTGCCCAACGGCGGCTGGTGACGTTGTGGTAGACAATGCCTCCCTTATCGTGGACCCGCTCTAAGACCCAGGTTGGGTTCCCTAGAGCGGTGATAAAGAAGCGGATCCCTTCAGCCAGGGCGAGATCAACCCAGCGCTGCATCCGTTCTTCATAGCGCTTGGAGCTGCTTTCCACGAGGAGGTTAAAGCCCAGAGGTTTCTGAGTGAGGCTGCGCAGATATTTAAGCCCGTTCTCTACCGGTAGTTTATGAGCATATTGCAGGGCGACAGGCTGGATGATACCCAGGCCCCCTGCCTCAGAGACAGCGGCCACCAACTCAGGATTGCTCGTGGGGTACATGGCACCACAGATGATGGGCAAGTTGACCCCACTGTGCTCTAGGAACTGCTCAACAGACTTCATCATTTTTTCCAACAGCTGTAGCCATAGCGGGTCTGAGAGCGTCGTCCCGCGCGTTCCTGCTCTTTGAGGATCAGGCGACCTTGAGGATCATAGTGGCTGCGCTTGATCCAGCGCCGTGCCCCTGTCGCGTCCAGCTCTTCCTGACTCTCTTCACGACCCTGAGCGTTGTAGCGATAGCGTCTGCTCTGTTTGAGCTGCCCTCCCGGTCCATAAAAGAGCTTGCGCATCAAGCGCCCCCCCTCATATTCACTGCGCTCTAAACCATCGTGAGGTTTGGTCAGAGGGATCAGGCCCTCGAAGCGACGCTCCACTTGGCGCCCCTCTTGATCGTAGCGGAGCTGCTGCCGCAACTCAGGAGTGCCATCGGGCATATAGCTGGCTTCAGAGATCTTTAGGTCTCCCTTATAGCGGTACTCTTGTCGTCCCTTGGACGCTCCTTTGGCATCAAAGCGGAGGCGTTGTAGGCGATGGCCCGCGTGGTCATACTCATAGATCTCACGGCGCAGCATCCGCTCATCAGCGGCGAACCAGCGCTTGCTCTCTAAGCGCCCTTGCTCGTCGTAGCTGTAGACCTCCCGCTTACGTAGCGCCCCAGAGGGCCGTCGGGTTTCGCTTTCCAGGAGTCTCCCCTGAGGGTCATAACGGTGTTGAATATGAAGCAGGGGCCCAGTGGAGTCGCTCAGCTCCTCAAGACAGGGAGCCTGAGGCTTTCCAGGAGTTGGACTGAGCAGGAGGCTAAAGCAGAGTTTGATCCAGAGTTGCATGGGAGGATGATGCCATGAAGTTCGAGTAGGATCATCAGCTCTCTGAAGCTCAGTAGCGGGTGGTGTTGGCGCTGACTCGTTTGAGGAGATCGATCAAGGCGGTGAAGTCTCCAGCGTGGTAATCCCAGCCCTGGGGCTCCAAGCCAAAGCAGTTGACCCGCATGGCGATATGATCGCTCTCAGGAGTCTCGCGAATATCCAAGAGCCCAGCTTGATCAGCCCTGGGCCAATCTTCGGGGAGGATGGGCATCTGTACCGACCCTGCGTCTCCAGGAGCATAAAGGGTCCAGAGAGGGACCTGTCGACGCACCCAGCGATGCTCAGAGCAGTCACCCGGTTGATAGAGAGTGCTGACGTTACGGTAGATATCCACCCGGCAAGCCTGAGCATCACCGACCGCGCTCCACTGAATGCGTCGCTCTTCGCGGCTGATCTCTGGGGGGTTGAGGAAGCTATCGGCCAGAATAAGCCGCTCCTCACGCATATGTTCACGATCTAAGACCGCGCTGACGGCGTTCTGCATGGGGGCTGGATCATCGCTGCCATAGAGAGCTACGGCGACCCCTAGGCGCCCCACGTTGCGGAAAACGCCTCGCTCTGGAGCCACCGTTAGGCTGAGATCTACGATCCCAGGGCGCAGCTGATCCACCTCCGCAGAGGAGGCAGAGCTTAAGCCCATCGCGAAGAGCCGACCACCGCCGTTTCCACCCGACCAATCTCCCGCGCTGACGCAGAAGAGATCAGCTCCAGCGGGTAGATCCTCGACGCTACAATGCGCATCGCTCTCCAGGCTCTCTGAGAGGGGGACCACCAACTCAAGATCTCCCTGAATCTCTTGATCCATGAGCACGCCGATCTCCTGAAGGTCTAACATAGAGACCATCGCAGAGAGGCCGCCGCCCTCGGTGATGAGAGGGAGCAGCTCAGCGACCGGCATCTTTCCCGAGAGGGCCACCAAGCTATCCTGTCCAAGGGGACGGTCGGTGAGCTGGAAGTTGTGGGGCTCGATCTGGAGAGGCATCCCAAACAGAGTCTCAGGCTGACGAGGAACATAGAGGTTTCCTGGGAAGCTCATCTCCGGCACCATTCCACCCACAAGCCCTCCCGTAACTGGATCCCAGCAGTCCAGACGACTGAGCAGGCGGCTGAGGGCCAGAGTGGAGAGGAAGGGCAGATCAAAGCTGCCCAAGACCAAGCCCGCGTCCAGCTCTCCATCTCGGTTGAGATTGTCGAAGTCAGAGAAGCGCCCGCTGAGCACCGCCGTTTCTGGGGCAGGGGGATCCATCAACCGCAGAGGGATATAAAGATCGCTGGCGTTGAGAGAGTGCAGGGTGAGATTCTCATAGCCTTCAGCACCGACGCTGAGCGTCTGAGGACCTTGAAGTTGTCCTGAGAGGTCGCTGACGCGCCCCCACCCCTGAGCGTTGCTGCGTTGGTGGTTGCTCTCCCCTCCTGGGGTTCCATCTAGAGCCGCGCTTGCGTCGCGGGCAAAGGTCGCGCTGGGAGCCTCGCCAACCATCAGATGAGCGCCCTCCAGAGGAGCCCCGCTCTCAGCGTCCACAACCCTAACCTGTAGAGCCCCATTCAGAGGGCAACCGCCTGTCTTAAGATCCCCTCCAGAGGTGATCCCCTCACGCAGCTCCAGTCTAGGGGCTGTGTTTAACGCCAAGCGCTGTCCATCCTCGCAGGGGATGGAGATCATAAACTCTAACTCACCAGGCTCCGCAGGAGCGTAGAAGGCGCGATACCAACGGTGTCCATCCTGGCGCTGAGCGAGCATTTGAATCTCAGATCGAGGGATGATCTCAGGGATCACATCCAGGAGAGGAGCTCCCTCCTCATCCAAGAGCTCGGCGATGATCACCCCAGGTGCTCCTGAGCCTGCTGTGAGGCAGCTCGTGCTGAGACGCACCGGGCTGTCAAGATCGATGGGGGGACAGTTGAGGTTGCAGCCCTCATCGATCTCTCCATCACAGTCATCATCGCTCTCATTGCCGCAGATCTCATCTATGGGCAGGGTCTCTCCTGCGCAGGCGCTCCAGCTCCCCTCTAGGCAGCGCTCTCGACCGTCACGGCAGGCCCCCTGCCCCTGGCTCTCCTCAGCGCCGCTGTAGCAGCCCCGCTCTAGATCATCGATGATCTCATCACAATCATTGTCCAGGCCATCACAGATCTCCTCAGCATCGGGATGGATCAGCTCGTCCTCATCACGGCAATCCCCCTCCTCCTCGCTGAAGCCATCTCCATCTTGATCACAATCTTCATCTATACGCTCGTCACAATCCTCATCCTGCTGAGTCCCACAAAGTTCCTCTTGAGGCAGGATCTGCCCCTCACAGGGACCCATAACCCCCGCCTCACAGCGTCGCTGTCCAGGCCGACAGAGGCCCTGGCCCAGAGTCTCTGCCTCCCCCTCATAGCACTGCACCACGAGGCCATCTACCTGATCGTCACAGTCATTGTCGATCCCATCACAGAGTTCCTCAGCGCCCGGATAACGCAGAGGGTCTTGATCATCACAGTCACCCTCCTCCTCGCTGAAGCCATCTCCATCGCAGTCTACACACTCTGCATCGGGGCCGCTGTCCTGCTCTGGAGAGAAGAGATCTCCTGTTGAAGCATCGATCAGGGGCTCTCCATCCTGTGTTGGAAATCCATCTTCGGAGCTTGAAACATCTCTGGGAGGGCTACCATCCTCAGCGCTGTTCCGATCGGGTGGGATAACAAAATCTGAGATGCCCAAGTCCTGGGCTCCATCGGGATCTGGTCTCGCTCGATCTCCAAGGCTACGATCATTCAAACCTCTATCAACAAAGGGTGTATCTGTTCGCCTGAGATCAGGAAGCGCTCCATCTTCTCTGAGTAAGTTGAAGTCTTTGGGAAGATAACGATCAGGTTGAAGATCGCCATCCAGCCGAGCTTGGACCAAATCTGGGCCTCCATCCAATAAAGTATCGTGGTTCAAGCTTTGATGAGAGGGGTTGGGCTCATCACAGGCGGCTAAGCTCCACAACAAAAGCAGAAGAATCGAGGCTTGAGATCCTAAGGTTTTCATGGCGCTCCTTAATCTTAGATCCTCCCATTTTCCTCAGGCTTGGAGTCTAAAGCAACATGTGAAATGCAGAAAATTTAGAAGATTTAGAAGCAATAGTGCTTTTCCTTGAGAGATCTAATCATAGGGGTTACTCAGCTCTTCAGGGATATGAAGTAGGTAGAAGTGCTCCTCACACCAGACTCCAAGCTGAGCCCTTGAAGGTCCCTGTTGCAGAGCATTCAAGGCGCTCATATTTAGGCTTGGAGTGCTCAGAGGGAAGAATCACCTAGGGACTCCCTCTCGCTCAGTCTCTATCCTTTGCATTATGCAACTCGCTTACAGCAGCAACGGTTTCACCCAAACCGATCTCCCCAACGCCATTCAAGAGATCGCCGCCCTTGGCTACCAAGGTATTGAGCTCCTGGCAGATAGACCCCATTGGAGTCCTGGAGCAGATGAGCGGAGGCTACGGGCGGCGCTGGATGAAACCAGCCTCGCACTGAGCAATATCAACGCCAACACCGCCATGGTTCTTGGACCTGAGGGCAGGGAGATGAGCTTTGAGCCCTCCCTGAGTCATCATGATCCCCAGGTCCGTGCTCAGAGGATCCGCTACACCGAGCGCTGCCTTGAGCTGGCGGCGCGTCTGGGTGCTCCCTGTGTCAGCATCACCAGCGGTCGTATTCCGGTGAAGATCAGCCCCGAGGAGGGGATGGATCATTTTGAGGCCGCCCTTCGCCCTCTCTGTCGGCGAGCGGAGGAGTTGGGGCTTTGCCTGGGGATTGAGTCGGAGCCCGGTCTATTGGTAGAGAGATCACAGGAGGTCTTGGAGATGATCCAGAGGATCGACAGCCCGGTTTTGGGGGCCAATCTCGACCTGGGACATCTCATCTGTGTGGGAGAAGAACCGGAATGGGCGATCTCGCTCTTGGCGGATCGCATCTGGAACATCCACATCGAGGATATTCGTGGAGCTAAGCATTACCATCGCATTCCAGGAGAGGGAGATATCAACTTCTCTGCGGTGCTGGAGGTCCTGCGCAAAGTGGGCTATGAGAGCTTCCTTACGGTGGAGCTTTATACCTGTTCGGATCGAGCCGTAGAGGCTGCGAGACAGGCCCGAGCCTACCTACAGCCGCTCTTGGAGGCGTTGTAAAGTGAAAGTCGGCATCTGGTTGATCGGCGCGAGGGGCAGCATCGCTACGATGACGGTGGCAGGTCACGCCGCCATAACCCTAGGCCTGAGCGATGAGGTGGGCTTGGTGAGCGCGCGCCCTGAGTTCAGAGGGGCAAAGCTCTGCGCTCTAGAAGGCTTTCATTTTGGAGGCCATGAGATCTGCGCTGGTCAACTCCATGAGTATGGAGGTTCCATTCTCAAAGCTCATGGGCTTCAGGGATTGGAGCCCGCATTGCGTCCTGCTCTTGAAGCGGTGGAGGCTCGTATTCGACCAGGGATCTCTCGGGGGGGGGGTGCCCATATCGCAGCCCTTGCAGAGTGGGGTCGAGAAGCCAAGAGCGACGCTGAGGCGGTAGATCTCATCCGTCGGGATCTAGATGAGTTCAAAGCAGACCTGGGCTTGTCGCGCTGCGTCGTGATCAATCTGGCCAGCACTGAACCTCTCAACCCTCCCCGAGAGGAGTGGGCTGATCTTCGAGCGCTGGAGCTGGCGATGGAGGGGCCAGAATCGATCTTGTCCCCCAGCAGCCTCTATGCCTGGGCCAGTTTTCTGGGGGGAGATGCCTATATCAATTTTACCCCCAGCACAGGGGCTCGTCTCCCCGCTCTTGAGGCCCTCGCTGAGGAGCGAGGAGCGGTCTATATGGGAGATGATGGTAAGACCGGAGAGACCCTGATAAAGTCGATTTTGGCGGAGCTATTTTTAAGACGAAACCTCAGAGTCAATTCCTGGTTTGGCCAAAACATCTTGGGCAATGGAGATGGTCGCATTTTGGCCAATCCAGAGAACAAAGCTTCTAAGATCCAGAGCAAGGATCACCTGCTGCCCAAAATCCTGGGTTATCCTCCAGAGACGCACGTGGGCATCGACTATGTGAGGAGCTTGGGAGAGTGGAAAGTGGCTTGGGATCATATCCACTTCCAGGGCTTTATGGGCGTTCCCATGAGTATGGAGTTTAGTTGGAGGGGCTTAGACTCCATCCTGGCCGCACCCCTGATCTTGGATCTGATCCGCTTTACAGAGCTGGCCCAACGACGGGGAGAGCGGGGTTGCCTTAAGGCTCTCGCCCCCTTCTTTAAGGATCCCATTGGGGTAGAGGAGCAGCGCATGGTCTCTCAGGATGAAGCTCTCATCGCCTGGGCCTGTCTTTGTACTTGAGAGCTTGGCTGGAGCTGATCCGTCTCCCTGCGGTCTTTACAGCCCCCGCTGATCTGCTCATGGGGATCGCCCTTTTGTCATTCTTTGGGCTGACCTCTCCTGGGATCCTCTTAATCACCTTGGGCATCCTGGCCAGCGCCTCTCTCTATATGGCGGGGATGGCGGCCAACGACCTCTTTGATGTAGAGATCGACGCTTGGGAGCGACCTCAGCGCCCACTCCCCTCAGAGCGCATCTCCCTGGGAGCAGCCTGGCGCTTGGTTTTGGGACTTCAGGGCTTAGCCTTGGCCTTGGGAGCTTGGATGGGCTCGCTCCCGTTGATGGCGATCACCTTCACCCTCCTGATGACCTATCTCTACAACACAGGAGGAAAGTGGAGCCCTGCCGGCCCTCTTCTCATGGGGCTCTGTCGCTATGGCAATGCCCTGATTGGGCTCTCTCTGGCGGGAACTTTGCCTCCTTGGCCAGCATTCCTTATTCCTGGCGTGACCCTCGTCTACATCATCAATCTCACCCGGCTCTCTCAAGTAGAGGTTAAGGGTCTCTCCTCTCCCTGGCGCCCTCGTCTACTCCTCCTCAGCGCTCTGCTCCCCGCGCTCTCTGTTTTCCTGGGGCTGCTCCCCAGAGAGGCTCTCTCCCTCAGCGTTCTGCTTCCAGCCCTTTGGTTGGGACCTTCCCTCTATCGCCTCTCCAAAGATCCCTCTCCAGGAGCGGTACGAGGTCTCGTCAAGGCGGGGGTGATCGGTGTCGCTTGGCTTAACTTCGCCTTGGCTCTCTCAATGGCTGGAGTTTGGGAGGCGATGCTGATCTTGATTTTCCTCCTCCTTGGTTGGGGTGTAGGACGAACCTTCTATACAACCTGAGAGCCGTGAACTCAGATGGGGTTGTGATGTGATGAGCCGTTCACGATCTTCAGATTCCAGCTCAAGAAGATCCACGGCATATGATTTGCTAAAATCCAGCATATCTCAAGATCCAGGAGGTTTTCATGCCGCGCCTGCTCGCCCCTCTCGTTCTTATCTCCCTGATCTCTGGTTGTCACTGGGAGGAGTGCTTTGACTGCGAACAATCGCAAAATCAGTACTGTGACCACAGCGGCTGTTACTATTGCGATGGTGCTGGCTGCCAACTTTTTTACTGCGCTGATCACTACGATTGTCCCGAGGGAACTTACTGCAATGGAGGGATCTGCCTCCTTGATGATGGTAGCTTCCGTGATCCAATCCACTACAGCTGTGGCATTGATTTAGATTGCCCTGGTGGGATGATCTGTGCTGAAGGGGAGTGCAGTCCAGGCAGCCGTCCCCAGGGCTGCCAGAATGATGGAGATTGCGCCGTCGGAATGCACTGTGATGCTTCAGGGGCCTGTATCGCTCCTGAACTACCAGAGTGCCTAATTGACACAGACTGTCCCGAATCTCAAAGCTGTGACGCCAGCGGCCACTGTGTCACCTCCTCCTCTGGTTGTATCCAAGACGCAGAGTGTGGCCAGTCGATGATCTGCCAATCTGAGACCTGCGTTGAGGGTCACCGTTGTACCGCAAATGGCAATTGTGGAGAGGGGCAGGAGTGTACTGAGGGTCTCTGTACTCCAGTCGCCCAGCCAGAGCCTGAGTGTATAGAGGATGCTGATTGCGCTACAGGGCTCCAGAACAACCAACGCTGTGTAGAGGGGAGCTGCGTTGAGCAGGAGCCAGAGCCTGAGTGTATCCGTAACCGTGACTGCGAAGAGGGCTTCCGCTGTGTAGATGGAGCTTGTGAAGAGAACGTTGAGTGCCACGCCAGCTGTGATTGCCCTGAGGGCCACATCTGCGACGCGGGGAGCTGTGTAATTCCTGAGCCCAACCAAGAGCCTGTAGAGTGCCAAACGGTGTGTGATTGCCCTATGGGCGACCAATGTGTGGAGGGGACATGCCGCAGCCCTGGCTCCTGTTTGAGAAGCAGCGAGTGTGAAGCGGGACAGATTTGCCAAGATGCTCAATGTGTAGAGGGCAGTGAGCGAGGCGATATCTGCCAATTTAACAATGAGTGCTCCGAGGGCGCGATCTGCATCGACACCCGCTGCGTGGTGAGCTGTGATGTGGAGATCAGCTGCCCCACGGGTTATGCCTGTGAGGGGAGCCTCTGCCTCCCTCAGGCTGAGCCTGAAGTGGAATGTCGTAACAACAATGCTTGCCCTGGTGGGGTTTGCATCAACGCCATCTGCCACGCAGACTGCGCCGAAGACAGCCACTGTGGTCTTGGCGAGCGTTGTCAGCAGAGCCGCTGCGTTGCAGATGAAGGTGCTCACCCCCAGTGTCTACGAAATGCTGACTGTGGAGAGGGCGCTGAGTGTGTCGATGCTCGCTGTCGTCTTCCCTGTAACCTTGAGCAGCCCTGCGCAGGAGAGGGCGAGGTTTGTGAAGCGGGCTACTGCTATGAGCGCGAGGAAGCCTGCCCTGAGTGCGAGGCCAACGCCGATTGTGAAGAGGGGCTACGCTGTATCAACGGCAGCTGTCAGTAAGCTGATCTTAGGGCTGGACCCGCCCAAAGCTGCCAGATATAGACAGCCTCTATCCCCCAACTCAAGAGGAGATATGCTGCTCACCGCCCTCTGTCCAGAGCCGATCCCAGTGCTCTCCATTCTACCCCAGGAGGTCCACCTGGGGCCGGGGAGCCGAAGAACTCTCCCTGAAATGTGTAGCCGCTACCTGGGCTCAACTCCTCTATTATTAGCGGATCCAGACACCTGGAGCGCTGCCGCCATCTCCTTTGAGGGAGCGCGGTTGATCTTCCCCTGTGAACCTCACGCTGATGAGGTCTTGGTGCAGGAGGCGCGAGAGGCGCTCAGGGGAAAAACGGGGGCCCTGGCTGTCGGCAGCGGGACCATCAATGACATCTGTAAGCGAGCTTGCGCCCTTGAGGGCCTGCCCTTTGTGGTCCTGGGCACCGCCGCCAGTATGAATGGCTACGCCAGCGCGATCGCCGCGATCCTCTCTCAGGGGCTCAAGGTGACGCTGCCCTCTCCACCCGCTCGGGCGATCATCCTAGACACTGAGATCACTGCGACAGCCCCTCCTCGATTGACTCAGGCGGGCCTGGGGGATCTCCTCAGTAAGGCCCTAAGCGACTCCGATTGGTGGTTGGGACACCGCATCTTGGGAGAACACTACAGCGCCCTGCCCTCGCGCTTGACAGATCGAGCGATGGAGGAGGCCTGTGCTCAGGCTGCGGGCTTAAGGACAGGGTCAATTCAGGCTTATGAGGCCCTCTCTAAGGCGTTGATCCTCAGCGGTGTAGCGATGGTGCTGGCGGGCAGCAGCAGCCCCGCCAGCGGCGGAGAGCATCTCCTCAGCCATCTCCTGGATATGGAAGCCCACCATTACCACCGTCCCTTACATCTGCATGGCGCTCAAGTGGGGATCGCCAGCTCTATCTCAGCTGCCCTCTACCAGCGGCTGCTGCGCCTGCGTCGCCCTCAGCTCAAGGCAGCAAAGAGTTGGGCTCAGGAGGAGGCTCGGATCCGGGAGGAGCTGGGTTCCTTGGCCCCCGCTGCCCTAGCACAAGCTCAGAAGAAGCATGAGCGTGCTGAGGAGCGCCGCGATACCCTCAGAGAGCATTGGTCAGAGATCAGAGAGAGTCTAGAGGAACGTAACCTACCCAGCCCGATAGAGATTCAGGCCCCCTTAAGGGCAGCGGGCGCGCCCTACCGTCTAAAAGATCTGGGTTTGAGTTTTAAAGATGGTGCCCGGCTGCTGCGTTCAGCTGCAGATATTCGTTCGCGTTTCACGGTCTTGGATCTGGCCCGAGATCTGAACATCCTGCCCCGAGAGATCGACGCTGTTCTTGAAGAGGCTGGAGTCTAAGGGCTTGCTCCTAATCATTAACGAGGCCCAACTCCCGTAACTCAGCCAACAGCTCCTCGTTTAGAGCCTCGCTCTCTCCCCCAACCAGATCATCATCATCTGGCATTAAACTGTTCAGCAAGGCCTGCGCCTCCTCTTTGAGCCTTCCGTCCAGATCAGCCAAAGCCAACTCAGCAAAGTCCCAAGCCTCTTCGGGATCCCTCAGCTCATGGAGATAGAGTTTGGCCAGTTTAAGGGAGAGCGCTCCCCGGTAAGACCCAGGCAAGCTCAGCTTATGCTGTCGCTTCCAGTTGGCAGCGAGGGCTCGAAGATCTCCCAGGGCTTCTAGACAGCTCTCCAGAGAGATGAGGGCCTCTATATTTTCGGGCCAAGCGGCGAGGGCCTGTTCTAAGAGCGCCCGCCCCATCAAAAGATCATCCCCCTCCTCTACGGCCAGCTCTGCGGCTTGCTTAAAGAGCGAAGAGCGGCGGAAGGTCGCAGCGCCCTCCCCTGAATAGCGCTCTGCCTGAGCCACCCGTATGGCGAGGCGAGCATCCCAAGCCCCGCAGGATTCAGCCAGCGTAGACCACTCATCAAGGAGCTGAGGATCTTCAAGGATCTTAAAAGCTTGCTCAAAGAGCGGGAGGGCCTCTTGCGGCTTCTCCTTGCTGAGCAGGCTTGCTGCCTGCCACTCGCGTTGGGCGCGCTCCTTTGGGCTGAGTGTTGATGTCCCTTCCAGGAGCAGGGCGGCGGCCTCCGAGAGGCGCCCAGCTTCAAGCAGCAGATCCTGCCGCAGGTTCAAGCTACGCTCTCCTAGGATCTGAGCCTCTTCTGCCGCAGCGATCGCCTCCTCTAAGCGCCCCGAGGCTCTCAGAATCGAAGCGCGAAGTAGGGCCAGTTCTGAAGGGTCTCCACCCGCTTCCTGACGACGATCATAGAGAACCAAGAGGCTGTCCCAATCCTCTCGGATTGAGTAGATATCCTCCAAAGCCTCAAGGGCCTCATCCCAAGCAGGCATGCCTTGTTGGGAGTATTCCAGGGCTTGCTCAAAAGCCAAAATTGAACTCATGGGATCGTGAAGTTGATCACGTTGATGCTCTGCTAGAGCCAACCAAGCGTTGGCCTGCTCCTCCTCTGTTTCTGCCTCCTGGATCCGTAGGCGGAGTTGTTCTTTCGAGATCTCTGGCTTCTCAGAGTGCCTTTGAAAGTTCTGAGGATCCTCAAAAGGCGGATCATCTTCAGGCTCTGGGGCAGCACTCTCTTCCTCTTGAGAGTCCAGTAGTTTAGCGACATCCTCTAAACTCCAGAGAGCAGCCTGAGCCTCTTCATCTTTAGGGTTCAGCTCCAAGAGCCGCCGCCAAACCGCCTCTCTGCTCTCGGGAGGGAGCAGGGGTGTAGCGCTGTGGAGCAGCTCAGGATCCTCAAGAGAGAGCAGGATCTTCAGCTCCTCTCCCAGCTTCACCCCCTCTCCCAGGGCCAAGCGACTCTGAACCAGGGCATGGCGCCTTGACGGACTATCGGGGAGATTCAGCAGCCGCCCCTGAGCTTGCTCAAAAGATCCGAGACGCAGCTCCAACAGCGCTAAAGCCAACTCATCTTCTGGCTGCGCCTCAGCCAGCTCCAGGAGCTGGGTATAGGCGCTCTGTGCCTCGCTCCAATCCTCCCTCTCCTGGGCCAAAGCCGCCAAGCATCTAAGGCGCTCCTGAGCCTCCGCCAACATCCCCTGTTCGCTATAGAGTCGAGCGAGACGACGCAGCACTTCTGGCTTCTGAGGGAGACAGGCTCTCGCCGCCTCCAGAGCATGAAGAGCGCGCCGAGGCTGCTTCAGCGCCTCCTCTTGTAAGCGCCCCAGCTCCAGATAGAGCTGCCCCTGCTCTTGAGGATCTTGAAGCTGTCGTGCTCGCCGTGAAAGCAGAGGGGCCAGTTCGGAGTTGCGCTCCTGAGCCCGTAGAACTTCGATCAGCCCAGAGAGCCCAGAGGGATGATCAGCTTGACAGCCTAGGGCCAAGGTGTAGGCCGCGATCGCCTCCTCCGGGCGCAGGAGCTGGACTCTAAAGAGATCACCCCACTCACTGTACAGCCCAGGGAGCTGCTCAGGATCATCCATCGCTTCAGTGAGACGACCCAGCACTTCAGCCAGGCGCTCATGCTCTTCTGAGGCTCGATAAAGCTCGGTAAGGGCTTGAAGGCTCTGTAGATCTCCAGGAAACAGCGCCTCTGCTTCTAAGAGCAGCTCTTCTGCACGTTGAGGATCCTCCAGGCGCCGCCAAAAAATCTCAGCCAAGCCACACAGCCTCTCTACACGCTCCTTTGGGGCCTCTGTCTGTCTCAGGCTCAGCTGAAGCAGCCGCGCAACATCTCCCCAGCGCCCCGCTGTGCTGTAGATGCGCTCCAGGGCCTCTAAAGCTGCCCTACGTTGAGAGGAATCTCCCTCCTTAAGGACCTTCTGAAAGTGCGGCAGAGCGCGGGCCTCATCTTTGAGCGGGCCAGAGAGGAGCCGAGCTAGACGCAGATGGATACCAGGACGATCTACTCCCAAAGAGCGCTCTTGGCTACGTCGCAGGATCTCCTCAAACCAGCCTCGCGCGCGCGCCGCCTCACCAGCGGCTGCGGCGATCTCCGCTAAGCCAGAGAGGGCCTCCAATTGACCTGGGACCAGGAGCATCGCCTGTCGATATCGAAGGGTCGCGGTGGAGCCCCCATCCGGCACTTCACGCCAGAGATCACCCAGACGAGCCAAGATCTGAGCGGCGCGAGCAGTTTCTCCCTTTCTTTGAAGGAGCTGGGCTGCACGATCTAAGCAGCGCAGCGCGGGGAGGAGTTGACCGCTCTGCTGATGAGCCTCAGCTAGGCCCTCCAGGGCGGGGATCTCCTCAGGAGAGAGATTAAGAGCCTGCTCAAAATAGCCCTGGGCTGCCTCTTGATCCTTGGCATGGGTGAGGGCGAGCTGTCCCAGCTCATAGAGGAGCGACAAGCGCTGTTGAGGCTCCTCTAGTCGCTCCAGGAGCCGCTCTTTTAGACGCAGGGCTGCAGCCCAATCCTCGATCTGCTCATGCAGCTCGGCCAGGATCCGGAGCGCACCAGGCAGGCTGCGCCGCAGCTCGAGGGCGCGCTCTAAAGCCTGGATGGCGGTCTGAGGATCTTCTTCGCGCCTCAAGGTGGCGATCCCGCAGAGCGCTTGAGCGGCCTCCATCGGATCCCCCCGCGCCTCCGCCAGATGAGCCAAGCGTCCCAGGAACTGCGCTGCCTCAGACAGTTCCCCTTTCAGAGATTGGATCCCAGCGAGAGCGATCAAAGCCTCAGGGTCCTCTGGATCCTGAATCAATCGCTTTCGAGCCAGAGCGGTGCCCTCTGCGGCGGTCTCCAGGCGTAGAGCCAAGAGCTGAAGCAGCCTGGATTGTAGAAAAGGCTGCTCTGGGTGCAACTCAAGTTGGCGCTCATAGCCTGCTGTAGCCTTGCCGATCTCTCCCTGCTCCAGCTCCTGCTCTAGAGAGGCATAGAGGGTCTTGGCTTCATAGTCCGAGAGGAAGCGTCTGAGGCGTAGATCTCCTGGGTCACGTTGAAGATCTCGGGGACCCAGGGAGCGGCGCTCGGGGAGCGAGGCGTTTAGATAGATTTCGCCCCCCTCAGCGCGGAGACGCTGTAGGCGCAACGCGCTGCGCTCAGGCAGCTTCCAGCCCAACTCAGCGCAGATCTCGTAGAGGAGGCGATCTGTAGGATCCATCGCTGCGGTAGTAGGCCCCACCCGATCCGACTCAAAACCCATCAGATCAAGAAGGAGCTGAGCCAGCTTTGGAGGGGGGATGGGAGCGGCTCCATAAAAGCGCATCTCATAGAAGCTGATCAGCGCCAAGCGTTCTCCAGCGATCCCTGCGGGCTCTAAACGGGCGCGGGCCATAAAGGGAACCCCCTCGCCCAGAGCACCCAGGAAGACGAGATCTCCATCCAGAGCACGAACCTCCAGATCCTGAATCGCTTCGCTCCTCTGACTGAGGAGCTGGCTCAGGCGCTGGTCGCTCAGTTGAACACGGAGCTGCTCCAGCTCTGCGCGTTGATGGCGAAAGCGCTCTACTCCTGTGCTGAGATCCAGACGAAAGGGTAATTCCTTTAAACCCAGGCGCAGGACCTCCACCATGAACAGATCAGCGATCAACCTGCGATGAAGCACCAAACGCCCTCGTCCCTGCTCCAGGCGCAGAGAGAAGCCACCACTTCGCCTGCGAGCCTCCGCCTCCATCCCGTACTCCTCTATTTGGCTCAGGGAGCGGTAACCTCTTTGCTTGCTTGGTTCTCTGGGCGGTCAGGATCCTCTTTAGGATCCATGACGCTGACCTGAGCTGGATCGAGACGCGCTGGAGCCTTGACGACCGCTGAGCCTCCACCCCCCTTCTCAGGCTGAGTGGGGGTCCCACCGCAGGAGAGCAGCATCAGGGAGAGAAAGAGAGATAGCCTCATAGATGCTCCTTTAGGCTTGAGAAGCTGAAGGTAGGACAAGGCGAGGCAGAAAGCAATTTCATGGCACCGAGCGCGATACGCTTTCAGCGCCGAGCGAAGAGTGCTCTTTTGCCTGGAGCGGGCCCTCTCTATGCTGCAATAAAACTTCTTTAGCCAGGAGAGACAGAGAGATGCCCTCCCCAACTTCTTGGTCCCCTCCCGATGCAGCTTCGATGGCCAAAGCCCAAGCCCTCTTGCTCCCCTGGCGACGCCTCAGCCGCCCTCAGTTTATTGGAGCAGAGCGGGTCCCTCGAGATCGCCCAGTGATGTTTATCAGCAACCACACCCTGATGGGCATGCTGGACACTCCCCTTTTGATGTTGGGCATCTATACAGAGACAGAGCACTTTCCCCGCTCTATGGGGGATCATTTTCATTTTAAGGTTCCGGGTTGGCGGGAGCTGCTGCGGCGCTTTGGGGTGGTGCATGGAACACGAGAAGGCTGCCGCGCGCTGATGCGTGAGGAGCAGTCCCTGCTCATCTTCCCTGGTGGAGGCCGAGAAGTCTTTAAGCGTCGTGGTGAGGCCTATCAGCTCCTCTGGGGTAAGCGCTCTGGCTTCGCTCGCTTGGCCCGAGAGTTTGCCTACACCATCATACCTGTCGCCTCCATCGGCGCTGAAGAGTGTTATAAGATCTTGATGGATCAGGAGGACCTACGACGCATTCCAGGAGGAGAGAATTTCCTGGCGTGCTCACCTCGATCTGATGTGGCCTTCCCCACCTTAGTTCGGGGTCTGGGTTGGACCCCACTGCCCAACCCTCAGCGGTTCTACTTCCACTTTGGGGAGCCTATCGAGAGCAAGCCCTATCAGAAATGGGAGGATGATGATGAGGCGATCTTTGCTCTAAGAGAAGAGGTGAGGGAGGCCTTGGAGGCGCTGATCGCAGAGGGGCTGGCGCAGCGGGAGCCCCCAGGCCCTCTGGGAGCGAGGCTCCTTAAGGCTCTGTTCCCATGAGTGAAGGTCGCGCTCAAGTTATCCTCGTCCCCGGCTTCGCGGGCTTCGATATCCTGGGCTCCCTCAGCTATTATGAGGGGGTGATGGAGATCCTACGGCGCTCTGCCCCTCAGCTCTCTGTGCACCTCTTTGAGAGTATCCCCAGTGCGGGGGTGAGCACTCGAGCTGAAGCCCTAGGAGTCTGGCTGGCTGAGCAGAGCCTCCGAGGGACAATCCGAAAGAGAGACTCCATTCACCTCGTCGGCCACTCCACCGGGGGCCTGGATCTTCGAGAGCTGCTCTTTCAGCTCGCCTACGGCTCTGGAGGAGTCTGGGGAGAGATGGCTCTTGAGGGTCCTGAGCTGCTCAAGCAGATCCACAGCCTACAGTTCCTCTCGACTCCGCACAGGGGGAGCAACTTGGCTCGTTGGGTTCAGGGCTCTCAACCCCTCCCCCAGATTTTGGCGCGGCTCCTCTTTTTAAGCCTCCATCACCTGGGCCCCCTCTTTTGGATCACCTTGGGGAGGGCTTTAAAGCGTGCTCCCTTCCTGGGTCAGAGCCCCCACTTTATCCACGCCGTCGCTGATATGCTGGATGAAGCGGGGGTTCTCGGCAGCGGCTATCAACGAGCCCGCTCACGAGCGGTCTTCTATGATCTTTTGCGTTGGAGCAGCGAGATGGCCAGTGATCAACGCGCGCTGAGGGATCTTCAGCCCTCCAAAGAGCGAGGAGAGAGCCCTGAGGTGGAGTTGACCCTCTATGAGGGGCGCTCGACGCGCTCTATCGTTACTGTGGCAGGGTTAAAGCCTGAAGCACAGCTCCTCTTCTCCTCGCTTCATGCGCTCTTGGCTTTTCGTCCCAGCCCTAAGTTGGGTGTCCCCTGTAGCTTGCCTTTCCTCCTCCAACCTCAAGAGCAGCGCAGCTTGGGCCTTGAGGATAATGATGGCATTGTCAACAGCGTCTCTATGGTCTGGCCAGATGTCGAGCGAAGCTTGATTGTCGAGGCTGATCACGCGGATATCATCGGGCATTATGGCCAGAAAGCTTCTAAGAGTTACGATCTTCTCCCTTCAGGGCTTGGTTTCGATCAGGAGAGATTTGAGAAGATTTGGGAGAATATAGCTGTTTTTATAGAGGCTGCTTCCTAGATCAAGATCGCTCACCGAGCAAGGCAGAGCCCGCTTAAACCCTCAGGAGCGCAGCGCCTCTACCCAAGCCAGCTCCTCAGGACTGAGGGGACGCAGTTCTCCAGGAGGCAGCGTCCCCAGCCGAATCTCCCCAAAACGTAGGCGCCGCAGCTTAAGAACTGACCAGCCAGCGTTGTGCAGCATCCTTCGCACCATCCGATGTCGCCCCTCACGCACTACAACGCGGAGCATCTCTCCCTCAAACTCCAGCAGATCTGCCCTGAAGATCCCAGCGGCGGTCTCTACCCCCGCCGCCAGCTTCTCTTTTAAGATCTCGGTGACAGGCTGATGAACCTGGGCCTGATACTCCCGCTCTAAGGCCCGACGAGGGTGCAGCATCCATTGAGTCAATGCCCCCTCTCGGGAGAAGAGCAGCAAGCCCTCTGTCTCGGCATCTAGACGCCCTACAGGGTGATGCTCAGGGGCGATACCCGCCAGATCCGCCCGCCCATGAGGATCTCGGCGGCTGCAATGAACACCTGCGGGTTTATGAAAAGCAAGGAGCAGCGGTGGGACCTCCAGGAGGCGGCCATCAAACTCAACCGAGGCGCTCTCGGGCAGCGCAAAGGCGCGCTCGCGAACAACCTCCCCATCTACACGGATGAGCCCTCGGCGAAGGAGGCGATGCACCTCCTTACGGCTCCCCAAACTTCGCGCGACCAACCAACGATCAAGGCGCATCTCTTAGTTCGCCCTCCAGACCCCAAAGCGGCTGTTTTGTTTGATCTTCTCTACCCGTTTAAAGCGCTCCTCCAGCCAGGGTTTCAAGGGGACCCGTCCTTGAACGACCAAGCGCAGCTCTCCTCCAGAGCGTAGGTGCTTGGGGGCTTCATCAATGAGGGCCTTGAGGACCCCATAATCCTCCGCCTTGCCGCGATGCAGAGGAGGGTTGCTCCAGATGGCGTTAAAGCGCCCTGGGATCTCTTTGGGGCCTTGGGTCCGTAGGGCTTGAAGCTCAGGGAGGTTGCGCCGAGCAGCCTCCAGAGCCAGAAGATCAGCCTCCATCATCAGCACCTCTGCCTCAGAACGTCGCTGTTTGAGCCAAGCTCCGATAGGACCTGTACCGCAGCCAAAGTCCAAGAACCGGCTGCCTCGAGGGGCTGGGGTCTCTAAGAGGAGCGCGGTGGCTGGATCGAGGCGGCCTTTGGCGAAGAGTCCTGGAGCGCTATACCAGGGGCGGGGTGTCTCATCTCCTGGGAGCTGGAGTGTTTGAGCCTGAAAGAGGGCTTCAGGCTTCCAGATGTGAGGGAGCGGATGGCGGGCTTCCCAAACACGACAATGCCAGCGCGTCTCTACCGTCTGAAACTCCAGGAAGCGGTCTTTGAGAGAGCTTTTTGTAGAGCGGATCCCCTCATCATTGTGTCCATACACCCAGAGGCGCCCTGAGGGGCTTAGAGTGCTCTGAGCCATCTGAAGCAGCATCTTCAGGGAGGCGCGCTCCTTGGGGAGTCGCAGCAGCACCATCTCAAAGGGACCTTCCGGGGGGTTCAAGCTCCTGGAGCGCCAGCGACACCAGCTCTTCAGCTCCTGACCCTGTGCTCTCAGCTTAGCCTCTACGATCCCCTCTCTATCACCCAGGAGCAGCAGCGGTGTGGGGATCTTGGAGAGGAGACTCAGCAGCAGTTCATCTGCTCGGCGTTCTCTCATCTTGGCGGTCTCTCCCAACTGGTTCTCAGCGAAGAGTATCCTTCTGTTTGTGCAGTGCTTGCACCGTTTTAATCCCTTGGGTGCATCACCGCTGAAATTCTGCAGCCTCCAGCGCAGCAAAGCAGGGATCTGTAGCCTCCCTCAAAAGAGCTCAATCGGTATCGGAGTAGGTGATTTTAACGGTGGCTCTCAAAGCTCTCACAGCAAAACTTCCAGATAAGAGCTGCCAAGAACTCCTATGTCGGGAGTATACATTGCACTCAATCTCTGGAGTTCAGATATTCGATCCTCAAAAATATCGCAGATTGACGAAGCTTTGTCTGATCTCTGCCCCTCTGAGGAGGTCTTCACCAGCCTCCTCGCTGGAGAGCTTGATCCTGATGCACGCCGAGCACTTGATCTTCACCTTGATAGATGTGCTGCCTGTACACAGCTCATTATCGATCTAGCAGAGTTCAGCTCTCCCCTTGAAGGTGAGCAACCAGAGAAGCTAGAGCCATCTAAGCAACCAACAACCCCATCCCTCCAGATCGGTGAACGCTACACGATTATGAGGATGATCGGTCGAGGTGGGATGGGCTCAGTCTACGAGGCCTTTGATAAATCTCTGGGGCGCAAAGTCGCCATCAAGGTGTTGCGCGCCGATCTCATCGAGCCTGATCGCCGTGAAGAGCACTCTGCTCGGCTGCTTCGTGAAGCGAGGCTGCTGGCCGCAGTCTATCACCCCAATGTTCTCAATGTGTACGATGTGGGTGTTTGGAACGAGCAGGTTTTTATGGCTATCCAGTATATCGAGGGGACAACCCTGGGTGAGTGGATCCGCAGCTCCTCCCCTGACTGGCGCAACATCCTTGAGATCTATCTCAAGGTGGGTGATGGCTTGGCCGAGGCACACAAACGGGGCTTGGTTCATAGAGATATCAAGCCTGAAAATATCCTCATCGACTCGACAGGTCGTGCTTGGTTGGCCGACTTTGGTCTCGCCTGCGCGATCGGAGGCGATGTCGCTGTTGAAGGCATCGAAGGATCTAAAGGAAGCGCTGAGCTGATGCGCAGCGCGATCACACATACTGGTGCTGTGATCGGCACACCCGCCTATATGGCACCTGAACAACATCTGGGAGCGCGTACTGACGAACGCACTGACCAGTTCTCCTTCGCCGCCGCGATCTTTGAGAGCCTCTACCACACACGCGCCTTCGCGGGCCGTACCCGCCAGGAACTTAAAACAGCGGTCTGTGAGGGCCAACTTAAGCCCTGCCCTTCCAAGCATCTCCCGACGGGGATCTATCGTGTCCTGCGTCGCGCCCTCAAAGCTCAACCAGCGGCGCGCTACGACTCCCTTCCCAGCCTCTTGAGCGCGCTCCGGCAGGTCGCTGAGCAGAAGCCTCTCTGGCGCCGCCTTTTGCGGATCACTGCGCTCGCCAGCCTCACGCTGGCGGCGCTCGTCGGGTTGAGTTCAATGGCGCGATCACTCTGGAATCTCTCCAATCAAGAAGCTCCAGCGCTTACCATTGATGGTGGTTTAGACGCTCAAACTCAAGCTAAAGCTCCGCCGACCGCCAAAGAGCGTGCAGCCCTAGAGAAAGAGAAGAGCGCTCAGAAAAACAGAGCATGTAAGGTAGATCCAGAAGCCTGTCTTGATCTTGTACAGCACCTCCAGCGCTATATCTTTACGGAGTTTGAGGGGCTTGTTACGAGCCGCGAAGAGCAGTTTAGGATCGGCAGCGCGGGTCTAGCTGACCGCTTCCTCAATATGTGCGATGAGGGGGTGATCGCCGCTTGCAGCCTCTCAGCATTCGCCTACACCTTCTCCTTCCACAATTACAGCTACCCTGAGAGGGATCTTATCCCTCGTTTTGTAAAAACGATGCAGAAGGCCTGTGAAGGCGGCGATCCAATCGGGTGCTTCAATATGCAGGATACCTATGCAGATGGAAACTACGAACGAGAGGAAGAGTTCTCGATCAAATCAAACGAAAAGAAGTTCATCTCTATTGTTAAAAAAGGATGTGAAGCAGGCTCTGGACAATCTTGTTGGATTCTCGCTGAGAGCTTGTTCAGTTGCCAAAATTTCAAGCATAACCAAGAGAAAGAACACCAAGCTCTTGAGCACGCAACCTTAGGTTGTTCTCGGGGTTGGGCTCAAGCCTGCTTGCTCGCTGGTCTCATCTATCGCGATATCGATCGCGGCCCCTGTGCGCTCGAAATCCAGCCCCTGCTGGGCAAGATCCCTGACAATGATCTCTTTGATTACACCGCCTCCTGGTCTGATGTAGGCATCTTCTGCGCTCGGTTTGAAGCGATTCGTGATGATGATAAAGCACATGCGCTCTTTAAAGCGGGGTGCAACATTAACATTGCGGGTAAAGACAAATTTGAACGAAAGGCTCAGGACAAATCAAAGAGGATGAGCTGCTCCATGCTAAAGAGCATGAACCTCTAAGCAACTCCACTCCGCGCAGAAAAAAATCCACCTTTTTGCGCAACGCCACCCCACGCTCCTCGTCCGGTGAGGGCGAAGGAGAGAGAAGAAGTCTCTCTCGTCAGCCACAGCAATGATGAGTGCAGCTCGCCAGAGCATCTCAGCACAAGGCTCGTTTTCTTACACAGGTTAAAGGAAGCTGATCATGAAAAAGACTCTCTTCAATCTCCTCGCGATCTCCGTGCTCTTTGCTTGCTCTCCAGATGAAGACTCTTCATCAACGAAGGAACCCAAGCTTGGTGAAGCCAGGATGAAGCTCACCGTGGATCTCTTGGCTGACACCGATGTGGCGCAGATCCATTACAGCATCACCGGTGTGGATTGTGTCACTGGCGAGCTACTTGAGCCTGCCTACACCGCCGAGACGATCAAGGATCTTGAGGATCTGGTATTGCCTGGTGAGAACCTCGATATGGTTGGGCGTCCTTTCGACGCAAGTTCAGAGCACCTCTTCGCGGATGCCTTCTTCTGGCTGCCTGAAGGCTGCTATGATGTCGCCACTCAGCCGATAACTGAGGCGGGAGATCCCTCATCAGATTGTGCCCTGAGCTTACAGAGCATGGTACCTGTTTTTGATGGTGAAGTGACCGAAATCATACTTATAAATCAATGTGAGAATGAGGTCTTTGGCGGTCTAGATGCCATCTCTGCGCTTAACCACGCTCCTCAGATCCTGGGTGTAGCCTATGATCCCTCTAAGTTCACTTGCGATGATGTAACCACCATCTGCGTCACCATCTCCGATCCTGACAGCGATCCGATGGTGTCGGTTTGGAGCCCTGTCGGTGAAGGCCTCATCGTAGACTCGATCAACGAAGAGGCAAACGAGGATGGCTCTCTGCTGAGCTGCGCCACTGTTAAGGTCGAAGGTCCTGGAGACTATTTTATCAACTTTGCTCTCTTTGACCAAGCCTATGATGCTGAAGGCAACCTCGTACATATCGAGGAGCTGTTGGCGCTCCAGGGCTCCGAGGCAACCTCCAACGACACGATCATGTTACCCATCCATGCGATGAGCGAAGATGCATGTGTGGGAGAGTGTGCCTGCCCTGAAGGCTTTGAGATCAACGCTGCTGGCGATCTCTGTGAGCGCATCACGACAACCGATGCGATCTTCAACGGCGAGTTGACCCAGGTCTGTAGAGGCTCGATCAACGCCAACTATGGTGCTTGGGGTGCTCTCTTCCCCAAGGGCACTGAGGATCGAAATGCCTTCTTCGGTGAAGATTTTGGCGATGAGAACGGGAGCCGCCTCAACACCATCGGTATCTGGGCTTGTGATGCGGAGGGCAATCAGACCGTCGAGCCTACCCTTGAGTGGGTTGGGTTCAGCCGCTGCTTAGAGATCGAAGAGGGAGGCAGCTATCTCATCGGCATCGCCGCCGACAACTGGATGCGCGCCAAAGTCAACGGTCAGACCTTCTTCTTCATCGACGCCAACAACGAGTCTGATGACCTCCACCCTTACCGTCATTGGCATATGATCCCTGTCACTCTGCCAGCGGGCACCAATATCATCGAGTTGGAGGGGATGAACGCGGGTGGCCCCGCAGCTTTCGCCGCTGAGATCTACGGTCCCTTTAATCCTGAGGCGATGCAGGATGATGCCTCAATGATCGCCCTTGACTACGAGAACAACGTCATCTGGAACACAGGCGACCAAATTGGAAGCCAGTTTAACACCGGCACCAACAGTGGGTGGGCCTGCGAGGAGGGCTACGCTCTTGATCTTTGCGGTGATGAGGTGACCTGTACTCTTATCGAGCGTCTCCTCTGCGAGTAGCCAATTTAAGGTTCAACTCTCTTCCTCTTTGCCCACCTGCATCGTAGTTTGAAGAAGGCGGGGGATGCTCAGATCGAGCTTTGAGCGGATCATGAGCATGATGGAGTCAAACTCCATCCTCTCCAGCTTGAGACGATCCATAAACTCGCGTCGCGTTGTAGTCAGCAGCGTCTCGCGAGCTTTTGCGATCCGACGAGAAGCGGTTGAGGCGTGCGTCCCATAGATTCTACCGAGCTGCCCTACGGTCAGGCGATGCACCAAATGTTGACGCAAGAGGTTGCGCTCATGGGGACTTAAGCTCTGCACAGCCACCGCGAATGCCTGTTTAAACTGTCCTTGATACTCCTGCTTCAAAAAATTCAGTTCTAAGCCCTGAAGCTCATCGGGTACATCTAGGATCTGTTCTCCTCCTCTAACAAACAGCTCTTTATCTTGGCGCCTTGAGGCGCTGCGCAGCAGGTCGATGAAGGCTCGCGCTCCGGTCACTCGCAGCCAGTTTTGCAGAAAACCTTGTCCTGAGTAGCTCTGGATCTTGGCGCGGCGGCTGTCAGTTGAAACAAAAAGCTTTAAGCGCAGGTGCTGGAGCAGATCCTCGGCAGGCATTTCATCTCCTTGGTATTTTCGCACCAAGCGCTCAATATCGACCAGAAAGCGTTGCTCAAAGAGGCTGATCGCCCCCGGTAGTCCTGCCCCACAAGCCAATGCGAGGTGAAAATCCTCCGCTTGGACATGATTCAACCACTGCTCAAGACCCCTCTTGGGCGGTGAACTCACCGTCCGTTCAGCCAAGGCCTGGGTAAACAGCTCTGAATCCAATTTTAGGGTTGGCCACGCTTGGGTACCCTGAGCATAAAGCTCGCCCAAGCGCTCTTCCAAACCGAGAAGCTGCGCAGCTTCGGCGCGCAGCTCATCAGAGAGCTTCTCCATAAAACAGGTGCTGTGCTGCATAACGCCTCCGAAAAATAAGCGCAGGGATCTATATCGTTGGAGAGGGGAATCCAAACTGTGCCCCACAGAGCCTCGCCTTAAAAGAGCATTTTTATCAGCCGGTACTCCGGTCATCTTCAGGCAGCGATAAGGCCGTGGTCTATGAGCGCGGACAGATGTTACACCGATGCATCTCTGCGAAGCTTGCTGACCAGTAATGTCGCCGTTCTTGCATCTTCATAGGCGTGGTAAAGGGGTAGACCCGCTTCAAGGCGAAGCCAAGCGTAGAGCGCGGGCCAAGCGGCGTCGGCGTATCCAAAGTAGTGATCAGCGAGTAAATCAGCGCCTGGGATTGATCTTGATACGCCCTAAGACCCGGGGGCCGAAGATCAGCCGCTCCTTTTGGATAATCGACATCTCCACCTGCGCCCTCCCCGTCTTCTTTCCAAAGCGCATCAGGAGCATCTCTCGGATGATCTCCCCTGAAGCCCACCGCTGGCTGGGATAGCTGTTTGCTAGAGGGCGTGCTTGTTCACGCCGCAGCAGCGCACCGCTCTGTTTGCGTATATCGATGCGGATCTCGATATCTGGACGCTCTAAGCCCTCGGCGAAGAACCAATTTTCAACTCGACGAACAACCCCCCCTGCCTCCTTGGGTTCACTGATACGGCTGCCCAGCCAGAGAATCCCAGGGGCGACCCGCACTGGCTTGCTCTTAAGAGCTGGCGCCTCTCGACTCACTCTATGCCTACGTAGACGTTGATGCTCCTGCGCTCGCTGAGCCTCGATCTGTGTCCAAAGCTCCATCCGGAGATTGGCAAACCGTTCTGGCTCAACCTGACTCAGCTCTTCTCGCTCCTCTGGATCATGCTCTAGGTGATAGAGCTGCTCAAAGCCGGTGTCGCTCTCCAGGATGAACTTATAGGGCCAGCGGATCAGCGCGGTCTTACGGGCGTGTTGCGCCTTGAGGCGGTGAATTCCATCGACCAGGAGGCTCCGAGGCTCCAAGGGCTGTTGCCCAGTAAAGGCCCCAACCAAGCTGCGTCCACCATAATCTTCGCCAGGCTCCAAGCCGGTCAGATTGGCGAGGGTTTCAGGTAGATCGATGAGGCTCACAGGCTCTCTCAGACGCGCGGCTCCCGCGCCAGGGACGTGGATCAGGAGCGGAACGCGGATACTCTCTTCAAAGAGCTGTCGCCCGTGATACTTGAGCCCATGCTCTCCAAAAGCTTCCCCATGATCGGAGGTCAAGATGATGAGGGTCTCCGCCCTGAGATCCAGGACATCTAGTTTTTCAAGGAGCTGCCCCACGGCCCAATCTGTGCGTGCGATCTCGCCATCATAGCGATCCAGGCCGCGTTTTCCGAAGGAGTGCTCTTTATGTTGCTTATAGGGCTCATGGGGCTCTAAAAAGTGAAGCCAGAGGAGAAAAGGCGCCTCCTCCTCCGCGAAGCGCTCCAGGGAGAGGAGACCACCCTTGAGCAGCGCTGGGACAGAGTGGGTTTTGAGCTGCGCCTGCTCATGCCCCAGAAAGTCATCAAAGCCTCGCTCCAAACCCAGCCACATCCCGTTGCGGAATTGAGCAGAGAGATGAGCCGCTGTTTGCCAGCCTGCCTCCTGAAGCCGCTCCTGAATAAAAGTGTTCCCGGGGTGGATCTCGGGGAGGCTTCCTGAAATCTCCTGGTTCATCTCAGCGATAGGGCGCCCCGCAAGGAGGGTGGGGAGAGAGAAGATGGTGGTGTGTGCGCCCGGATAAGCATGCTCTGCGATCCAGCTCTCCTGAGCGAGCTGATTGAGCACCGGCGCGGTGTTCCGTGTGTAGCCATAGAAGGGCAGATGATCGGCCCGCAGAGCATCTACACTGATGAGCAGAATGTTCCAGGGTTTGATCAAAGGGCTGGGATGATGTTGAACCCAGCCTCGAGGCTGTTCCTGGTAAGGGGGACGGTCTCCCCCTTGGCAGTCCTGATCGATCCCATCACCGGGGAGGTCCACAGCCAGGGGATGGATCGTAGGATCATCATCTCGACAATCTCGAGGCAACGGCCAGGTTCCAAAGCCATCCCCATCTCGATCTGTCAGCACCCTGGGTAACTTGAGCAGCCAGGGGCTCAGGGGAGCTTGGCTGAGGATCAACTGAAGATCCTTGCGCGCTCCATAGCGCTGAAGCCCGATGAAGCTGAGGAGGAGCAGCGGGGGGAGCAGCCAGAGTTCTCGCCAGGGCCGCAGCCGAGGGAGTAGACCCAAGAGCAACCCCAACAGCAGCGCCCCTAGAGGAACAAAAGCCTGAGAGGAGAGCTGCTTGCCCACCTCAAGCAGCGGAGCGATGAGGAGCAAAAGCAGGAGTGGGAGGCCAAACAGGGCGGTCAACAGATCGCCTAAGCGCCCCAGGCGCTCCAGTAGGGCCTTGAGTGGTCGCAGCAGGAGCGCGACGAGAGCCAAGAGAATCAGGGTGAGGAGCAGCAACGCCAGCCCCGCCGCAGGAGCTACCAAATCAGCACGCACTCTGAGGCCCAACTCCTGGATGATCAGGACGCCCCCAAGAGGCAGCACCGCCAGAAACCAACTTCCTAAGAGCAGGCTGGCTCGCGCCTCACGGGGGGCCGCTTTGAAAGCCTCAACCGGAAGCGAGCGAGAGAGCACACGCAGAAAAAACAGCAGCAGCAGGAGCAAGGGCCAGAGGAGGAGCCAGAGTCCCTGAGCAGAGAGGATCGCTGCAAAGCTGGAGAGGCTAAGTGCTTCAGCGGCTCCTGCCATCAGAAGAGCCAAGGCGCTGGCGAGGAGGAGTGAGCGAGATAGAGGCATGGCCCCCTATGCTCTTGGAGCCCAGCTCAGTCAAGAAAGCTGGCTCAAAATTTGAGGTGCGATCCATTCTGAGGGATCGAGTAAGCAGAGATGAGTTGAC